>CAZXMW010000143.1:0-2687 GCA_964641415.1 uncultured Thermoanaerobaculia bacterium | reverse complement strand
TCGGCCAAAACATGCTTGATTCAGTCAAACCTGACCTAACCGGAGACGCAGGTCTGAGAATATGGACCTCCCCGTCGTCGAGACTGTGGAGCTGTGGGAAACCCGCCGCGGGATTTCCAAGCCCTGTGGGAAGGTGGCCCTTCCGAAGGGCCGGCTTTGCACAGGGCGTCAGATCCATAGCCTGGGGTCTCGGTCTGGATCGATGATTCACGCCAGTGCCTCCCAAGTGGTCACGCAGCATTCGACTGATTCTGTTTGGCGGTCACCCGTCGTTGTCTTTCCAGGTGACTCGAGATCAGGATCTCTACCCTTCGCAATCACTCATTGTTGCGGGCGGCTGCCGAGATGTCCCGATCGAGGCACCCATGGGCGATTCGTTGCATGGCACGTTTACCGGGTCCTGGCGTGACTGCACGTCCGGCGACCAGAGCCGCGAGGAACCGCGTAACGATTTCGAGGCCCGCAGGACTCTCCTTCTGTGAGGCCCGTCTGACCAGGACCGACGACCGTGGGCCCGGACGATCAGTCACCCGGCCGTCAGTAACGCCGAACGCCCGGCCCGGCGATGCGCCCGCCTGAACGATGTCATCCGCCAGTGCCAACGATGAACGAGGAGGCTGCCGATGGATCATGAGCGAGAACGACTGCGAGATACCGACCGGGGCAGAAAAAAGTGGCGACGCTGGGGGCCCTACCTCGCGGAGCGCCAGTGGGGGACGGTGCGCGAGGACTACAGCGCCGACGGGACCGCGTGGGAGTACCTGCCCCACGACCACGCCCGGAGCCGCGCCTACCGCTGGGGCGAGGACGGCATCGCGGGCGTCAGCGACGACATGCAGCGGCTGTGTCTCGCGCTCGCGCTGTGGAACGGCCGCGACCCGATCCTCAAGGAGCGGATGTTCGGCCTGACCGGCAACGAGGGCAACCACGGCGAGGACGTCAAGGAGCTCTACTGGTACCTCGACTCGACGCCGACCCACTCGTACATGCGGATGCTCTACAAGTACCCGCAGGACGAGTACCCGTACGCGCGCCCGGTCGAGGAGAATCGCCGCCGCGGCAAGCTCGATCCCGAGCTCGAGCTCCTCGACACCGGAATCTTCGAGGACAACCGCTACTTCGACGTCGAGGTCGAGGTCGCCAAGGCGTCGCCCGAGGACATCCTGTACAAGGTCACGGCGCACAACCGCGGGCCGGAGGCGGCCGCGATCCACATCCTGCCGACGCTGTGGTTCCGCAACACCTGGGCGTTCGAGCCCGACGCCGCGAAGCCGGCGCTTGCGGCCCGGGACGGCGCGATCGTGGCGGCGCACGACGAGTTCGGCCGGCGCCGACTGGACTGTGACGGCGCGCCGCAGCTGCTGTTCTGCGACAACGAGACCAACCACTCGCGGCTCGACGGGATCGAGGGTGCGGTCGGATTCTTCAAGGACGGCGTCAACGACGCGGTGGCCGGCGGCATGTCGGAGGCGGCCAACCCGGAAGGGGTGGGCACGAAGGCGGCGGCGTGGTACCGGTTGAGCGTGCCGGCCGGTGAGTCGGCCGTGGTCCGGGTCAGGCTGTCCGATGCTCCTCGTCCGGCATCCTTTGCCGACTTCGACGAGCTGGTGACCGCCCGCCGCGCCGAGGCCGACGCGTTCTACGACCAGCTCCAAGCCGGGATCGAGAGCGAGGACGCGCGCCGCGTCCACCGGCAGGCCCTCGCCGGCATGCTGTGGTCCAAGCAGTTCTACTTCTACGACGTCGAACGGTGGCTTGACGGCGACCCCGGTCAACCACCGCCGCCGGCCGAGGGCCGGCACGGCCGCAACGAGCACTGGCGCCATCTCAACAACGCCGACGTCATCTCGATGCCGGACACCTGGGAGTACCCCTGGTATGCCGCCTGGGACCTCGCCTTCCACTGCCTGCCGCTGGCCCTCGTCGACCCCGAGCTCGCGAAGCAGCAGCTGGTGCTCATGACCCGCGAGTGGTACATGCACCCCAACGGCCAGATGCCGGCCTATGAGTGGGCCTTCTCCGACGTCAACCCACCGGTCCACGCCTGGGCCACCTGGCGGGTGTTCCAGATCGACCGCGCCCGGCGCGGCGGCGACGGCGACCTGGTCTTCCTGGAGCGGGTGTTCCACAAGCTGATGCTCAACTTCACCTGGTGGGTCAACCGCAAGGACCCCGAGGGCCGCAACGTCTTCGAGGGCGGTTTTCTCGGTCTCGACAACATCGGCGTCTTCGACCGCTCCGCGCCGCTGCCCACCGGCGGCCATATCCACCAGTCGGACGGCACCAGCTGGATGGCGATGTACTCCTTGAACCTGATGCGCATCGCTCTCGAGTTGGCGCTGCACAACCCGGTCTACGAGGACATTGCGACCAAGTTCTTCGAGCACTTCCTGCACATCGCCGAGGCGATGACCTCCCTCGCCGGCGAGGGGCTCGGGCTGTGGGACGAGCAGGACGAGTTCTACTACGACGTCCTCCACCTTCCGGACAACCGCCGCGAGGTGCTCAGGGTGCGATCGATGGTCGGCCTGATCCCGCTGTTCGCGGTCGAGGTGCTCGATCCGGAGCTGCTCGAGCGCCTGCCCGGCTTCGCGGAGCGCCTCGAGTGGGTATCGGTGCCATATCGGTGTCTATCGGTGCCACCCATTAGAAGGCGCTTGTCAAGCAGGCAGACCGAATCTAGAAAC
>CAZXMW010000142.1:0-2708 GCA_964641415.1 uncultured Thermoanaerobaculia bacterium | reverse complement strand
TTCCTACAAGGAATTACGCGGATTCAACAGCGCCGACACAGCGGGGAACTTCAGACTAAGAATTGACAATGAAGAGTTGAGAATGACCAACAATGGGTCTTTCCCGAGAGGTTTTCGGTTCCAAGAAGATGAATGATTTGCTGATCATCGTGGGCTTCCTGGTGGTCTGGGTGGCGCTGCAGTACGTCATCCTGCCCAAGCTCGGCGTCGGCACGTGAGCCGTGCCCAACCCCCGAACCGGCGGTTCGGAATGCAGCATCGAGCAGAATTCTGAAGACAGCGGCACCAAACCGAAGAACTAGAAAGCTCGTAGAAATGTCCATTGTGCCCGCGGCGTTCGGGCACCTCGTCGCCACAAGAGCTTCGTCCAAACCGACGCCCTCCCGGTGACCTTGGAGCCGCAAGCATTCCTGCTTGCGTGCCCGCGCCTCGTCGCCACCCGACCATAGTCCAAACCGACGCCGGGCCGGGGACCGTGCAGCAGCAATCGCTCTCGCGGGCCTGCCTGGGTCGCGACGCGGGACTACTCGACCACCACCTCGAGCTCGACGGTGCGCTCGGCGCTCACCTCGGCGATGGTGTCCTCAACCTCGAACTCGATCTCGTAGGTGCCGGTCTGGGTCAGCGCCGCGAGGTTGATGCCGTTGGCGAAGACGTAGAGATCGTCGGCGATCTTGACCGCCCCGAGCTTCATGGTGAACGGACGCCCGAGGAGCTTGCCGTCCATCCTGAAAGTGACCTTGACCTCGAGCTCGGGCTCGCCGGCGTCGTTGAGCCCCGGCCGGATGATGTGGCCGAAGTAGCTCAGCTCTTTGGCGTTGCTGACCGAGGTCGCGGTCAACGGCATGATGTGGAGCGAGCCGTAGGCGAAGGGGTAGCCGAGCTTCCAGTCCGCGTCCTGGGTGAAGCCGAGCGCGAGCATGAGCGGCGTCATCCAGGCGCCCTCTGCGGGCGCGGCCGGCACCTCGACCCGGTCGGACCAGGTGATCTGCGCCGCACCGCCGGAGGCGCCTGCCACCTCGACGGTGTAGCTGCCCGGATTGAGCGGGAAGACCAGGTGGTACGCGGTGCCGAAAGGGGCGTCCAGGGGCTCGGCCGCGAGCTGGAACGTGCTCTCGACCGCACCGTCGGCGTCGAGGACGCGGCCGGCGAGGGTGTCGAGGGCCGGCGCGTCGTCTGGCAGCTCGAGGTGGAGCCACAGCGGTCGGTTGCCGGCGTCGGCCACGGCCATGGTGGCCACCGTCTTGAGCTGATCGTCGAGCGGCGCCGGGTCGACGTCGAGCCAGGCAAGCTGGGCCGCGGTCGGGCTGTCGCCCTCAGGCACCGATACCGGCCTGGGGACTTCGGTGAGCTTGGGGTGGAGCACGTAGACCTCGGGCGCCCGCGACATGGCCCGCAGCCCCATGGTCGCCTCCTGGTGGGACCGGTCGAGGGTGAAGTAGTTGGACTCGGCCTTCTCCTCGTAGAAGATGAAGAGCAGCCGCGACCCTTTAACCTTGAATCCGTCGGGCAGCTGCTGTGGATCGTAGAGCCACAGCTTCGCGTTGGCCCGCACCTCGTCGGTGCCCGCAGCGTTGTCATCGACGGTCTCGAGCACCTGCGTGGGGAACCGGTTCTCCGACGCGTGCGGCGGTCCCATGAGAAGGAGCACCTTGCCCCGATCGGACAGGGCCCCGCGCCCCTTGTCGTGGGAGTACTGCTCGTCGGCGTAACGCACCCGGTTTTCGACGGTGGCTTTGAACGGGTTGAACGAGCTCTTCGGGTCCGGGTTGCGCTTGGCCCAGAACAGCTCGATGAAGTCGCGCGCCTCCGCCTCCGTCGAGATCTTCTTCCAGGCCTTCTCCTCGCCCTTGGTCATGAGGAAGGCGGCGGGGCTCTTGTTCCACTCGAGCAGGTTCTCCGGCTCGAGCGGCGGCGCCTCATCCTGGGCGATGGCCCACGGCACGGCGACGAGCGCGAGCATGAACACGAAAGCGATGACGAGTGAACGGGCACGCATGACGACCTCCCAACGCGCGGTGTGCGGCGGGCCCAATCCTACGGCTTCCGGCACCGAGTCTCAAGGCCGCCCGCGTTCGCGTCCGCGTCCGATTCAGGTCTCCCGCAATTTGTATCGCCGAGCTCCGGCTCGGATTTTGCAACTCTTTTATCATTTCTTTGGGACTCCGGCCTGTCACCGCACCACATTGAAATCGACAACCCGCCATGGCTCGACGAACCGCGCCGGCCGGGTCCGCCGGCGCCCGGGCACCCGCGAGACGAAGTCCTGCGAGGTGCGAACCACGGAGGAGGTGTGGTGTGAAACGAACAACAACGTGTGCGATCTTGGCGCTGCTTCTTGTTGTGTCGGTCCCGGTGTGGGCCGCCGGCACGGTCGAGGAGGTCACGTTCTACTCGGACGCGCTGGGAATGGAGCGATCCGTCCTCGTCTACCTCCCCGACGGATATGAGAGCTCCAGCGATTCCTATCCGGTCATCTACCACATCGGCAGTTGGATGGCCGGCGGGCCGGGAGCCTGGCTGTCATCACAACCCGGTTACCACCACGAGCAGCTCGATGAGATGATCGGGAACGGACTGATCGATCCGGTCATCTTCGTCGAGGTGGACCCGAATGCGGAGCCGTGGGCGCCCGAATTTCCCGCGCGGGTCCCGGGCCGTGTCCGGCGAACTGTGTAAGGGCGGGGTCAGTGCCTTTGATCATGTGG
>CAZXMW010000141.1:0-2768 GCA_964641415.1 uncultured Thermoanaerobaculia bacterium | reverse complement strand
GTCAGACCAGCCGCTATGCTCTGCACCTTCTCGGTTTCCTCGCCTCGCGCCCCGGCGAGCAGGTTCGAGGGGAGGACATCGCGGAGCTGACCGGGGTCCCCGCCAACTACCTGTCCAAAATCATGGCCCAGCTTCGCAGGGCGGGTTTCGTTGAGGCGAGACGCGGCTGGCACGGGGGCTTCAGGCTCCGCGACAGCGCGCTGGACAGGCCGCTGCGTGATGCGCTCATTGCGATCGACGGAGTTGACAGCGTAGAAAGAGTCGACTGCGCGTTCGGTTTTCCCTCCTGCGACGTCGAGCATCCCTGCCCGCTCCACGATCAGTGGGAACAGGTTCGAAGCCGCTTTCTCGCGATGATCTCGGACACCTCGATCCGGAACCTCGCATCGACTGAAGAGGCGGCGCCCGAGGCGCCCGGCACAGGCGGTCCTTAGCGGACCACCTTGAGCCGCCCTTCGGCGCCGGGCCACCCCTCGACAACCATCTCCAGGAGAGCGTGGCAATCCTCGACGGTTCGCGTCGGGCACCGTCAGAGCGCGCCCGTTGACGAAGGATCCTTGGCCCGCTCGTCAGAAGCCGCCGCTCGAGTCCGCCGCGAAACGTCATCTCACAATCAGGGGTCGTTGACACGAGTGATTCTTTCTGCATATATTGATCCTGTGAGTGGTTGAATGATCAGCCAGACCTCCCGCTACGCGCTGCATATCCTCGGGTACCTTGTCGATCGTCGGGGCGAGCTGGTACGTGGGAACGAGATTGCCGGCGCGACCGGGATCCCTCGGAACCACCTGTCGAAGATTCTCAACCAGCTCCGCAAGGCGAAGGTGGTCGATTCCCAGAAGGGGTGGCACGGCGGCTTCGTGCTCCGGCCGGAGGCGCTCAACCTGCCGATCCGGAGGGTTCTGGTCGCTCTCGACGGTGCCGGTAGCGTCGACCGCGCGGACTGCGCGTTCGGCCTGCCGTCCTGCGACGCCGAGCAGCCGTGCCCGCTGCATCCGCACTGGGAGGCGATCCGCGACCGCTTCGCGCTGATGGTGGCCGAGACTCGGATCTGCGACCTCGCCATGTATGGGGACCGCGATGACTGACGCGCTCAGATCCGGGGCGGCCCACGTCACGGCGCTTCGACGAAGACGGTCAGACAGTGGTCAGCGCCATGGACGACTCCGATCCGAGGCCGCGATCGACGGCGGGTGGCCGGGCCCTCTCGACGGCCATGCCGGAGCAAGGCCGCGCCATATGACACGAAGGAGGAGGAGCGCATGTCGATAGAAAAACTGAAGTGGGCGGCGATCATCAGTTTCGTGGTTGCACTCGGAGGGCTGTTGGTCGGCGGGCTATTCGCCAACCGCGAGAAGCCTCCGTATCCTGGCGAGGTCGTGGGACCCGGCGGTGAGGTGCTGTTCACCGAAGCCGACATTTTTGCCGGTCAAGGCGTTTACCAACGCTACGGTTTGATGGATCACGGCAGCGTCTGGGGCCACGGCTCCCAACGCGGCATGGAGTTCTCCGCAGTCGCCCTGCACCTGATCGCAGAGTCGGTTCGCGGACAGCTCGCCGCCGAGGCCTTCCAGAGGCCGTACAAGGCGCTCGTCGGCGAGGACAAAGACGTAGTCGACTTGCGGACGAAGCGCGAGGTCAAGGCCAACCGCTACGACGAGGCGCTCGACCGCCTCGAGCTGAGCTCCGTTCAGGTCGCAGCCCTTGCCGAGAACCAGCGGTTGTGGGAGAGGACCTTCGGTGAGGGCGATTCGGACTACGGGTTCCTGCCGGGAACTGTTCCAACTGCGGAAGAGCGCGAGCAGATCGGCCGGTTCTTCTTCTGGACCGCCTGGGTGGCGTCAGCCAACCGACCGGGCAGCGATTACAGTTACACCAACAACTGGCCGCCCGACCGCTCGATCGGCAACATCGCAACGGCGGAGACCTACATCTGGTCGATCGCCGGCATTCTCGCGCTGTTCATCACCCTCGGTCTCTTCATCTACTGGGTCCACCGCGACCAGCTGTGGTACGGCGAAGCCCGGGGCGTCGCCCTGACGGAGCGGCTCGTGGACGCCCCCTTGACCTCGAGCCAGCTCAAGGCCGCCAAGTTCTTCTTGGTGGTGATCCTGCTGTTCCTTGTGCAGACTACCTTCGGCGGCCTCCTTGCCCATTACACGGTCCACCCCGGGACTTTCTTCCTCGCGTTCGTCGGCAAGATGATCCCCTACAGCTGGGCCAAGTCCTGGCACTTGCAGCTCGCGATCTTCTGGATCGCCACGACCTGGGTGGCGTCGTCTGTCTACCTGGCGCCGATCGTCGGCGGCCGTGAGCCGAAGAGGCAGGGGCTGCTCGTGCAGCTGCTCTTCGCGGCCATCATCCTGGTCGCCGTGGGGTCCCTCGTGGGTCAAGTGGTGGGAATCTACGGCGGATTCGGCGATCTCTGGTTCTGGTTCGGCCACCAGGGGTGGGAGTACCTCGAGCTCGGACGGTTCTGGCAGATCCTGCTGCTCGTCGGGTTGGTGTTCTGGCTTGCGATCGTCGCCCGGGCGGTGGGCCGTGGCAGTCTCAAGGCCAAAGACCCTCACTTCGGCTCGCTGGTCAAGTTCTACGTCGGATCCGCGGTACTGGTGGTCTTCTTCTTCGCCTTCGGCCTTCTGTTCAGCCGTGGCACCCACCTCACGGTCGCCGACTACTGGCGCTGGTTCGTAGTCCACATCTGGGTCGAGAGCATCTTCGAGTTCTTCGGTCTGGCGGTAATTGCGATGCTGATGGTGGCGATGGGG
>CAZXMW010000140.1:0-2966 GCA_964641415.1 uncultured Thermoanaerobaculia bacterium | reverse complement strand
GATTCAGTTCAGGCGTTTGAATCTGTCTCGAGGCCCGGCAGTCTGGTCATTGAGGTTAATTTTATTTTGAAGGTAAAACGCAATGAGAAAACAACTAGTGTTCGGCATGATAGTCGCGGTCGTGTTGCTGGCCTCGCTTACTGTGGCCTATGCCGATGCGGGCGGCGGCCCGGGAAGCGGACACTGTATGTGTGTTCTGTGTGGTGCAAGCTGTGAGTACATGTATGGTGGCTTTTATTGTGTAGCAACCCAGAACCCTTACATTGCCTGCTATTGGTGCATGATGGGCTGCGGTACCGTGACGGGTTCGAACTGCTGCGACGGTCCGCCGACTTGGTAACCGACACAAAGGCAATGCGGGAAGCAAACCACGCGGGCGGCCGCCTGACGGCGGTCGCCGCGTTGTTCGTGCTCGTCGTTTCCGCGGCGACTGCGTTCGCTGTTCAGATCACGGTGGTGCCGGCAACAGACAATTCCGGTACGCCGGTGGAGACCCCTGAGCTGTTCGGATTCCACCTCGATCCCTTCGACCCGGCGTGGGCCCCTCTGGTTCTCCCGTGCGGTGAACCTGTCGATCTTCCTCAGGGGGGGTTCTACGCCTGGGTCGAGGGACCGAACCGGATCTCTCAGAGGCTGGTCCTGCGCGGGCCGGGGCTCGAAAGCGGCGGTGCGACCAACCGGGAGTTTCGAATCGAGGTCGGTCCCGCGGGCACCGCGATCGTGCAGACCGCGTCTGTGGGTGATCCGCCTCGCGAACCCGAAGTGCGCCTCTTGAGTCTCGGCGCACACATTCGATCGGGTCACTACCACAACGAGTTTGCCCGGACGTGCACCGTGGACGAAGCCGCTGCGGGTGTTCAAATGCCCGTCGGAGCCGTGATCGTGGCGATCGTCGACCCATCGAACGGACGATATCTGAGAGTGTCGAGGCCTCAGGACGTCGTCGAAGGTGGCACCACGGTTCTGGACAGGATGGCCTCTCGAACAGATCGGGCACAGCTTGTTGTCCGGTATGAACGCCCGGAAGGGATCCACTCGCAGTCACAGGACGATGTCTCAGTCGTGCTGAGGACTGCGGCGGATCCCAAAGAGCGACCACCGGATGTTCTCGTCCCGTCATCCGCAAGAGTCTATGCAATCTGGTATGACCTTCCACCCGGAACGGCGACGGTCGATGTCGCCTCACCCTCCTTCTGGGCACCCTCCGGTGAGGTCACCCTGAGCGGTGGCGAGGTCACCAGCTTCTCGGGTCGCTTGGAGGCCAGGCCACACCTCGATGTCGTGTTGGTTCTACCCTCCGAGCTTGACGGTGAGCCGACAACTCTCTCCGTGCGGGACGGGGAGGAGTCGTTCTCCTCGATCGAGGTTGAGCCCGTATTTCCGACCGAGGCGAGAATCGACGGATTGCCTCCGAGAGAACTGAATGTGAAAGCCACGGTGGGCCCGTGGACGTTCGGGGGAATCGCCGACCTCAGTCAAGGTGACGCCAGACTCGTCCTTGCGCCGGACACGGTTCGCGTCACCGGCACGGTGGCGGTCGAGGGCATCCCTGCTGACGCGTCCGTCGGCTTCCTCACGAGCCGTTCGACGCGGGGAGTCGAGGTGGCAGCCGAGTTCGTGACGGATGATTACGGGGAGTTCGAGGCGGTCCTTCTCTCGGAAAGCGTGCAACCGTTCGCGTTGGTGTCCGTCGAGAGCGGCGAGCCGATCTGGTGGCTCATCGACAACCCACCTCTGCGCGACGGCGATCATCTCGATCTCGAGCTGAAGGGTCGGTCGTTAGAGGTTCACGTCGTGGACCTCTCGACTGGGAAGGGCATCCCCGAAGCGAAGGTCTCGTACGGCTGGTCTGGCGAGGGTGGAGGGGGGCGCACGACGACCACCGACGAGACGGGTCGTATGACGCTGCCTCCCGTTCCCGTGGCGACGATCGACATCCATGTTCAAGCCGTCGGCTATCGTTCCACTCGACGCACGATCGACTACGAGTCCGACCGGGAGACAGAGGAAATCGTCATCGCCGTGGAGCGGGAGTCGGAGGGCACCCGAATTTCGATCGTCCTGTCGGACGGGACGCCGGCGTCCGGTGCAGAGGTCGCGCTGATCCCCGTTGGGTCCCCGCGGCCTCGGTGGACCTCGGTCGCCGACCTGCGGGGTCAGGTGTCGGTGGAGACCGACCGGCCGTCGGAGCTGTTCGCGGCTCGGCACCCGCGGGGCGGCCTCGTCATCGCGCCGGCTGCGGACTTGGCCGAAGGCGTCCCCGTGAGTCTGCCGCCGCCGCCCGGCCCGCTGACGGTCCGGGTGGTCGAGCCGAGCGGTACGCCTGTTCCGTACGCGCGGATGGTGCTCTGGATCGGTGGTTTTCGGTTTCAGGATGGTACGTTGGCATGGTTGACGGAAAGCCAGATCGCGGCGGATCGGGATGGGCTCTGGACGGCACATCACCTTCCAGCCCGTCCACTCGAGGCCCTCGCGTGGCAGCTCTCGAAAGACCCGGACCACCAGCGTGCGATGAGCGCCGGCGAGCTGGATTATCGTCGCCAGACGATCACCCCTCCGTGGGCCGGGGTCGTGTCGATCGAGGCGGTGCTCCGGTAGCTGGAGATCGGCAAACCATCGCAGGAACCAACGCAAATGCGATGCTGCGATGGCTTCTTTGCGTCGTTCGCGGTCTCCGCGTTGAACTGCGATGTCTGCGATGGCTTTGGAATGCGATGGTGCGATGTCTTCGTGTGCGATGCCTTCGTGTCTTCGTGGTTGCGACGGTGCGATGTCTCTGCGCCTCTGCGCCTCTGCGCCTCTGCGTTAGATTGCGACGATGCGATGGCTTCGCGCGCTTCGCGGTTCCATTTGCCGCGCTGCCGCGGGTGGGGCACAAGGTCTGCACCGGCGGCGACCGTTGGCGTGAGGCACTTGAATATTTTTCGCTGACCCCTTGACTTTCTCCCCCCCCCCCCCCCCCCCCC
>CAZXMW010000139.1:0-3102 GCA_964641415.1 uncultured Thermoanaerobaculia bacterium | reverse complement strand
TCCCTCTTGTCGTCGACATCGGTACCGGCCGCAACTGGGATGAAGCGCACTAGTCAATTTTGAGTTCTCAGTTTAGTTTTTGGTTGGTGGTTTTTGTTGCTTCGTTCTTCGTTGGCATCGCACTTGGGTTTCGGCGCCAATGAATGGCGTTGCGATGGAAACTCAAAACTCAAAACTGAGAACTAATTGCGGGGGTCGAGCCACCGGCCGGGGCCGGCGCCGCCCTCGACGAGGGAGACGAGTTCGTCGACCATCGCAAAGGTCAGGCCCCAGATCACGTAGTCGCCCCAGTGGTAGCACGGCAGCTGGACGTCCATGTCACCGTGGCGCCACGCGATCGTCGATCGTTTCGAGCGGTCGAGCAGGTAGCCCAGGGGCACCCAGATCGCGGCGGCCACCTCGTGGTTGAAGACGAGTTCGGGTCGTCGACCGACCTCGTAGACGAAAGGCTCGATGACCAGAGCCATGGGTCGCCCGCGGCCGACCGCGGCGACGTCCGACAACCGGCCGAGCAGTCTGGCCTCGGCGGTCAGATCCAGAGCGACCTCCTCGAGGGTCTCGCGTTCCGCCGCCGCCCTCGGGTGGCGATCAGCGGGCTCGACGCGGCCGCCGGGGAAGGCCATGTGCCCGGACCACGGATCGGCGGGATCCTCGGCGCGGTGGATGAAGAGCACCTCGACATCGGTTCGCGCCTGGTACAGCACCGCCGCGACCGCGGCGACCTTGAGACCGTCGGTGCGCTCGAGTCGATGGGGCGTGTGCCCGTCGAGGGCGCCGCGGATCTCTTCGACCGTCGTCATCGCGTCATTCTACGCGTCACCCGTCGCGTCCCAGGCTGTCAGGAGCATGGAGAACCGCCGCGCGGACGAAGTTGACCCGCGAGAACTCGCCCTGGGTCATCAGCTCGAGCCAGCGGTCCTTGAGGCGGCCGTTGGCGAAGAGCTCGCGCACGATGGCGCGTTCCGGCATTCCCGAGCGATGCAGCTCGACGGCGCGCGCCGCCGCCGCCTCGACCCGGTCGGCCTTGGTGCGCAGCCGGGGCGTGGGGTCTTGCACGGCCAGGTTGTGGCCGGTGAGCATGAGCTTCGGCTCGACCGCGGCAACCCGACGCAGGGAATCGACGAGGTCGTAGGGGTTCTCCTGGGTCATCACCGCCGACGCGCCCGGCGAGATGAACAGGTCGCCGGTGAACACGGTCCCGGTCGCCTCCTCCCACAGCGCGACGTGGTTCATCGAGTGGCCGGGCGCCGGCAGGGCGCGCAGCGTTCGGGAACCGTCGGTGATTTCCTCGGGCATCTCCTCGGCGTCGAAGCGGCCCGGCGACCCCCACCACCAGGCGCGGTAGGGCTTGAGCCGACGAACCCCCTCGCCGTACCTCAGCCGGTGGTGGCGGATGTACACCGGACAGCCGTGGATTGCGGCGAGCTCCGCGCAGTTTCCGGTGTGGTCCTCGTGGTTGTGGGTGCAGCAGATGGCGCTGAATCGGTGGCCGTCCAACTCCGCGAGCACCGACCCTCTGGCGTGGTTGAACCCGGTGTCGACGAGCAGCCCGCCGAGCGTGTAAGCCGACACCTCGAACCCGAGGGCCCGCGTCCAGAGGCTCGAAACGGTGAGGCGCGAAATGTCCTCGCCCACCACGTCGGTCGTCACCCGGGGGCGTTGGAGGATCTTCCACAGCGGGTTGATGCCGTATTGCCGCACCGTGTCATTCTACCGCGCCGCGCGCTTTCACTCTCGGGCGGGGTAGACTCGAAGCCGGTCGCGACGCCCACGCCGAAGGGAGACAACCCTTGAGCCCACACCCCCTGCTGCTCGCCGCCATCGGCATCGCGGTCGGCGTCGGCGCCGCCTTCACCGGTCTCGGCGGAGGCTTTCTCGTCGTCCCGCTGCTGCTGTTCCTCGGCTACCCCGCCCAAAAGGCGGTCGGCACCTCGTTCGTGACGATCCTCGTGGTGTCGCTGTCGGCGCTGGTCGCCCACAACAAGCTCGCCAACGTCGACCTCAAGGTCGGGCTCCTGCTCGGGGTCGGCGGCATCATCGGCGCCCAGATCGGAGCACGACTCGTCGAGCACGTTTCAACAGGCCAGTTCAAGAAGCTCTTCGCCGTGATCCTGGTCGGGTTGGCGGCGTACCTGTTCTTTCAGAAGTGAGAGCCGGACCGCGAGCGTCGGAATCGACCCCTGATGAACACTCCTGACGTCCCCTCTCTCGGCGCGGTGCAGGACCCGGCTCCGCGGCCGGAACAGCCGCCCTTCTGGACGCCGTGGACGACGGTCGGTTGGGGGTTGCTGATCGCCGCGGTCTTCGTGGCGGTACAGACCGTGGTCCTCGTCGCCTGGAACCCGGCCCTCGCCTCGGGCCAGCACGTGCGAGGTCCCGAAGCCGGACCGCCAGCCGTGATCATGAACGGAGATGTTCTGGCGGCGGCGACCCTGGCCTCAGCGGTGGTCTGCTCGGCGCTGGTGCTCGGACTCACGGCTCTGCGCCGTGGCGCCCGACTTCACGACGCCCTGGCGCTCGCTCGCCCCACGCTTCCCGCCCTCACGGGCTGGCTCGCCACCGTCGCCGGTCTCATCGCCGTCAGCGATCTTTTGACCTGGCTGCTCGGCAAACCGATCGTTCCGGAGTTCATGACCGACATGATCGAGACCGCAGACCTCGCACCGATGCTGTGGCTGGCGATCATCGTCGCGGCGCCGTTCTTCGAGGAGCTCTTCGTCCGCGGATTCCTGCTCGAGGGGCTGCGGCGCGGCGCGCTGGGCGACGCCAGCGCGGTCGTACTCACGGCCCTGTTCTGGGCATCCATCCACGTTCAGTACGGGTTCTACGAGATCGCCACGATCTTCGTCTTCGGCATCGTGCTCGGCGTCGCTCGGCTGCGCAGCGGCTCGCTCTGGGTGCCGGTCGCCATGCATGTGCTCGCCAATCTGGTCGCCACGGTCGAGGCGACCATCGTCAGGTGAATTCTCAATTCTAAAGCATGAATTCTCAATGACATCGCACGTTGTCTTCAACGCCAGGGGAGACCGCTGCGATGGCAAGTCAAAATTGAGAATTCGGTTGCACGAACAGTTTCGCAGTCGCGGGGTGTTTCGTGTGCGC
>CAZXMW010000138.1:0-3132 GCA_964641415.1 uncultured Thermoanaerobaculia bacterium | reverse complement strand
GCCCACCCTACGTCGGGCTCGGACATCTCGGGCTCGCCGGATGAGGGTTGGTCGGACTCGATGGCCAGGAGATTCATGATGAGTGGAAGCGCGCCACGGTGAGCCGGCGCTGTAGGGTGGGCTTGAGCCCACCGTCCAGGACATTCAAGGCAGCAGACGCCGGGGCCGTGGTGACTCCAGATCCTCGGGGTGGCGGGGACCCGGATGGGCATGGACGGTGGGCCAAGGCCCACCCTACGTCGGGCTCGGACATCTGTAGGGTGGGCTTCAGCCCACCGTCCAGGACATTCAAGGCAGCAGACGCCGGGGCCGTGGTGGCTCCAGGTCCTCGGGGTGGCGGGGACCCGGATCGGCTTGGACGGTGGGCCAAGGCCCACCCTACGTCGGGCTTGGACATCTCGAGCTCGCCGGATGAGGGTTGGTCGGATTCGATGGCCGGGAGGTTCATGATGGGTGGAAGCGCGCCAGGTCCTCGGGGTGGCGGGGACCCGTGTCGACCGGGACGGTGGGCCAAGGCCCACCCTACGTCGGACTCGGACATCTCGGGCTCGCCGGATGAGGGTTGGTCGGGCTCGATGGCCGGGAGATTCATGATGAGCGGAGGCGCGCCAGGTCGTCGGGGTGGCGGGGACCCGGATGGGCTTGGACGGTGGGCCAAGGCCCACCCTACGTCTCGGGTCCAGGACCCGTGTCGACCGGGACGATGGGCCTTGGCCCACCCTGCGTCTCGAGTCCAGGACATTCCGGGGTTGATGCAGCTCATTTGTCCGTCAGCCGGCCTTGGTGGTGGTTTGGGCTTTGGCGCGGGCGAGGGGGTCGTCGCCGTAGTAGCCGTAGCGGTAGTAGTAGTTGTAGTAGCCCGAGTAGTAGTAGTGGTCGCGCTCGACGTCGATCTGGTTGAGCACGGCGCCGGCGACCGGGGTGTTGGTGCGGCCGAGGGTCTTGATCGCTTCGCGGATGACCGTGCGCCGGGTCTTGCCGTACTCGACGACGAGCAGCACGAGGTCGCAGTTGGAGGCGCACATCACCGGGTCGGTCACCGAGGCGATGGGCGGGGTGTCGAGGATGACCCAGTCGTAGGTCTCGCGGGCCTCGTCGAGCAACCCCTTGAAGGTCAGCTTGCCGAACAGCTCGGGCGGGTTCGGCGGCAGCGGGCCCGAGGTGACGACCTCGAGATTGGGCACGTCGGCGACGGTGTGGATCACCTCGGTCGCCTTGCGCTCGCCGAGCACCACCGAGGTCAGGCCGCGGACGTTCTTGGTCTTGATGATGCGGTGGATGCGCGGCTTGCGAAGGTCGGCGTCGATGAGCAGCACCCGGTGGCCGCCGGTGGCGAAGACCTTGGCGAGGTTGTAGGCGACGGTGGTCTTGCCCTCGGCCGGCGTGGTCGAGGTCACCTGCACCACGTGGCAGCCCTCGCCGCGCGAGGCGAGCATCACCGCGGTGCGCAGCGACTGGAAGGACTCGCGCAGCACGCGGGTGTTGTCCTCTGTGATCTTGGGCAGGGCGGTGAGGGTTTCGAGGCCGAGGTAGCGCTCGATGTGGTCCGGGGTGCGGATGGTCTGGTCGAGGTAGTCGAGGCCGAGCACCAGGCCGACGCCGAGGAACAGGCCGAGAACGGTGGCGAGGGCGACGGTGCGCGGCAGGTTCGGCTTGAAGTGCCCGCGCGGCGTCACCGCCGGCTCGATGATCCGGATGTTGTTGACGGTCTGGGTCGACGAGATGTTGGCCTCGTTGGAGCGCGACAGCATGTCCTCGAGGAAGAGCTTGTTCTGCTGGTACTCGCGCTCGAGCCGGTCGGCCTCGAGGCGCTGCTTGGAGACCTCGATTGAGTCTGTGCGCAGGGCCTGGATGTTTTCGTACAGCGACTGCTCGCGCCGGCTGACGATGTCGAAGTCGGTCTCGAGCGAGACCTTGATCGCCTCGACCTGGTCGGCGATCCGCCGCTCGACGGTCGCCATCGACGAGCGCACGTCCTTGATTTGGGGGTGGCCCTCTTTGAGCTCGCGAAGCTTCTCGTTGAGGGTCACTTCGAGCCCGTTGCGCTCCTGCACCAAACTCAGAACCGTCGGGTCCTGCAGCACCTCGGCGAAGGTCGTGTACGAGAGGTTGTTCCGGCCGACCCTCCGCAGGGCGTTGATCTTGGTCTCGAGCCGGATCCGGTCGGCCTTGGCCTGGGCGTACTCGGTGGTCAGGGTCGAGAGCTGCTCGGAGATGACGTTCTGAT
Organism: uncultured Thermoanaerobaculia bacterium; assembly: GCA_964641415.1. GTDB lineage: Bacteria > Acidobacteriota > Thermoanaerobaculia > Thermoanaerobaculales > Sulfomarinibacteraceae > JAHECW01. The sequence goes on along the minus strand of CAZXMW010000138.1, from coordinate 905 downwards.
CCTCGTTGGCGAACAGCACGGCGTCGTCGCGCTCGCGGTACGTCATCAATGCGGCCTCGGCCTCGACGACCTGCTGCTCGAGCGGGGCCATGCGGTCCTGGATGACCTTGTAGACCTGGCGGGAGCGGTCGAGGGAGGCCTCGATGTTGGCCTTCTGGAACTCGTCGATGTACAGGTTGAGCCACTCCGCCGCGCGCTCGGGATCGGAGCTGACCATGGAGACGTCGATGACGAAGGACTCCTCGACCGGCTCGGCCTCGATCATGCCGAGCACCATGCCGACGGCGTCGGCGCCGGCGAGCTCGGGCAGCGAGTCGAGGCCGAGGCGGTCGACGAGGCGCCCGGCGAGCCGGCGGGTCTTGAGGACCTCGATCTGGTCGGCGATGAAGCGGTCCATCTGCCACCAGCTCATCATCATGTCGAACTGGTTCTGGCTGAGCTGCGGTGCCGGCTGGATCGTCAGCTTGGCGGTCGCGCGGTACATCTTGGTCCGGGTCAGCGACCAGGCGGTGGCGAGGACCACCGTCGCCACGAGCACCGCCACCACCAGCCACTTCTTGGCCCAGATCAGACGGACGTACTCCATGACGTCGATCTCGGGCTCGCTGTCCTCGCCGGACCAGGCGTCGGGCGGCATGGCGTACCACCCATGAGGCGCTGCTGCAGGGGGTGGAGGCGAGGGGTGTGCGGTGATGTTGTTTTCGGACATTTTCAGGCTCCGGACCGCTTTTTATTAGTTTTTAGTTTTTAGTTTTTAGTTGTCATCGCAAACGTCGCACACATCGCAGGCATCACATCAGTTTTTGGTTTTGAGTTTTGAGTTGTCATCGCAGGCATCGCAGGCATCACATTAGTTTTTAGTTCCTGCGTCTCCGGTTGCTTAAGGTCATGGTATAATTCAGCCA
>CAZXMW010000137.1:0-3278 GCA_964641415.1 uncultured Thermoanaerobaculia bacterium | reverse complement strand
AATGGTCAAGACGGCACGTCCGTCCCAACGCGCCCGTTCCGGCCCTGGAGGGCGGTGGTCGCTTCGGCGCGCCCGCCGTGGCAGGCGGATCCGGAAACGGATGCGGCCACGGGAACGGAAACGGATACGGATACGGATACGGATACGGATACGGACTCGGACTCGGACGCCCCCACGGCCGCTGTAGAATCGTCACGTGACCTCGGCACCTGTCGCGCTGCTGCGCAGCCTGCGCCCCGAGCAGTGGCTGAAGAACGGCTTCGTGCTCGCCCCGGTCGTCTTCTCCGGGCTGCTCGACGACCCGACGGCCTGGGCCAGAAGCCTGTCTGCAGTGGCCGCGTTCTGTGCCGCTTCGTCGGCTGTCTACCTGGTCAATGACATCCTCGACCGGTCCGCCGACCGCAGCCATCCGATCAAGCGTCTCCGTCCGATCGCCGCCGGCGAGCTGGGGCCGGGGCCGGCGTGGGCGGCCGCGGCGGTGCTCGCCGCCGGCGCAATGGCGGCAGCCGTGATCCTCGGTGGGTGGTTTCCTGCGGTCCTCGGGTCGTACATCGGTCTCGTAGTGCTGTACTCGTTGATTCTCAAGCGGGTGATCTTCATCGACGTTCTGGTCCTTGCCGCCGGTTTCGTGCTCCGCGTGGTCGGCGGTGCGGTGGCGATCCCGGTGCCGATCTCGCGCTGGCTGCTGCTCTGCGCCTACCTGCTCGCGCTCTACCTGGCTCTCGGCAAGCGACGGTCCGAGCTGGCGCTGCTCGGGGACGGCGCCGGCTCGCACCGGGAAGTGTTGGGCCACTACACCCTCGGTCTGGTCGACCAGGCGATCAGTGTGGTTCTCGGTGCGACGGTGCTGGCGTACACCCTGTACACCGTGGCCCCGGACACTGTCGCCAAGGTCGGTTCGGAGGGCTTGATGGTGACCGTCCCGATCGTCCTCTACGGACTCTTCCGCTACCTTTACCTGCTCCATACCCACGAGCTCGGAGGCAGCCCGACCCGCGTGCTCGTCACCGACCGACCGCTGCTCGTCACGGTCATCGTCTGGCTCGTCGTTGCCGCTCTCGTGGTCGGTACGAGTCACGAGAGAATTGGCAACCTCGGATTGTCAATTCTCAATTCTCAATGACGAATTTCCCGATTTTGTCCAGAAACAACTGGAACTCGGAATTCAGACTGAAGAGCTCTGGAGGAGACGGGCGGCGGCGGCGCGTGCCTGCTTGATGCAGTCGTTGACCGACACTCCTCGGTAGGGCGAGCCCGCGAGCTCGATGCCGGCAACCCGGGCCGCGGATTCCGCCGCTGCGACCCGATCGAGATGGCCGAGGGTGTACTGAGAGATCCCGTCTTGCCAGCGCGCGATCCAGACCATGGACGGCTCGGGGTCGCAACCGAAGATCCTCGCGTGGGCGGCCCGAACCGAGGCGACCAGTCGGTCGTCGTCGAGCTCGGCCTGCGCCGGCTCGCGGGCGCCGCCGAGCATGGTGCGCAGGAAGACCGATCCGGCGGGCGCCTGGTCCGGAAAAATCGAGTGGCAGAACAGGGTGCCGAGAATGCCGGCGCGCTCGGCCCTCGGCACCAGAAAGCCGAAGCCGTCGAGCTCACGGGCGAAGGCGTCGGTCGAGCCGTAGGATGCCATCACGACGGCAATCGGCACCGTCGGCGTCGCCCGGAGAGCCGCCACCGCGTCGGCCGCGAGTCGGTCGAGGAGAGTCGCCGCGGCATCGGCCGGCAGGGTCAGCAGGACCCTGTCGGCGGTGATCCGGCGGTCGTCGGTGACGATGGCGAAGCGGCCGTCCACACGGGTCAGGGCACGGGCAGGGGTCGACAGCCGCAACCGGTCGCCGAGCCGGTCAGCGAGCCGACGTGGGAGCTGCTCCATTCCCTCAGCGAAGGTGTGGAGCGTGCCGCCGGGTCCAGACGGTCCGGCGCTGTGGCGACCATCGCGCTTCGCCGCGCGCATTTTCGCGACCAGCGCCCTGGTCAGCGACCCGTGTTCGGCCTCCATGGCCGCCATTTTGGGAAAGGTGGCGGCCAGGGACAGCTGCGTCGAGTCGCCGGCGAAGACGCCGGTGACCATGGAGTCGACGAGGATTTCGGCCGCCTGTCGGCCGATCCGGCGGCGGGCGAAGTCGAACACCGATTCGTCGCCCCCCGGGTGACGACGGGCGAAGGGCTCGCCGAAGACCCGCAGCCGCCCGGAAACGGGCAGTAGATCCGATGCGGCGAAGGCGAACGGCGAGGTCGGCACCCGGCGAAGCCGTCCACCGCGCAGAATGAACCGCGCCGCCGAAGCGTCGGCGGCCGGAATCAGATCGTCGCCGAGGTTGATCGCGTGGGCCAGCTCGAGGGTGTCGGGGGCGTTGTCGAGGAAACCCTGGGGTCCCCACTCGACGGTGTGGCCGCGGTCGCGCTCGGTGCGGATCTTGCCACCGGCACGGTCGGATGCGTCGAGCACCAGCACGTCGTCCACTCCGTGGTCGATGGCCAGCCACTCGGCCGCTGCCAGCCCGGTGATTCCGGCGCCGATGATCGCGATGCGGGTTCCCTCGTCGGTCACTGTCGCCTCCCTCGCTCGCGGAGGGTAACACCGCTGGGACGCGGCGGTTTCCTGCAACATCGGTCCTCTGCCCCGCCCCCGCCTGGCGGCGGAGGCGGGCCAGCGTCGCCCGGGCAGCATTTCGTGCGTGTCTGCCGTGCGCTGCCGATCCGGAGGGAACCCCTCGACTCGGTCGGCGGCCTTCCCCGCTCGGGGTGACAGGAGGGGTGCAGGCGGAATCGTATCCGACACCGCATCCGAATCCGAATCCGACACCGAATCCGAATCCGACACCGAATCCGCATCCGAATCCAAACCCGATACCGCATCCGGAACCGCTCCGGCGCCCACCCGTAGGCGGGTCGTTGACGACCCGCGACCCCACGGTGGTCGCTTCGGCGCGCCCGTCGCGGGGATCGAGGCGGACCTGTTTCGCTGTCGTCGCGATTGGGACCGGCCACGGACTCGGAAACGGATACGGATACGGATTCGGAAACGGTTCTACACCACCGGCCTTCTGCTCCGCCCTCGCCTGCCGGCGAGCGCGGCCCAGCGTCGCCCGCGCAGCGCGGTCGTGCGGAGGGAGCCGGAGGAACACAGACCGCGCTGCTCGGGCGCCGGCGGCCTTCCTGCTGGCTGAGCGCTCGACGTAGGGTGGGCCTTGGCCCACCGTCCACGACCTTGAATGGAACGACTGAATCCGAACCCGAGACCGAGCCCGGGGGCACGGATGCGGCTACGGTCA
>CAZXMW010000136.1:0-3300 GCA_964641415.1 uncultured Thermoanaerobaculia bacterium | reverse complement strand
CAAGGAATTACGCGGATTCAACAGCGCCGACACAGCGGGGAACTTCAGGCTAAAGCTCGGTCGAGCTGAGCACGAGCTCGCCGTGCTTGACGCCGCGCAGACCGAGCAGCCGGTCGGCGAACATCCGCAGCTCGCCGGGCGGGCCCTGGAGGATCTGGACCTCGAGGCACAGCCGGTGGTCGAGATGGACGTGCAACGTCGACAGAACCCGGGCGTGGTGGGCATGGCCCGCCTCCACCAGGCGCTCCGACAGCTCGCGCTGGGCGTGGTCGTAGATCAGCGTCAGGCTGGCCACGGCATCGCCGTCGTCGCGGTTGATCTCGTCGGCGACCAGGGCCCGCCGGATGAGGTCCCGGATCGCCTCGGACCGGTTGCCCAGATCGCGCCGCTCGAGCAGCTCCTCGAATCGATCGAGCAGGTCGTCCTCGATGGTGATGGTGATGCGCTCGAGAGCCATGGTACCTCCGAGGAGCATGGTACCGAAGATGAGCGATTCTCACCGGCGATCCGCGCCAATCTCGTGCGCCCCGGATGGTTGCGAAAACACTCGACATGCCGAAGGCGATGCCGCCGTTTTTCGCAACCACCGGAGAATCAGAATCTTGGCACATCTCATCCGGCTCAACCGCTCGTCTTGGTCGGCGCCGAGCGCCTCACGGTAGACTGGCAATCCATGGGTGACGGCAGCCTCGAGGTCTCCTGCTCGGCGTGCGGGGCGACGCTGGTGGTCCCGGCCGGCCACCGCACCGCCCGCTGCGCCTACTGCGACTCGCCGTCGGTGGTCGACCGCCCGGCCACCGACGATCGGCCCGATCCGGTCTTCGTCATCGGATTTTCAGTTGACCGCGCGCGGGCAGTCGGGCTGCTGCGCACCGATCTCGCAGGCCGACGATGGGCGCCGACCGCCGTTCGGCAGGCGGCCGCCGATCGGGTCGAGGGCGTCTACCTGCCGGCCTATCTCTACTCCGCTGTCGCCGACACCCGCTACCGGGCGATGATCGGCGAGAACTACACCGAGACGCGATACGACGCCAGGAAGAAATCGATGCGGCGGGTCACCAAGACCGAGCACCGACCGTTGCAGGGCGTCCACCGGTGCTTTGTCGAGGATCTCCTGGTGACCGCCTCCGCGGGGATCCCCAACGCCGAGCTCGAGGCCGTCGAGCCCTTCGATCTCGGCGAGCTGCGTCGCTACCAACCGGCGACGATCTCGGGCTGGGTCGCCGAGGAGGCGTCGCTGAGTCGCGCCGGTTCGCTCGAGCTCGCACGCGCCGAGGCGACCGCGCAGGTCCGGGCCCGGCTCGGCGCATTCATGCCTGGAGACAGCCATCACAGCCTGGTGGCGGAGACCGGTCACCGGGAAGAGGCGATGGATCTCGTGTTGCTGCCGGTCTGGGTCTGCGCGGTGGGCTGGCGCGACGACCGGCCGCCGATCCGCCTTTTGGTCAACGGCCAAACCGGCCGGGTGGCCGGCGCGACACCGGTGTCGTGGGCCAAGATCGCCGCGGTGGTCGCCGGTTCGTTGGCGCTCCTCGGGCTGGCGGGGGTGCTCGGCACGCTGCTCGGGTGGTTCTCGTGACCAGCGGTGGGCTCCGCTGCGGCCGCTGTGCGAGCGTCCTCGCCGAAGACGACCTGCGGTGCCCGATCTGCAACCTGGCCTGTCCGGCGCCGGCGGCCGAGGACCGCGCCGAGACCGTGGTCGACATCCTGCGCTGCACCGGCTGCGGTGCGGCGATGACCTACGACGTGGCCGAAAGAGCGGCTTCCTGCGCCTTCTGCGGCTCGGTGCTCTCGGTCGAGCAACCCGCCGATCCCATCGAGGAGGCCGAGCGGTCACTGCCCTTCACCGTCGATCGCGAGCGGGCGGTGGAGGCCTTCCGCACCTGGCTCGCGTCGCTCGGCTGGTTCCGGCCAGGCGATCTCAGGTCGGCAGCGATCCTCGAAAGCATTCAGCCCCTGCGCTGGGTGGGTTGGGTCTTCGACGCGGAGGCGACGGTGAGCTGGGCGGCCGACACCGACGCCGGCGCGCAGCGGTCCGACTGGGCGCCACACGCCGGAGTCGCCGAGCTCGACTACGACGAGGTTGTTGTCCCGGCGACCCGCGGCTTGCGGCCGGACGAGGTCGCCCACCTGCTGCCGAGCTACGACGTCAACGGCTCGGATGAGGTCGAGGATGTCGTCGAGGAAGCGACCGTCGAGCGTTTCGACGTGCCGCGGTCGACCGCCCGCGCCCGACTCGTCGAGGCGATCGAGCAGCTCGCTCGCAGGCGGCTGATCGAGCGGCGCCTGCCGGGCCGGCGCCACCGCAATCTCGCCACGTCGACCGTGCTTCGTGGGCTCCACTCCCGACGGGTCGCCTTCCCCGCCTGGGTGCTCGCCTACCGCTACCGGGGCCGGCTCTACCGAACCGTGCTGTCGGGCCGGGACGCCGAGCGCCTCACGGGCGAGGCGCCGATCTCGGCGCTCAGAATCGCCGTCGCCATTGGCGCGGCAGCACTGCTCGTGGCCGCGGTCATTCTCGCCGCGCTGCTCTGACGGCGGCCGCGGGCATCACGCTCCGCGGCAACGACGCCGCCATAAAATCTCCGCTATTTTGGGGTGACCACCGTCCATCCGCCCGTCGTCCCGTGCTCGAAGCCGACGGCGAAGATCGAGAGACCGACCAGCGGCCAGCGCGCCCGTTCCGGCCCTGTTTGGCTGTCGTTGCGATCGGGAGCGGACACCCGGCTTCGCTTCCAGCTCCGCCGTGGCAGGCGGATCCGGAAACGGATGCGCCTTCGGCAACGGCTTCGGATACGGAGACGGTTACGGGTTCGGATTCGGTCCTACCGCACCGGCCTTCCGGTCCGCCCTCGCCTGCCGGCGAGCGCGGCCCAGCGTCGCCCGAGCAGCGCGGTCGTGCGGAGAGGGCCGGGGGAACACAGACCGCGCTGCTCGGGCGCCGGCGGCCTTCCTGCAGGCTGAGCGCTCGACGTAGGGTGGGCCTTGGCCCACCGTCCACGACCTTGAGCGGAACGACCACGTGCCGGTCTACTGAATCCGAACCCGAGACCGAGCCCGGGGGCACGGATGCGGCTACGGTCACGGTTACGGTCACGGTCACGGATACGGCTTCGGATACGGATACGGCTTCGGATACGGATACGGAAACGGTCCTACCGCACCGGCCTTCTGGCCCGCCCTCGCCTGCCGGCGAGCGCGGCCCAGCGTCGCCCGAGCAGCGCGGTCGTGCGGAGAGGGCCGGGGGAACACAGACCGCGCTGCTCGGGCGCCGGCGGCCTTCCTGCTCGCCGGAGCGCG
>CAZXMW010000135.1:0-3356 GCA_964641415.1 uncultured Thermoanaerobaculia bacterium | reverse complement strand
GTTCCGAGGTCCGACATGCGTGAACATCTGATCAGATATTGACACCTCAGGTGAGCAATTCTCACTGGCGATCTGCACCAAGCTCCTGCGCTCTGGATGGTAGCGAAAATACTCGACATACCAAAGGGGTTGCCTTCGTATTTCGCAACCACCAGCACAAAGATCTTGGCACATCTCATCCAGCAGAACCGCTCACCGGAGTTGACATTTGTTCTTCACTCATTGATACTGCATCTCGTTGTCATAATAAATCCGACCCAGCGGTGCGTTCGAGGGCGCGCTCCATGCCGAGTCCACAGCTGGTGGAACAGAGCAGATCCGCCGGCGAATCGCCGCAACCATAAACCGCCGGACGGGGGCAGTTCCGCCGGCACCGACCACGAGGGGGACACCATGCAGCAACGCCGCAACAGAAACCGCACACGACTCACGATCGCGGGCCGAATCGCGGTCGTCCTCGCCCTGGGGCTCGCCGTCGCCCTGCCGTCGGCCGCGCCTCTGTGGGCCGACAGCCACGAGGAGGAGAAGCCGGTCACGACCTACACCCGGGTCGCGCTCTGGGAAGTCGGCCGCGGCCACTGGGGCGACTTCGTCGATCTCTTCGAAAAGCACGACCAGCCGATCCTGGAAAAGCTCTTCGCAGACGGCATGATCACCGAGTGGGGAATCGACGCCAACGGCATCCACACGCCGGACGGCTACACCCACAGCACCTGGTACTCGGCATCGTCCATGGGCGCCCTCGCCAAGGCGGGCGAGGCCTACATGGCCGCCTGGGACAGGGTCGACGACCCTGAGGCCGACGCCGCGTTCAACGCCATGATCAGCCGGCACCGCGACTACATCCTCGAGACCGACGGGATGCGATCGAATGCGGTCTCCCTGGATGGCGGGTACTTCCAGGGTCATATGGTCCAGGTCACCCGCGACAAGTGGAAGGACTTCTCAAGCTACTGGGAGCACCGGATGAAGCCGGTCTACGAGCAGCTGCTCGCCGACGGCGCCATCGTCGCCTACGGCCTCTCCAGCGAGGCCATCGTCACCGAACATCCGATGATGACGGAATGGTGGTACGTCATGGCCGACGCCGACGGCTTCGACAAGGTCGAGGCCGCCTTCGACGCCGCCTGGGAGGAGATGGACGAGGAGGGTCGCCGCGCCCGCTGGCTGTCGATCATGGACACCGTGGACGAGGACTCCTACCGCAGCTGGGTCACGAGCATCATCCACTTCCAGACCGCCGCTCACTGACCGCACATCGAGGTCTCACCAGCGCCCCGGTCGGTTGACGGCCGGGGCGGATTCTCTTCCACCGGGAACGCGCCGAGCAACCGCGCCGTCCCCTGACCATTCTTCATGCCGGCTTCACGCGAACGGCGGAACATCCCCTGGTGTGCGAACCATCCTCGTCGTCGTCACGAGCGTCGCGTCCGCGGCGGTCGGAACAGCCGCCGACCGGCCGGCAGCGGTGGAGGAGTTCATGAAGCTCGGTGAGCGGACCCGCGTCATCGCCCACCGCGGTTTCTCCGCCGCAGCGCCCGAGAACACCTTCGCGGCTGTGCGCCGCGCCACCGAGGTCGGCGCCGACATGGTCGAGGTCGACGTCACCATGACCGCCGACGGACAGGTCATCTGTCTCCACGACGAAACCCTGGATCGAACCACGAACGGTCGTGGTCCCGCCACCGAGCGGGCACTGGCCGAGATCCGACGGCTCGATGCCGGATCGTGGTTCTCCGCCGACTTTGCCGGCGAGCCGGTGCCGACCCTCGCCGAGGTGCTCGAGCTCGTCGACCGCCGGATCCTGCTCAACATCGAGATCAAGCCGGAGGCGGTGCCGCACGGCGTGGTCGATGCCGTCGCACGTCTGGTCCGCGACCGCTCGATGGTCGACCGGATCGTCGTGTCGTCGTTCGCACCCGAGGCGCTGCGTCGCATGAAGCTCGTCGCGCCGGAGATCGTCACCGTGTCGCTGTTCAACGACGAGCTGCACGACGGCCTCGATCCCCTCGAGATCGTCCTGGAGGTCGGCTCCCGCGGGCTCAACATTTCGGCAAAGCGGGTGACCGCCGAGCTGGTCGAACGGTGCCACCGGCGCGGTTTGCCGGTGGGCGTCTACACCGTGAACAGGAAGCAGCCCATGCGCCGGTTGATCCGATTGGGAATCCACGCGATCTTCACCGACCGGCCGGATCGGCTGCGCGAGGTCGTGCGCGAGTTCGACGAACGGGCCGCGGGATCTGCATCCGGGATCTGAGGTGCGTCCCGAGGAGCGAACACGATCTCTCCCGGCAGGAGATCATGGATGACGCCGAGGCCGATCGAGATCAGGAAAACCGGGCTAGTCCGAAGTCGGCGGCACCATGCTCTCCGGCATCTCCACCGCGATCACCTCACCAGTGGCGCAGACCTCGCCATCGGCCGTCAGGGTCGCGCTGACCACGACCTTGCGGCCGGCGATCTCGACGACCCGGCCGCGGACCTCGAGCTCGATTCCCATGGGCGTCGGCTTGAGATACCGGACCTGGATCGACGCCGTGACGAAACGGAAGGCCGGCTCGGTTCCTGGCTCGCGACCCGCTTCCCGGTAGGCCGCGGCCGCCGCGGTACCGGTCCCATGGCAGTCGATGAGCGAAGCGATCAAGCCACCGTAGACGTGGCCGGGGATGGCGATGTGCTCTGGGCGGGGCGTGAAACGGGTGACCGTTTCTTCACCCTCCCAGTGCGTCTTGAGCTGGTAGCCGTCGGGGTTGAGTCGGCCGCAGCCGTAACAGTAGCTCAGATCATCGGGATAGAAATCCTGGATCGCATCCGACACGATGTGCCTCCTCACACGCTCTTCAATCCTGGTGCCAGCTCCAACGGGCGCGGCGGTCGGCGCCGTTCTCCCGCTTGACGCTGTAGACGCCCATTCCGGCGGCGATCAAACGTTCCTCGGCGCCCGGGTGGAAGGCGCGCAGCTCGGCGACGCCGACCCGGTTGCCCAGGCGGACCACACGGGCGACCGCGATCACCGGTTCGGCGCGGCCGGGTCGAAGGAAGTCGACCCGCAAATCGATGGTCGACACCCGGTCGTGCGGCCGGGCGTGCGACCAGACTGCAAGGCCGCCGGTGGTGTCGAGCGTCGATGAGATGGCCCCTCCGTGCAACGCGGGGATCTCCGGGTTGCCCACGAGTTCAGGCTGGAACGGAAGCTCGACCCGAACCTCGCCGTCCCGGATCTCGAGACAGCGCAGACCGAGCAGGGAGTTGAACGGAATGGCGCGCTCGAATACCACGGCCAGCTCGTCGGCGTTGTACGCGGAGAACCCGAGTCCATCGGTCATCGCCACCCCCGGTCGAGCCGGAACCGAATC
>CAZXMW010000134.1:0-3357 GCA_964641415.1 uncultured Thermoanaerobaculia bacterium | reverse complement strand
TCCGTTTATGGCTGAATTATACCATGACCTTAAGCAACCGGAGACGCAGGATTAAGAATTAAGAATCAACAAAGCGCTCCCCGCGACGAAACTAAAAACCAATGCGATGTCTGCGATGTCCAGATCTCCTGACATGGTTTACGTAAACACGAATTCCACGACACTTAGGTCCGCGCAGGTGTTACGCTTGGATGAGACATTTTTTGGGCTCCGGGGATGACCATCGTGTCCCCCCAGCGGTTCCCGCGCGGGCATGAGTCTTGCCGGAGAGTTTGGTATGTCTCCCCTGATGTCAGGAGGTCTGGATGTCTGCGATGACAACTAAAAACTAAAAACTAAAAACTAAAAACTAATGTGATGCCTGCAATGCCTCCTCACCCAAAAAGCGAGACAATCCAATGAATGATCTCCTGAAAAAACCCGTGTTGATCACCGGCGCCGCCGGCTTCATCGGCTTCCACCTGGCCAAGCGTCTGCTCGACGACGGCCGCAAGGTGATCGGCGTCGACAACCTCAACGACTACTACGACCCGATGTTCAAGGAGCGCCGCCTGGTCATCCTCGACGAGTACCCGCGCTTCGAGTTCACCAAGCTCGACCTCAAGAGCCGGGCCGGGATGGAGACCCTGTTCTCGAACTACGGCTTCGGCGTGGTCGTCCACCTCGCTGCCCAGGCCGGGGTGCGCTACTCGATTGAGAACCCGCACGCCTACATCGAGTCGAACATCGTCGGCGCCCTGCACGTGCTCGAGGGCTGCCGCCACGAGGGCGTCGGCCACCTGGTCTACGCCTCGTCGAGCTCGGTCTACGGCGCCAACACCTCGATGCCGTTCTCGGTCCACGACAACGTCGACCACCCGGTGTCGCTCTATGCCGCGACCAAGAAGTCCAACGAGCTCATGGCCCACACCTACTCGCACCTCTATGGCCTGCCGACCACCGGGTTGCGCTTCTTCACCGTCTACGGCCCGTGGGGCCGGCCGGACATGGCGCTGTTCACCTTCACCGACAAGATTCTCAGGGGCGAGCCCATCGACGTCTTCAACCACGGCAACCACCGCCGCGACTTCACCTACATCGACGACATCGTCGAGGGCGTGGTGCGGGTGATGGGGAAGGTGCCCGAGGGCAACGAGGCCTGGTCGGGCGACGCGCCCGACCCCGCGACCTCGAAGGCGCCCTGGAAGCTCTACAACATCGGCAACAGCCGGCCGGTCGAGCTGATGCGCTACATCGAGGTCATCGAGGACTGCCTCGGCAAGAAGGCCGAGAAGAACATGCTCCCGCTGCAGCCCGGCGACGTCCCCGACACCTACGCCGACGTCGACGCCCTCATCGAGGACGTCGACTACAAGCCCGACACCCCCATCGAGGTCGGCGTCAAGCGCTTCGTCGACTGGTATCGCGACTACTACGGGGTGTGAACGCGGTCTTCACCATGCCACGCAGAGCGAACGCATTCTCAAACCTGTCATCCCGAGCGAAGCGGCCTCCGAGGCCGCGGAGTCGAGGGATCCCCAGCGGCTACGGTGGGCGTTTCCAACGGTCTCCGTGCCGGAGGGGGATCCCTCGACTCGCCCGCCGGACGGCCTCGCTCGGGATGACAGGGGACCGGCCACCCCGGTCGAGGCCGAGTCAGGCTCGAGGATTGACACGGAATCCGTGTACACGTATCCTGTGTTGTGAGAGGTTCCGATGAACTTGACCATCTCCGTCGATGACGAGCTGCTCGCCAAGGCGAGAGAGAGGGCGGCCCAGCAGGGCACGAGCGTTCAGGAGATCATCCGAAAGCACCTCGCGGAGTTCGTCGGCCAACGGTCCCGAGAAGAGGTGGCGAAGGAGCTTGTCGAACGTTTGAGGAATACGCCGGGTCGATCGGGAGGCCGCAAGATCCACCGAGAAGAGGCGTACGAGGGTCGTGCCCGGCGGTGATGTACTTTCTCGACACGAACATCCTGCTGTACGCGGACGACGGGGAGGCTGGTCGCCGCCACGACCTCTCGGTGACGATCATCGAGGAGGCGATGTCCTCGGGGCGGGGCGTGATCTCGACGCAGGTGCTTCAGGAGTACTTCGTCAACGCCACGCGTACGCTCGGCATCGACGCCGGCGAAGTGAAGACCAACGTCGAGCTGTATTCGCGAATGAAGGTCGTTCAGATCCGTCTGGAAGACATCCTCGCCGCCGTCGATCTCCACCGCCTCCACCAGATCTCGTTGTCGGATGCGCTGATCGTCAGCTGCGCTGCGGCCTCCGGGTGTCGTCTCGTGCTCACCGAAGACCTCCAGCACGGCCAGACGCTGGCCGGCGTCAGAATCGAAAACCCCTTCCGAGACCTCGAGTGAACCACGACACCATCCTCCGGATCATCCAGGCCCGAATCACCGACCCGATCGCGATCTACCTCTTCGGGTCGGCTGCGGCGGACGCCGTTCACGAGTCGAGCGACGTCGACCTCGCTGTGCTCCTCCGCGAGCCCCTGACATCCGAGGCGAGGTGGGACCTGCAGCAGGAGCTTGCCGTGGCGCTGAGAAGCGACGTCGACCTCGTCGACCTCAGGTCGGCGTCGACCGTCATGCGCTTCCAGGTGGTCACCACGGGCGAACTCATCCACGACGGCGACCCCCGCGAGCGGGCCGAGTTCGAGATGCTGGCCCTGAGCATGTACGCGCGCCTCAACGAAGAGCGGAGGGAGATCCTCGAGCAGGTCCGCCGCGAGGGGAGGGTCTATGCCTGACGACGTCACCCTCAACAAGGCGGCGATCATCGAGCGCTGTGTCGCCCGGGTTCGCGAAGAGCACGCCGGCGACGACGCCAACCTGGTCGACGACATCACCAGGCAGGACTCGATCATCCTCAACATCCAGCGCGCCTGCGAGGCGGCCATCGACCTCGCCATGCACATCGTGAAGAAAGAACGCCTGGGCGTTCCTCAGGAAAGCCGCGATGCCTTTTCTCTCATTCGCGACACACAACAGATCGACGAACAGCTCGCCAATCGGCTCATGAAAATGGTCGGATTTCGCAACATCGCCGTCCACGATGACAGGCGAATGAACCTCGACCCTAAGCTGAGCGATTCTCACTGGCGATCTGCACCAAGCTTTTGCGCCCTGGATGGTTGCGGAAATACTCGACATACCAACGGGTATGCCTCCGTTTTTCGCAACCACCAGCGCATCAAGATCTTGGCACATCTCATCCAGCAGAATCGCTCAGCTTAGGGTCGACATCGTCAAGAACATCGTCAACAAAGAACTCGACGCCCTCCTTGACTTCTCCACCTGGTCCATCCAACGAACCGACTGCTCAAGCCCTGCATCGACGCGGATCAATGATGAATTATGAATTACGAAT
>CAZXMW010000133.1:0-3557 GCA_964641415.1 uncultured Thermoanaerobaculia bacterium | reverse complement strand
TTACTCTTCTCCCTTCTGCTGACGCTCTGAAAAAAACTGGAGGAATCTATGAAAGTTTCTTTTTCTCGTTCGTTCGCATCGATTAGTAACCCCGATGTTTCCGCGCTGTGCGCGGAGAAGGAGGCAGTCATGAGGAATTTGTTTTCGCTGTTCATCCTTTTCGTGGTCCTCGTGACCGCCGGCGCCCCGCTAAGCGGGGCAGCGGACGAAGTCCGCTACGACGGTGTCGCGAAGGCCGAAGGCCTGAATGACACCATGTGGCTGTCCGACGGACAGCTGTACAACCCGACCGACGAGGTTGCGTCCGCGACTGTACGCTTCATCCCCCGTGGTGACATGAATATCGCGACCGCAACGGTGATTCCCGTTCCGCCCGTCAGTACCGTCTTCATCGAAGACATCCTGGCGGAACTCAGCGTTGCTGAGGGAGTGGGATCCATCACTATCGAAGGTGCGGTCCTTTCCTGGATCCGGACTTTCAACAAGGACGGCGACGAGACCTTTGGGCAGAACCTGCCCCAGGTCAACTCGCACAACCGGTTCGAAGCCGGCTCTGAAATCCTCTTCCCGTTCTCCACGCCGGAGAACACGAATGAGGACTTTCGGAGTAACCTCATCCTCGTTAACCTCGGGGATGCAACCGCCCAGTTCACGGTTACGTCGGGTGACGTGACCAAGAACTACTGGATTGAGTCGGGCGTTTACAAGCAGATCAACGATCTGGGTAACGCTCTGCACACGGCTTCTGGTTGGGCTACTTGCACCATCTCCTCAACACAGGAGTGGTTCGGGTACGTTTCGACGGTCGATCCCCACACCGGGGACCCGGCCACCATCGAAGGACTAACCAATTCCGGCGAAGTCCAGACCATCCTTTACACCGGTATCGCGAAGGCGAACGGTGCGCAGGGGACATCCTGGATGACCGACGGGGTTTTCTACAACCCCAACGGTCCCGAGAACCTGTTCATGGAGTTCATTCCGCGAGGTTCGACGCAGTCTTCGACTGTGTACAACCTGAACTTGAACTCGAATCAAACGGTGTTCGTCGAGGACATCCTCGAGCTCATGGGAGCCGAGGGAGTTGGAACCCTTCGGACAACCGGGCGCTCGCTCGGTTGGCTCCGTACGTTCAACTCCGACGACGGCAACACGTTTGGGCAGAACCTGCCCGGCGTTACCGTCGACGGTGGTTATGACATGGACCAGGAGCTTCTGTTCCCGTTCTCCTACCCGGAGAACACTGCTGAGGATTTCAGGTCTAACTTGATCCTCCTCAACAATGGAAGCTCTCCCGCGGTCTTCACGGTGAAGACCGCTCAGGGGACATTAAACACCGACCCCGTTGAGCCGGGCGTGTACGTCCAGCTCAACAACTTTGGCAAGGATGTTGCCCAGTCATACGGCTGGCATTCCTGCACCGTCAGCGCTGACCAGCCGTGGTACGGCTTCGTCAGCACCGTGGACCCCCGTACCGGGGATCCCGCGACGGTGTTCGCGTCGCCGATGCCGGTGGAAGAGATTCCGCCGAGCATCAATCTTTGGCCCGGAAAGAGCGTCGTCTGCGAAGGCAGTACCACTACTTTGTACTGGGAATCTTCTAACGCCAATCTCGTTACCATCAACGATGAGCCGGTCGAGCCTTCGGGTTCGATGACAGTTTCTGCCGGCACCTACGTCGGCTACGTGGAGAACGAGTTTGGCACGGACGAGATGTCCATCACAGTGACAGAGATGTCCTGTGATGAACCTACCATCAACCTGTGGGTTGATGAGTCGGAAGTCTGCGAAGGCTCAGCGACCACTCTGCATTGGTCTTCGACCGATGCGGACGTCGTGACCATCAATGGAGACACCGTGCCCGCGGAGGGCACGATGCAGGTCAATGCCGGCACGTACGTCGGTATCGCGACCAACGACTTCGGTACGGATCAGGAAACTGTTACCGTTACCGAGATCTCCTGCGATGGTCCGGCCATCACCCTCTGGACCGACGAGTCTGAAGTCTGCCCCGGTACGACCACAACGCTGCACTGGTCTTCGACCAATGCGGATTCGGTCACTATCGAAGGGCAGCCCAAGTCCACGTCCGGAACCATGGAAGTTGGACCCGGTACCTACACCGGTATCGCGACCAATGACTACGGTACGGACACCGACATGGTCACGGTCGACTCGCTTGACTGCGATCCCCCGACGCTCACCCTCTGGGTGGACGACGACGAGATCTGCAGTGGAGACACGACAACGCTGCACTGGTCTTCGACCAAGGCAGACAATGTGACCATCAACGGCCAACCCAAGTCCACGTCCGGAACCATGACTGTTGGCGTCGGCACCTACAACGGTGTTGCCTCCAACGACTATGGAACCGACTATGATTCGGCAACGGTCAGCGCGATCGACAACCCGAACGTCACCTCGGCGAGCGTGAGCCCGTCGACGGTGGATGTCGGTGATACCGTGACGGTCTCTCGTTCGTCCGATCAGTCCATCTCCGCGACGGAGGTGAACTGGGGCGACGGCACCACGAACTCCAATCTGACGCACTCCTACACCGCGTCCGGCACGTACACCGTGCGCGTTCGGGTGCAGAATGAGTGCGGAAACTGGAGTGACTGGTACACGGTTTCGACACTGGTGACGGTGAACGATCCGTGTGAGCCGTTTGATATCACTCAGGTTTGGAAGAATGGCGCTAGCGGTTTCGCACCGCTAACAATTACTTTCCAGATTCACTGGGAAGGCACCCCGGGTGGCACCATCACCCTTGACGTGAGTGACGGTGATCCCATCGTGTTCACCAACGTGCAGACCTCTCCGGTCGAACACGTGCACACGTTTGAGAATGCCAGCTCATTCCCAATCACCGCGAGTGGTTCCAATGCCTGTGGATCCGATTCCATGGGTGGTGGCACTGTTATTGTCGGCTAAGCCTGAGTCCAGATCTCCTGACATAGTCCGGGTAAGTATCTCATCTAAGATCACTTGGCCTTGTGCAGCGTTACGATAATAGATGATACATATTTTCAGGCGTTTTCGTCGGTGCGCAGGCGGATTCTAGCACGAAACTGGGCATTGCTCTTGCGAGAGAGAACTGCCATGTGTCATCGGTTCCTCCTCGATGTCAGGAGGTCTGGAGTCTCAGACTCACTCTTGAGAAAGGAGTATATAAAATAAGTTATATGTATCGTGATGATCACCCACGGTGAGCACCTTGCTCTCCGTGTTACCACCCCGGCGCGCCAACGCGTCGGGGTGTTTCCTTGTGTGCGGGTATGTAGGCCGAGGAGGCCGGAGAAGCCGAGGGTGCTGCGCATGCCGGGGAAGCCGAAAAGGCCGAGGTGGCCGGGAAAGCCGAGGGTGCCGAGAAGAGGCCGGGATGGCCGCGTAGTCCGAAGGAGCCGGAGAGCCGAGGGTGCCGAGAAGAGGCCGGGATAAAAATTCAACGGCTTGATCGGCATATGCCGGCGTGTACGGCCGTCCGGTTTGGCCGTGGAAGCCAGCTCGAGATCCGCCGCGAGCGCGTCAAGGTCGCGCTGGCGGCCCTCGACGAC
>CAZXMW010000132.1:0-3660 GCA_964641415.1 uncultured Thermoanaerobaculia bacterium | reverse complement strand
AAACTCAAGTCGCTACGCGCAAATAACTTCGTTCGGGCATGTCAGGAGGTCTGGCTTCGCGCATCGGACGTCGCATTTCATCGCACATTTCATTAGTTTTTAGTTCTTAGTTTTTAGTTTTTAGTTTTTAGTTTTCATCGCACATCGCATTTCATCGCACATCGCGGCATCTCGCGCTTCGCGCATCGGACGTCGCATTCCATCGCACGTCGCAGCATCTCGCGCTTCGCGCATCGGACATCGCGGTTTCATCGCACGCTGCACATCGCTCCATCTCGCGCTTCGCGGGTTGCTGATCACTTCGAGTCATGATGCCGAGATCCTCGCTGCCGAATCGGGGTCATGCTGGGCAATGAACTCCCTCAGGCGAATGAGGTCGGATACGGCCTCCTTCGAGTCAATCAGTTTCATACGGTAGGCGGCTCGATCTCACTGTCTTGTCCCCAGGTCTTGAGCCATGTGTGCACCTTTTCCGCGGGCACGACCTCACCGCGTTCAACGGAGTTCAGTGCTTCGACTGTCTGCGTCCATCGTTGTCCTTGCAAGTCGCCATGGATGTCTGCGAGGGACTTGCGGTGGAAGATGGCTGCATCGGCGGCGCGGCCGAGGATGTAGAGCTCGTCTCGCGCCTGTTGGTCGGGATCAGCGCAGTAGAGCAGCTCGCCACGAATGACATCGACCGCCGGGAGGGAATCCAGCTCCCAGAGCATGACGAGCCTGACGCGACCGAACCCGAACAGGGCCTCGAACTCCGTTTCCAGGCGAGTCTTCTCTTGAGTGCTCAGCTCGACGTCTGCTTCGGTTGTGGCGGCCAGGTTGAGCTCCGAGAGGTCGAGCTTTGAGTCACAGGTTTCGCCTTGGAGCCACTGAGCTGCAATTGTGGCGTGATTGCCGAAGGCATAAACGGAGGACAGCCCGTGCTCTCGGCAGGTGGTCGTGAATCGCTCGCGAGGATCGGGTTTGAGGTATGCCATGCGAATCATGCGGCGAGGGGGTCGAGGCGGTGGACGAGGTGGAGGTCGGGGCGGTCGGCGGCCCGGTGCAGGAGTGCGTCGGTGAATCCGGAGCGGGAGAAGATGGCGAAGTGCCTGGCCTCCGGGGTTTTCTTGAACGTGACCTTGTCGGCGGCGGCCTCGAGATCGGTCAGGACGTTGATGCCGACCGGGCGGCGGCTCCACTTCGCTTCGCCGAAAAGCACCGATCGACCGTCGTCCGAGGCGCCGAGCACGTCGACCTCGGCGTCCTTGGTCCACCACCTGCCGACACGGTGCCACGTCGTACCCGTTGCCCGGTCGAGCAGTCCCAGCCAAAGCTCGTCGCGACAGATCTCCTCGTAAGCGTGGGATGCGAGGTGATCGAGCCCGGCGAGGATCTTCTCCTCGAGCTGATCGACCCGTCCGGTTTCGAGGAGGGCTCGATCGGGCAGGATGAAGCGAAACCAGAAACGCACGAAGGGGTCCGCGATTTCGTACAGGCCCTTCTTGCTCTTCTCGGGACGGGTCTCGGTCGCGGGCACCTCCCTGACCACCAGGTCAAGGCCCTGAAGCACGGCCAGGTACTTGCTGACGGTCGCGGCCGGAAGGCCGGTTGTGTTCAGGATCTCCGAGAGCTTTCGCTGCCCTGCGGCGATCGCCGCCAGGATCCCGAAGTAGACACGCGGCTCGCGAAGCTCCTGCCGAAGCAGGAACTCGACCTCGTCCCTGAGCGGCGCCCCGAGGTCGAGAAAGGTCGAACGGATGTTGCTCGCGAGGCTCCGCCGGTCGTCGAAGAGAAGCAGGTAGTAGGGAATGCCGCCGAGCATCGACCAGGATCGAACCGCGTCCTCAAAGCTGAATCGGCTGAGGAGCTTGGCCGCATCTCGAAAGCCCAGCGGGCGGAGCCGGAGTTGACCCGTTCTGCGGCCGTAGAGCGGGGCACGCTCGCCCAGGACCTCCTGCTCCATCATGGCAACAGATGATCCACACAGAACCAGAAATGACCCGGTGCGCGAAAGATCCCGATCCCACGCCCGCTGCAGCAGGCTCGGCAGCGCGGGGTTGGCCTCGACCAGATACGGGAGCTCGTCGATCATCAAGGCGATGCGTTTCCGGGCGCCGGTCAGCCACGCGAAGAGCTGATCCCAGCTCTGGAAGCCGTCGCCGATCAGCAGCGGTTCGTCGACGACGGCGCCGAGCTGCCGGCCGAGCTCGCGGAGCTGCTGGGCCTCGGGCAGCCGGGTCGCGATGAAGTGAAGGGACGGTCGATCCTGGCCGAAACGCGCGAGCAGCGCGGTCTTGCCGACCCGGCGCCTGCCGTAGAGCACGACCAGCTGGGCCGCAGGATCGGCCCAACGGCGCTCCAGGAACTCGAGCTCGGCGTGGCGGTTGATGAAGGTCATGGTTTAGGATTATACTTTGGAGTATTATACTCAAACGTAGTTTCTGTGGATGCTGGTCAGTCCGGTGGCGCCGTGGTCGGGAGGGTGTAAAACCCTCTCCTACGAGGCTTTCCGGGGTCGTTGTTCAAACCCGGGTAGGTGAGTGTTCCCTGAGGCGGCGGTGACGCCGATCTGGAGATCGGCGCTACAAAGTGTCGTGATCGGGAGGGTGTGAAACCCTCCCCTACGTTTGTTCGCGAGGTGGTTGGCGGCTGGGGTAAAACCAGGCAGCTTGTCGGTTCTCAGGCATGGGCGAAATCGTGGATGCTGACGGCGATGTCGGGACACCGGGTTCAGCAAATATCCGATCAGGTTCGTGTCGGCGACGATCACGGCCGGCCGGTCTCCCGGGCCTCGTCGAGCATTTCTTGAGTCAGCGGGCGCGCCCCACGCACCCTGAGCTTGTCGAGCTCATCGATGGTTGGCGGCCAACCACCCGTCCCCAAGGCCTCCTCAAGGATGACGAGCGCTTCTTTGCCCAGGCTGCGCCGATTGGCATTGGCCCGTTCCTCGAGCCGGTTGTGCAGCTCAGGGGGAAGGTCGCGGATCATCAGGCTCGCCATGTGGTCATTCCGTGCAACGTCTTGCTGGCAATGTGATACGAGAGTGTTGCATTGTTGCTCGCGTGTCTCAGCGGGGTGACGGTCTGTTGCATGGGTCGTGGATTTCAATATCCTGAATTTGTATACTTACGAGCAGAACTCCGGTAGACGCCTTTCGCGGATCGCCCCCGAGGTAGAGCGAGGGCAGCAGGACGGACGAGCCGTTCACCAACCCATGGCCCAGAACACCAACCCGTAGCCCAAAACACCAACCCATCGGCTGCAACGCCAGGTCGGCGATGGAGTCGTGTCGAACCGGCTGGCAGGCAAGATGCCTGCACCACAATGGGCGGCGGCGGTTTGTTGAGGCATCGTCGGTTTGGTTGGGAGGGGATCAACCCCTTCCCCACGAGAATTTTGCGGGTCGCCGGTGAGCCCGCGCTGTAGGGTGGGCTTGAGCCCACCGTCCAGGACATTCAAGGCAGCAGACGCCGGGGCCGTGGTTACCCCAGATCCTCGGGGTGGCGGGGACCCGGATCGGCTTGGACGGTGGGCCAAGGCCCACCCTACGTCGGGCTCGGACATCTCGCGCTCGCCGGATGAGGGTTGGTCGGATTCGATGGCCAGGAGATTCATGATGAGTGATTCCAGGTCCTCGGGGTGGCGGGGACCCGGATGGGCTTGGACGGTGGGCCAAGGCCC
>CAZXMW010000131.1:1880-3683 GCA_964641415.1 uncultured Thermoanaerobaculia bacterium | reverse complement strand
GTCCGCTACTCTAGTAAATGGCCAAACCCCAGCGGTGGGGCAAGCCCCACCCTACCGGTGGGGCAAGCCCCATACGCGCTAATTTAAGGTATTGCACGTTCGGGAGCAGTTTGTTATCGTTTGACAATGAACAACCGAGAGTTGATCGAGTATCAGTGGCCCTATCTACTCTCCTTTTTGCAGACAGATGAGCCGCTTGAAGAGAGCGCTCGACGCTTTGGGGCGCTGACGAGACGACGACAAATAACTTCCGCGGATCAGATTCTTAGGTTAGCTTTGGCGTATGGCTTCTGCGGCCTCTCGCTGCGACAGACCGCAGCTTGGGCAGAATCCGCCGGCGTCGCTTCGATCTCTGATGTCGCGTTGTTGAAGAGACTTCGAAAGTCCACCTCCTGGTTGGGGCACCTCATTGCCACGAAGCTTGCGGCCCGGAGCGGTTCTCGGCCCCAAGCCGCCCTCCGATTGGTGCTTGTGGATGCATCCACGGTCAATGCGCCGGGGAACACAAGCATCGATTGGAGGATCCACCTTGGGTTCGACCTGGCTACTTTTCAAATCCGGGATGTCAGGCTGACTGATTTCAAAGGTGGTGAGGCATTGCGACGTTGCCGCGTCGAAGCCGGTGATGTTGTCGTTGCTGATCGGGGCTACTCTCGCCGCACAGACCTCGCCGCCGTGAGCTCGAAAAATGGCGACTTCATTGTCCGTCTGAACTGGAGATGTGTGCCTTTGACGGACCTTCACGGTGAGCCGTTCGACCTCGTGGAGAATGCGCGTCGAATACCGGAAGCCGAGGTCGGCGAGTTCGACCTGAAGCTCAAGCCTGACCCGAAGCGAAATGTCCCGAGTCTTCCTGTCCGTTTGATCGCCGTGAGAAAGAGTGAGGCTGCTGCTGCGGCGTCCCGAAAGAAAATCCTCCGTCGATGTTCGAAACAGCAGAAGACCCCCGATCCCAGGACGCTCGAAATGGCAGCGTATGTCTTCATCGCGACCTCATTGCCTCACGAACAACTCTCCGCCGAAGAAGTTCTCGAGGTCTACCGCTTCCGTTGGCAGGTCGAGCTGGTGTTCAAACGCCTGAAAAGCCTGATCGACTTGGATGGACTGCCCGCCAAGGATGTCGACCTCGCCAAGACCTTCATCTACTCGAAGATCCTCGCTGCCCTCCTTCTCGATGATTTCACCAACGCCTTCATTTCTTTTTCCCCCTGGGGCTTTGTCGTCAAGTGATTGCCCTCCCTCGGTTTGGCGCATCCAAAAGGCGCTTCTGCCCGCCATGCATTTCGCTGTGCTCGGACCCATATCTCTTCAACGCATGCTCGAGAGCGCCCCCAGGCTCCGCCGACATTTCTTCGACTCACCCCGAAAGCGGCCCAAACAAAGTGCTCAAGCCATCTCCAGGTGTGCCTCGTAAAGTTAGCGCGTATGGGGGCAAGCCCCACCCTACGACGGCCGGGTCCGCTCGACGGATCAGTCCCGATCTGCGGACCGTTTCAGGGTCCAGGGGTGAGCGTCGTAGGGTGGGCCTCGGCCCACCGTCCCGATCGAACACGGGCGTGACCACGCGCCGGGTACTCTCATCGACGTGGACTACGGGCCGGGTCCGCTCGACGGATCAGTCCCGATCTGCGGACCGTTTCACGGTCTAGGGGGTGAGCGTCGTAGGGTGGGCCTCGGCCCACCGTCCCGATCGAACACGAGGGTGACCACGCGCCGGGTACCCTCATCGACCTGGACTGTGTCATCTGTGGATCTCGGATATCCGATCGTTGCCGGGAAGACAGGCAACGCCGGCGCCCATCC
>CAZXMW010000131.1:0-1780 GCA_964641415.1 uncultured Thermoanaerobaculia bacterium | reverse complement strand
AGCATCCAGCATCCAGCATCCAGCATCCAGCATCCAGCATCCAGCATCCAGCATCCAGCATCGGACGGGGACGCGGACGCGGACGGGAGATAGAATGCCCCCATGCGCCAGATCGGACCGATGAAGCTTCTGCTGATCAAGGCCTCGGTCGGCCTCGTGACCGCCGTCCTCGGCGTCGCGGCGGTGGCCGCTGGTCTGGTCTCGCGCCGCGGTGCCGGGCGCGTCGTCCACCTGTGGGGTCGGCTCCTGCTGCGGCTGGTCGGCGTGCGGGTCACCGTCGAGGGTCTCGAGCGCCTCGATCCCGGCGCGCGCTGCGTGATCATGGCGAATCACGAGTCGGCCCTCGACATCCCGGCGCTGCTGGCCGCCCTGCCGGCGGCCCTCGAGCTGCGCTTCCTGGCCAAGAAGAGCCTGTTCGGGGTCCCGTTCCTGGGTTGGGCCATGACCAGCGCGGGCTTCGTCCCCGTCGACCGGGGGGACCGCAGCACCGCCCCGGCGATGCTGTCGCGGACCTTGGACGAGGTCCGCCGTGGCGGATCGCCGCTGGTCTTTCCCGAGCAGACCTGGACCACCGACGGCCGGCTGCTGCCCTTCGCCCGTGGCGGCTTTTTGGTCGCCCTCAAGACCGGTCTGCCGATCCTGCCGTTGGGGCTCGAGGGCCCGCGGCTGGTGATGCCGCCGGGCGAGGGCGTGGTGCGGCCGCGGCCGGTCACGGTCCGCGTCGGCGAGCCGATCCTGACGGCAGAGCTCCGCGTGTCGGCCCTCGGCGACCTCATGGCCCGGACCCGCGCCGACATCGACCGCCTGCGCGGGCCCGCCGGGCACCTCCGGGACGAGGGCTGATCCGGCTCAGAACTGACCGGTGGAGAGCAGGACCAAAGTGCAGGCCTGCAGGGTCGGGATTCCCGCGTCGGACAACTCTGTCTCGAGCTCGGGATTTTCGGCGCCCGGGTTGAAGATCACCCGGCCGGGCTCGAGGGCGACAATGTCGTCGACCAGGGTCGAGGAGATCTTGGGCGAGACGTACACGGTAAGCGTGTCCACCGGGCCGTCGACCGCGGCAAGACTGGGGACGACCTCCACACCGTCGATCTGGACGAGCTTCGGGTGGACAGGAACCACCTCGTGGTGATTGTCGCGCAGGCGGTTGACGGCCTGGTTCGAGTACCGCTCGGGGTTGTCGCTCGCGCCGAGCACGACGACGCGCTGGTGTTGGTCGGACATGTCGAACCTCCATCACAGAGGATACCGCGGGCGGTGCGGTTTGGGACCGGCTCAGGGTGCGATGCCCGACCAGGCGGACAGGATCGATCGGAATCAGCTGGAGCGATGATTGACCTAGATCAAGACCTCCATTAATGCCTTGAGAAATAGTGGCGTCGTGGACTTCGTGAACCGATCTCGCGCTCCGAGGCCGACCGCATGCATGGAGGCGGCAGTGAGCCGGGGCAGGTCCAGCCACGGCCGAACCCCGGCGACGGCGCTGCCGAACGGCGGTGTGCGGCCCACAGAGCCGGGCATTTCTTCCACGAGTGAATGCACACGCACCACAAGGAGGAGAGCATGAGCATCGAGAGACTCAAGTGGGCTGCGATCATCAGCTTCGTGGTGGCGCTCGGAGGGCTGCTGATCGGCGGCATCTTCGCCAACCGCGAGAAACCGCCGTACCCCGGTGAAGTCGTCGGCCCGGACGGCACGGTGCTGCTCACGAGCGCCGACATCTTCGCCGGCCAGGACGTCTACCAGCGCTACGGCCTGATGGACCACGGCAGCGTCTGGG
>CAZXMW010000130.1:0-3743 GCA_964641415.1 uncultured Thermoanaerobaculia bacterium | reverse complement strand
GAACCTCGGCAAGAAGAACTGCGAGCTCTCCGAGGACGACATCCAGCGCATCTGCCGGACCTTCCTCGAATTCAAGGAGACCGAGCAGAGCAAGATCTTCCCCAACGCCGCCTTCGGCTACTGGAAGGTCACGGTCGAGCGGCCGCTGCGCCTCGCGGGCATCGACGCCGAGCGCGCCTACAAGGCGGCCGAGATCAAGAAGCTGAAGGAGAGCCGCGGGCGGGCGGACGACGCGCCGCCGGTCATCAAGAGAATCCACAAGAAGGGCGTCGCCGCCAATCCACTGCATGGCCTGTTCCCTGGCCCGGTAGGGGCAGACCCCAGTGTCTGCCCTTCCGGCGCCGTGGTCGAGTACGAGCCCGACTCCGACCTGCGCGACACCGAGCAGGTGCCGCTCCTGGAGGATGGTGGCATCGAGGCCTTCATGCGCCGCGAGGCGCTGCCCCACGCCGCCGACGCCTGGTACGTCGCGGACAGCGTCAAGACCAGCTACGAGGTGAGCTTCACGCGGTACTTCTACAAGCCGAAGCCCCTGCGCACGCTGGAGGAGATCCGCGCGGACATCCTGGCGCTGGAGAAGGAGACCGAGGGGCTGCTGGGGGAGATCATCGGGGGAGGAGGCGCCTGATGCCTCCCGTGCCGTCGTTTACCGAAGGACAGGACGAGGTGCTGGCGCCCCTGCTCGGTGAGTGTGGCTCCGGTAGCGACATCACTTGCGTCCTGAGCGATCGGGGGCTGGTCGACGAATCCGGAGAGTCCACCAAGTGGCGCCGCCTCTATTGTGTGTTTCTCAACTATCAACGTAGTGGGGCCGCACTCAAGGCCGGCATTGCCGAACACGGCACCCGGAGACCCAACCAACCGCGCCCTCGCGATACAATGCTGGTGATGGCCAGAAGCACCCGTGTACAAGCGTTCTCGTCTTTCGAAGAAGAGAACACCGCCGAGCACCGTCGCCTCGCCCGCATGAGCCCGGAAGAAAGGCTTCGCGAGCTCGCCGCACTCAAAGAACGTCGGTGGGGCAGAGATTGGGGGAAGAAGCCGATGGTGCGCCGAGCCACGTGGGAACGGGTCGACTGGTTGGACTGATGCATCTTTCCGACGACATGCGGGACCTGATCGGGCTCTTTTGGAAGCACGGTGTTCGATACGCGATCGTCGGCGGCCATGCCGTCAACTACTATGGCTACGTGAGAAACACCCAGGATCTCGATCTCTTAGTCGATCCGACACCGGAGAACGCAGATCGGACCTTGGCAGCGCTGAGCGATTTCGGGTTCGGCGGTGCGGGAATCCCGCGCCATTTTTTCGAGCGGGAAGGCGGCGCGGTTCACCTCGGGGAAGAACCGAATCGGATCGACATCCTGACCAGCCTTTACGGCGTTAGCAATGAGGAGATCTTCAAGGGTGCTCTCGTGGTCGAGATCGATGGCGTCGAGGTGTCCATCATTTCTTTGCCCCACCTTCTCAAGGTCAAGCACTCCTCGAAAAGGGCCCGCGATCTCGCCGACGCCGAGGAGCTCTGCACGATCCAGGAGCTGGAGTGAGAGGCTCCAAGAACCGGCGACATCGAGGTTTCTCATCTCCGTGGCCGGTGCCGTCAACGCTGCTCAGGCCGAAACCGCCCTCCATTCCTTGGATGATGCCCGACACACGATCCTCCGACACGTAGATCTGACCTTCAGTTCTCTCGTCGATCCAACCGGATCGGACGAGGTGAGAGTTGGTTTCTATTCGGAGCCCACGAAGTCGGCGGACGAGCACGGCGAGGTGTGGATCTCTCTCACACCGACCGGGCAGGTCACCGTCACCGCACGAAAGGACGGAGGCGAGGTGGAGCTGCTTCCGGCCGGCGGTCCTCATCCCGCCTTCCTGTCGGGCGAGCTGAACCGCCTGACACTCTCGGTCGACAGACGCACCTGGGAGGTGATGGCCGCCCTGAACGAAGAAGAGCTGCAGTTGCAGCCGCCAAACCTCTCGCAGATCGGCCTCCAGCCGACTCTCGCCTGGGCGTCGGTCGAGGGTTTCAAGGCGGGAGGCTACTCGGAAGTCGGAGCATTCCGGTTCGACAACGT
Source organism: uncultured Thermoanaerobaculia bacterium (assembly GCA_964641415.1). Classification (GTDB taxonomy): domain Bacteria; phylum Acidobacteriota; class Thermoanaerobaculia; order Thermoanaerobaculales; family Sulfomarinibacteraceae; genus JAHECW01. The sequence goes on along the minus strand of CAZXMW010000130.1, from coordinate 1,668 downwards.
CTGGCTCGGGTCGGCCTATCCCTTGAGGGTGGTCGAGTCTCCGGTCGATCGCGTCGCCCCGGCCGGCATGGCGACGAATCTCCGAGTGGACGTCGAGTACGGGGTTCCGCCGCTGACCTTCCAGTGGGAGCGTCGACACAGGTTCTGCAGCCCTGCTGAAGGAGGGTGTTTGAAGCCCATCGGAGGCATCGCCGGCGGGCCTTACGAGCCGCTCGACGTGGGCGCCGGCCAGGGCGTGTACTCGGGATCAGACAGCGCGGAGCTCGTGCTCACACCCCCCAACACGCAGTGGAGCGGCGACTACCGTTGCAGGATCACCGATGCGGGCGGTGCCGTCGCGGTGTCGGAGCCGGCACTCGTCCGGGTTGTGGCGCCGCAGATTTCCGATCACTTCGAGCAGGCTGGCTCACCTCTGCGCGCGGCGGGAATGCCCCTCCACAACGCGCCTGTAGAGGCCGGGTCGGTCGTGTGGGCCGCGACCGCCGGTCCCGGATTCGGCAATCAGGCCGAGACGGTCAACCAGCTGACCAATCTCAACCTCGACCAGGCTCAGATAGCGACTGTCCCATTCGATCTCCAGGACTACTTCGATCCTGGAGGGCCGGAAGGCTACCGTTACAGCAGTGTGGAGGCGAACATCGGCCCCATCCAGACCGGCTGGGTTGGGGTGGGGTGGCCGACCGGGGGTTGCGCAGAACTTCATTGGACGAGAACCGGCAGCGACAGCGTCGGCCGGCCGCTCCTGGCGATCGCCCCCGACGGGAGCGAAGTGGCAACTGAGTACCTGGGCGACGAGAAGCGGGGCGTCACGCGCTCGGTCGGGACGTCGGTTTCCGGCGGGACGATCCTGCAGGAGACCATCAAGACCACGAGCATCGTCGACCCGCTGGACCGTTTGCGGGAGCTGCGGGAGGAGCGCGCCCCGGGCGTCGAGGTGGTCGCACTGTACGACTACGACACTTGGGACCACCTCGTCGAGGTCGATCTGAGGGACGGCGCCAGCTCGCAGAAGCGGGGCTTCACGTACTCCGAGGGCGGTTTTCTGCTGGAGGCGGACGAGCCGGAGAGGTTCACGTCCTACCTCGCGTACGACGCGCTCGGGAACGTCCGGTACCAGGACGTGAGCGCGTCCGAATCGGGACCGTTCGTCACGTCCCACCACGAGTACGACGGCTTCGGCAGACTGCTCCGCTCGAGCATCCACGGGAACCCGATGTCGTCTGTGACTTACGGCGACACGCAGGCACCGTACGGAGAGGCGGTCGGAATCCCGGGCTACAACAGGGTCGTCCGCACGACACAGCACAACACCGATCCCTCGTTCGGGGAGCGCGACGCCATCGTGACGGTCGACCGGGAGTACGGCGCCCCGGGTGCTCGGCTCCGGCGGCGTTCGCTATCGATCTCCGGTATCGGTGAGGCCGGCTCGTCGTTCGACGTCGGGTTCGAGTACGACGGCTGGGGCAACCTGGCCCGCACCTTCTATCCCCGCTTCAACGACTGCCGGGCCTCGGAGTGGAACACCATCGCCAGCACCTTCGACGGTGAATGGCAGACGGGGACCTACCGCATGGCCGCCTCGTCGGGAAGCGGCTCTGTCGAGCAGCTGGCCTCGTACTCGTATCTGCCATCGGGCCGGATCGGCGAGATGTCGTTCCTCGGCGGCCT
>CAZXMW010000129.1:0-3921 GCA_964641415.1 uncultured Thermoanaerobaculia bacterium | reverse complement strand
CGAGAAGCGCCCCGAAGCGCGCTTCCAGTCCGCCGCCGACCTCGCCTACAGCCTGAAGAGCGTCGGGATGAGCGGTGGGGCACCGGCCATGGCGACGCCGAGCGGTGTCGCCTCGGCATCGGAGCGCCGCCGGCCGCGGTGGCAGATCGCGGTGGCGGCGCTGCTGCTGGTCGTCGCCGCGGGCATCGCGTGGCGGACGTTGTCTCCTCCACGCCCGAGCAATGGCCCGGCGACAGCGGGCAGTGACCTCGAACCGAAACGCATTGCCGTCGTTCCGCCGGTCAACCGGAGCGACGACCCTTCACTCGACGCTCTCGCTCGATTGTGCGCCGAGCGGATTGGCGCCGAGCTCGGCGAGATCGAGGATCTCGAGGTGGTCGCCAGCGAGGAGCTGGTCTCACTGGCGAAATCCTGGTCGACGGGATTCGGCGAGAACCGCACCCTGGTGAGTGCTATCGCCTCGGCCACGGGGGCCGGCCTGGTGGTTACGGGGGCGCTCTACAAGTCAGCCGACGAGATCGCATTGCACGCGACGATGGATGACGCGGCGTCCGGTCGGGTCGTTCGAGCCTTCGAGACGCTCACGAGCCCCCGGGACGAAATCGACACGATCTTCGCGAAGCTGACAGGCTGGGTCTTCGTCACGACCATGGAAACGCTGCATCCATCACTTCGCTTCGGCGCCGGTGATCGGATTCCCGACGCGGCCGCGTTTCGTGAATATCTCGCCGGCTTGCGGACGGCAGGAATCGGCGGTCAGGATCAGCGCCACCTCTTTCGGGCGATGGAGCTCGATCCCGAGTTCCACGGAGTTCGTTTCTGGGGTGTGTTCGCAGCCTGGTCAGGTTCGATGTGGTCACTCGCTGATGATGTTCTCCGTTCGCTGGAAGACGCTCGGCCGGAGCTCAGCCCGAGCCAACAACGTCTTGTCGATGCTGGTCGATGGGGCCTCCAAGGGCGCTGGGTCGGAGCACTCGGCATCCTCAAGGAGTACTCGGCAAACCACCCGGACGACTGCATGGCGCGGGCCCGTGTCGTCCAGATCGCGCTGTGGGCCAATCGACCGCGGCTCGCACTCGACGCGTTCAGGCTGTATCGGTGGGATCCCGTCCAGACGTCGAATCAGCTCAAAATCGTCTCATTCAACGCCGCCGAGGCCCACCATCGTCTGGGTCAACACGAGGAGGAGCTGGCGGTGCTCCGGCAGCTTTGGGCGCAGCAGCCGGCGTTCTACGGCACAACCTGGTTTCGGGGGAAAGAGGCCAGAGCTCTCGCCGCTCTCGGCCGGATCGAGGAGTGTCTGTCGGTTGTCGCCGAGGCCATGACCGAGCCCACGTACGGGCCGGAGCGATACGGCGAGTTGATGGTTGGGGTTGCGACCGAGCTTCGCGTTCACGGGCACGACAACGAATCCCGAGCCATGGCGGAACGCGCACTGGAGTGGTTCGAACGAACCGAGCTCCCACCGGAGACCGAGGTTTCGGCCCTCGAGTCGTCGATCGAGGCGCTCGACCTTCTCGGACGGCATCGAGAAGCATACGAGCTCGCTCGAGTCCTCCTGGCCGCGAAACCAGATCGATGGAAGTCTCGGGCCAGGGTCGGCGTCGCGGCCGCGCGGACGGGCGATGACGCGGTCGCTCGCGAGATCTCCGGTCAGCTCGCGGCGTTGGATGAGCCGTTCACCTTCGGCGTCCCCTCCTATCACCGCGCCGGTATCGCTGCACAACTCGGCGATCGAAGCGAAGCGATTCGGCTGCTGCAGCAGGCAGTCACGAGGGGATTTCGAGAGTGGTCCGCACTCCACGTCGACATAGCGTTCAAATCCATCCGTGACGACCCCGAGTTCCAGGAGATCATGCGGCCGAAGGGGTAGCGGGGCAATTCGTCGGACGAATTGCGGTGGCGCGTCGGACGCGCCAAGCTCGTCGCACGAATCCACTTCGTGAAGAACGCCCCGCCGGGGGGCGGGGCGCAGATCGGATTTTCGTGTGGCGATCGCCGCGGTCAGGGCGATGTGTTCGACCAGCCGCCGGTGTCGCCGGTTTCGAAGCCGTCGTGGAAGAAGGGCGCGCCGAGCTCGACCGCGCCGCGGTCGCAGTGGAACTGGCCGTCGTCGTCGCCGTCCCAGGGCCGGATGTTGCCGTGCTGGTCGACCGCCGAGCACAGCAGGTCGTCGCCGCTGTCGATCGCCGGGCTGCCGGCCTCGGGCAGGTGGGTCCAGGTCGGGCCGCCGTTGTCGGCGAGCGGCGACAGCATGACGTCGGCCACCACCAGGTCGTTGGTCCCGACCAGATTGCAGGTGAGGTCGTCGGCGAGGTTGAAGTCGGACGAGGTGATCACCGCCGGCGACGCCTCGACGCAGTTGCCGAGCACCGCACCGCCGCCCTCGAAGTTGTCGGAGACGATGGTGTTGCGCAGCTCGACAGTGACCGCCATTTCTCCGGCATACCGATAGACGGAGATGCCTCCGCCGTATGCTTCCGCGGTGTTGTCACAGATGGTGGTGTCCTCGAGGACCAGCAGCGTGTCCACCGTCGGCGGATTGCCCCATGTGCCACCGATCACGTGGATGCCGCCGCCACGGCCCGACATGCTCCCCGTGGTCGCGGCGCCTCGAGCCTCGTTGCCGCTGATCGTCGAGTTGCTGATGATCGTGGTGTTGTCGCTGACGCAGACACCACCACCGGTGCCGGACAGGTTTGCCAGGGACTCGGCGGTGTTGCCGCTGATCGTCGACCGGTTGATCTGGGCGGTCCCGTAAGCGACTCCCAAACCACCACACATCGCGTATCCGCCGCTCGAGAACACGTGGTTGTCGCTGATGGTGCTGTCGTTGATGACAAGGTCGGTGTCGTAGATCGTGGCCCCGCCGCCGAACACGCCGTTGTTGCCCGTGATCGAAGTGCGATTAACGATGAGGGTCGGCTTTCCGACGTCGTCGATGCTCAACAGACCGCCACCCTGGCCTGCACTCGCCGTGTTGAAGCTCACCACGCAATCGGTGAGTGTCATCGGTCCCGAGCTGTTGCACACGCCGCCACCGCCGGGGGCCGTGCTTCCGGTCACGGTGGTCCGGGTCAGCGTTGCGCTCCCGAAGGCGTTGAGCAGCGCGCCGCCGCAGTACGTGGGTCCCGAGTCGCCGCCTTCCAGGGTCAGATCATTCAGGGTGAGGGCGCCCGTCGAGTTGATCACGAAGATCCTGAAGGCCGGCGCACCCGGCGCGCGGCGGATGGTCGAGCCGTGACCTTCGACGGTGATGGCCGACCCCACGATCGGCAGGCCGTTGGGACCGTAGTAGTTGACCATGACCTCGTCGAGCTCGTAGGTCGCCGAGCTCGCGAGCTCGATGGTGTCGGCGCCGCTGCCCGCCGGGCAGTCGGCGTGGGTCTGGGCATCCCCGTTGGCGTTGTAAATCGCCTCGATCAGCGAGCACTGGCCGTCGGCCGCCACCGCCGGGTTGGTCGTCGTCACCGGGATCGTCGCCGCCGCCGCCGGCAGCGCCAAGCCCAGGACGCCGATCGTGATCAGAATGACATTCGTCCTCATCTCGCGCCTCCTCCCGTGTCGGTTTCGTCGTCCCGCTTCCGTCGACCGAATGCCGGCGGCTGGTGTTTCGCGTGATTCCCTCGTCTGAGCTCACCTCCCAACATGGGGTCAGGGCGGGCCGGCGTCCCAAAGGAATTCCAAAAGTCCGGCAAAACCCCGAAACCGCGAGGGCGCAGCAAGGCAGCATCGATCCGGACCCGCAAGCAAGGATGCTTGCGGCTACACAGTTGCTCACCGTTCTGCCATACTGAGACCGCAGCGCGAACCATCAGCTCATGACCCTTTCGCAGGGTGATCGTCTCGGCAGATACGAGGTCCTTGGCCCGATCGGGGCCGGCGGGATGGGCGAGGTGTGGCGAGCGCGCGACACCGAGC
>CAZXMW010000128.1:0-4077 GCA_964641415.1 uncultured Thermoanaerobaculia bacterium | reverse complement strand
AGCGCTCCCGCTGGCGCGCGACGTGCCGGCCGCCGTGCACGGCGCGTGACAGCTCGGAGGCGGTCAGTCTTCCTTGTCGGGAAAACGTCGCCCGAGTCTCGCGCCGGGATGCGTCGCCTCGTAAACCGCGCGCAGCTTGCCGACGGAGACCCGGGTGTAGATCTGTGTCGTCTCGAGCTTGGCGTGGCCGAGCATCTGCTGGATGTATCGCGTGTCGGCGCCACCCTCGAGCATCAGCGTCGCCATGGTGTGGCGGAAGAGATGGCAGGCGCCGAGCTTGCCGACGTCGGCTTCCTCCACCGCCGAGCGCACCACCTCGCCGAGGTGGTTGCGGCTGAGGCGACTACCTCTCACCGAGAGAAAGAGCGCGTCGCCGCTCGCTCGCCGCAGGTGATGCGGCCTGACGTCCTCGACGTAGCTTCGCAGCCAGGCGGCGGCTCGCTCGCTCAAGGGCACGAAGCGGTCTTTCGCGCCCTTGCCCTGGCGCACCGCGAGCACGCCGCGCCCGAGATCGACGTCGCCGACATCGAGACCGACGAGTTCCGATCGCCGGACGCCGGTGGCGTAGAAGGTCTCGAGGATCGTCCGGTTGCGCAGACCGATCAGCGTCGTCACATCGGGTACCGCAAGCACCTGCTCGGCCTCCTCAGGCGTCAGCACCGCCTTCGGCAGCCGCGACGGCCGCTTCGGCAGCTCGAGCTCGGCGGCGGGGTTTGCGACGACAAGCCGCTCCCTCGCCAGCCAGCGACCGAAGCCGGTCACTGCCGAGAGTTTTACTCCTTGCGAAGCACGGCTCAGCGGTGTGCCGTCTGGTTTCGGTCGCCGAGACAGCCATCTTTGAAACGCGTCGAGGACCTCGCGGTTGAGCTGTTCGGGGCGGTCGACGCTACGCTCTGAGCACCACCTTGCTAGCTCCAGAAGATCACGCCGCCGTCCATCGATCGTGGTGTCGGCGTAGCCTCTAGCTTCGAGCCACGCGAGATGGCGCTCGACCTGAGCCTCGAGAGGAGACGGTTCGGTCATCACTCACCCTGCGCGGCGCTCAGCGCGACAGCGCGACGACCCGGGGACGAGTACGACGGCGGCGCTTTCTTCGGGGTCTGATGTGCATTTCTCGACTCTTCGAAGCCGGAAGAGGAGCTATCTTCTTTAGCCGCTGCGCTTGCGCTGCTCCGCCACCCCGCCGCTACCTCACCGCCATCCCCCCGCTTTGACCCCGTCAGGTCGATCTCAGATCCCGCCAGGTTGGAGATCGTAGTGGTATCCAGAAGACCGAGGACGAAGCGGTGGCCGTTGAGGCCCTCGCCCTGCCAGAGCAGCTCGTAGACAAAGGCCAGACCGCGAGCGCCCCGGTGGACGAGCAGATACTCCGCCTCGACGAGTCGCGCCAGGTGTGCGCGCAGCTGGGTCAGCCGCCAGCCGGTGGCGTCGAGCAGCTGCCGGCGGCTAAAGAGAAAAGCGCTCTGCTCGATTTTCTGTGTCTCGCACTGCGATCGCACCCACTCGTGCGTCAGCTCGAGCAGCCGCCTCGTCTGCGGTGGCAGCTCGTCGAGGGACCTCCCGAGCGCCTCCGAGGCGAGGCGGTTCGCGGTGGCGATGTCGTCCAGCGTCGCCTCGACGTAGTCGACCCGTCGGCCCCGCACCACGCCGGTCTTGACCTCTCGTTGGTGCTGGTGGACCAGCGTCACGGCGTCGATGAGCGCGAGGTATTTTTCATGGTCACGGCGAGTCCTCGTCGTGTCGTCGAGGAAGGTCAGGCGGTCGGCGAAAGGGTTGACGACGTGGAGAGGACGCAGCAGTCGCTGCGCGTTCTGGTGGAGTTTTCTTAAGTCTTCGCGCGCCAGCTTCCGTTCAAGACCCTCGAGCGTCCGGTCCGCACGCTGGCGCTCGTGGATGGCCCGCGTCTGCTCTCGGCTCTCGTCCACCGCGAGCACCACGCAGCGGTTGAGAAGCTCCTCGTCGAGGTCGATAGCTGTGGTGGTGAGCAGGATCGCCGCCGGACCCTCGACGTGGTACTCGTGCGTCACCAGCCGGCCGGAGGCCGGGTCCTTTCCCGTCGAGGCGATGGAGAGCTTCCCTTCTGATTGGAGGAGCTTCAGAGCGTAAGAGGCTCTCTCGGCGCCTTCCTCCTCGGAGATCGCGAGCACCTTTTGCTTCAAATCCGTCTCGCCCATGTAGAAGAGACTCTGGCCGGTCATGGCCGAGTAGGAGACGCGCTCCTCTTCCGGCACAAAGGCCAGCACCGCGTCCATGAGCGCCGACTTGCCGGCGGCCGACGACGACTGCACCATTACCGCCAGTGGTTTGGCGAGCTTCCTCGACACCGTGGCGAGGTAGGCGGTCAGCTTGTTGGTGTCCTCGCCGACGAGACCGCAGGTCGCCAGGTCGTCTGCGACCCGATCCAGGAGTCGGGGATCCCTGAGCAGATCGAGCGCCTCGGCGCGATCCTCCTCGGTGAGTTCCGCGTTCTTCGCCTCCGGCTCGAGAGTCTTCCGGATTCGCTCCTCCTGGATCTCCTCGAGCTTGAGCAGCACCCGGCCGAGTTCCTTGGCCAGGACCTCGCGCTTGGCTTCCAGCTCGATCGCCGCCTGCTTGAGGAAGAGACCGCGTTGCCGCGCCGAGTACAGGTCCAGACTGTCGACATGGAAGAGGTCGCCGTTGGCGACGAGGAGGTTGACCCGTAGTCGCTCGTAGCTTGTGTTGCGCTCGAGCCCACGCACTCGCCACCGCCGACCACCCAGATCGAGCACCACCTCGTGCTCGCGGACCTCGGTCGATACGTCGGTAGCCACAGGAGAGAGCAGGGGAGAGGCGACAGGAGCGTTCTTCTCTTTAGCCGCGTCATCAGCCGCGGAGCCAGGTAGCGCCTGGCTCATCACGACGTCCTGCGGCGGAAACGCAGCAGCTAAAGGAAGATGGCCCTCTTCGTTGGTGATGAGTGAGGGAGGCATTGGGTCGGCTGGCGCCCGAGTTCCGACGAGGTTTCCCAGTGGACCGGCCATGTGCTCGGCTGAGCGCAGCAGCACGCCCAGCGACTTCGATGCCGGTGTCACCCTCACCGCGTAGTCGTTGGCGTCCATCCCTTTTGGGAAACGCACGCGCAAGCAGCTGATGCCTTCCGAGTCGAGCCGCTCGGCGAGCTTAGCCGCCGCGGTCTCGCCCGCCTCGTCGCGGTCGTAAGCGACGAGCACCCGCTCGACCCCGTACGCCTTGAATGCCTCGAGCATCTCGTCGGTAAAACCGTTCGTGCCGTAGGCCGAGGAGACGTTTCGGTGTCCCGCACACCAGAAGGTCAGCGCATCGACCAGCGCCTCGCAGAGGATGATCTCTTTCGAGGATCTCAGCGCGTCCAAGTTCCAGACGCCGCGGTGAGGTCCCGGCAGGTAGAGATGGAGCGCCGTGCCCTTCCTCAGCTTCGAGGTGATCTTGCGGCCGTAGACCTCCACCACCTTCCCCTCGGCGTCGTGCACCGGGATCACCATCGAGCCGTTGAAATGCTCATGGCCGCTCTTTCGGTAAAGCCCCGTCTCGACGAGCCGCTCCCGCAGCTTGGCGCCGGCGGCGCGGTTCTTCTCCGGCAGCCGCAGCCCGAGGGTGCGGTTGGCGAAGCCGAGCTTGAAGCGCTTGACCGCCTCGGCATCCCAGATGCCCCGCCTCTCCATGTACGTCTTAGCCTCGGGCGAGGAGAGCAGCGTCTCATGGTAGTAGTCCACCACCTGACTGATCAGATCCGACCCCTCGGCGTCGTCGGACAGCGGGCACGGCAGCTGCGGCACCGTCGAGCGCTTGATCGGCGCCGGCGTCGCCCCCGACACTGCGCTGCCGTTCCTCAGTATCTCCACCGCGTGCCGGAAGCTCACGCCCTGCGTCCGCATCACCCAGTCGACCACCGTCCCGCCCTCGCCGCAGGCGCCGAGACAGTTCCAGAGGTTCTTCGCCGGAGTCACCACGAGCGACGGCGCCTTGTCGTCGTGAAACGGACACAGCCCGAGGAGGTCCTTGCCGTGCGCCTTGAGTTCCACCCCGCTCGCCCGCACCAGCTCCGCCAGGTCGGTCTCCTTCTTTAGCCGCTCAAGC
>CAZXMW010000127.1:0-4183 GCA_964641415.1 uncultured Thermoanaerobaculia bacterium | reverse complement strand
TCTGACGCCGAGATTGCCAAAAAGCGCCGTTTCCGGACGGGAACCAGCGTGTTCTTCGAGGCGTTTCCAGGCTCCCGATCAATCCGTCCGACGCCGAATCAGGCCGAGCCGGCTGGCGCCGTCGACGTTGACCTCGACGGGCTGATCCAACCGGACGTGGCGGACGTATCGGCCCTCCCACACCGCCTCCTCGGGATCCAGCCAGTCGAGCTCGATGCCGCGTCCTCCATCGTGCTCCACCGACAGGTAGAGCACACGCTGGCTCAGGACGTGGTGGAAGAAATGGGTGCCCTGGCTGAGATTCAGCGGCCCGTCGGGGATCGTCACCTCGACGATGACCTGCGCCGACGAGATCTGCCCCCAACGCACCGGAATGCCGTAGCGGTCGTCGGTGGTCCCCCACCGACCGAAGCCGATGAAGATCGCCGGACGCCGCTCGTCGAGGAGCCCACGGTTGACGGCATCGAGCTCCGCAGCGATGGTCCGCGTCTGGTTCCGATCGAAGACCGAAGGCTTGAGGTAGACGACGTCGACGATGTCGTCGCGAACGCCGTTGCCGAGGCAGCTCTCGGAGGCCACGAAAACCTCCTCCCCGGCAAGGTCATCGCTCTCCAGCGAGGCCTCGCCCCCCCGTCCCGGGATCGTCTTGAGCTGGACCAGGCCGAGCCGCATGGGCGTTCCGGAGGTCGGGTCCATGGTCGCGGCGATCTCGATCTCGACCTCGCCGCCGGTGATCGAGGTCGCCAGCTCGACCACCTGATCCACCACGTTCCGAAACGGAATGCTCCGCGAGCCGAGCAGCGGTGCGAAGGTCAGCGCCCGCGGTCCGTCGCCCTCGAGACCGGCGCGCAGGCTGTCCGACTCGGGATCGTAGGTCCAGGCGAGCAGGCCGAGAGTGCCGTCCTGCTCGGCGTCGGCGAGACCGAGCCGCACCAGAAACTCACCCTCACGGGTCGGGCGCGGTGCGATGGATTCGTCGAGGCCGATGGCCCAGAAGCTCGTCTGCGAGTACTTCAAAAGGTCGCCGAGACTCTTGAAGGGAGGCGGCGCGGTCGGGCGGCGCCGCGAGTAGGTCCACGTGTGGGCCTGGGAGATGATCTTGCCGAGTCCGAGGGCGAGCGTGACGACGCCGTCCTCAGGTCGATCCGCGGGTGTCGGGTAGTGGTTGTACGACCGCGCCACCGCGGACACCGTCGGGTAGAAGCGATCACCGTGCCGGTCGCCAACGGCACGTTGAATGACGACCGCCATGTTTTCCACGTCGGGCTCGGCTCCGGCGCCCCGGCGCCAGCTCACGGCGTCGGAGAAGAAGGCCGACGCCCACACCAGCTTGACCGCGTCGATCAGCTGGCGCCGTCGGCGGCCCGGGTCGGCGCGCTGATTCGGGATCATCTTGGCCACGTAGACGCCGCCGATGGAGCGGTCGAGCTCCTGTTCGAGCACGCTCGACGGCCGCACCGCGAGGGGACCCTCGAGTGCGATCGGCACCTCGGCCAAGCGTTCCTTGAGGCCGTCCGGGAGCTCACCGCCGGCGAACAGACGCGCGATCTGCCGGTCCGACAACCCGACGAAGGAGTCAGCGGACAGGTGGTTCCGTTCCATGAAAGCGGTGAACATATCTGCCGCCACGACCACGTAGGCCGGAACCTCGACCGAGACCTCCACGTCATCCGCGAGATCGAGTGCCCCGAGGATGTCGTTCCGGAGCACCTCGAGGCCGGCCGCGGTCGATCCGACGGCGCCCGTTCCAATCACGTTGTTCTGCATTCTTGACCCGGCCCTTCGAGCTTCGAGATGCGAAAGCCGATGTATGACGGTGTTTCCACCTGATGACCAGCGTCTCTCGTCCCGACCTTACTGTCAACACCGAGGGGTCGAACTCACCGAACCCGACGACGAAAACCCGTCCGGCAACCCCATCGGTTCTCTCGAGAGTCTCTTCGGTGCACGCTCCAAGCTGTCCGCGATCAGCGGACTTCGAAGGCTCCGCGACTCGGCGGTGAGGCGTAGCAGAATCCGTCGTGGTCGCCCCATGCAAGTGGGGTCGGTTCGCCGCTGCCGGCTGCAGGACTCGCCGCACCGATGCGAAATCCGGGCCCGAGCAGCGGGTCCTGCCCGTAGATGCCGTCGGTTTCGGCCACCGGCAGAATCGGCTGCGACTGCAGCGGATCGTCCCAGGCGTACCACAGGTTGCTTGCGAAGGTGAAGGTCTCCGGCGCCGTGTTCGGACCGATGTTGAGGGAGGTCGACAGAGCGCTGCGGTTGAAGACGACGATGTTGTTGACGAAGACGCCTTCGCGACACGGCTCGAAGGTGTACGGCGGCGTGGTCACGGTCTCCTGAAGGATGCGGAGAATCCAGTTTTCCGGATCGACGATGGTGTTGTTGGCGACCACGCAGCCGACACACCCGACATAGGCCAGCGCCGCGGTCGAGCCCTCGAAAATGTTCGCCACGACCCGGAGATCGCGCGCTTCCGCGTTCGGCTGTGTCGTCGACAGGGGCGGCCGAAAGTACGCGAATCCCGTACTCCCACCGAGGTTGAGCCCGCGCTGTCCGGAGTCGGTGAACCGGTTCCACCGGATGTCGATGTCCTCGCTGCCGCCCTTGGACTGGACCGCATTCGCCGACAGGTCGTGGAAGGCGTTTCGCGCGATCAGAACACGGTGGCAGCCGACGTGGTCGACGCCGCTGCCCGAACTCCCTCCGCCGCAGGCCGCGAACTCGGACAGGGTCACGGTGGAGTCGTTGATCCCGGACAGCTTGAGGCAGTCCTGATTGCCGGTGCCCCCGATATCGTGGATCGAAAGTCGTGCAAAGGTCAGATGGTGGCTCGCGAGAGGGTTCGGGTAGTCGCCGCCGTCATCGGCGTTGATGCCGTTGTTCGCGACGTTGCGCACCTCCAGATCGTGGACGATGACGTAGGTCGCCCGCACCAGATGGAGCCCCTCTCCCCCACCCTCGATGACGGGACGCACCTCGCTCGGCGCACCGCCGATCCAGATCGGTGCGTCGACGGTGCCCGCGAGGTCGGTCACGTAGGCGCCGCCGGCGTAGGTGCCCTCGTGGACCCGGATCGCCGACCCTGGCGCCGCGTCCTGCGCCGCCCGCGAGATCGTGGCGTAGGGGTTGCCCGGCGACCCGTCACCCGACGAGTTGTTGCCCCAGGTGGCAACGTGGATCTCCGAGCTCGGCTCGAGTCCCCGTCCGAATGCCTCGACCCGGTCGCACCGAGCAGGCTGGCTCGCACTCCAGTCTCCGGTGTCGCCCCACTCGAAGCCGTCGGCGAAGATCGCCGTTTGGGCCGCGACCGGCGCCGTGAGGACGAGCGCGATGATGCACAAAAGAGTACGGATCATGCCACAACTGTACGACCTTCGGTGGTCGCTCCGCGGTGACGCGCGGCACTCGGTTGCCGTCGCCGCCCTGGCATGGCGGAGCCGAGGGTCCGTATCCGTATCCGTGTCCGTTTCCGTTTCCGTTTCCGTTTCCGAACCCGAATCCGAATCCGTTTCCGTATCCGTTTCCGCCTGCCACGGCGGAGCTGGAAGCGAAGCCGGGTTTCCGGAACCGCTTCCGATCCGGCCGCCGATCCGGCCGCCGATCCAGCATGGTCACCCCGAGCGAGGGAGGCCGCCGACCGAGTCGAGGGGTCCCCTCCGGATCGGCAGCGCGCCCGACTCGACCAACCGATCGGCAGCCAGGGATGGCTGCCGCCACACCGCACCCGGCAGCGGCAGCGACAGCGACCGGGGACAGCACCGGCGGCAGTCATCCGCACCCGGATCCGGAAGCGGGGCCTTCAGGCCCCGCGACCCGACCACCGTGGGGTCGCGGGTCGTCAACGAGCCCCCTCCGGGTGGGCGCCGGAGCGGTTCCGGATGCGGTGTCGGATGCGGTGTCGGATTCGGTGTCGGATTCGGATGCGGTGTCGGATGCGGATGCGGTGTCGGGTTCGGATGCGGTATCGGGTTCGGATTCAGTTTCGGACTCGGACCCCGACTCGGGCGCGGATGCGGGCGCTGGAGTCGCTGAGACGGGGCAGGTCAGAAGGCCGTTCTCGTCGACCGGCACGTGGTCGCTCCGCTCGAGGTCGTGGACGGTGGGCCAAGGCCCACCCTACGTCGAGCGCTCCGGCGAGCAGGAAGGCCGCCGGCGCCCGAGCAGCGCGGCAGCAGCTTCA
>CAZXMW010000126.1:0-4515 GCA_964641415.1 uncultured Thermoanaerobaculia bacterium | reverse complement strand
CCTCGACGTCGAGTTCAACGACGCGGCGAACACGACCTGTACGAACATCTGCAGCCCCTACTCCGGTGGCGGTACCCCGACCCCGACCTCGACGCCGACCATCACGCCGACGCCGACCATCACGCCGACGCCGACGATCACGCTGACGCCGACGATCACGCTGACGCCGACCAACACCTTCACGCCGTCGAACACCCCGACCGCGACGCCGATCACGCCGACGGCGACGCCGACCATCACCCCGAGCGCGACGCCGATCACGCCGACCGCGACGCCGACCGCGACGCCGAGCGCGACGCCGATCACGCCGACCGCGACGCCGACCGCGACGCCGATCACGCCGACCGCGACGCCGATCACGCCGACCGCGACGCCGACCGACACCCCGATCCCGCCGACGGCGACACCGACCAACACGCCGATTCCGCCGACGGCGACCTTCACGCCGACCTTCACGCCGACCAACACCCCCACGCCGACCAACACGGCGACGCCGATTGACTAGGGTGAGGGGAGAGACAGCATGACCATGATCCAGCAGCCACTCCCAAAGATCGCCGCCGGCGGCCTCGCCGCGGCCGCGGCGGTCGTGCTCGTCCTGGCGCCCGGCGGCGCCGGGGCACTCGACATCTTCCCACCCAACGAGCCGACCAAGGTCTACGACGAGGATCTGTCGACCGCCGCCGCGCCGGCGCTGCCGACGGGAATCACCGTCTACACCTGGGGCAACGGCGGCCCGACCACGGTGACCAACGCCTCCGACGCCGCCGCGCCGTCCTGCGGCGGCGGGTTCTGGGGCACCCATTTGGTCGGCCGGGGCAAGGCGGCGCCGCTGGCGCCGGCGAGCGACGCCACGGTGCCGATCAACCAGCGGCCCCACGTGCTCGGCGAGCTCGCCAACTCGACGGTCTTCGTCGTCGACGAGAGCGTCGCCGGCAATCCCGGGTACGATCCGGGCGAGTGGGAGAACTTCCGCTTCGAGTTCGACTTCGTCGGCAACGCCACCGCCGCCGTCGGCGTCATCTGGGGCGGCCACCCGGTGACCGGGCTCGACGACGTCGACCACGGCTACCTGTTCTACGTCGACAACCTGCCGAGCCAGCTCCAGGCACTCAACGACGGTGCGCGCGCCCGCTGGCACCTGGTCCGGCGCCAGTCGGGCTACGATCTCGAGCTCGACTCGGGCCCGATCACGCTGAACGCCGGCAACAACGACCTGGCCTCGGTGTTCGCCGACCAGTGCTACCGCATGCGCCTCGACTTCTTCTGCGGCACGCTCCGGGTCCAGGTCGCGCGCATCGACTGCGGCGCCGCGAGCTGCACCGTGACCCAGTGCAGCGGCGCCGGCAACGTCTGCTCGCCGACCGACTACAGCGCCTGCACCAGCGCCATCGAGTGGTGCACCGTGCTCGACTGGATCGATCCCGAGCCGCTGCTCACTCCCGGCTTCGTCGGCCCCTTCGTCGGCGGCACCGACACCGCCGTGCTCGGCGAGGCCCGCTTCGACAACCTGGTCGCGTCGAGCTGGTACTACGACTGCGGCGTACTGTGCTCGGCGTGGTCCGGCTGGGTCGAGGACTGGGACGGGACGGTGACCGACGAGGCGATCGACGAGATCGACCTCAAGTTCCTGTACGCGGGCTCGGTGGTCGACTACGCCTACGGCGCGATCTTCGGCGCCTCCAACTTCGACTGCTTGCTCGACCTCACCGTGGTGCCGAGCAACCTGGCCCAGTACACGGCGCCCCCCGGCGGCCGCGACCTGTGCGCCGGCTGGACCGTGCTCCACGGCGGCGACCCGCTCAAGCCCATCGTCGACCTGCCGGACTGGTCGTCGGCCGACAGCAATCTCGACGAGCTGCTCGCCTACCTCGAGCCCATGTCGAGCTCGGTCAAGCTGGTCTACGACCCGTTGGCGACTCAGACCCTGAGCTTCGTCGACGACTTCGACAACCGAACCGAGGTCGCCGGGGTCGCCAACCCGGACTTCAACCCCAACCCGCTGCCGACCTGGGGATCGACGCCGATCAACCCGTCGCTGCTCGAGGCCTACGACTGGTACGTCAACCAGCGGACCGCCGGAGACTGGGTTGACGACCCCCTGGCCGAGTGTCGCCTGTGGTACATCATCTTCATCACCGACGGTGAGGAGCGCTGCCCCAAGACCAACCCGGACGCCGCCTGCGATCCGGGCGGGGCGGCCGACAAGTTCGCCAACCCGCAGCTCTACGGCGCCCCGGAGTCGGTCGACCCGGTCAAGGTCTACACCGTCGGCTTCTCCCAGTCGGTGCCGGCGACCTCGCCGCTGAAATGCGTCAAAGACATCACCGGCGGCAACTTCTACTCGGCGACCGACGCCGGCGATCTCGTCAACGTGCTCTACGACGTGTTCAACGAGATGCAGGAGACCGACCGGTCCTTCCTGCCCTACGCGGTGTCGCCGCCGCCGCCGAGCGCGGCCGGCCAGCTATCGGCCGAGGAGGAGTTCCTCGCCGTCTTCCCGCACTTCGTGCCCCAGAACAACCAGACGGTGTGGAACGGCGACCTGCTCGCCTTCGAGTTCAACAAGAACCAGCCGGTTCTGCCGACCACGGCCGGCTGCAACGTCGACGTCAGCCAGGCGGTGTGGACGCTGAGCGGCAACCCGGTGGGGGCCGCGGCCATTCTCGACGACCAGGTGCTCAACTCGACCCGCCAGGTCTTCATGGGGTCGGATCTGTCGGGCAGCTGGGCCCGCTATGCCGTCGACGACGTCTTCACCGACGCCGCGCTGCGCACCGAGTTCAGGGGCCTGCTCGACGTCGGGGGCGGCGCCTCCGATCTCGAGGCGGTCGAGGTCGTCAACTTCGTCCGCAACATCCATGCCGACCCGGCCGCGCTGGCGCTGACCCCGGCGCCGCAGGATCCGCCGCGCCCGGACGTTCCGCCCGACTACCCGACCCTGGGCGACATCTACCACTCCCAGCCGGTGATCGTGAACCCGCCCAACAACTTCATGTTCTTCTCCGACTACGGGCTCGGGCCGGCCCACGACTACCTGAGCTTCCGCACCAAGCACGAGAAGCGGCGGCGGATCATTCTGGCCGGCGCCAACGACGGCCAGCTGCACGCCTTCGACGGCGGCTTCTGGGACCGCGATGACGGCGGCACCTTCGACGATCGCCACGATCTGGGAACCGGCACCGAGCTCTTCGCCTGGGTGCCCGAGGCGGTCGCCGGCCGGCTGTACCGCATGACCTACGGCGAGGAGCATCAGTACACCGTCGACGGCGAGATCACCGTCGCCGAGACCTGGATCGACCACGACGGCGATTCCAACAATGAGTGGCGGACAATCGCTCTCGCGACCATGCGACGCGGCGGTCGCGGCGTTCTCGCCCTCGACATCACCACCCCCGACCCGGTGCTGTCGGCGAGCAGCTGGACGCCGCCGGTGTCGACCTTCCCGGGCTGCACGGACGGCACCGCATCGGGCTGCGACGCCGAGTACCCCCACCTGCTGTGGGAGTTCCACGACGTCGACGCAGCCGGCGCGCCCAAGGACGACGACGCGAACTGTCCGCATCCCGCCGGCGACCCGCTGTGCGAGCCGTACTGGGATCTCGGTTGGACCTGGTCCAAACCGGTCGTCGCCCGGATCGGGATCTACTACGACGACGGGACCAACATCGTTCCCAAGGACACCTTCGTCGCCTTCTTCGGCGGCGGTTGGGACGCGACCGAGTCCGACATCACCGGCCGGTACTTCTACGGCGTCGACATCGAGACCGGCGCCACGGTCCTCAAGGAGCTGATCGGCGTTGCCGTGCCGGGCAGCCCGTCGGTGCTCGACACCGACAACGACGGCTTCCACGACCGGATCTACTTCGGCGACACCAACGGCTCGATCTGGCGACTCGAGTACCCGTCGCCGTTCCTGCCCGCGGCGACCGGCGCCGGCGCCGGGACCCTGAGGCGGATCTTCGACGCCTCGGTGACCCTGCCCGCCGACGCCGAACAGCGGCAGCAGTTCTTCGCCGCACCGACCCTGGTTCCGGTGCTCTTCGACGGCGCCAACTACACCTACGCCATCGCCATCGGCGCCGGCGACCGCGCCAACCTCGGCGACGACACGATTCCCACCGTCAACCACTTCTACGTCGTCCTCGACGACCTCGACAACGACACCGGGACCAACCCGGCGTACACCACCGCCGATCTGGTCAACCGAGCCTGGGGCGACCTGACCAACTCCTTCACCGCCGAGCCCGGCTCGACCGTATGCACCGACTCGGCGTTCTCGGCGCCGAACAAGGGCTGGTACCTGAGCCTGCGCGACGGCTCCGAGGCCGCGACGACGGCGGGATCCGAGAAGGTCAACTACAAGGCCACGGTCTTCGCCAGCCACGTCTACTTCACGACCTTCCAGCCGACCGAGGATGCCGCGCTCAACCCGCCCGAAATCTGCGTGCCGTCCGGTGGACTTTACAACGGTGAGCTTCTGGATTCGCGTGGATGGTCGCAACCTGAGCGACG
>CAZXMW010000125.1:0-4544 GCA_964641415.1 uncultured Thermoanaerobaculia bacterium | reverse complement strand
GTCCCGGAGCCCGACGATGTTGCATCATGAGCCGGCGCATGTCAGGAGTTCTGGAGTCACTCGATCCGATCTCCAGGTCGTCGTAGAGCTGATTGAGCTTGAGCGGGTCGATGCCGGGCTTGAACCCACAGGCCTTCGGAACGACCATGAACGGCTCTCTTGTCTCGTCCGGCGCGTCTCCAATCGACAGGCCGCGCCGCACGACGTCGTTCACGACCTCCTTGAAACTGCGATCGCTTTCGCGAGCGAGCTCCTTGAGCCGACTCGCCACGTCGTCGTCGAGGGTCAGCGTCGTTCTCATCAAGACATCACGATGCTCAAGAATCATGATGTCAAGATGTCACGCGACACTGTTGCCGATCGCTGCCCCCGGAGAGAGAAACAGCCGCGAGTCGTCCCGTGGCCGTGAATTTCGCTGAGCCCGACCTCAGTCGTCGTGATGGTGGTGGTGGTCCGGCCCGTCCAACGGGTGCCGGTGGGGGCTGTCTTTGTCGAGGTGGTAGTGGCCGTGCCAGTGGTCGTGGCGATGACCGTCCGACGCGTGCTCCGTATCGTGCCCCTCCTCGTCGCCGCGCCGCCTCATGGTCTGCTCGAAGTCTTCGGGGCCGTGCGGGTGGTTGTGGATCTTGCTGAAGGCCCACTTGTAGAGCAGCGGATCGCGTTGGTAGAGCCGCGCAAACGAGCGGTCGGCGTTCTCCACCGGCGTGCTCCAGGGGTTGTAGTGGAAGTGGTTGAACAGCTTGGAGTCGGTCCGACCGATGGCGATGCAGCCGTACTCGGAGGCGAAGGCGCCGTGGTTGATGTAGGCCGGGCGCCAGAAGTAGCCGCCGGTGGGGATGTCGCCGAACTGCATCATCCAGGAGGTCCCCCACAGGTGGTAGGACTCCTCGGCGCAGTCGTGGTAGGAGATGTTGTCCTGGTAGAAGCCCGGCGTCATGCAGTACAGGAAGGTCATGGCATGGGAGAGCGGGTTGTAGTTGAGCAGTTTGACCAGGCAACCGGCCGCCACCGACGGTTTGGTGACGTTGCCCATCGCCCAGGGGATGTCCATGAAGGAGTCGACGTCGTGGTAGAGACCGACCTGAGCCAGCAAGTGGTGCTCGGTGGACTCCTCGTGGCTCGGTTCGCCGGTATTGTGCATCTCCAGAACCAGGCAGCCCCGCTCGCTGCGCACCTCCGGCAGGGCGTAGCCGGCCGGCAGGAAGAAGTAGTGCCCCTTGCGGCAGGTGCGGCTGCCGACCTGGAGCTCGCCCTCGACGACGACCAGCTCGCGCTCGCCCCAGGAGAACCCCGGCGGCTGGCGGTAGCCGGCGTCGAGCTGGACCGACATGGTGCAGCCGCCGGTCTCCGGGTCGAAGCTCAGCATCTTGTAGCGCATGCCCGGGGCGAATCCCGGCAGACTCATGTTCTTGAACCGGACGTCCCGGTCACAGAAGGGCTCGATGTGTGGACGCATGATCCGTCTCCCTCGCCTGGCCGTGCAGGCCCACAGTGGCCGTTGGCTACTCGCCGTCGACGCCGTACTTCCAGATCACCTGGTTGGTCCGTCCGGCGGGCTTCACCGGCAGGTCCCGGGGCGCGATCTTCACCTTGAGGTCGCCGTCCTGGTTGAAGCCGAGGGTGGTGATGCGGTCGAAGAACTCCTGATACCACTTCTCGCGCTCGGGGCCGAGCTCCTCCATCTGTTTGACGATGGTGGCGAAGCGCTCCTCCTGCTCGGCCCTCTCCTCCTCGATCCAGGTTGCGACCTCGGGGCTGCGGTCGTGACGGATGAACGTGTTTTTGAACGACATGTCATGTACCCCCGTGGTCCTAATATAATAAACTTAAGACCAATCCGCAAGAATGGGGGCGGAAAACCATGAACCGAAGCCGATCGGAAGCCGGCCGCCGCGCCACCCGGAAGCTCCGGGCGAGCCTGCTCTCGCTGGCCGCCATGACCACCTGCAGCCCGGCGCCGCCCCCGCCCGAGGAGAGTTCAGCCATGACCCCGACCTCGCGCCACTTCTTCGCCTCGCACCTGGGCGCCGTGCACTACGTCGATGTCGGCTGCTCGGAGCAGCCGCCCCTGGTCCTGCTCCACCAGACCCCGCGCTCGGTCGACGAGTACCGCGACGTCATTCCCCCGCTCGCGGCCAAGCGCCGCGTGATCGCGGTCGATATGCCGGGCTATGGCTGCTCGGACGTCCCCGACCACCGGCCCTCGGTGGAGGAGTACGCCGACACGGTCGTCGCCCTCCTCGACCACCTGGGAATCCCGGAGGCGGTGCTCGTGGGCCACCACACCGGCGCCATCCTGTCCATCGACATCGCCGCCCGACACCCCCGGCGGGTGGACCGGCTCGTGCTCTCCGGCCCGTTCTACATGGACGCCGAGGCGCGCGAGATGCTGCACGCCATCTCCGAGCAGTGGCGGCTGCGGCCGGACGGATCGCACATCCAGGAGAAGTGGGAGAAGTTCTCGGGCTGGACCGACCACCCGGCCATTGTCCAGCGGGTCGTCACCGATCTTCTGAGGGCCGGCGAGACCAGCGAGTCCGGCCACTTTGCCTGCGCCGGCTACCGGATGGAGGACACCCTGCCCCTGGTCGAGGCGCCGTCCCTGCTGATCATCGGCCGCTCCGACCAGTTCGCCAACCACCCCAAGAACGCGATCTTCGCCGACGCCCTGCCGGGGGTCGAGCTCGCCATGCTCGACGGCGGCGTCTTCCTGCCCGCCGAGTCGCCCGATGCCTTCGCGGAAGCGGTGCTCGCCTACCTCGATCGGCAGGGCTGAGGGCTCAGTATCTCGCCCACGTGTCGGACACCTTCTCCTCGTCGATCAGGGTCCGCAGGTGGATCCGGCCGTTGCGGAGCCACTGCCAGGTCCGCGAGCGGAAGCGGCCGCAGTCGCTGAGGTGGATCATCTCGTAGAGGTAGAGGCCGGGCTCGCCATGGCGCTCCCAGTAGAGCATGACGGTGCGCCCGAAAGGGTCGAGATCGACATCGGCCGCCCAGCCGGTGATGAGCTCGTTGTCGAACCAGATCCGACCGTCCCGGAAGGTGGCAGGGAAGTCTCGGGTCTCGGTGCGGCCGTCGGCCCAGCTGGAGACGTTGGTCTGGTGGTAGGGAAAGGGGCTGTGCTCCGGGAGGCGGCAGATGAGCCTCGAACGGTGCTCGTCCATGCTATTCCCCTCGCCGTCGAAGACCCGGTACCAGCCGTCCCACACCCCCTCGTGCCGGGCCAACAGCGGCAACGCCTCCCTGATCTCGCTCATGGTCGTCCCCCGTTCCGTCGCGGTCGCCGAGAATCCGTCACCGATCTTAGCCCGGACCGTTCGCATCGTGTCTGTCCGGGGTTCGACCGTGCGCTCTTAAGGTCGCGGCCGCCGCCGGATGCGAGTCCGTCGGCGGTCCCGGGCGACCGCCGGCGACATCGACCTTCCGTTCCACACGGAGACGACCGTTTCCGCTGTTGAGATCAACCTCCACGACGCCGACCTTGGCATCAGCTGCTCGCAGGGACCGGCGACAACCCTGACGGTCCGCCATCGACGACCCGAGGCAGGCCCTGCGGACTCCCGTGTTCGGCGTCGGTGGTGATGTCCGAGCCGATGCCGCGCTCCGAGCTGCCGCTCGACAGGCTGACCGGCATTGACCAGGTGTGGGCGCGGTCCGTGGAGCGGGCGAACTTCAGGATGTTGCCCTCGTGCCGGGTCAGGTAGACGGTGTCGAGGCATCCGCTCGGCGAATGGATGTCGACGTGGAGGTATTCCTTGTCGGTCTCGACCTTGACTCTCCCGCCGATTCGGGCGACGCTGCGAGAGCCAGTCCACGCTGCGGCAAGCCTGAGACGGCGCCGTGGCGCCCGCCTGCCCGGCCCGCTACCGGGCCCGGAATCCCCGGGGGACTCCCCTGTATCGCCTCTTCGACGCCCACTTCGACGAGGTGCGGGGTCAGTGGGAGGAGCGCTTCGAGCGGAAGTGCGGCTTTTGGCGCGGCTTCGTCGACGAGCAGGTGCAGCGCTACCTGGACTGCGGCCTCTATGAAAACGGCTTCGCCCGCATCCGGTGCCCCGAGTGCGCCGGGGAGTTCCTGCTCGCGTTCTCGTGCAAGACCCGGGAGCTATGCCCTTCGTGCGCGGCCAAGCGGTCGGCGGCGACGGAGAGAAAAACCGGTTGCGTCCGTGTGGGTGCCAGGCTGAAGCCAGGCACCCCGTCCGCGCGACCTGGTCGCGAAATCCGGTGCCGGGCTTCACCCTGGCTCCGCTTCCATGGCGATCGTCCCTCGGCGGGTTGGTGGTGGCAGCGTGGGAGACCGTGCTCGCGCTGATGTGCGCGGCGGCCGACGACGAGGGGATGAGGCCGGGAATGGTCGCGGTCGTCCAGACCGCGGGCGGCCTCGCCGCACTCGTCGCGGGCAGCCCAGAGACCGCGTCGTCGTCGCGAATCGAGGACGACTGCGGGAGCAGCCTGATCGGGAGGAGACTCAAGCCCCGAAGGCGCGCAGAAACTGGCATCCGCACACACAGTACCTGGCATTATCATCTCCCTTGTTTTCTTAGA
>CAZXMW010000124.1:0-4682 GCA_964641415.1 uncultured Thermoanaerobaculia bacterium | reverse complement strand
CGGCCAAAACATGCTTGATTCAGTCAAACCTGACCTAACCGGAGACGCAGGTTCTCAATTCTCAATTCTGAATGACCATCGCGTGAGCGTCGGTGGGGAGCAGCAAGCCTGCGATGGAACTAAAAACTAAAAACTAAAAACTGAGAACTACGTTTTGAGCTTCGCCTCGACGCTTCTGACCTTGTCGTCGACGGTTTGCGGCTTGTCGGTGCGGGTGCCGAGCCGGAGGTTGGTGGAGACCCGGGGCGCGCCCATCTCGTGGAGCACCTCGTGGCAGCGCTTGAGCGCGGCCGTGACCGCGTCGAACTCGCCCTCGACGTTGGTGCCGTAGGCGTGCAGCTTCGGCTCGAGCCCGGCGTCGCGGAGCACGCGCTCGCAAGCGGCGATGTAGGGCGACAGGGACAGGCCGACCCCGAGGGGGACGATGCTGATGTCGGCGATGGCGTGCATGAGTGCGTACCTCCCGCTTCAGCATACTGCCTGCTCGATTCTCGGTGTCGGCGGCTTTTCGAGCCGCCGACACCGAGAATCGAGAGTGGTTTTTCGCTGAGAGCAACGTTGCCTTCTGACGCTCCGGTACACTGTGCCGCCATGACAAACGACGGCACCCTCGAGCTCTGGCTGGTCCGCCACGGCGAGACCACCCACTCCGCCGGCCGGCGCATCGCCGGCTGGTGCGACCCGCCGCTGACCGCCCTCGGCCGCGACCAGGCGGCGGCGGTGCGCGCCCACTTCGACGGCCAACGCTTCGCCGGCGTCTGGTCGTCGGACCTCCAGCGCGCGGTGGAGAGTGCCCGCCTCGGATGGGGCGAGCCGCGCCAGGACCAGCGCCTGCGGGAGTGCAACTTCGGGCCCTGGGAGGGGAGCCCCTACGAGGCGATCGACCGCGACCACGCCGAGGTCTTCCTCGAGTTCCGCAGCTTCGTCATCGACGGCGGCGACTCCCACGAGACCTTCCTGCGCCGGGTCGTCTCCTTCGTCGACGAGCTCGCCCCCGGCCGCCACCTGCTCTTCGTCCACGGCGGGGTGATCCGGATCCTGACCCAGGACCTCGGCCTCGATCGCTTCGTCGCCACCGGCTCGGTGGTCGGGGTCGACTGGACGGGCCGCCGTCTGCTCTTTGTTCGAGAGCCCGGTGTCGCCCAGCTCTGAACACCGCTGGGCGGAATATCGATCGCTGCTGGACGGCTTTATGTCGCGTGAAATGTCATCGGCCGTTCTCGGTTCTCGCGGTCGTGCTCGGCCTCGCTCTGTCCGCGTCGCCCGGGCAGGCCGCTCAAACCCACGTCACCGCGCGGTTGGCGAGTGATCTCGACCGCCTCGGTGCAACCGACAGATTCCATCTCGGCGTCGTGCTCGAGCCCGACCCGGGGTGGCACGTCTACTGGCGTCACCCCGGCGGCGCCGGCCTCGCCACCGACGTCCGTTTCGAGCTGCCCGACGGGTGGACGGCCGGCGACCTGCGCTGGCCGACGCCGATCAGCTTCACCCAGCCCGGCGGAATCATCGGTTACGGCTACGAGCAGCCCGTGCTGCTCGTAGCCGAGGTCGCGGCGCCGGCCGTCGTCACCTCGCCGGCGATGGTAACGGTGTTCGCCTCCTGGCTCGCCTGCAAGGACGTCTGCGTCCTCGGCGACATCGAGCTTTCAGCCGAGCTGCCCGTTGACCCGGGCATGGCGGCGCCTTTTGAGGGTTGGCAGGCGTCGCTGCCGGCACCCGCGGACGCCGGTCGGCTCTCGATCTCGGCCACCGGCGGGCCGGTCGCGGCCGTCGGCACGACTCCGATGACGGTGTGGTTGCAGTGGCCCGAAGATCCTGCGGCGGTCGAGTTCTTCCCCGATCCCGGCCCATCTCTCAAGGTCGACAACGTCCGCACCCGGAGCCGCGGGCGGCTGACCCGTGTCGATCTCGACGTGACCCGGATTCAAGGCCCGACCGAACCGGCGGCCGCGCTGCGCTCGGTGGTTGCGACCACCGACAGAGCGGGAACGCGCACCGGGGCGGTCATCTCCATCAATCTCGAGTGAACCCGACCGCCGCAGGCGGTTCAGCGAAAGGAACGAACGATGATCAAGATGCTGAAAACAATGACCCTGATGGCCATGATCGTTGCCTCGGGCGCCGCCGTCGCGAGCGCCGGAGTCGAGATCGGGAAGCCCGCGCCCGACTTCACTCTGACCGACATCTCCGGGGAGAAGATCAGCCTTTCGGACTTCAAGGGCAAGGTCGTTGTCCTCGAGTGGACCAACCCGGACTGCCCCTTCGTCAAACGCCACTATCAGGAGGACTCCATGAAGAAGCTCACCTCGGCGTACGACAAGGGCGTGGTCTTTTTGACCATCAACTCGACCAACTACATGGACCGCGAGGCCAACGCCGCCTTCGCCAAGAAGGAGACTCTCTCCTGGCCGCTGCTGGTTGACCAGGACGGAACCGTCGGCCACGCCTACGGCGCCAAGACCACGCCCCACATGTACATCATCGACGCCGAAGGGAAGGTGGTCTACAACGGCGCCATCGACAGCGACCCGCGCGGCAGCCAGGAAGCGGCCGACCGCACCAACTACGTCGCCAAGGCCCTCGACGAGGTCCTGGCCGGCAAGGCCGTGTCGACCCCGGAAACCAAGCCCTACGGCTGCTCGGTGAAGTACAAGCAGTAGCGGTCACCAATCAGCCCTCGCCTCTGGGCGCGTTCAAACCGTGCCAGGTTCATACGTTTGTAAATTGTGCGTTGGTTGCCGGGGATGAGGCGACCGCCGCGTCTACTTCTTCCGCTCTCCGGACGAATGCGGCGTTGCCGGTGCGTCGTTCAGCCCTACGGCATCCCCACAGGCTCGCGCTGTCGCAGTTGACTTGAAGCGCGGCCGCCATCTTTGTGACCTTCAAACCGTATCTCTCGACGCCAAGGCTGAAGAGGATCTCTCGCGACCTGACCACATCCCGCCGCTTTGTCCCGCTCGAAGACCCTCTCACCACGGGTCACCCGGTTGTAGACGTGGTAGATCCCACCTTCAAGAAAGACGCGAGGCGATCGAGGCATTCAGACTCCACCGCCATTCTACAAAGAATATACAAATGTATGAACCCGGCACGCTTTCGGCACGCTTTCCGGCACGCTTTCTACCTCGAAGACGACGAGTGGATCTCGCTTCTGGGTGGAGATCTCATTCCTGATGAGTGATCCCAACCCACTTTGCCCCGCGGCCTCGTCCTTCCAGCCTGAGCACCCCTTGGTCGCGGAGCCGGCGCAGCACCACGCGGATCATGTCCCGGCTGATGCCGGGGCACTCGGCCTCGACGTCTGAGATGGCGAATGGTCCGACTTTTCGGTCGATGACGCGACGGATGTGAGCGGACTTGGCGCCGCGAGCGGTGGTGATGGTCCCGACGCGTTCCTCGAACTCTCGGTAGGCTCGGAGAAGCACGCCCCAGAAGTACCGAAGCCACGGATGGATGTCGTGCATCCCTTCGTGCCACCTTTGGGAAGCTGCTTCCAGGGTGTCGTAGTAGGTTTCCCTGGACTCCTCGAAGATCCGCTCGAGGCTGATGTAGCGGCCGACCTCGTAGCCGAAATGGTACAGCAGAAGAAGGGTGAGAAGGCGTGCGGATCTTCCGTTGCCGTCGCGAAAGGGATGGATGCAGAGAAAGTCGAAGACGGCTGCCGGCACCGCTACCAGAGGTTCGACGGTGTCGATGTCAACGGCGTGTCGATATCGAGTCACCAGGTCGTCCATCGCCTGCGGCGTCGAGAATGCCGGAACCGGCTCGAAGCGGACCCGACGAACGGATCCGTCGGGGTTTCGTTCGACAATTTGATTGTCGACGGTTTTCCACCGGCCCCCCTCCGATGGGAGGTATCGGTAGATCATCGAGTGGAGCTGGAGAATCACGTTGACGCTGAAGTCCATGTGCTCGGCCGACTCGTGGATGAGCGCGAGGGCATCTCGATAGCCGGCGATCTCCTGTTCGGAGCGGTTGCTCGGCCTGGAGTCCTTGAAGATGATGGCTTCGAGACGTGGCCGAGGGGCCGTGATTCCTTCGAGACGGTTCGACGACTCGCTCGACTCGATGATGGCCACTTGCTTGAGAGAGTTGAGAATCTCCGGCGTTTGCTGGGTGAAGAGCTCCTGTTTGCCCTTGTACTCACCGATCTTCTGAATGGTCGAGGCATCCTCGCCGGAGAACTGAATTCGGCTCAGAAAGGCGGCCTGGAGGGTGTGCATGGCGTCCTCCTCGGGGAATGAGTGTGAAGATCCGGAAACGAGGGAATGACTGGCCGGTCATTACCTCGTTTTCGGGCACAGTACCACATTTCAGAGGGGGTTCCGAACGAGTGCCGAGCTTCAGAACCTCGTTGAACGAAGCGGAAAGCGGGAAGCGGAAGCGGTGCCAGGCCTTAGGAAGTTAGGAAGCTATAGTAGGCCGTCCCTGGGGAGTTCGGCGGATGGCACGCAGGGCGAGGGTTGTTGTCGAAGGCGGGTTGTACCACGTGTACAACCGCATTTCGAGCGGCGAGGGGGTCTTCGCTGACCCCGATGAGGCGAGCGCTTTCATTGAAATCATCCGGGGCATCAAGAAGCGGGACGGCTGGACGGTTTTCGCCTGGGCGGTTCTTTCTAACCACTTCTTATGCGCAGCTGCGCATAACACGTGCTATGTGGAGCGCGCGGTTATGCGAAGTT
>CAZXMW010000123.1:0-4720 GCA_964641415.1 uncultured Thermoanaerobaculia bacterium | reverse complement strand
CGGCGGATGATGTAGTCGTTGGTCAGCTCCTCGCGCTGGAAGTGCTTGGGGATGTTGATCACCAGATCGACGGCGCGGTCGCGGAGGACGTCGGCCAGAGAGTTCCTGGCACAGAGCAGGTGGGTTGGGGGCGATCGTGGGTGCGATGGCCTAGCGCGGCGAAGGAGAGCGATCGCAGCGGATGACGTGGGCGCCGCGGAAGCGCTGGACGGTGGTCGAGAAGCCGAGGTCGTGGGCGGCCTGGAGGATCGTCCGGGTCTCGCCGGCGTAGTCGTGGGCGACGACGAGCCAGGCGGTGTCGCATTGGTCGAGGCGGCGGAGGTCGCGCCGGAACGCCGCGGCTGCCGCGCCGCCGCGGGCGACACCGGGGGTGAAGGCGAAGTCCTCGTGCAACGTCGCGATGCGCGTCTGAGGGATGGCGGCGGAGTAGACCCAGACGCAGTCGTCCGGCCCTCGATCGTGCTCAATGGAGGCGACCGCGGCGGGCACGTCCTGCCAGATGTACTCCCGTGCTGTCACGCGGTGCGAGACGACCGCAGCGACCCAGACGATCGCCGCGAGAGCCCAGGCGATGCCTCGTCGGTCGAGGTTCCTGACCACGTCGAGCCCGCGGCCGCAGAGGAGGAGGACGGGCGGCACGAGCTGCACGACGAACCGTGAGTTCACATCATGCGTCCCGGTGTAGAAGGGGTACTTGTGGAGAGCGGCTGCGATTGCGGTCGCCACTAGGGTCCCAATCGCGACCAGCCGCCACGCTCCCGCGCGCGCCAAGCGTTCGGGGGCTAGCGCACCGACCAGGAATAGAACAACAGGGATGATAAGACGAGGGTCGACATTGAGTGGGTAGGAGAACAGACCCACTGCCCTCTCGGCCCACCACGGGATCGACTTCCAGAAGTCAGACGGTGGGAAACCAGCACGATGGTACTCGACCAACGCTGTGTTGCCGAAGGAGCGGGTAAACAGCTTGTAAAGCGCTACAAGGTACAACAAGAGAACGCTAGGCAGCACAAAATCCAAGGGGCGCTTTGACCTTCGCTTGACCGCGACCCCGGCCATCGTCGCCAGGAGAACAGGCAGGGAAAGGAACGCTGTGAACGCGAAGAGCGGTGCGAACACTGCGACAAACAGGACACTAGGGGCAAACCTGCGGTGGTCGTGCTCTCCTACATCCGGTACACACACCGCGCACAGCACTACGAGTGCAGACACCAGGAGTTCCGACGAGTAGTGTTTGATCTCGCCTGCGAAATAGACCCCTGTTGCGCCAACGGCTAGAGGCAGTGTCACAAGGAATGCGTTGGTGGGTCGCATCGACTTCCAAGCTGCGAGCGCGGTCAACGCTAGGGCGACCCCTCCGGCGAGAAGAGGCACGACCACCATCGCTCCCACTCGCTCGCCCGCCGCAAGGTACACGGCGCGGAGCGCAAGCAGAATACCTGGAGGTGCAGCCTGGTTCATTTCAAGTGACGCGAGAAGGCCGATGGCAGACCTCGAGGTGACGTTGAGTGCCAGCATGGCCGGGTCCAGCCAGAGTGGTCGCGCTGAGGTCGCGAAACCTACACGAAGAACCACTCCCAACAAGATGAGAAGAACCAGTGGAACCGCCGCCTGTGGGGACTGACGGGGCTGCTGGGGCCTGGCGTTCATGGGGCCCTCGTCAGGTTGTTCAAGGCCCGGCTCCTCGATCTTCATCGCACGTGCTCTCCAATCAATGGTACGCACCCCCACGTTGGATTGTCACCTTCCAGTCAGTTGCATGGCCACCCGTGGCACTACCCACGCCTCTCAGCACCCCTCGCAGGGTCCATGTGCCTCCGCAAGCCCAAGAACCATCCCCACACGAGGGCGACAATTACTGAGTCTCCTGGGGTGTCGGCGCCACGGCGCTGTCGGGCGCCCACGTGTGAGCGTGTGAGCGTGTGAGATCTCCGGCGTGGGGAAACCGGGATTCCGTCGGACAGCCGGGTGTTCCCAGGGGCTGAGCACCCGTCACAAGGTCAACATTGGTGCCTCTGGTTCGAGGTCTCCAGGACGGGACCTCGAGTCCTGCTGACCGGACCTGTTCGATGGTTGCAGCCGTGCGCCGCTGGTGATCATCGGCGGCAGAAGCTTCTGTCGTACAATTCTCGCAGGACGTCCGCCCCCCCCAACGGTGTCATCCCGCCCGTCGAACCGAGGAAGGGGACGATCTGGGGTATATGGCGCGGGTCGAAACCCGAGGTAGGCCCCGTGAAAGAGTCGCCGGAAGCCCGCGAGATGAAGAATGGCCGCCGCGAGGAGACCGTCGCGCTGTTGGCCGCGGCGCGGGCGGTGCTTGAAAACCGTGCCTTCGTCGACGCCGCACGGGCGATCCTTGACGCGTGCAGGACGATTCTGGTCGCCGAGGCCGGCCTCGTCGCCGTGTGCGCGGCGGGGGGAACGGACCTCGAGGTCGTGGTCCTCGATCCCGGCAGCCTCGAGCTTGACGCCGCCGGCCTGCCGGCGCCGCTGAGCCGGCTGTGCGCCCGGGTTGCGGAAACCGGCCGGACCCTCTTCGCCAACGATCTGGCGAAGTCCTCGGCCAGTGCTGCTCCACTCGATCCACACGGCGGTCGCTCGAGCCTGGAGAGCGGGCTCGTGGCGCCGGTCGTGATCGACGGTGAGGTGGCGGGGCTTCTCGCCGTGGTCAACAGGCCCGGGGACTTCACGGCGGACGACTCGCATCTCGCTGAGCTGTTTGCTGAGATGACTGCGGCGGCCATGCTCCAGAGCCGCACGGTCAACGGCCTCGAGACGACGCGGGACGACCTGCAGCGGGAGCTCCACGAGGGCGCCACGAAGCTGCACCAGGCCGAGGAGACGTTCAAGACGCTGGTCGAGAACCTGCCCGATCTCATTGCGCGCTTCGACGCGGACCTGCGCCTCCTCTACGTCAGCCCCTCAGTTCAGACGGTGACCTCTCGCCCGCTTTGGACGCTCGTTGGCAAGACCAAGCAGGAGCTGGGGATGTCCTCCGAGCTGACCGAACCGTGGGACGCGGCCTTGTGCAGGGTTTTCGCGACCGGACAGCCCGAGGTGCTGGAGCTCGCGTTCCCGACCCAGGGGCGGGTCCAGTATCTCGAATGCCGGGTCGTTCCGGAGCACGGCCCCGGAGGCGAGATTCAATCAGTGCTGAGCGTCGCCCGGGACGTCACCGACCGGCGGGAAGCGTACGAGGCCGAGCGGCGCGCCCGGGCGATCGCCGAGGCGCTCCGCGAGGCGACCGTGGCGCTCACCCGCAGCCTCAACCGTGAAAGCGTGCTAATGACCCTGCTTGACCGCCTGCGAGGGCTGATCCCATTCGACCGCGGCAGCGTCATGGTCCTCGAGAAGGGGTCGCGGGTCTCCGTGCGGGCGGTGTTCGACGGTGACCGGGTGCTCCCCCTGGAGGCGGAGAAGCAGCTGGAGTTCGACCCGACCGAGCACCCGATCGTCCACGGCGTCCTGACGAGCGGCGCGTCGGTCATGATCCCCGACCTTCGCGCCCATCCCGACTGGAACCTGCCGGGCGGTCCATCAGCCGAGGCGGCCTGGCTTGGAGTGCCGCTGTTCGCGCGGGGCGACGTCGCTGGGTTGTTCGCGCTGTCCAAACGGGAGATCGGCGCGTTCAACGAGGAGCACGTCAGGCTGGCCGAGGCGATGTCCTCCCAGGCCTCGGTGGCCGTTGAAAACGCGATCCTCTTCCAGCAGATGGAGACAGCGACCGTGAGGATGCGGGCGCTGTCGCGCCGTCTCGTCGAGGCCCAGGAGAGCGAGCGGCGCGCCCTCGCTCGGGAGCTCCACGACGAGGCGGGCCAGGCCCTGGCCTCGCTGCGCTTCGGACTGCGGCTGCTGGACCGAGAGATCGGCGAGGGCGGAGATGTCACCGGGCGGGCGTCGGAGCTCATGGAGAGGACCGATGCGGTCATCGACAGCCTGCAGCGTCTGACCACGGACCTGCGGCCGGCGAGCCTCGATCACCTCGGGCTCGAGGCGGCCCTTCGCCAGTACTCGCGGTCGGCTGGAGCCAAGTTCGGACTCGAGGTTCGTTTCAAGGCGCGAGGGATGGAAGGCGAGCGACTCTCGACAGAGGTCGAGACGGCCCTCTTCCGGGTAGTCCAGGAGGCGATGGCCAACGTTGCACGCCACGCCCACGCGACTCGAGCCGACGTCCTGCTGCTGCGTCGCGACGACCGGGTCACGGTGATGGTCGAGGACAACGGCGTCGGGTTCGAGCCGGACGAGGTCCGTCGGCGCGGAGATCGCCTGGGTCTGCTCGGTCTCGAGGAGCGGGCCGAGGCTCTGGGCGGAACCCTGACGGTGGAAAGCGCCCCCGGGGCGGGGACCACCGTCGTCGTGGAGGTACCTTGCCGATCCGCATCGTGATTGCTGACGACCACGCGGTCGTTCGCTCCGGCCTTCGAGCCCTGCTCTCAGTCGACCCCGACCTCGAGGTCGTCGGCGAGGCGGGCGACGGGACAGAGGCGCTTCGCCTGGCCGAGACCCTGCAGCCTGACGTCGTCCTGCTCGACATCACCATGCCCCCCGACGACGGCCTCAAGACGGCGCAGAGGCTGAAGGAGATGCGTCCGGAACTCGTCGTCCTGTTCCTCACCATGCACGAGGACGAGACCATGATGCACGAGGCGCTGCGCGCCGGCGCCTCCGGCTACGTGATCAAGCGGGCTGAGGAGTCGGAGATCATTCGGGCGATCCATGT
>CAZXMW010000122.1:0-4829 GCA_964641415.1 uncultured Thermoanaerobaculia bacterium | reverse complement strand
ATTATACCATGACCTTAAGCAACCGGAGACGCAGGAACTAAAAACTAAAAACTAAGAACTGATGAACGTGTGATGCATCTCACACCGGCACGGGGTATTGTCAAAGCTCTTTGAACAAAGCCGGTTTGCCCTTGACCCTTGCCGGTGAGTGCCCGCATTCTGGAATCGATGCAGTGTGCAGATCGAGGGCGCGGAGTGCGTGGAGGTTGATGATGCGGCGTCGACATGGTTCATCGGCGGGTTACACCCTGGTCGAGGCGCTGGTCGTGGTCGCCATCATCGGCATTATCGTCGCCATCAGCATTCCGAGCCTGCGCCGGGCACGGATGCGGGCGAGCATGCTCGACGTGGTCCGGACCTTCGAGCAGGCGGCGGCGGTGGCCCGGATCAACGCCATCAAGCGCGGCCAGAACGTCTGCCTGCGGGTTCTCAACGGCGCCAACCGACAGCAGCTCTCGACCTTCCGAGCCTGGATGGACGCCAACGAGAACGAAATCGAGGACGTCGGCGAGGAGCTGGTCGGCAGCTGGCAGATCCGCAACGTCGACGAGTGGTCGTTCGAGAGCTCGTCGGCGGACCCGCTCTACATCCTCAACGCCGCCGGCGGCGGCACCGCGCGCGGACTGGTGTTCTTTCCCACCGGCATGGCCCTGAGCCGCGCCGGCGGTCAGGTCGGGATCGGCCGCGGCGCCTTCGAGTACTACATCTGGTACGACGCGAAGAAGTGGAACACCTTCCGGATCTCGGTCTTCGCCGGGGCCGGCACGGTACAGGCGCAGATGTGGAACCCGGCCGGCGCCGGAAACTGGAGCGACAACTTCGCCCACTGGGAGTACTACTGATGTGCCAGATCCGGAAGCTCCCCCGGGACGACGGCTTCACCCTGATCGAGGTGCTGGTCGCGCTGGTGATCCTCGCCATCGTCGCCCTCGGCATCGCCGGCATGTTCTCCCACGCCATGGTGGTCAACGCCTCGAGCTACGACTACGCCCGGCTCGCGTCGCAGGCCCGCTTCGTGCTCGAGGAGCTGCGCGCGCGGCCGTTCGTCGACCCGACGCTCAACGCCACCGCGGCCACGGTGTGGGCGCCCCAGAACGCGGCCTACTCCAACGACCAGTTCACGGCGACCTACTCGATCACCGACTTCGGCATCGGCAACTGGACCGACCTCGGGACCTGGCCGGCGCCGACCGGCGTCAACCCGGCCAACGTCAAGCGGATCACGGTTCGGGTCCGGTCGACCGCGCAGAATCTCCAGGGGCGCCGCGAGTTCGTCGTGAGCGCGCTCAAGGTGGCGGGGAACTGACGATGAAGGCGACCCTCTCCCGTCCCGCGAGCGCCGGCTTCACCCTGATCGAGATGCTGGTCGCGATCGCCGTCTTCACCATCCTGATGATCGGCCTGTTCAACCTGCTCGACTCGTCGACCCGGATCTCGAAGATCGAGGACGGGCTCGCCGACACCCAGGAGAACGTCCGCTACGCCACCTACCACCTGATGCGCACGGCGCGGATGACGGGCGGCTCGATCATGCCCTTCGCCCGCGGCGACGCGTCGGGCAACGCCTGGGTCGCCGGCGAGGTCCACGACAACCAGGCCAACGGTTTCACGATCTTCGGATCGACCCTGGACAACATGGCCGGCAGCGACGTCCTGGTGCTGCGCGGCTTCTTCGACGTGGCGCCCTTCTTCGTCTCCCAGGCCGACGTCAACCCGACCGGTCAGACGGTCACGATCCGCGAGACCGCGGACCCGGGCGGCGCCACCGAGCGGACCATCAACGAACTCACCGACTTTCAGAGCCTCGGCGCCAACGTCTTCATCAACCGCGGGCTCATCATCTCGACCGGCGACGGCTGGACCCAGGTCAGCGCCGGCGCCCGGGTCGGCGGCCAGTACGTGGTCGCGCAGGTCACCGGCGACACCGGGGTCCAGGGTTCTGCGCCCAACCGCAACATGGTGATCAGCTACGGCGCCAACGCCGCGTGGAATGTCCTCAACCCCCTCGGCGCCGGGGTCGGCGCCGGCGAGCCCGGCTTCCGCGCCTCGCGGGCCGGCATCCTCGAGGCCTACGCCTACTACGTCGACGCCGACATGGTGCTGCGGCGGGTCGCCCAGCGCACCGGCGGCGCCGGCGAGCCGGTGGCGGTCAACATCGGCAACCTCCAGGTCGAGCTCGGCGTCGACGCCGACGGCGACACCTTCCTCAACCCGGCCACCGAGTGGGACGCGTCGCCGACCCTGGCCGAGGCGCTGGCCGGCAACGGCGCGATCGCGATGCGGCTCACCGTCCTCGGCCGCACCCCGTTCGAGGTCTCCGACTGGACCGAGCCGGCGGTCACCTTCGCCGGCGCCGGCAACATGGCGCCGCCCGCCGCCGGGGTTTCCGGCCCGCGCCACGCCAAGTGGCGCCGAATGGAGGTCGCGGTGGCGCTGAGGAACTTCCTGTGACGAGGCACGCAATGACCCACCATCACGATCACGCCGTCAAACCGTCGTCCGGCGAGCGCGGGGCGGCGATCATCATCGCGCTCATGGTCTCGCTGGTGCTCGCCTTTCTCGGGCTCGGGCTGCTGCTCCAGACCTCGCTCGGGCTCCAGGCGGCCGGCACCGACCGCTGGGTCGTGCGTGCGCTGTACGCCGCCGACGCCGGCACCCAGGCCGAGATCATCACCCTGTCGACCGGCGCGGTCGGCCAGGGCGCCTTCGTCCTCGCCGACGACCCGGGTCTGCCCGGCATGCTCACCGGCCAGTACAACGTGACGGTCAGCGACGTCTGCGAGCTCCAACCGCCGTCCGAGGCCGTCGATCCCGAGACCGGAGTGTCGTGGGACACCAGCTTCAGGGCCCGGCACTTCTACTTCCGCAGCGCCGCCCAGCGCGACGCCGGCGTTCTCGTCGGCCTGACCCAGGCGGCGATCACCCAGGATGTGACGATCATGCCGATCCCGGTCGACAACATCTTTCCGGCAGTCACATGTTACTGACGCATGATCCTCGGAGCCTGAGGGGGCAGTGATGCACATTCAACCACACCGGAGCCGGACGCTCGCCGTCGCCCTGGCGGTGCTGATCGCCGCGACCGCCGCCGCCGACGATCGCGACTTCCTGCGTGAGCGCGCGGCCAAGCCCAACATCCTGATCCTGCTCGACACCTCGACCTCGATGGTCGGCACCTCCGAGGTCGCCACCGAGTTCACCCTCGGCGACGCGTCGGCCAACATCGACTACGGCATGCTGCCCGGCGGCGGCGACGACCCGCGATCGCGAATGGGCATCGCCAAGACCGTGCTGCGCGACTTTCTCGCCAGCGTCACCGACGCCAACTTCGCCCTCGCCGGCTACCAGTACGAGCTGCCGAGCTACTCGGGGTCCCAGACCAACCCCTATCCCGCCAAGCAGTGGGCCTACCAGGCGACCGCGTCGGACCGCTTCGGCTTCGTCGAGGAGAATTACGTCTACCGCATCGGCTGGTCCCAGCGCACGCTGCTGGACCCCGACGCGCCCAACCCGTGGATCAACCCGGCCGACTTCTCGCGCTCGATGCTGTTCGGCTACAACCCCTACTTCGACCCTGATCCGGCCGGCGCCGACCACGTGCCGGCGGCCGACCGCTACGGACCGATTCCGGCACCCGATTTCCACCCTGGCAACCCCTACGACCTGCTGCCCATCTACCTCATGCGCAACTGCGAGACGTCGGACATCAACGGCGACGGCACCGACTGCGGGCTCCGCTTCTTCCCGTTCTACACTTCCAAGTCCCGGCTCGGCACGACCGTCCAGCACGCCTGGACGTCGAGCTTCGACAACTGCACGCCGGGCGCCGGCGCCGGCGGCAACGACGACGGCTGCCGCGCCGACTGGACGGTGGACAACGCGTCCACTCCCCCGTCGGTGACCCAGTGGGTGCGGCGGGCCCAGCTCGAGCTGCCGACCGACGTCGGCGGTTCGGCCAACCACCCCATCGGCGAGGACACCTCCGGCAACCTGTCGGGCAACCGCGAGGTCGCCGACGCCGGCGCCGACGACTACGACCTGGTCGGCGGCGCCGACGCCGACTCCGACGGCGACGAGAGCTTCGACTGGCTGATGCGGGTCAACCTCGTCGAGCAGCGCCGGTCGCGGGTCTGCGACGCCCCGAGGCCGTCGCCGACCCCGACCAACACGCCGACCCCGACCGACACCCCGACGCCGAGCGCGACCCCGACTCCGACGGCGCCGCCGCCACCGGCCTGCACGGACATCTTCGTCGGCCCGATCACCTGGTTGAGCACCGACCGGATCAGGATCGCGTCGGTGGCCAACAACAATGTCAGCCACACCGCGCGCCACACCCGCACCGACATCATCTGGGACGACGGGGTCTATCCCGGGCAGTACCTCAACTTCATCCGGTTCAACGACTTTGGCGGAACCCAGGGAACGAACTTCTTCACCTCGCCGTCGGCGCGGGTGCAGAACATCAACTTCCTGCCGAGCAGCAGCACCCGATTCACGACCCGCTGGGACGGCTGCGATCCGGGAACCGGCGGCTGCACTGCGACCTACCCGCTGAGCGGCGACATCGAGGTCACCTTCACCTTCGACTGGCCGGGCTACCCCGCAGTCGGAACGTGCACCGAGACCCGGACCATCAGCCGCGCCACCCCGACCCCGGTCCCGACCGCGACGCCGCTGCCGCCGGCCGACTGCGCCGACTTCCGCTTCGTGAGCGATATCGCGCCGTACAGCTGGTACATGCGCGGCCGGATGCAGAACGCCTCGACGCTGTACAACGCCGAGATCATCCGCACCCGGTTCGAGTGGTACCAGCCGGCGCCCGACAC
>CAZXMW010000121.1:0-5151 GCA_964641415.1 uncultured Thermoanaerobaculia bacterium | reverse complement strand
ACCACCTTCTACGAGGTCGACCCGCTGGTGTGTCCCTCGTGCGGCTCGGAGATGAGGGTCATCGCGTTCATCACCGAGCACGACGTGATCGACGCGATCTTGAGGCATCTCGAGCGCAAGGAGGCGCAGGGGGCGCGGGCGCCGCCGAACTGACAAGGGGCTGGAGATCTCGGGCGGGTCGGGTTCGTTCCCGTGCGTGGCCGGGAGAGGTGTGGGCGAAACGGAGGAATCGCGAGTCGAGCGGCCTGGTGGGGCGGTGACCGGACGTCGAGGTTCCTGTGTTCGGCGAGATTGGTGCTCAGAACGCCCCAACCGAGCAGATGTTCTGGGTTTGCGGCGCAAAATCGAGGATTGAGGGGCGGGGGACCTTCGAGTTGGGTGAAAGGAAATTCCTATCGGAGAGCGGCAGACGAGCCCCGCGTACGAGAAGAAGCCCCTCTGGCTGGATGAGCAGCTCAGCGAGAGGATTATGGCCGCCCAGGCACGTGGCGAGCTCGCCCCCGTGACCACAGAACAGCAGCGCCAGGAGATAACATCGCCAACTTTGTTTCTCCCGGCACCGATGTTTGACCTTGACAACCGGCTGTTCGGGCACCATGTTGAGAGAACCGCAGACTGACAGGGAGGGAAAATGGTACCGAGGGTTCAAGGTAGTGGTGTTCGGTTGGGCATCGGCATCCTGATACTCGCGATGGCGTCGACTGTGCCGGCAGCCGATGGCGATCTCGACACGACGCTCGACGGCAACGGGATCGTGTATCACGACATGGGAGCAACCCACGACCGGGCCAACGGGATCGAGCGGCTGCCGGATGGCCGGACCGTGCTCGTTGGCATGCGGACTGAGACCAGGCAAGACATCGCCGTCTTAATGCTGCACTCTCACGGTGGCCGGGATTTCTCGTTCGGAAGCGACGGACGTGTGTTCCACGACGGCGGGTGGGGCAACGATGCGGCCTGGGACGTGGCCATGCAGGCGGACGGGAAACTCGTCGTCGTAGGGTCAATTCGGCTTGACAGCCTCGACGAGTTCTTCATCATGCGGCTCAGCACCAACGGCAGCCTTGATTCCTCGTTCGGCTCGGGCGGCGCCGGATTCACAACCGTCAACTTCGGACAGAATTCGGTCGCGCACGCGGTCGCTCTCCAGCAGGACGGCAAGATCGTGGTGGTCGGCAGCACCGATGTCGGGACGTCCATCGCCGTGGCGCGGTTGAACTCGAACGGATCACTTGACACGAGCTTCGACACCGATGGAATGACCACGTACAACGGCTACTGGGGTGTCGACGAGGGATGGGATGTGGTCATTCTCCACGATTCCGGGAAGATCCTGGTAGCGGGTTCGTCGGAGGTCGACGCCATTCAGAACTTCACGGTCCTCCGTTACAACTCGAATGGATCGCTCGACACGACCTTCGGCTCAACCAGCAATGGCTATTCGAAGTTCCATTTCGGACAGGACTCGTTCGGCCATGCCATCGTCGTGCAGCCGGACGGCAGGATCGTGGTCGCCGGCTCAACCGACCTGAATACAGCCATGGCGGTCGCGAGGCTGGACGAGGACGGACATCTCGACACGACCTTCTCAACCGACGGCCTGGCCACCTTCGATTTTGTGTGGGGCGTCGACGAGGGCTGGGACGTGATGCTCCAACCCGATAACAAGATCATCGTCGCGGGCTCGGCGACCATCGACCAAATGCACGAGTTCGCGATGGTGCGCTTCACTGCGAACGGTACCGTCGACACGTCGTTTGGTGGTTTCGGTTACGTCTCCACAGCGATCGGAGCGAACGCCGACGGGCGGGCCGCAGTGATGCATGGAGACGGCACGGTTTCGTTGGCGGGATTCACTCGGCTCGGCTCTCATGATTCCTTTGCGATGACCCGCTACATCGCGGAAGAGGATCTCTTCTTCTCCGACGGATTTCGATTCGGTGTGACCGACGCTTGGAGCAGTGTGGCTCCCTGAAGTCACGTCGACTCGCCCCGGGGGGTCGAAGCTGGAGTCTCGACCGCCGTCGCCCGGTCGCAGAGATGTCGCCTGCCATGGCGTTTTGGGCTCGTTGCTTTGGAACCGTGCCAGGCACCGATCTGCTGATTTATGGCCTCAGGGCTTTCCGCTGGCTAATCTCGGCCCAAGTGTAACGTACCTCCTCGCCCTACCCCGTCTTGCGCGATCGATCTGATTTGCCCAGGCTGGAGGGATGGAAATCAGAAGCCTGGATGGTCTGTGTGATCAGCTGAAGCAGGAGATCGATGCGGAGGTGGAGAGCCGGCCGGGGAAGCGGTGGCGATGTCCGGTACCACTGAGATCTCGGATCGAGTCGTACGCGAGGGTGTGCCGGGAGCGGGGCGAGCCGCTGCTGGAGATTTCGAATCGGCTCGGCCTGGTGGAGTCGACGCTGGCGAGGTGGCTGAGGGCCGACCGCAAGGCGCTGGCCCTCGCGCCGGGCTTTCGCACGGTTTCGGTCGCCGCCGGTGATGGGGATTTTCGGGACGAGTCGACCAACGCGCTGCGTTTGACGACCCCGGCCGGCTACACGGTTGAGGGGCTGGACGCCCAGACGCTGGCGTTTCTGCTGCGGGTGGTCGGGTGATCGGCTCGACGCGATCGGTCCGGGTCTTCGCCTACACGCTGCCGACGGACATGCGCAAGGGCTTTGACGGTCTGTACGGGATGGTGTCGAGCCACCTCGAGCATGAGCCGCTGTCCGGAGACATGTACCTCTTCGTGGCGAGAAACCGGAAACGGGCGAAGGTGCTGATGTGGGACGGGACGGGTCTGTGTCTGTACGCGAAGCGGCTCGAGAGGGGCAAGTTTGCCAAGCTGTGGGCGGGTGAAGACATCACCACGATCGAGCTGACGATGTCGGAGCTGCAGCTGTTTTTAGAGGGCAGTCGACTGGTCGGGAAAGTCGCTGTTTCGCCTGGTAAACTCTGTCTTAAGTGCTTGACAGATAACGATTTTATTGAGAGAATAGAGCATGTCGAGGCTGGAGGAAATATCAGACATCGAGACCCTCCAGCAGGTCGCCTCCCACCTTGAAAAAACCACCATCCGACAGTCGAAAACCATCGCCAGGCTGCGAGCTGAAAACGCTCGGCTGAAGTACGGAGATGCCGACCCTCAGCTCGAGCTCGATCTGCTCAAAGAACAGCTCGCCGCGATGAAGCGGGAAATCTTCAGCGAGTCTTCCGAGAGGACACCGCGGGAGAAAAAGCCGAACGACGACGAGCCGAAAGAGCCTCGCCGAGGCCACGGCCCGACGAGCCAGCCGGACCTCCCCGTCGAAGAGGTGATCCACACCCTCGAAGAGGAAGCCCGGACCTGTCCGATCTGCGGTGAGACCCTCACCGAGATGGGCGATCAGGTCGAGGAGTCCGAAGAGATCACCGTCGTCGGCGTCGAGTACAAGGTCCTCAAGCATCGGCGGCAGAAGTACCGCTGCCGGTGCAACGAGCAGGTGATGACGGCGCCGGGACCGGCCAAGCACATCCCCGGCGGCCGCTACTCGGTGGACTTCGCAGTCCACGTCGCCGAGCAGAAGTACCTCGACCACCTGCCGCTCGAGCGCCATGTGAAGGCCATGAGCCGGGCCGGCCTGGAGACCACAAGCCAAACGCTGTGGGACCAGATCAATGTCCTCGCCCGAATCCTCGAGCCGACCTACCGGGCTCTGTGCAAAATGGTCCTCGAGTCGGGCATGGTCTACGCCGACGAGACTTTTTGGCGAAACCACGAAAACACCGGCACGAGCAAGTGGTGGACGTGGTGCGTCGCATCGGACGACATCGCCACCTACCGCATCCTGAGCAGCCGATCGCAAAATGCTGCGAAAAAGGTGCTCGACGGTTTCGAGGGCGTCGCCATGACCGACGACGGCTACGTCGCCTACCAGTCGCTCGCGAGGAGCTCGCTGAATCTCAGGCTTGCCCATTGCTGGGCGCATGTCAGGCGGAAGTTTCTCGAGGCGGCGGACTTCAACCGAGAGCTCAGCGAGCAGGCGGTCGGGCTGATCAACCGGCTCTTCGAGATCGAGCGCGAGGTGCCGAGAGCCGGCCCCGACGCGACCGACGACGAGAGAAAACGAATCCTCGAGCTTCGCGGAAAACTCCGGCAGGAGAAATCAAAGCCGGTTATCAAGGAGCTGCTTGAGTGGGCCGGCAGGCACGACGGTGCTGTGCTGCCGAGGTCGAAGCTCGGCAAGGCCATCACCTACATGCTCAAGCTGTGGCAGGGTCTGACGCTGTTCCTCGAGGATCCCCGAGTCCCGCTCGACAACAACGCCGCAGAGCGGGCGCTGCGGGGCGTCGTCGTCGGCCGCAAGAACCATTACGGGTCGAAGTCGAAGCGGGGCACCGAGGTCGCCGCGATCTTCTACACCCTCTTCGAAACCGCCAAGCTGAGCGGTCTCGGCGACCCAGGCGCCTACGTCGCCATCGCGGCGAAGCGCGCCATCGCCCACCATGGCGCCGTCACTCTCCCCTTAGATCTGACCTGATCTGCCTCGGCTCAGATTCCTTGCACTCCAACCTGTGCCAGGTGTCAAACTCTGACAAGTGAGAGTGTCAAACTCAGACCGGTGATCTCGTCAAGACGGGGTACGGCGAGGACATACAGTGTAACCGGTTGTGGGGGCGGTTGACTCCAGAGTCCGGCCGTGCCGGAGCCTATCCTCGGGTTTCGGCGCCTTGACTGTCGGACGCGTCCGGGCCACGCTGGCAGAGCCCGTCCACGCTGCGGCAGACCTGAGACGCCGCCGTGGCAGGAGCCTGCGCGGTCCGGTACCGGGCCCGGAGTCCCCGCGCCACGCCCCTGGTTCGCCTCTTCGACGCCCGCTTCGACGAGGTGAGGGGGCAGTGGGAGGAGCGCTTCGAGCGGAAGTGTGGCTTCTGGCGCGGCTTCGTCGACGAGCAGGTGCAACGCTACCTCGACTGCGGCTTCTTCGAGAACGGCTTTGCGCGCGTCCGGTGCCCTGACTGCGCTGAGGAGTCTCTGCTCGCGTTCTCATGCAAGACACGGGAGCTGCGCCCGTCGTGCGCGGCGGGGCGGTCGGCCGCGACGGAGAGGAGAACCGGTTGCGCCCGTGTGGGTGCCACCCATTAGAAGGCGCTTGTCAAGCAGGCAGACCGAATCTAGAAACG
>CAZXMW010000120.1:0-5250 GCA_964641415.1 uncultured Thermoanaerobaculia bacterium | reverse complement strand
CGAGAAGCGCCCCGAAGCGCGCTTCCAGTCCGCCGCCGACCTCGCCTACAGCCTGCGGGGCGTCGGACACAGCGGTACCGCGCCGGCCATGGCGACACCGAGCGGTGTCGCCTCGGCATCGGAGCGCCGCCGGCCGCAATGGCAGGTCGCGGTGGCGGCGCTGCTGCTGGCCGTCGCCGCGGGCATCGCGTGGCGGGCCCTGAGCCCCGGCGGCGACGAGGCTCCGGCGGAGGGCGCGTCAACTCTCAGCCCGAACCGGATCGCGGTTGTGGACTTCGTCAACCGCACCGGGGATCCCTCCCTCAACGTCCTGTGCCAGCGGGCCGCCGACGAGATCGCCGGACAGCTCAACGAGATGGAGGGCCTCGAGGTTGTTCCACCGAGCGCCGTGGCCTCGGAGCTCGCGGCCGGGCGGACCGAAGCCGACCTCGACCCACGGTCGTTGGTTGCAGGCGTGGCGGAAGGAACATCGGCCGGGCTCGTCTTCGCCGGCGTGATCGATGGCACCGGCGACGGGGTCGAGCTCCGCGGTGTTCTCGAAAACACCGTGGCGGGTCGGGTCGTCCAGGCCTTTGCACCGGTCGCCGCCGATCCTCTCGACCCCGACCGGGCAACGAGGGAGCTGGCCAAAGAGGTCTACATCTGCACCAGCGACCACCTCCATCCGTCGCTCGCCTTCGGCGCCGGCGAAGAGTGGCCGGATGTCGGAACCTATCAGGAGTTCGTCAAGCGCTTGAGACTGCTCGATCGGGAGAACTTCCTGCCGTTTTATGAGCTGTTACAGGCGAACCCGCAGCTGACGCGCGTTCGACTCAAGGTCGCAAACGCGTTCCTGAACAACCTCAGGCTGCAGACAGCCCGGGGGATCCTCAATTCTGAGCACCTGGACGAGTCCAACCTCAACCGGCACCAGGCCGCTGTCACCCGAGCCCTCCGCCTGTGGGCGGACGGTCAGTACGAAGTGGCGTACCGGCTCTTCCGAGACGAGCTCACGGGCTCCCCCCGAAACACCTTTCTCCGACACGGAGCTGCACGGTGTGCCCTGTTGGCCAACCGTCCGGAGGCGGCCGTCGCACTGTACCGGGAGAGGGTCTCCGACCGGATGGCTCCGCCCGCCATCTTCATGCTGATGGCGGCCGACGCCGCCGCAGCTCAGCACATGTTGGACAACGACCGAGCAGCCCTCGAGGTCCTCGATCGCGTACGTACCGACGTTCCCTCGTCCTCGCTCACCGACTGGTGCCTCCGCAAGCAGATCGCGCTACTCGGCGCGCTGGGCGAGAACGGGCGGATCGAAGCGCTGCTCGAAGAGGCGATGGGCCGCGACTTCGGGCGCTACGAGATCGTGATGGCGCGGATCGACGCGAGCCACGAGCTCCGGGCCCACGGCTTTCGGGATGCTTCCGTGGCGATGGCAGAGCAGACGCTGGAATTCCTGGCTCCACTCTGCGGGGGGCCGCCGGAGTCGTGTCCGGCGCTCGCGGAGTCCTGGCTGAAAGCGTTCCTCATCGCGGATCGGAATGAAGAGGCGGCAGAGCTCGCAGCGAGCCTCGACCGCGAGGAACTGAACTGGATCCCCGCATGGGTCCTCTCGGGGGTCGCCGCCGCGAGAGTCGGCGACGCGACAACCGCCCGGATCTGCTTCGACCGGTTGGCGGAGCTACCGGCCGCATCGGATCCGCGCTA
The DNA here is from genome assembly GCA_964641415.1 of uncultured Thermoanaerobaculia bacterium. Taxonomy (GTDB): domain Bacteria; phylum Acidobacteriota; class Thermoanaerobaculia; order Thermoanaerobaculales; family Sulfomarinibacteraceae; genus JAHECW01. The sequence continues at coordinate 3,564 of CAZXMW010000120.1, read as the reverse complement.
CGACATGACGCGCCTCGGCGACCTCAGGGTCGGTCAGGCGATGATCGCCGCCCAGCTCGGCGACCTCGACGAGGCGCTGTACCTCCTCCGGACCGGCATCTCCGGGGGAGCTCTCCGCATCGAGCACAACCTCGACGTCCACGAGCTCCGTCACAACATCTTCCTCGAGCCGCTGTGGGACCACCCCGAGTTCCAGGAGATCATGCGGCCGAAGGGGTAGCGGGGCAATTCGTCGGACGAATCCACTTCGTGAAGATCGCCCCGCCGGGGGGCGGGGCGATCGTGGTTGGTGGGGAAGACACCGATCAGTCGACGGCAACCGGGTTCGGCTCGGCGCCCAGGGTGACGGTGTCGGCCGCGGCGAAGAAGCGGCCGTCGTCGAGCTCGCCGCGGATGGTGAGCTCGATGGAGTCGCCGACCTTGGCGCCCATGGCAACGGCCGAACGCGCCAACCGGTCGCAGGGCAGCCAGACCGACAGGTCGTCGCGGCCGTTGCCGTTGACGTCGGAGACCTCGCAGGTCCGGGTGCAGCCGATGGGGCAGTCGAGCCGGGCGCCGTCGATGTCGATGAGGGCCAGCGTCGAGCAATCGATGTCGGCGACGTCGAGGTCGCCGGGCAGCTCGACCGCGACCCGGAGGAGTTTCGGGTACAGCCGCGGGTCGGCGACCCGCGGGCTGACCTCGGCGGTGGCTTTGATGGGGAAGAAATAGGTGAGGTGGACCGCCTGGTTCGTCACGAGAGGTGGGTTGTCGTGATCCCCTTCGAAAACCCTGAGGAGGTGCGGCACTTCGTGCGCCTCGAGCGCGTCGACGACCGGCCAGAACATCCCACCGTACTCGTCCTCATCGCCGATCCGGAGGAAGAGGTCGGGCGAGTACTGAGCGCCGGAATCGGCGAAGTCGGCCACCAGCCCCGGTGGTGACTGGGCAGCCAGACGCTGATACACGTCCGGGTCGAGTTCACCATCCTGATCGAGGATGAAGTCGACGTACCAGGGCGGATTGGCCATGTTGGGTGCAAAGGCGCCGCACAACAAAAAGGCGTCCATCGAATAGCCATCGTTCAATGGCGAGAAGTCGTAGGGCGGACCCGGTGTCAGAGCTCGCATGTAGTTGAGACTCCGCATGACTCGGTTATCGAGAAATTCCATCAATCCCGCGTCGATGCTGGCGCCGGCGAAGACATCCGGGTGGCGCAACGCGAAACGGATCGCACCGTGTCCCCCCACGCCGCGGGCGACGATGAAACGACTGGAACGGTCGTCGATCGTGTTGTAACTCGAGTCGACCCACTCGACGAGATCCTCGACCAGGTAGTCCTCGTTATTGCCGAGAAGCTCCGAGTTGACATGCAGGTGCTGGACGAGTCCGGTCAGGCCCTGAGCCTGCCACTCCGGCGGTGCGGAGGTGCGGACGGAATCCGGCTCGACCACAATGACTGGATCGATCAATCCGTCACCGATGAGATCGTCGAGCACCGGAATGAAGTCGGTGAGATACCACGATTCGGGGGTTCCGATAAGACTATGAAGGTAATAGACCACCGGGAATCCCTCACCGCCGATCGGCGTGTAATCTTCGGGCAGGTAGACGAGGACCTCCCGATCCTCCCCGAGCGCTTCGCTGTAGAAGGTTTCCTCAGTGACGGTGCCGCCGGCCTGGACGGCCAGGGCCGCCGCCAGAGCGACGATGACGATGCAGCTCACTTTCCCGCGCATGAATGCCTCCTCGGTTCGCATTGTGGTTCCGCCTCCCAAGGTGGCGTCCGGGCGAGGCCGTGTCCCAAAGAGAATCCAAAAGAGCTGCAAGACCCACACGTCGATTGTGAGCACCGTAGACAACTCGAACCAGCCCATCGCCCCCAGCACCAACTCATGGGCGAAAACGCCAGCTCATGGCCCGAGCGACCAACAGGACGCTGATCGAGGCTTGCCTGGACGCAGGCGGTCCAACCCACGCGAGCTTTGTAGCGGCAAGCATCCCTGCTTGCCTGCCCAGACATCGATTGCCGCAAACGCGACGAGGTACCACCTTGATCTGGACCCGCAAGCTGGGAAGCTTGCGGCTACAAAGGAGCCCGCCGCATGACCTCGAGCTCGCGTTCGTCGGCTGCGGTCGAGTCGGTCGTCACTCCGGATTTGCCGACAACCCGGCATCCACGGGGTTACTCGAACCGTGGGCGATGCAGCTCGATCGGCAGCAGCTTGGAGCAATGGGTGAAATCGTCGTCGGAGGTGAAGATGGCCACCTGCAGCCGCTCGGCAACGGCGCAGATCAGGAAGTCCGTGTTCGAGCCCTGAACCCCCCGTCGTCGACAAAGGGTGAAACACTCCGCCGCCCGCTCGTAATCGGCGGTCGTCAGCTTGACGTCGGAAAAGGGGCGCAGGAGCTCGCGGAGCGACTCGAACTGCCGCGGTTGCCGGATCCCCGACAGGATCTCCTGTCGGATGGGCCCGATCATCAAGGCCGCGCCTTCGGCGATCAGCTCGCGAAGCTCACGGACGACGGGCGATTCCTCGTCGACCTTTCGGCGTCTCAGAGCGGCTGACCACACACTGGTATCGACGAGAGCGCTCATGCGTGTCGGCGCTGCGCCTTGTAGTCGTACTCCTCTTCGTACTCGATGAGGCCGAAGAGCTCGAGCACCTTCTGCTGCTTCCTCTTCATGATGTACTCACGCAGGGCCTCTGTCACAGTCGCCTTCTTCGTCCGGTGGCCGCCGATGCGGTGGGCCTCCTCGAGGAGCTCGGGATCCAAAGCGAGGTTCGTGGGCATGATGCGTCTCCTGCGATCAAGTATCACACATTTTTATGTGTGGTTCAATGTGTGAAGCCCGAGAGGCGACTCGCACGAGCGAAGCGAGAGCGACCTCCATTCGTCCGACGAATGGAATCCGGCTTCGCTCTTCGAGCTCCGCCGTGATGCGCTGCACGCAAAGGAAAACGCCCCACCGAAGTGGGGCGCTCCTACAAGACTTCCCGGCGGCGACCTACTCTCCCACACCACAGGGATGCAGTACCATCGGCGCTGAGGAGCTTAGCTGCTGAGTTCGGAATGGGATCAGGCGTTTCCCCCTCGCTAGGGCCACCGGAAAAAATCCACAACCGATTCCTCGTCATCGCTCATCGCCAAGAGCTGAAAACTCAAATAACGTGTGGTCAAGCCTCACGACCGATTAGTACGGGTTAGCTCCACGCGTTGCCACGCTTCCACATCCCGCCTATCAACCAGGTGGTCTCCCTGGGGTCTTCAGGGGTATTGCTACCCGGGACACCTTATCTCAGAGTGGGCTTCCCGCTTAGATGCTTTCAGCGGTTATCCTTTCCGAACATAGCTACCCAGCTGTGCCGTTGGCACGACAACTGGTGCACCAGAGGTTCGTCCATCCCGGTCCTCTCGTACTAGGGACAGATCTCTTCAAGTGTCCTACGCCCACGGTAGATAGGGACCGAACTGTCTCGCGACGTTCTAAACCCAGCTCACGTACCGCTTTAATCGGCGAACAGCCGAACCCTTGGGACCTGCTTCAGCCCCAGGATGCGATGAGCCGACATCGAGGTGCCA
>CAZXMW010000119.1:0-5721 GCA_964641415.1 uncultured Thermoanaerobaculia bacterium | reverse complement strand
CTGAAGGCTTCGCCTAAAGGCGAGGGGGTTTACCCATCCCCGAAGGGGACCTAAGGCTACGCGTGTTATTCTGTCTGAGAACCAGGGAGGACAGGATGCGCACGAGACTGGTCTCGGTGTTGGTGTTGGTCGCGATCTCGATCTTTGTCGCGGCTCCGACAGATGCCTCGGTGTGGTATGTGGACGGAACCAAGCTGGTCTCGGGTGACGGTACATCCTGGCATGAGGCGGTCAAGACCATTGAAGAGGGGGTCGCGCTGGCGGCGTTCACCGACCAGATCTGGGTCAAGGCGGGTGTCTACCAGCTCGGTTCGGCGATCGAACTCATCGACCGCGACTACCGGATCTACGGCGGTTTCGCCGGGTACGAGAACACCCTCGCCGAGCGCGATTGGGTGGCAAACGAGGTCGTCATCAACGGATCGGCGCTCTCGGTGCCGTGTGTTTCGATCCAGGCCGCGGGTCCGATCATCGACGGCGTACGGTTCACCGGTTGCTATGGAGAACCGTCGTTCGGCAAGGGCGGCGCCATCGAGATGCGGGAGTGCTGGAGCGAGATCCCCGAGATCCGGAACGTCGTTTTCAACTCCAACGGCAGCCACGATCTCTCGGAAGGTGGGGCGATCTACTCGCACAACAGCCAGCCCATCATCACCAACTGCTCGTTCTGGTCCAACGCCGGCGGTGTCTACGGCGGCGCGCTCGCGTTTACCGGCGCCGGAGGGCCGATCATCACGAACTGCACGTTCTCGCTCAACGAGGCCGTCAACGGTGGGGCGGTGTCCAGCCATCAGCTCGGCGGCAACACGCCGGCTCCGGCCATCACAAACAGCATTCTGTGGGGAAACGTCGCCACCGGCCAGGATCACCAGCTGTACGGCAACTACAGTGCCGTGGCCTACAACGACATCGACCAGAGCGGTTTTACCGGCAACGGCAACATCCGCCAGGACCCGATGCTCTTCGGCTCGGTGCGGCCTCATCTCCGCGACGGTTCTCCGTGCATCGACGCGGGAAGCAACGCCGCATTCCAGATCCCCTCGGTCGATTTCGACGGCGATCCACGGGTCATCGACGGCGACGGCAACGGAACGGCCACTGCCGACATGGGCGCCGACGAGTTTGTCCCGGGCGCCGCGTTCGGTGTCTGGTATGTCGACGGATCGGTGAGTTCTTCGGGTCTCGGGACGAGCTGGGACGTGGCGCTCAAGACCATCGGTGAGGCGGCATCTGCTGCCCTCGACGACGACGAGATCTGGATCAAGGCCGGGACATACATCCTGGGATCCAGCGTCCTCGTGGACGAAGAGATCGGCGTCTACGGCGGCTTCGCCGGGTGGGAGACCCAGCGGGATCAACGGGACCCCGCGGCCAACCCGACGACGATCCAGGGCGACGGCAACCCGCTTCAGTTCTTCGAGGTGACCGCGGATCACGTCGTCTTGGATGGCCTCACATTCACCGGCAGCGCCTTCAACTCGGTGATCTGGCTCCTCGGCCCGCCCGCCGACACGAAGATCAACGACTGCACCTTCACCGGATTCAGCGGAATCCACCTGATCCAGGGCCTGACCGAAGAGGCCGAGATCACGAACTGCCGGTTCATCGGCAACGGCATTTCTCTGGCGACCGAAAACGATTTTTCCGGAACGGCCCCGCCGATGACGATCAGCGACTGCCTCTTCCTCGACAACACCAGCGGCTTCGACGGCGCCGCATTCCGCCCGCGCCGGGCGGTGAACCTCGACCGGTGTGTTTTCCTGAACAACCGGGCCGACGGCTACGGCGGCGCGATTTTCTTCCAGGGGCCCTGGCCGTTACGGATCTCCAACAGCCTCTTTGTCGGCAATGCCGCCGGCGCCAGTGGAGGTACAGGGTACGGCGGCGCCATTGCGGTCTACGACTTTGTCGATTTCGAGGTGGCCAACTGCACCTTCTACGGCAATGACCCCGGCAGCAGTGGCCCCGGTGGCGGCGCCATCGGCGCCAACATGCCGTCGACTCAGTACACCGTGGTCAACAGCCAGTTCTGGAACAACGTCGGCAACCCCTGGGACCGGGATTTCTACGGTTCACCGATCCTGAGCTACTCGAACGTGCAGCAGACGACGGTCTCGGGTACGGGGGTCATCAGTGTGGAACCGAGCTTTGTCGATCCGGACGGGGCCGACAACATCCTCGGAACCGAGGACGACGACTTCCGGCTCGCCGCGGGTTCCGCCGGGATCGATGTCGGCGACAACGCGGCGCAGGATGTCTGCGCCAAGGACCTCGACGGTCTTCAGCGATTCCTGGACGATCCCGCGGTGACCAACGGCGGCAGCGGCACGGCGCCGATCATCGACATGGGCGCGTATGAACGCGGCGGCGCTGCGGATACCTACAATCTGACCATGGCGGTGGTGGAGGGTGGAGTCACCCTTCCCGCAGTGGGTGTGCACTCCTTCCCGGTGTGCGCGACGATCCCCGTCGAAGCGATCTCAGATCCCGGGTGGATGTTTGTCGAGTGGACGGGTGATGTTGCCGACCCGAACGCGGCCGTGACATACGTGGAGATGCTGGCAGATCGCAGCGCCACCGCGGTCTTCCTCGATCTGGCGCCGTTCATCTTTGACGACGGATTCGAGTCGGGGGACACGACGGCGTGGTCGTCGACGATGCCGTGAGCACCGGCCTTCCGGTCTGCCTTTGGCTGTCCGCGAACGCTGATTGCTCAGAGTTGTAGGCAGGGCATTCATGCCCTGCGGCCAACTTGTTCAAGGCGTTTCCGGCCGTCCGGCTACACAGGGTCTTGAGGGACGCGAGGATCTCCGTGTCGGCTGGGATGTTCCGGATTGCCTGGGGTCCTGGAGCAACGGCCTTCTGGTCTACCTTCGGCAGCCCAGCGTCGCCCGATCAGCGTGGTCGCGCGGAGGCGAATTGAGGGTCTGCGACCCCACTGATCGAACGCCGGCGGCCTCCCTCGCAGTTGGAACAGCTGCACCGGAACGGTCAACCGCGAGGGTTGCCCGGCATCGCCATTGTGCGGGGCGGACCGCGCAGCCGAAGAGACCTCTGTCAGCACAATAGCGTGCCCGGGGTCCTATATAAACGACGGCGAACACGGGTATGGCTATGCGTGCCTGCCTTAGTGGCTATGCCTGGATCGCCGCCCGTGCTCGCTAGTTCCCGTCCGGAAACGGCGCTTTTTGGCAATCTCGGCGTCAGATTACGAATTTCCTTGTGCGGCGTACAGAAGTACGCCTCCGCGTAAATTCTGATCTTCCTTGACCTTGCACAAAAACCCCTCGTTTCCGAATCGAGAACTGCGCAGTCCCCATCGGGGTTTCCGGATGGGAACTCGCTAGCCATGCGCGCCGGCTGATAAGGGCCCCGCAAAGATGGCTGATAGAAGCTCGTCGACACGCGGCATGGACATTGTACCTGGAGGAGGACCGTCAGATGTCAAGAATTCAGAGGATCGTCGGGTTTGATTGTGGAGAGGACACGCACAGCGCGGTGCTGTTGGACACCGCGGGGAAGTTCTGCAGGAAGTCCGAGGTCACCAATGAGCTGCGCCCAGCTGCGCCTGAGGGCGCGGGAGTTTCGGGCCTCGGCGCGAGCCGCACGGGAAGCCGGGCCGGCGTCCGCGCCCCCAACCTTCCCGCTCTCGATCTTTGTCTTTCGCCGCCTGCCCCGCGAGACGTTGGAGTACCACAGCAATTCGTCGGACGAATTGCGGCGGCGCGTCGGACGCGCCGGTTGATCATCGCAGCAGACGAGCCGCAGCTTCCGCTGCGCTCGTTCAACCCCGAGCTCTCGTGGCCCCGCTTGCGCCGGTAGCTCACCTCCCCCGCTCCGTCCCACGACAGCCGCTCGAGGCTGATCGGCGGCCGCATGATGTACCGCGCCAACCGCTCGACCGCCGCGCCGTCTTCGGGCTCCACTCGCACCCGGTTGTGCACTGCCCCTTGCCAGGGAAGAATCGAGTGACGAAGTCTTCGCCGCGAAGCGGGGATGACAGTCGGCGCCGATTCTGAGCGGCAAGGCTCGGCGGAGCGACCGAAGGAAGCGACTCCAACCTAAGGTGAGCGGTTCTGCTGGATGAGATGTACCAAGATCTTGATGCGCTGGTGGTTGCGAAAAACGGAGGCATACCCTTTGGTATGTCGAGTATTTTCGCAACCATCCAGAGCGCAGGAGCTTGGTGCAGATCGCCAGTGAGAATCGCTCACCTTAGGTCCAAGAAAATCCGGTGTGCCGCCACGACAGCAGCAGCTCGGTCCGCTCCTGTGACAACAGCCCGACGCCCTGCAGCAGCCGGATGACCTTGTGCCGGAAAAGCAGCTCCGCCGAGTGCTCGTCGACGAAGGCGACCGGGGTCCACTCCCCGTCCTGCGACCACCCTCCGCGCGACACCAGCGCGTGCACGTGCGGGTGTCAGCAACCCCCATCACAATACCCGTGGTTTGACGGTTCGGGTTTACTACCCGTTCCACCCACTCAACGGTCTCGATTTAGAAGTTGCGTGTATGGCGAAAGATGAGAACGGACCGGTGACCGTGGTGGCCCCTAGTGGCGACCGTTTGAAGATCCCGCAGTGGATGCTCTCGCCAGCCGCGGCATGCACGTCGTTGAAGCCTTGCGCGGTCCTCTCGACGGCCGCCCTCCTGGCGCTTGCCGCCCTCGTCGAGCATGGCGTTGCGAGCCGGGCGCCTCAGCGAAACCGTCGCACCGTTAGCCTGTCGAGCACGGGCAGCGATCCAACTCGGGAGGAAGACGGTGCAGCTGAAGCTCGACCCGACATGGTTTCCGGCAGAAGGACCGACGATCTCGCTCAAGACGGTTCGAATGGAAATGGTCAGACTCATGGCCGCCGCAATCGTGGCGACGCAAGGGACAGCAAAGGAGGACGACAAGGATGAACGCCACACACCCGAAGATCGGTGAGGAACACCTGGCGCGAAAGGCGATCGTCTACGTGCGCCAGTCCTCCCAGCGACAGGTCCTACAGAATACCGAGAGCCGGCGGCTCCAGTACGCCCTCAAGGATCGGGCGATGGATTTGGGATTCAACGACGTCGAGGTCATCGATACCGACCTGGGCTCGAGCGCCGGCATCGGCTCTGCTACCCGTGTCGGCTTCGATCGTCTGGTCGGGACCGTCGCTCTGGGCGAGGTCGGCATCGTACTGAGCCGTGAGGTGTCGCGCTTGTCACGGACCGACAAGGACTGGTGCCATCTTCTCGAGGTGTGCCAGCTCTTCGACACCCTGATCGGCGACGAAGAGCAGGTCTACGACCTGAGCCTGATCGACGACCAGCTGGTGCTGGGCATCAAGGGCACACTCAGCGTCGTCGAGCTGAAGGTGCTGAAGATGCGCATGCTGCGTGGCATGGAGGAGAAGGCTGCACGCGGCGAGTTGGAGAGGTTGCTGCCTCCCGGCTTCGTCCGCGACCCCACAGGCAGGGTGGTCAAGGATCCCGACGAGAGAGTGCGGAAGGCCATCGCCAAGGTGTTTGAAAAACTGCACGAGACGAGAACCGTCCGCCAGACCTTCAAGTGGTTTCACGACAATGCAGTCGAGCTCCCCGTCAACAAGTCCGAAAACGGAAGAATCGGCATCCCCGGCTACTACAAACAGACCGGGGACAGCTGCCGAGCTGGAGCGGCGGTGGAACAACAAGCTGGAGGAGGTCGACAGGATCAAGATGGCGATCGCAGCTCTTGATCGGGGCCGGC
>CAZXMW010000118.1:0-5810 GCA_964641415.1 uncultured Thermoanaerobaculia bacterium | reverse complement strand
ACTCGGCCAAAACATGCTTGATTCAGTCAAACCTGACCTAACCGGAGACGCAGGTACCAGAATATACAAATGTATGAACCCGGCACGCTTTGAACTGGGCTCGCTCTCCCGAGCGAGCCCAGTCGGCCGGTCGCGTGCCGATCTGTTGCGGGCGTTACCGGAACAACGCACGGAGGCACCGCAACCTTGGATTTCTGGAGAACCAGGCGTGCACTACTCCGCGGCTTCCGACCACAGCCGCGCGTCGCCGAACTCGAAGCCATCCGCGAAGATCGGGACTGTGGAACCGCCAATGATCGTCAAGCCCTCGAACTCGATGTTCATGACGAGGTTGTCGGGATTGTTGGAGTAGCTGTCCCAGATGCGAAATCCGAACAAGGTGGACGAGTCGGCGTCGTAAACGCCCAACGCGTCGAGGATGTCCACCGAATCGACGGTGTCGCCAGGGTAGCCGAGCTGGAAGTCGAAGAGGTATGGCTGCTGCGCGAGCTGCACCTTGCCGGGTTCGGCATAGAAGTAGTTCGAGATCCAGAAGTTGTCGTTGCCGAAGTAGAAGTTGTCGGCCACGCCGAAGTAGGCCGTCAACGCGGCCGGCAGCAGTCCGATCTGCAGACCGCCCGAGAAGGTGAGTTTGAATGAAGAGACCGCGTATGCCCGGTAGAACTCGGGGTAGAACGTATCCCAGGTTTCGGAATCGACCTCCAGGGTCAAGGTGACCTTCTCACCCGGGTTGACCAGGCTGAGCGGCTCGTCGGCGAAGATCTCGTTGGTGATGACAGTCCCAACGGCTTCGATCGTGATCGTTTCCGCATTCGCGGGCGCAGCACACAGTGTCGTGATGATCAGGGCAAACACAAAGCGCTTCATGGTGATCTCCTTCGTTGTCGGTCCGTTTCGTGTGGTGTCCTCCTGGCTCTGAGCCGGAGGGTCTCTGCCTTACCATCCGAGAAAACCCCTCCGTTGCTGCCAGGCCGGCTCCGCTCCGGGGCGACGGGCGTCTCGACGGCGGTCGTTCGGCACCCGGTGCCCGGTCGGCTCGACGGAGCGATCCCGATGGGATTGCGCTGTGCGGTCCCCGATCAGTCCTTGGTCACGGGACGTCCGCGCCAGTGCTCGGCCTGCTCCGGTCGGCCCCACGCTTCGTAGAGGGTCACGAGGCGCCGCGCGGCGGCCGACAGCGTCTTCGGACGTCGCCCGTCGGAGTTGGATTCCTCGAGCCGGTCGTAGGCCGCGAGCAGGAGCGGCTCCGCCTCGTCGTAGCGCCCCTGGCCCGTCAGCGCCTCGCCGAGCAGGCTGCGCGCCTCGGCGACGCGCCAGTGGTCGCCTCCGAGCGCGCGGCTGCCGGCTTCCGCAGCCTGCCGAGCCAGCGTCTCGCACTCGTCGTAGCGGTCCAGGGCATTCAGCAGCTGCCCCAGATCGTTGAGCGACTTGAGCGTCGACGGATGGTCGTCGCCGAGGGCACGTCGTCGGCCGTCGACGACCTCCCGGATGGTGGACTCCGCTTCGACGAGCCTGCCCTGATCCTGGAGCAGAGAGCCCACGTTGCTGAGAGATTCCAGGGTGGCCGGATGGTCGTCACCGAGAACGCGACGTCGCCCCTCGAGGGCCTGCCGGTAGCAGGCCTCCGCGCCGGCGAGATTGTCCTGTTCCTTGAGCAGGAACCCCAACGTGTTGAGCGACGCCAACGTGTCCGGGTGGTCGTCGCCGAGCACGCGGCGCCGGCCGTCCAGGGCCTGCCTGCAGTAGCGCTCCGCCTCGGCGAGCTTGCCTCGGGATCGAAGCAGCAGGCCCAGGTTGTTGGTCGTCGTAAGAGTGCTCGGGTGATCGCTGCCGAGCACGCGACGCTTGCCCTCCATCGCCTGCCGGTAGAACGACTCCGCCTCGTCGAGCCTGCCCTGAGCGTCGCGAAGAAAGCCCATGTTGTTGAGCGCCGTCAGCGTCTGCGGGTGGTCGTCGCCGAGCACGCGGCGTCGGCCGTCGAGAACCTGTTGGTAGTACCGCTCGGCTTCGGCGAGCCTACCTCGCCTCTGGAGCACGTAGGCGATGTTGTTGAGGGACATCAAGGTGTCCGGGTGGTCGTCGCCGAGGGCCCGCCGTCTGCCGTCCAGGGCTCGCCGATGGAAGCGCTCTGCGTCCTCGAGCTTGCCCTGGTCAGCGAGAAGGCTGCCCATGTTGTTGAGCGACATCAGCGTGTCCTGGTGGTCCTCGCCGAGGGCGCGACGCCGGCCGTCCAGAACCTGCTGGAAGTAGCCGACCGCATCGGTCAGCCTGCCCCGATTCTGGAGAAGGAACCCTAAATTGTTGAGCGACCGCAGGGTGTCAGGGTGGTCGTCGCCGAGGACCCGGCGCTGAACCTCCAGGACCTCTCGGATCAGGCGCTCGCTCTCGGCTGGCTCGCCCTGGTGCCAGAGCAGCGCGCCGATGGCATTGAGGGATTGCAGGGTGTCCGGATGCGCTTCGCCGAGCTCGCGGCGACGGACCTTCCACGCCGCCTTCATCGGCTCCATCGCCGCGTCGATCAGGCCCAGGTCGCCCATCGTCTCGGCCACCGCATGCAGCAGCTGGGCCTTCACGAGCGGCTGGTCGTCGAACTGACTGTCAATGGCCTCTCGAGCCGGATCGAAGATGTTCGTCCGCAGCGATTCGAGGCCGATGTCCGTGAAGTTGATCCGTGCGAGGGCCGCCCGCAGCTCGTCCCGCTCCTCTGCGGGTGCCGCGTCGATGATCGCATCACGCAGACGCGATCCCATCAGCTCCGGCACGACGGCGTCGAGCTGGTGTGCCTGAAAGTTCGCCACGAGCTGCAGCTCCTCGGCACGTCTGGCAGCCATTGCTCGCTGGGCAGTTGCGTCAAGGAACCCGTACGTGGTGCCGGCAAGGCCGATGAGGAGTGTTGCGGCGATCAGAGACGCGGCCAGCACGCCGCCGCGGTGCCGCCGGACGAACTTCCGAAGCCTGTACACGCGATCCGGCGGCCCGGCGACCACCGGCTCGTCGTCGAGGTGACGCCGCACGTCCGCAGCGAGTGCGTTCGCCGTCTTATAGCGCCGGGCCCGGTCCTTCTCGAGGCACCTCATCACGATCCAGTCAAGGTCGCCGCGCAGGAGGAGGCAGAGTGTCTTGACCTCGGTGCTCCGGCGCTTGGCGGTCCCCGTCGCCATGTCCCCGAGCGTCGACACCCTCGTGCTCGGCGAGTCCGGCTCCTCCTCCCGGATGATCCGCATCATCTCCAAGAGGCCCGCCTCGCGGAGCGACTCGTGGGCTGGCGTCGATCCCGTGAGCAGCTCATACAGCAGCACGCCCAACGAGTAGATGTCCGAGCGGGTGTCGATGTCGAGCCCCGACATCTCCGCCTGCTCCGGAGACATGTAGGCCGGCGTGCCGATCATCTGCCGGTGCTCGGTGAACATCGTCCTCTGCGTCAGCTCCGCGTCGGTCGCCTTCGCGATACCGAAGTCGATCACCTTCGGCACCGGCACACCTTCGTGTAAGGTGACGAGCACGTTATTCGGTTTGATGTCGCGGTGGATGATCCCCTTCTGGTGGGCGTGCTGGATCGCCCGGCACACCGTGATGAAGAGCTCCAGGCGTGATCTGGTGTTCAGTCTCTCCGCATCGCAGTATTCGACGATCGTCGTACCCTTGACGAGCTCCATCACGAAGTACGGCCGGCCGGTCTCGGTGCTTCCGCCGTCGAAGATCCTCGCGATGTTGGGGTGATCCATCATCGCCAGGGCCTGCCGCTCGGACTCGAAGCGCGAGATCACCTGCTTCGTGTCCATCCCGAGTTTGATGATCTTGATCGCCACACGGCGCTTCACCGGTTCCCTCTGCTCGGCCGCCCAGACCGTTCCGAAGGCCCCTTCGCCGAGGGGTTCGAGCAACGTGTAGCGATCAATCGTCTGTCCCGCCTGAATCGGATCGTCTGCACCTCCACGCAGCGCGGCGCGGAGGCCCTCGCCTGCTCCGGAAACCTCGGGAGGCGACACAAGAAACGGTGATTCGTCTTCGAAATGCCATAACAACGACTCGACCTCGGCACATAGGCCCGGATCGCCTTCGCACGCCGCGGCGACGAATGCGGCACGCTCATCTACCGCACGCTCGATCGCTTGCTCGAAGATCTTCTTACAACGCGCGTCTCGATCCCGGGTCATCTCAAGCTCTCCGTCATTTCCGTCCGAAGCTCTGGCTCTGCAGGTTCTCGATTTGTCGAAGCCGGCACGCGCACAAGCGAAGCTGCAGGTCCCGGTATTCCGTTCCTTGAAAGCCGACAGCACCGACTCCTCTGGCTCGGGAGGCGATCAGCGTCCTCGTGGTATCCTCCGAGAAATGCGATTCCCGGCTGACATGGCCACGAGAGAACGAACAGGTGAGCAGCGAGAACCAATCTTCCATCACCCTCCTTCTCGAGCGACTCGGGTCGGGGGATCCTGAAGCCGAAACGGAACTCCTGGCGGCGGTCTACGACGAGCTTCGCAGGATGGCGGCCGCCAAGATGGCCCGGCTCGGCCCGGGCCAGACGCTTCAGGCAACCGCTCTGGTCAACGAGGCCTATCTCAAGCTCGCCGGCGGTCGAGAGGCCTGGAAGGGCCGCGCCCATTTCTTCGGGGCGGCCGCCCGGGCCATGAGAAACATCATCGTCGACCAGGTCCGCCGGAAGTCGGCGGCCAAGCATGGCGGCGGTCAACGTCGAGTCGAGATCGACACCCGAATCGCCGCCCCGTCCTCCACGGATCCAGACCGTATTCTTGATCTCGACAGAGCCCTTCTCCGGCTGGAAGTCGAGCAGCCGCGCGCGGCTCACGTGGTCGACCTGCGCTTCTTCGCAGGCCTGTCCGACGATGAGACCGCCGAGGCTCTCGGCATCTCGACCCGAACGGTCTACCGCGAATGGTCTTATGCGAAGGCATGGCTTCGCCGAGAGCTGGCGGACAGGCTCGTCATCGGGACCGACGCAGAATAGGCGCCGCCGTTCCGCAAAGATACCCCCCGCGCGAGCGCCCGGAGGCCGTCCAGCGGCGACGGAGAGAAAAACCGGTTGCGTCCGTGTGGGTGCCAGGCTGAAGCCAGGCACCCCGTCCGCGCGACCTGGTCGCGAAATCCGGTGCCGGGCTTCACCCTGGCTCCGCTTACGAGGTCGACCCGCTGGTGTGCCCCTCGTGCGGCTCGGAGATGAAGATGATCGCCTTCATCACCGAGCACGAGGTGGTGGACGCGATATTGAGGCATCTCGAGCGCAAGGAAGCGCGGGAGGCGCGGGGGCCGCCCAACTGACAAGGGGCTGGGGATCTCTGGGCGGGTCGGGTTCGTCCCGATGCGCGGCCGGGGGAGGTGTGGGCGAAACGGAGGAATCGCGAGTCGAGCGACCTGGCGGAGCGGCGCCCCGACGTCACGAGCCCTGTGTCCGGCGGAATCGGCCCCCAGGACACCCCAATCGAGCAGGTTCGTCAGGCGTGGGGCGCGGGTTCGGGCGATCATAGGCGTGGTACCTTCGAGGTGGATGAAAGAAAATTCCTATCCCCAACTCCAGTCGTTAGGCCCGGCGTCGATCGGCCAAGGCATAATGGAGGTATGAGTCCCACAGTGTTCCGAAGCGGGGCGTACAGGTTCTACTTCTTCTCCAGGGAAGAACCGCGTATGCACATCCATGCAGATTCTTCGGAGGGAGAGGCGAAGTTCTGGGTCGAGCCCGAGATTGAGTTCGCCCGAAGTCATGGCCTACCGGAACGGGAGCTGACTCGTTTACGTAAACTAGTTCCCGTCCGGAAACGGCGCTTTTTGGCAATCTCGGCGTCAGATTGCGAATT
>CAZXMW010000117.1:0-6023 GCA_964641415.1 uncultured Thermoanaerobaculia bacterium | reverse complement strand
AAGGTGAGCTGCTCCAGGTAGTCCTGGTACGACAGCCCGTCGTCGCGCAGGACGTGGCAGTACGACCAGAGCTTCTGGACGATGCGGTTGGCGGCGTCGCTCATTCGGGGTCACTCTCCATGTCGTCCGGCTCGCGCGCGGCCAGCTCGGCCCGTAAACGGCGCCCGAGATCGGTGAGGCGGTAGCGCTGCTTGCTGCTCCGGGGTTTGTCGGGGATGGTCATTTCGACGAGACCGGCGTCGAGTGCCGGCTGGAGGTAGTCGTTCACGAAGTGCATGCGGTCCTTCAGTCCGACCGCGTCCATCAGCTTGCCCCTCAACACCTCGCCCTGGAGAGCCAGGACCACTCTCTCGACTTGCGGGGTGACTTGCGGGGTCACATGCGGGGTGACTTGCCCGGTCACATGCGGGGCCTCCCGCTCCGCCCGTTCGTGGACGGGCAGGCGATCCAAGAAATACGTTCGATCCTCGTGGCTCTCGAACTCGGGCGGCGGCGAGCCGTTGCCCTGCATCGTGCGCAGGATCTTGGGCACGCCGGTGGAGCGCCCCTCCGTCAGGTCCAGCTCCTTCAGGAACTCACCGATGCGGCGGTTGCGGTAGCGCCGGCTGACGGCGCGGCCCGCGCGCAGGTCCTCCATGCGCACCGATCGGTCCGGGCCGGGGAAGCTGAGCACGACCAGGTCGTCGGGGCTGACGCGAACCTCCACCGGCTCGCGTTCCTCGTAGGAGCCGTGGTAGACCGCGTTGACGATGGCCTCCTCGATGGCGACGCGCGGGAAGTTCCAGAAGCGCTCTGCCTCTGAGCGATCGGGATGCTTGACCACCGTCTCCTTGAGGTAGCTGCGGGCGATGTACTCGATGGCGTCGCGCGTGATGCGCCCGAGCGGCCCCTGGAAGACCCGCTCCTCGAAGCGGTCGCCGCCCGCGCCGTCGGGGAAGTAGACGACATCGATCTGCGTGGCGGGGAAGAAGCGCTGCGGCTCGTCGTGAAAGAAGAGCACGCCGACGTTCTTCGGCCGCGGCTGCTCGGACGGTCCACCGAGGATGTTCATCTGGCGGCCCAAGGTCTTCATCGGCAGCGAATGTGCCTCGTTCGCCAGCTCGCTTCCGACCTCGTCGAGGAATTCGCCGACGAGCCGCCGCGAGAGATCCTCGATCGTGGTCGATGCGTTGAAGCGATCGTCGAAGGGCACGGTCGCCGCGAGCCCGAGCAGCTCCCGCTCGTCCGCGCCGCGCGCGCGCACTGTGCTCGAGCCGCGGCGGATGGAGTAGGCCCAGTCCTTCCCGTCCTTGGCGAGGCTCACCCGGCACTTGTAGGACCGCGTCTCGCCGCCGGGCGCCCAGACGACGAAGACGTTAATGTCGCCGACCGTGTACGACGCCGAGAGCGGGTGGAACGCCGGCTGGATGGCCTGGTGGCCAAGGCGCAGCAGCTCCTTCTGCATTGCCTCGATGCGCTCGAGGCCGATGCCCTTCTGCGGCAGCACCGGACGGCCGTTCACCTCCTCGACGCCGATCACGAGGTAGCCGCCGCCGAGGTTGTGGAAGTCGTTGGCGAAGGCGCAGATCGTGTGCAGCGCGCTCTCGGGGTTCCAGCCCGCCTTGAACTCCACGCGCTCGCCCTCGATCGCGCGCCGGCGCAGGAGCGCGTCGAGGTTGATCGGGAGCGGGGTCCTCACGGGCGGGCCTTCGTGGTGCGCGTGCGGCGGCGTGTGTGAGTGGGCTGGGCCGGCTTGGCTTCGCGTTCGGCGCGGATGCGCTCGAGGAGGGCGGAGGCGGGTTCGCCGGACGGGTCCTGATCCACGAGGCCTTCGAAGGACCACTTGAGGATGGACTGGCGGAGGCGTGAGGATCGCAGCTGACTGGCCTGCAACTCGACAGCAAGCTTCGAGATCAATGACAGCTCACAATCTGACTCGTAAACAATCCTGGTTTGCATACCCGCAATGGTCGTTCCATTTTTTCTGCACTCGTTCAGGATGGTCCATCCGAACGCCCGGGCGCCCCAAGGCGATGAAGTCGGCGTCGAGGCCGTTGATGAAGCGCGTCTCGACGCCGGTGCTCAGGTAGAGGAAGGGGAGCGGGTTGACCGGCGGGTTCAGCCCGGCGGGGAGGCCGGTCGCGTACTTGTCCGCTTGCAACTCGACGCTGCCGAGCGCCTACCCGGCGGGCGTCGCCTCCAGGACGCCGACGGCCTTGCCTTGGACGAAGAGCAGGTAGTCGGCGAAGCCGTGGCCCGAGGCCATCTTGAACTCGCGAACGGCGACGCCCGGACCGGCGGCGAGGTTCACGTCGGCGCGGTCCTGGACGAGCCAGCCTGCGGCCTCCAGGGCGGCGTCGATGAACTGGCGGGCCTCCTGCTCCGGTGGCGGCGTCATGCCGGCCCCCTCTCGGCCAGGAAGTAGCGCCGCTTGGGATCCTGCGGCCCGGTGCCGATCTCGCGCACGAGCCCGCGTCCGACGAGACGCGCCAGTCGCGTGCGCGTCGCGCGGGGCGACAAGCCGATCGCAGCGGCGACCTCGCTCGTGGAGAGTCCCTGCGCCTGGTCGAGGCTCTCGAGAATGGCCGTGTCGGTTTCGTCGACCACCGAGGGGCCGACCCGGGTCGTGGCGATGGTCACGCGGAATCGAGTGGCGATCTCCTCGAAGACGGGCGCTGCGAGCCCGGCGGCCCGACAGGCGACGGTCATGCGCTGGATGCCGCTGCCCCACTGCTCGATCAGGCCCAGCGCGTGGAAGACGCGGCCGATCACGCGGTTGCGGAGCTTGGAGACGCCGTGCGGAAGATCGTCGATCGTGAGGCCGAAGGGCAGGAGCCCGGGGTTCTCGACCTCGAGCCGGTCGTCGAAGATCGAGAGCCGGATCGGCGCGCCGCGCTGGGCGTAGTCGGTGTGAACCACGGCATTGATGACGGCCTCGCGTACCGCCTCAGGGGGCAGGTTCCAGCGGTCCTTCCTGCGCACCGCGCCGATCTCGGCGCCGTGCCACGCGTGCTTCTGCACGAACGCGATGGCTTCCTCCACGCCGCGCACGGGGAGGGTGCGGATCTCGGCGCGATCGAGGATGCGGGTCTTGTCGGTTCCCGCGAACCGCCCGGCCTGAATCCAGGCGTCCGGGAAGTGTCGCTCGCGGTCCTTGCCGAAGAGGAGCATGCCGCCGACGGTCGGGACTTTTCGGCCCTGGTGCTCCGTCAAGAGGCGCAGCCTCTCCAGGTCGCGACGGCCCAGCTTGCGGAAGGGGGCGAACGACTCGGAAGCCGCTCGGAAGTCGAGTGCTTCCGAGTCGAGCCCCGGCATGGGCTGTTCATCGAAGCCCTCGCCGCGCGCGAAGCGGCGCAGCTCCTCG
The DNA here is from genome assembly GCA_964641415.1 of uncultured Thermoanaerobaculia bacterium. Taxonomy (GTDB): domain Bacteria; phylum Acidobacteriota; class Thermoanaerobaculia; order Thermoanaerobaculales; family Sulfomarinibacteraceae; genus JAHECW01. The sequence continues at coordinate 2,680 of CAZXMW010000117.1, read as the reverse complement.
ATCAGCTCGGGGTCGGCACGGCGGTTGGTCGAGCCCACCCGGACGTAGACACCGCCCGTGGGACCCTCCCGAGTCAGGAAGTGCGGGCGACTCGGGCTCGGATGAACCTGCAACGCCAGGACCTGCGTCCGCCTCCACGGCAGAATCTCGATCTCCGGCACAAGCCGTGGTGCAATCCGGTCGCTGATGAGGTTTGCCACGCGCTCTTCCAGATCGAGGGGGTCGCTCACGCCACGCACGCGTCGCGTCCTGTCTTCCACGCCGATGAGAAGCGTGCCGCCCGCCGTGTTCGCAAAGGCCACGATTGCCTTGAGGGCCGTGTCCGGCGAGGATAAGTCCCGCTTGAACTCCAGGGTCTTGCCCTCAGGGCGCTTGAGGATCTCGATCAGGTTCATGGTGCTCGGCATCTTACTCAGAAGTGGCCTGCGGGGTCAAGCTTCCGAGTGCGGTGCCGGGCATCGAGGTGGGGCCGGCCCGCCCAACGCTCCGCCGATCAGCTGCAGCTACGTTCGGCCGCAGGCCGACCTGGCGCGACGGTTGCCTCAGCAACCGGCGTGACAGGAGTTGCTGTCAGCTGCATCGCCTTTTTTAGGCAGGCTGTGCCGCCCCTCCCTGATACTCAACTGAGGGCTGGCCGAAGAGAAGTCCACGGACGCTGATGTCTTCGTCCACGTCCGGCCAGTGGATACCCTCACCGTCTCCGATCAACTCGAAATTCCTCCGTTGGGCTGGCGATGCATGGAGAAGGCGCGGAAACCACACGAGTGGCACGGCGAGCCGACGACCATCGACCAGATCGACGAGGAGCTCGTCGTCCGTCGCCCGGACCGCTGCCGCACGAGGCTGGAGTTCAGTTACGGAAGAAGCCATTCCAAGCCTCCAAGAACGTCTCACGCTGCTCCCTCACGAGCCTCTCGATCCGCGTGAGCTCATGAGATGGGAAGTTCTTCGAACGGGCGAGGGCCACCGGCAACAGCCAGAACTTCGCAACCGCCCTCTCGCGCTGCACATAGATGTGCGGGGGCTCGCCCAACTCGTTCGCGTAGAAGAAGAAGCGGTAAGCAGCGATACGAGCGACGGTAGGTGACACCTACTAGTCTACCTTGGCGACCCCGCAGCAGCCTAACGGACCGCCGATCAGCTGCAGCCACGTTCGGCCGCAGGCCGACCTGGCGCGACGGTTGCGCACGCAAGCGGCGTGACAGAACTGTCAGTCTGCATCGGCTCGTTAGGCAGGTACTTCGACGTACGAGGAGTACGTGCGCGGAGGGGGGATGAGAGCTCCGTCGAGCCGAAGCCCATCGAGATGGAACTCGATCGCCTCCTGCATGTTCTTCTCGACCTCCTCGCGCGTCGCCCCGGTCGACACGCAACCGGGTAGGTCCGGCGAGTACGCCGAGAAACCAGTTGAGGTCTCCTCGACAACGATCAGGTACTTCATCACTTCAGACCCGCCTGCTTCAATATGCTGTTCATGGTTCCAGTTGCCAACTCGTCGCCAGGCCGCCTTGGCACCGTCACAAGCCCACTCTTCGACGGATGCTTGTATTGACCGTGGCTGCCCCGAGTTCTCGCAAGGTACCAACCGTCTTTCTGTAAGAGCTTTACGATCTCTCGGACCTTCACCAAACAAGAGTACCAGACGGGGGACGCGACGAGACGCCTAACGTCGGCGATCAGCTGCAGCCACGTTCGGCTCCGAGCCGACCTGGCGCGACGGTTGCCCCTGCAACCAACAGCCCACGGATCTCCCTGAAGCGGATGTTAGCGATTCGCATTCCACCCAACCAAGGCGGCGATCTTGGATAGCACTTCATTCAGAACGGAGTCGGACACCGAGTCGAACTTCTTTGCGTCCCTTACGCGCCAATCGAGACTTTTGAGCTGATCAGACAGTATTGCTCCCGCGGCCTTTCCGCCCGAAGCCAGGGTGACCTCAAACGGGTAGCCCTTCACCTGCGACGTTATCGGACAAAACAGGGCTAAACCTACTTTGCCGTTGTAGGAGCGCGGAGAAACGACCAGCGCAGGACGATGCCCCGCTTGCTCATGGCCTGCTTGCGGCGCGAATTGGAGCCAAACGATATCTCCACGCTCCGGCACATATCTTTTTGGCGCTACCACACCTCACCACCGACCGCGCCGCCTGTGTCGACTTCGCCGTGCTGGTTATCCGAGGTCACTCCAGCGAGGAGTTCTTCAAGCGCCACGAGTTTGTTCTCGATCACGCGAATCACGAGCTGACCGTTCTCGAATCCTAGATCGACGGCCGATCCTTCGCTCACCTGGACCTCTTCGGCAAACGCTCTTGGAATTCGCAATCCCAAGCTATTGCCCCACTTAACAATTTTCGTGCGCATACCACACCTCCGTATATACTATGAGTATACGCAACTTCCGGGAACTCGTCAAGCGCCAGCACTGGGCCCCAAATCGCTAACGCTCCGGCTCAGCGGCGGGCCGCGCAGCGGACCGTCCGTTGCAACCGGTTGTTGAACGCAATCCGCCTTCGGCGGATCGAGCGGTCTCGTTGAGGCCGGTTCGGATTTGCGTGGATTGGGAAAAGGACGCACTTCTTGAGAAAGGCAGGCACAACCAAATATACCGCCTGGCCCGGAAGGAGCACGTCATGAGTTCGCACACTGGTTTGTTGGAGAGGATGGAGAAGGACCTTCGCCTG
>CAZXMW010000116.1:0-6035 GCA_964641415.1 uncultured Thermoanaerobaculia bacterium | reverse complement strand
ACCTCCGTTTATGGCTGAATTATACCATGACCTTAAGCAACCGGAGACGCAGGTAACTTGATTTTTCCTGGCACGCTTGGGCTCGGCAACCCATCGACGGGCCCGTCCGACAGATCCGAGTCGCTCACCGAGCTTGCCGGAATTGGTGCACGTCGTCGTCGAGGCCGGTCATCTCCCAGCGGATGAGCGAGATCGGGATCGTGCCGGAGGCCAGGAACTCATCGTGGAAACCCTGCAGGCTGAACTCGTCGCCGAGCTGCATCACCCGATCGGCGAGCAGCTGCTCGAGCTGGATCTTGCCCATCTGATAGCTGATGCCGTAGCCCGGCTCGCGCAGGTAGATCTCGGCATCGACCCGCGCCACGTCGTCGTCCATGAAGGGCGTGCGGTCGACGATCAGCTCGGCGGCCTCCCGGATGGTCAGCTCGTTGGTGTGCAGCCCGACCTCGGCCCGGTTGCGCACCGCCCGCGCGATCTGGAAGATGTAGAACAGCTCGCGCGTCCGAGGCAGATCGTCGAGCAGCCCGGCCTGCAGGAACATCTCCTCGAGGTAGAAGGCCCAGCCCTCGATGCGGCCGCTGTCGAAGCAGGCGCGGCGGATCGGCCGCTCGTCGTGCTCCCGGACGAGCATGTCGAAGCGGTGGCCGGGGATGACGGCGTGGACGTGGTCGGGGCGGGGGTCGCGGAACTGGATCTCCTCCCAGAAGTTCCGCGCGCCTCCGGATCGCTCGATCCAGGGGACGTTGGTTCCGAACTCGCCGACGTAGTCCGGGATGGTCAGAATGCCCTCGTCGCGGATGAAGCGGCGGATCTGTTCGTCGGCCGAGCGGATCCGCTGCTCATAGTCCTCCGCGCTCGAGGCGGGCTCGAGCACCGGGACGTCGCGATTTTTGTTCCGCTCGAGCGCGAGGAAGGCCCAGCTCCGCTCGAGCTCCCGGTCCCCGATGGTGACGATGTCGTCGACCGTGAAGGGCATGTAGAGGACGTGCCGGAGGTACCACTCGTAGTGCTCCCGGCCGACGCCGGCGGGCGCGTTCATCTCGGCCGCCTCGAGCCAGTCCCGGAAGCCGATCACCGCCTCGAGCGCCGCCTCGGCCGAGGCCACCAGCTCGGGGTGGTGCATCTCGAGCCGCCCGATCAGGTCGCGGTACCAGCCGATGGCGCCCGCCGGCGGCACCTCGCGATAGGGGTGCCCGTGGCCGACCCCGTCCGCCTGCTCGAGATCCCGCAACGCCGTGATGCGGAACTGGCCGGCGCCCTCGGTCAGGTTGCGCCGGGCCCGATCGAGGAAGCCGGGCACCGCCTCCAGCCGGCGCTCGAGCTCGGCCGGCCCGTCCCCTCTCGCCGGCAGCTCGGCGAAGGCCACCCGCTGCACGGCGCCGACCCAGACGCCCGGGTCCCGCGCCCACGGCCTGAGCACCCGGTGCTCGAAGTCGAGCCGGTTGAGCTCGGCCCGGACCAGCAGGTAGTCGACCTGCTCTGAAACCGTCCACCCCGAGGGGTTGATGGCCTCGAGCCGGTCGAAGAATCCGCCGAGCCCCTGCTCTCGAGCCTTCATGGTCTCCGGGCTGGAGTCCGGAAAGCCGCCGGCCTTCGCCGGCTCGCGGAATTCGACGAACTCCCGGTGCAGCGCGACGAGCGCCTCGTGGCCGTCACTCTCCGCCTCACCACCGAACGCGATGCACAGCTGGCCTGCCCAGATGACTGCCGCAACCCACCACAAACCTCGTTTCACCGCGACCTCCCGTCAATTCCGTTCCAACCGTGTCAGCTTCGCATATTCACCTTCTGTGTGCGATCGATGTGCGGCCGATCAGGCTGAAACAGCCGTCCATGTTGCAGGCAGCCCCCACGGCGTGCCGAATTGTCGCCGCGCTCGCCTTGCCCGACTTCACAGGTTCACGTATCCTGTGTTCATGAAGAACGTCACCATCGCCCTGGACGAGACGCTGCTGTGGGAGGTCCGCCGGATCGCGGCGGAGCGGTCGACGAGCCTCAATGCGCTCATCCGGGGGTACCTCGAGGATCTGGCCGCCCGTGAAACACAGCTGTCCCGGGCGCGCGAACGCATCCTCGAGCTGTGCCGAGAGTCCGAGGCGGAGATCGGTGTCCGGGGATGGTCTCGGGACGAGCTCCATGCCCGCTGACCCCGGCCCCGACGGCGACCCGAGCGCCGCCGAGCAGCGGGTCCGGCCGCAACCCGGACGCCGACCGCCCGTCGCCCGACGTGCCGCGAGCTTTCTCGACACCAACGTGCTCGCCTCCGCCGTGTCGTCGGCGCCGGACCAGGCGGCGAAGAAGCAGATCGCGCTCGACCTCGTCGCGACCGCCGACTTCGGTCTGTCGGCGCAGGTCCTCCAGGAGCTCTACGTGACCCTCACGCGAAAGGCGGCGCGACCTCTGCCCGTCGACCGGACGCTGGCACTGCTCGAGGATCTGCGCCGGTTTCCGTTGGTGGAGACCGACTGGCCGTTGGTCGTCGCCGCCATCGAGGTCTCGCTGCGATTCGGCATCGCCTACTGGGACGGCGCCACCGTCGCTGCCGCCGATCGCCTCGGCGCGACTACCCTGTACACCGAGGACCTCAATCACGGCCAGCTCTACGGCGAGGTCCGTGCCGTCAACCCGTTCCTCTCCGAGCCGCCCTCCCCGGGCGTCCACGAGGCCTCGAGGCCGCCTTACGACGGGGCGGGGTAATCGATCGACAAAGTCACCTGGTACGTGGTGAGATCCGATCGACGTGGACTGCCGATCATCGCCTGATCGAGAGCGTCGGCTCTCTTTTCCTCGTCATATTCCCCTCGCTGGTCATCCCGAACATACGATTCGGATCGCTCATGTTGGGCGGATCTCACAGCCTCAACGGCGTGGTCGCGGGCCGTACACGACCCGCTCTGTCAATCGGTGCGCGCAGTCAAGCATGTCGGGCTTTCTGGCGGCGACATCGGCAACTCCAGCCCAACCAATCCGTCTGAGGATGTCAGGATGGACCTGCTGCGGGAGTCCGAGCGGCAGTCGTTTTGCGAGTTCAAAGGGACGGCCTCGTACTCCAACTTACTGGTCAACGAGAGGCTCATCGAGAATTGCGCGTGGACATACCCCGACCCGGTACCGCGGTACGCCGCGCTCAAGGACCACCTCGCCTTCTTCGCGGGGCTCGTAGACGAGTGCTGGGTTGATGACGAACTGGCTCGACCCCAACCCGGGGGCTTCTACGGCGGCTGGATCACCTCGGATCTCGCCGGTCCGTTCAAGGGCGGAGCAGGGACCTCGGGTTGGTGAACACGACCGGGTCAGGCACCGTCACCGTGTTTCGATGCAGCCGGCGAGAAGGCGCCGAACATGGCTCCGGTGGTCGATCTTCGGAATGAGACATGATCGCAACCCGTTTGAAAGGAGCAGATCTCAGATCGACCGGAGGGACTCATGATTGCGATCAACCGACTGTTCAGACCATCGATTCTTGCCACCGCTGCCCTCACCCTGCTGCTCGGTTTCACGGCGCCGGGTTCAGCGAACGATGAAGAGTCGAAACCGCCGCAGGTCGGCGATCGCTATCAGGCGTCCATCGAGACCGCCTGGGACAAGGCGGGCGCCGGGGAGGACCCGAGCATGACCTGTGCCTCGGTGAAGGGCCGGGCTGTCGGCACCAACGATCCGAACGCCTTCCGGGCCCTCTTCGCGTGCAATGTCGAGATCCCGGCGCGCTACTTCCACACGTATCTCGACGGTGTGGCTGCCGGCGAGAAGACCTGCACCGATCTCATGCGGGAGGTCATGACCAAGCTGTCCGCCATGACCATGTCGGCGGACGTGGTCGTCGAGATGGCGGAGAGCCTCGAGCAGGGCGGCGACACCGAGTCGGCGGTGGTGGATGCCCTCGGCGCCGCTGCCGAGGACGCGATGAAGGACGGCGGATTGAAAGACCCGAAACGACTGGTCAAGGACCGCATCGCGGAGCGGACCAACGAGCTCTGCCCAAACTTCGCGGACATCATCCTCGAATAGCCCGAAGTATGCATGAGCTTTCTGCTGCGGCCAGCGATGCATCCGCGCCTCGCTGCCCTCGCGACGAAGCCTCGTGAAACCTTGGCGTTCGACGCCGTGGCTACCGGCTGAAGCAGGACCCGTGCGTGATGTCTCCCGATTCGAATCGGTCACGGAAGATCGCTGTGCGTGGGAGGGATGCCAGGGCGAAACCAACGTCATCTCCTTCCTCGCGACTCCCTTCCGGAGCCATGCTGTCCCGGTGCCGGAAGTGGTTGCCGTCGGCCACCAACCCGGGATCGGAAACCTCCCGGAGCCCGAGTTGGTGCACAAATACTTGTGAAGAGCCCGAAAAGGTGAAACGCGAGAACCACTCCCCCGCCAGAACGACCGCTCAACGGCGAAATCGACCGCTCAGCCGCTGGATCGACCGGAGTACACTCAGCCCATGGCACCGATCCCGGACCGAATCCTGCTCCACACCACCGAAGATCGACGCATCCCGGTCGATCCCCACGACATCTTCTTCGTCGAGACCGACGAAGGCGACACCCGTGTCCGCACCCGGCACGCCGAGGCTCTTTCGGACGTGCGTGAGCTCGCCGAGATGCTGCCGCTGCTCGAGGTCCACGGGTTCTATCGCGTCAACCGCGGCCAGGCCGTCAATCTTCGTCGCGTCCGGGAGATCCGGCCTGACTCCGACGGGGGCTGGGAGCTCAAGCTCGATCCGCCGGTCAACCGCGTCCTTCCGATCAGCCGCCGCCGCGTCGCGGGGTTGTGGGAGGCGTTCGGCGAGTGACCGCGGGAGCCCAACAGCGAAGTCGTCGACCGGGCGCCGCCTGCGATTCGCATCATTCAGCAACATACCCATCCCCTGAGTTCGGTTTGGCCCAAAGGCGAGGGTGACTTGGTACGGTCTGGTCGCGCACCCTCAAGGGTGCGCCTACATCAATCGTGCTTTCACAAGTGAGACCAATTGTAGCCGGATCGTTGACGGCCCGCGACCACGCCGTTCGAGGTGTGAGATCCGCCCAACCTGAGCTCAGGGGATAGGTATGTCGTAGAATACAGGGTCTTCACTCAGCTCAATAACTGAAAAAATAGACTCAACGCATTTCGAGAATGATGAGCGGAAGTCGAGTATTTGCAGTGGGATGGAGATTATCGGTAAATTGGGGATGGGACAGGAAAGAAATTGATCTGGCTCACCCGCACCACTCGTGATCAGGAGTATCCTTCATAATGGATGTCACGAATTGCTGGATTCATCAAGAACACAATTCGTGAAGCCTGAGGAGGGAGCGGATGGGCCTCCGATCGAAAACATCAGTTCTCTTGCTTCTTCCCGTCTTGGTTAGTGTAACGATAGCTGGTCAGGCCTTGCTTTCCCCCATCGGGAATGTATCGAATCAGCACACCGCTGAAGCTCAACCGGCTTCAAAGGGAATTTGTTCGCCAGCCTGGACCACCGTTGACTTCGAATCCGTCAACGACATGGACCCAGTTGGCATGCAAGATCTAGCCACCTTCGCCTGGGTGTGGAGGGGAGCGGTTGATTCCGACGCAGGGGGATGCTGCGGCTTCGCCAACGAACCCTCACCCGACACGGTGGCTTACCTGTGGGATTCACCCCTAACTGCTGCCGATACGCGGATCACGTTTGCAGAGACGGTGGAAGCTGTCACCTTCTATTACAGCCTCGACACCGACTATGGCACCCCATCGGCGGTCTTCTTCGATGAATTCGGTACCGAGATGGGGACTGTTCCACTCAATGTCTGCGGATCAAGCTCATGCGGAAACCCTTGCTCAGGGGATCCGACAGGCACACTCTGCCATTTCGAACACGTGGGGTTTGTTTCTCACCCGACTCAGGGTGTCGCGTATATTGAATTTCAAGGGGCGGGCGCAGTCTTCGGACAGCTCGCGATTGACGATTTCACTTACTACGAGGTCGACCCGATCTTCTTGGACGATTTCGAAACCGGCGATACCAGGCTGTCAGCTGAACTGTGTAAGCGGGGGATGTGCTTGACTCAAGGGAGAAC
>CAZXMW010000115.1:0-6112 GCA_964641415.1 uncultured Thermoanaerobaculia bacterium | reverse complement strand
TAGTCCGCTACTCTAGTAAATGGCCAAACCCCAGGGGTGGGCCTCGGCCCACCGTCCCGGGCGTTGAAGTCCCACGGGTTGATGCGGCGGGCAGGTCATTCTGAGCCGGGTGCCATGAGGGTGAATGGAGCGCCGAATCGCGGTTCGGATGTGTCCGGCTTGGACGGTGGGGCAAGCCCCACCCTACGGAGCTCGGATCAGTGGTCGGGGTAGGGTGGGCCTCGGCCCACCGTCCCGGGCGTTGAAGTCCCACGGGGTTGATGCGGCGGGCAGGTCATTCTGAGCCGGGTGCCATGAGGGTGAATGGAGCGCCGAATCGCGGTTCGGATGTGTCCGGCTTGGACGGTGGGGCAAGCCCCACCCTACGGAGCTCGGATCAGTGGTCGGGGTAGGGTGGGCCTCGGCCCACCGTCCCGGGCGTTGAAGTCCCACGGGGTTGATGCGGCGGGCAGGTCATTCTGAGCCGGGTGCCATGAGGGTGAATGGAGCGCCGAATCGCGGTTCGAATGTGTCCGGCTTGGACGGTGGGGCAAGCCCCACCCTACTCACGTCAGGCTCGCCTCGAGGAGCGCCTTGGTGGCCGGGTGCTCGGGGCTCGTGAGGACGCGATCGGTGGCGCCGCGCTCGACGATTCGGCCGCTCATGATGACCGCCACCGTGTCGCACAGGGCACGGACCACCGTCAGGTCGTGGCTCACCAGCACCACGGTCAGCCCGAGCCGACGGCGCAGATCGACCAGCAGGTCGATGATCTTCACCGCCACCGGCGCGTCGAGGGACGACACCGGCTCGTCGAGCACGAGCAGCTCGGGCCCGAGGGCGAGAGCTCTGGCGATCGCGGCGCGCTGGCGCTCACCGCCCGACAGCGACCCCGGCAGGGCGCGAGCGGCGTCGGCATCGAGGCCGACCTGCTCGAGCAGGCCGACAACCCGGTCGCGGCGACCGCCGGCGCTGTCGATGCCGAACGCGGCGAGCGGCTCGGCCACCGAGTCGCCGATCCTCATCCGCGGGTCCAGCGAGGCCACGGGGTCCTGGAACACGGGCTGGAAGCGCCGGCGCAGCGGGCGGACCGCCGACGCGGGCAAGCGGGAGATCTCGTGGCCGTCGAAGCGCACGACGCCGTCGTCCGGCCTCTCGAGCGCGAGCAGCAACCGCACCAGGGTCGACTTGCCGGCGCCCGAGCCGCCGACCACCGCCAGCGCCCCGCCCGGTTCGACGGCCAGGTCGACGCCGTCCACGGCGACCACCCGCTCGCCCCGGCGGCGTCCGCCGCGCGCCGGGTAGCTGCGACGAAGCCCGACCGCCTCGAGCAGCGGCGACCGACTCACCCGGCCCGCCCGGAAGCGCGCGCCGGATCGGCGCGTCGCTCGGCAGCCGCAACCAGGGACCGGGTCACCGCGTGCTCCGGGTTGTGCAGCACCCGCTCGGTGACACCCTGGTCGACGATTCGGCCGCCGTCCATGATCAACACCCGATGCACGGTGGCGGCGATCACCGCCAGGTCATGGCTGACCAGCAGCAGCCCGAGCCCCCGCCGGTCGGTGATCCGGACCAGCAGATCGAGGATCCTCGCCTGGGTCACCGTGTCGAGGGCGGTGGTCGGCTCGTCGGCGAGCAGCACCCGGGGCTCGCCGGCGAGAGCGAGGGCGATGAGCACCCGCTGGGCCTGGCCGCCGGAGAGCTCGAAGGGGTACGCCGCAAGCATCTCTTCCGGGTCGTCGAGGGCGACCTCGGCGAGCAGATCGCGCGCTCGGGCGCGGGTTTCGGCGCCGCGCGGAGCACCGTGGGCGCGCAGCGTCTCCTCGAGCTGACTGCCGATGCGGAACACCGGGTTGAGGGCCGACGCGGCCTCCTGGAGCACCAGCCCCACCGCCCCGCCCCGAAACCGCGACACCCGGTCCGCCGGGACGCCGCACGCCTTCACCCGGCCGCCGACGACCTCGGCGGGCTCCGGCGCCAGTCCGAGAACGCCGAGCAGGGTCAGGCTCTTGCCGCATCCCGAGGCGCCGACCAGACCGACGCGCTCGCCCGCCCCGACAGAAAACGACACGTTGTCGACCAGCATCCGCCGTCCGCCCCGCCCGTCGGGTGCGGCGACCGTCAGCCCGTCGACCTCGAGCAGCGGCTCAGCCGCCATGGCGGAACAACCGCGCGACGGACGCGTCGTCGCGGATCGCCTGCTCGAGGGTGGTCACCACGGCCGGACGGCGCCAGCAGTGAGCGACCCGGTCGCCTCGGCCGAGCTCGCCGTCGCCGTCCTGGTCGGCCAGGAGCACGATGAGATGCCCACGGTCGTCGATCACGTCGCCCGGGCGAACGTCATCGCCCCATCCCAGCAGCCGACCGCGCCGGGTCGGCGAGGCGGCTCCCAGATCGATTTCGCCGAGATCGTCGAGTGCGCCGGGGTCGAGCCCGACATCCCCGGTCAGCGCCACCGATGCGAAAGTCCGCGACGACACGACGAAGCGGTCGGCGACCAGCGCCGAAAACGGTGAGCCGAGGGCCGCCATGGTGACCTCGTCGGGAGTCCCGCCGTCGTCGGCGATCGGCTCGAACCCGGGCAGCCGGAACAGCTCGCCCAGCCTCGGCGACACGGGCGCCGGAAAGGCCTCGGCGATGAGCAGGGTCGAAAATCCGGAATCGCCCGCCGCCTCGGCGCCGCGGCTGGTCACCGACTGGAGTGCGACTGGATCACGCGGTTCGGCCAGCTCGACCCGGACGTAGAGCCGGACGGTGCCGCCGGACACCGGAAACACCACGTCGCCGAGGTTGATCTGGTCGTCGTTGTGCTGCTCGGGCAGCCTCTCCGCGAGCAGCCCGCGGCCCATCTCGGGGGCCAGGAAGGTGCGCTGGTCGAGCAGCTTGGCCGCCTTGTCGGCGGTCAGGTCGCCGCCCAGAAAAGCGTTCTCGACGGTGAACCAGAAGACCCGCAGCGCGCGGTCCGGGTCGGGCCAGTCGGCGCTCGCGACGTGGGCCACCGGCTCGCCGTCGACGACCAGCTCGTCGACCGGCGCCAGCCAGGACGACTCGTCGTCGCCGCGCCTGAGCTGCAGCGCCGCAGCGATCCGGACCTCGGCGCCCGGCGCCACGCGGCGGATACCGGTTCGAAACACCGGGTCGGTGTCGGTCGCGGTGACGATCCGGACCGTCACCAGCGCCGGCCGGCGGGCTTCGGCCGCGCGCCACAGAGCATACGGAACCGCGATGAGGGCGACCAGCACCGCGAAGACGATCCACAGCAGACGGTTGTCCGAGGCCATGGCGGCATTGTACTCACTCTGGCGTGACTCGGCCCGGGAGTGAGGCGCTCCTCTCTCTATTCTCAGTTCTGAGTTCCTATTTTCAATTCATACCTATCCCCTGAGCTCAGGTTGGGCGGATCTCACACCCTCAACGGCATGGTCGCGGGCCGTCTTCTAAAAGCACTCTTGAGTCCTGTAGGCGCATCCTTGACGGTGCGCGACCAGACCGTACCAAGGTACCCTCGCCTTTGGGCCAACCTGAGCTCAGGGGATAGGTATGTTGAATATCATCAATTACTTACGTGGTTTCAGCGAGCACTGACGTCCGTTTCATGCCCGGTTCATTCAGAATTAAGAATTGAGAATTGAGAATTCGATCTTAAGATCGGATCCATGCAGCCCCTGCGGATTCTCGTCATCGCGACGAAATCGCCGTGGCCGCCGGTGGACGGCGGACGGCTGGTCCTGCTGACGACCATCGAGGGGCTCGCAGCCGCCGGTCACACGGTCGAGCTGGTGGCGCCGGCGCCCGGCGGCGACGACGAACGGCAGCGGGCGGCCGACGCGCTCGGCAACATCTGCAGGCCGCGCCTGGTCGACGCGGCGCCCCGGCCGATCCTCGCCGCCGCGGCCCGCGCTCTGGTCTCCGGCACGCCGGTGTCGGTCGCCCGTCACGCTCTCCCGGCGGTCCGTCGGGCGGTCGCGGCAGCCGTCGACCGCGGCAATCTCGACGTGATCCACGCGGAGCAGCTCCATGCCCTGCCCCAGGCCGCGCCCGCCGCCGCGGCCGGGCTGCCCGTGGTCCACCGGGCGCACAACGTCGAGTCCGCACTGTGGGCGTTCGCCGCCCAGCACCGAGGGCCGCTCACCCGGGCGGCGACCGCCTGCGAGGCCCGGCGCATGACCGCGTGGGAGGCCGAAGCGCTCGAAACGTCAACCGCCACGGTGACCCTGTCCGAGGCCGACCGGCGTTCCCTGTCCGAGCTCGTCCCCGGCGCGTCGATCCACGCCGTGGCCGCGCCCTTCGCGGCAGAGCTCCCGGCCGGGCACGGCGGGCTCGACGGCGAGCCGGTGGTGACCACCATCGCCAGCGCGACCTGGGCACCGAGCCGCGACGCCGTCGCCCGCTTCGCCCGCGACGCCTGGCCCGCGGTGCGCCGCCGGCTGCCCGGCGCGGTGCTCCATGTCTTCGGAGGCCGCCCGCTCGACGGTCTCGACGGCGTCGTCCGCCACCCGCCGCCGGACGACAGCGCCGATGCCTTTCCGGACGGCGCGGTGGTCGTCGTGCCGGCGCGCCACCCCACCGGCGTGCCGATGAAGGTGCTCGAGGCCTGGGCGCGCGGTCTGCCGGTGATCGCCGACCCGTCGACCGCCGCCGCCCTCGGCGCCGACGGCGGGGGCGAGCTCCTGGTGACGGCCGGTCCGGAGGGCTACGCCGACGCCTTCGAGAGGCTGTGCACCACCGACGGTCTGCGGCAACAGCTGATCGACGGCGGCAGACGAGCCCTCGCCGAGCGCCACGACCCCGCCGCGGTCACCGACCACCTGGTCCGCGTCTACCGCTGGGCGATGGGTCGGTGATCACCAAGCCGGCGGAGCGCCGAAACGGGTCGCGCTCCTCGGCGTTCTGGACGGTGGGGCAAGCCCCACCCTACGGAGCTCGGATCGGTGGTCGGGGTAGGGTGGGCCTCGGCCCACCGTCCCGAGCGTCCCGGACGGACACCCGCGGCGATCGAGTTCCCCGGCGCACCCATGTGCGAGGCGCCGGGTCCCCCGGCACATCCATGTGCGAGGCTCCGGGTTCCCCGGCGCATCCATGTGTGAGGCGCCGTAGGGTGGGCCTCGGCCCACCGTCCCCCGCGTTCCGGTCCACGACAACGCACCGCCCACTCGCGTCGATCAGGGTTCGGCAGGCGTCCGCCCCCACGCCCGCAGCACACGCAAACGGAACTACCGCAGTCCCCCGCCTTGAATCGAGCCACGATCATCGAGCGAGCTCGATTACTCTCCGGCGTCGAGGTTCACGATCCCTTCCGGCTCGATGGTGCCCCAATCCGGCTCGAGCCACCCCTGTTCGACATGCTCGTGGAAACTCGACCACTCCCATTCCGCAAGCCTGGTGACGTAACCGTGTTTGACCGGGTTGAAATGTATGTACTCGACGTGTCTGCGAAAATCGTCGGCGTCCCGAATCCGATGCTCCCAGAATCGCCGTTGCCACACCCCCGCTTCGCCTTTCGATTTTCGAGATTCGCTGCCTGTGCCCTCCGAGCCCCCGCGTCTCCGGAACTCTCTCGTGAAGAGACCCTTCAATTTGCGCCACCTCGCCGAGTAATCGTCGTCTCCTTCAGGCAACGTCCACATGGCGTGAATGTGATCGGGCAACACGCACAAGGCTTCCGTCTCGAACGGCATCGTTTCGTGTGTCGTGCGCCAAGCTCTCCGGAGGCAACGGATACCGAGATCGCTCGTGAGGATCCGACGTCGCTCATGAGTCACGACGGTGAAGAAGAACACACCGCCCTTGAGTCGGACACGGCGGTACCTGGGCATCCAACGAAAGGTACCACGTAGTCCCGAGCGTCCCGAACCGCCGACACCCGACGATCACCCGAATTGACCTGGACGGTGGGGCAAGCCCCACCCTACGTGTGGCACAGCCGCAACCGGACGGACAACCGCGGCGATCGAGGCTCCGGGTCCCCCGGCGCACCCATGTGCGAGGCGCCGTAGGGTGGGCCTTGGCCCACCGTCCCGGTCGCTGGGTTTTGGTGGTTTGATGCGGGAGGTTCCGGCGTTCTGGACGGTGGGGCAGGCCCCACCCCTGGGGTTTGGCCCAATTGCGATCAGGCGACGGCGTAGAGGACGGC
>CAZXMW010000114.1:0-6191 GCA_964641415.1 uncultured Thermoanaerobaculia bacterium | reverse complement strand
CTGCCATCCGAGGCGCAACGAGCTGCTGTCAACGGGCGTGGAACTCAACAGCCGCTCGGCCTCGATGGCCGCAATCACGTCACGGGACGTCGCCTCATCCGCCGCACGGTCGAACAACACCGCCCCGATGGTCGGCATCGCCTGTGAGCGTCTCCACCAGCACCCGGTGGACGGAGTCGGGATTGAGCCCGGCGGCACGCGCCGGCTGCAGGCGCTCAGGCTGGGTGCGTGGATGCAGAGAAGGCCGGCCGGCGGAGTACTTCCGCCGCGTCACCGAGACCAAGCTCGACGTGCCCCACGTCGGGCTCGTGCGCTACAAGCCGGAGACGCTCCGGCGCTGGCTGACCGACTACCGGGCCGGCGGGTTTGACGCGTTGATCCCGAAGCCCCGGTCGGATGTCGGCCAGCACCGGGTGATCACGCCGGTGATCGAGGCGCGCATCAGGCAGCTCCTGACAGACCACCCGAGAATGTCGGCGACGATGGTCCGCGAGCGCCTGGTCGACGAGGGGACGATCACCTCACGCAGCCCGTCGGAGTCTGTGATTCGACGCTTCATCCGCGACCAGGGTCTCCGCGTCGCGGCCAAAGCCCCCGACGGTCGCCACGCCTTCGCCAAGAGCGACCCCAACCAGCTGTGGACCCTCGACTTCATGCACGGGCCGCGACTTTCCGGAACCAGGACAAGGCCGCGGCTGGCTCTGTCGTCGCCCTGCTCGGCGAGGACAGCGGTGAGTACGAGACCATCCGCCGACGGCCGCTGCTCTACGGGATCAACTTCCTCCACCTCAATCCCGAGGGCTGGTGGCTCGCGTTCGCCGACGTCTTCGCGGGCGGGCTGATCCTGCTCACCGTCACCGGCGTCATCATCCCCGCCGGTCGGCGCGGTCTGGCCGGCAGCGGCGGTTGGCTTCTCGCGCTGGGTATCCTCGCGCCCTTGGCGGCCCTGGTTGCCATTTGATGACCCCGGCTCTCCCGACCGCGTCTGAAGCCTCTCGCGCACAATGCCGACGGCTCAGCCCGTTGCGATCGGCCTGTGATTGTGTCGAACCAAGCCAAGAGACGCCCGCGCCGGGCTGACGTCCTCGAGTCCTGACGCATGGTGAACCTGGTCTTGGAGCGAACGACCGAGAGAGGGATGAGTCAGAGGCCGAAGCCCTTCTCGGCGGTCATCGAGCCGCTGAGCGTCGCTGTGCTTCGTTCCTTCCGTCCACACATGCCCGTCAGGGCCAGGCCGGGAATGCCGGAGTTTCGATGCGGTGGCGAGTCAGCCGTGGTCGGACCCTCATTCATCCGCCGTACGCCTTTCTGAGGTGTTTGTCGTACACGGCCTCCGCGGCGTCCTCGCCTCGACCGGGGGACGCCTGGAGGTCAAGGCAGGTCTGGACCGGCGCCGTCGTCAGACCGTCGGCGCCGAAGAACACACCTCGGTCGTGCGGCTCGTACACCACGACGTTGCCGCCGCTTGCTCGCGAACGCGTTGGGAAACCCCGTTCGTTCAACGAGCAGAGTGCCGTGCACCAGCCGGCAGTTCCCCGACAGATCGCAGGAACCGACGCCTGCTTTCTGGAGTATCTCGTCGGATCTCTGCGACACGAACGGCGCGATGACAACGGCGTACGACGCGCCGGTCGCCTCTCTCGCTTCGGCCAGCTTGGCGGCGAGCACCCGTGCCGATCGAGGCTCGAGGGGCGCCGACGCCACTTCGATCACCCATTGGGACGCCGCGGCGCCACTTCACGCCCTCGGACTGTTTGTGGGTGTACGCCGCCGCCGTCCCGCAGGTGGAGATCGCGACCATCAACTCCCCGCTCTCGTTCACCCCGGGTACCGCCCAGGGGGGAGCATCTCGTGAGCAGTTCGTGGAAGACCTCGCGAGACGCAGTCGCTGTGAAAACGTCTGGCTGATCGTCTCTCACGACTTCTCCGGCGAGGCAGACCGGATCGTGCGGGCGACGCAGCAGCTCGGATTCGAGACACAGGTCAAACGGTTTCGCGGTGCTCGGGTGATCCACGGTGAACGTGGGCCCGGATCGTCGCGTCCGAGAAGCGACGGCGATCCAGCAGCGGTGCCTCTATCATGGGTGCCAGGAGAAACAAAGTTAACAAAGTGGGGGTAGGTTCGGGTTTCGGGGGGTCGGGTGCCGCGCAACCTGAGGGTGTTTGTCGTACGCGTGCCAGGTTAGACAAAGCCGACAATACCGACAATGTCTCACCTGACGACAATGCGTGGTACCGCTCAGCGCCGTTCCGCTACTCATAGTGCGTCCACATCCGCAGGATCTTGACGGTGTGCTGGTCCTCGAGAACCTGGTAGACCAGCCGGTGCTGCAGGTTGATGCGCCGCGAGTAGGCTCCGTCCAGGTCACCTACGAGCTTCTCGAACCGGGGTGGTGTCCGGAACGGGTCCTCTGCCACGACGCGCAGCAGCTCCTCGGCTCGCGGTTTGAGGTGCGCGGCTGCCAGCTTCCGGGCGTCCTTCTGTGCCTGCCGGGTGAAGACCACCCGCCAGCGGCTCACCAGCCGGGCTCCTCGCGACACGTCTCGACGGGCTCGGCCAAGCCGTCGCGAATCGACTCCCGCATTCCCGGCACAGACAGTAGGTACAACGTCTCCTGGACCGATCGCCAGTCGTCTTCGGAAACGAGCACCGCGCTGCCGTGCTTGCCAGTGATCGTGATGGGCTCACGCTCCGAACTCGCCTGGGCGACCAGCGCATAGAGCTTGGCGCGCGCCTCGGTCACGTTGTACGTGGTCATCTGAATCCTCCGACGCAAGCGTACGCGATCACGTACGGAGCATCAACAGAGCGGTGCCTGGCCCACCAACTTTTGCAAGCTCTGTTCTCGACGGATCACAAGCGGCGCAGTTCGTGAGGGATGCAGAAGTCGTTGAGGCACCGGAAACACTCGCGGGTCGGAACCCGTCCCCGCCGCCGGCCGCCCGCTGCCCGATCCTGGATGGGCCTCCCGACCCGGGCGGAGAATCCGGGTTCAGGATTCAGGCAGCGGGGCGCTGGGTGCGGGCAGCGGGCCGCGGGCGGCGGGCGGCAGGCCGCGAGCGGCGGGGTCGGGAGTCGGGTGGCCTCGACGAAGACGCTGTCGAGTACGATCGCAAGAGCGACGGCATGTACCCCCTCCTCACCAACGACCACAACCTCTCCGATTCAGACGCTTTCGAAGCTCACAAACGCCAACCGACCATCGAGAAGCGGTTCCAGCAGTCCAAGACCGTGCTCGAAATCGCCCCCGTACTGCTCAAGAACGAGGCCCGGATCGAGGCCTTCTTCCTGGTCTTCTTTTTGGCGCTCCTCACCCAGGCGCTCGTCGAAAGACAACTCCGCCGCGCCATGAGAAACAGTGGAGTCGACGAGCTGCCTCTCTACCCTGAGGAACGCATGACCAAGCGCCCCACCGCCGACCAGGTCTTCCGCCTGTTCTCACACGCTCAGCGCCACACCCTCTCAGAGCACGGCAGCGTCCTCCGTACCTTCCACCCGGAGCTGACCGACCTCCAAAAGCAGATTCTCGACCTGATCGAGGTACCCTTGAGCGCCTTCACCTGACCCGCCCCATTTCCAAGAAATTCACGAAAAATCAGGTCTGCGATGCGCGGAATGTAGGTCAAGTTGCCGGCCCGAGACGTTGTGCGCCAGCTCGGTCAGTGAGTCTGAATCACCGACCGCGCGCCCGCGGCGCGGTTCTCTGGTGGGGACGGGAGACGGACCGGCCGCTCGCCCCGCCGCCTCCCGCTGCGTGAATGGACGGGCTCGGCCGCCTCTCGAAGGAGGGGAGTTCCTGTCGCGATGCTGCGGGCTGCTCGGCATAGACCTCGGGCGCGCTGTCGAGTGCGCTTCCGCGCTGCTTGAGCCGCATTCTCCGCAGCTCACGGCGTCTCAACCACCTCGCTGCAAACCTCAGTGAGATGTCCGCGGTAGCGTGCTGGTATAGCATGAGTAATGAGGTCGAAATAACTGAGAAGAGATCTCGATACATGGAGAGGTCCGTTGAATAGCGGAGGTCGCCATGCGGTAGCTCGGGGGAGAAGAAGATGTCGTGTCGTCGTCATGTTGGCAGCGTCGTCGTCCCAGCGTTGCTCGGTGTTCTCGTTTGTTGTCTCGGAGCTGCCATGGCTTCCGCCGATGACGCGACCGACCCGCGCGTGCGTGAGCTCACCACCGACCCGGATCCTCTCGGCGAGGACGAGTTCCTGTCGAAGGTCGACCCCGCCGCCCTCAACCGCAGGTTCAACGACCGGGTCGACACCTTCGCAGGGACGCTCCACGTCAACATGGTGGACATCGTCCTCCCGGGCGCAGGTGGTCTCGACATCGTGATCCAGAGGTACTACGAGAGCAGCATCTGGAACCGGGTCGACAACCCCGTTCTGACCCGCCACGCCGCCTCGGCCGATCCCGGGGGCCACCTCGGGGGCAACGGCTGGCAGCTCCACCTGGGGAAGATCGTCGACCCGAACGCCGCCGGCATCGGCTCGTACCCGCTGCTCGTCATGCCGGACGGGTCGACCCATCCGCTCTACAACCGGTCGGGGCACACCGGCGAGAGGGTCACACCGCGAGGCTGGGTGCACTCGCAGTCCTCAGGGGTTCACAGCGTCGTGGACACCAACGGCGTCACCTACTTCTTCGACTCGAACGCCGATGGCGCGAGCTACCAGGACTACCACGGCACGGCAGTCATCCAGTGCACCCGGGTCGAGGACGTCAACGGAAACGCGATCGTGGTCGAGTACGACTGGGTGGAGTCGTTGCCACCGTACCGGACGTCGAGGATCGAGTCGGTCGAGTTCGCTGACGCCGGCGACAACCGCGTGGTCGAGTTCGCATACGCGACGGGTACGAACCGGATCGAGACCATCAGGGTCAAGGCCGGGAGTTCGACCGTCCAGACCTGGGACCACCAGTACTCGGTGAGTCACAGCGTCACCCAACCCGACAGCAACGTCCGAGTGGTGTACAACCTCGACGAGCTGACGCCGCCGGAGGGTGACTCGTGGGAGTTCGACTACCACCCTGGCGGGACGACCCATGCGAACGGCAGATATCAGCTCAAGGAGGTCATTCTGCCGACCGGCGCCCTCATCGAGTACAGCTACCGGGGAGAGGCATTCGACACGGGCACCCAGAGCTGCCTCATCGAGTTCAGTGTCGTCAACGAGCGGGGGGTGACGGATCGGGGCCCTGGTGGAGACGAGATCGGGACCTGGACGTACACATACGACGACCCCGGACAGGAGGGCGCGGAGACGACGGTCGCCGTTCGAGACGGTTCCGACGCGGTGGTACGAACCGAGACGGTGACCCACCACGGATGGGACGCATACAGCTTCAACGACCCGGAAATGTGGCGGGTCGGGCTGCCCTACTCATCGGTGGTCTCGATCCCGTCCGTGCAGACTACGACCATCTCGACGTCGTGGGAGCGAGGTTCGAGCCTCTCAGCCGACACCCGCCAGACGAGCAACTGGGTCGGATGCGGGTCGCTTCGCCAGATGGCAGGCCAGACCTTCACGAGGCCGGACGCGAGGACGGTCACGGTCGTCCGGGACAGCTCGTCGTACGCCACGACCGAGTCCGACCTCGACGACTACCACAACGTCGGACAGGTCGACGAGTCGAGCACCGACGGCCTGAGCCGAACGACGGAGCTCCGATACTGGTCGGACGTCGCGTTGAACATCATGGTCGGGCGGGTTTCAGAGATCGACCCCGACCCGGGCGGGACCACGTGTGTTTCGTACGACAGCAAGGGCCGGGTCGAGCACCGGCACGTCAGCCCCAGGACCGACGGCAGCTGCACGGCGTCGTCGACGGCCGGGGCGCGGACGACGACCTACACCTACGACACCGACGGGAACCTCATTCGTGAGTTTCGTGAAAACGGGTTCTCGGACTACGAACGGACCCACAGCGACTTCGAGTACGGCAGCCCGACCAAGACGACCGTCGAGAACGGCGGAAGCGACATCCACTACTGCGGCGAGATCGGCCCGTTGGAAACAGTCGAGTCCGACACCGACGGGAGGGGAGGGAGCTGCCCGAACAGCACGTATCAGACCGACTACGAGGTGGACGACCTCGGCCGGCTGACGGAGGTCGACCCACCGATCGGTCTGCCGACGTCTGTCGACTACGCGGTCGACTGGTCCACGGTCACGCTGACGCGCGGTAG
>CAZXMW010000113.1:0-6676 GCA_964641415.1 uncultured Thermoanaerobaculia bacterium | reverse complement strand
TCAGCCGGGTCACTCTATCCGAGCGCCGCTGGGTCAATTCTCGCGAGCGCCGAAGCCGTCAGTGCTTGCGCCGCGGATAACTGTGCCAGGCACCGATCTACTCATCCCGGATGACCCGTCAGCTGTTCGCGTGGATGGACTGGAGAGAAAAGCTCGTCTCGCACTGCTCGTAGCCTGGCACCGGATTCCGCACATCCTCGACCTGCTCTGCGGCCGCGGGTCGCACTTCCGCTGACCACCCGCAGCGACGTCCGCGGTCGGAACCACGAGCGCGTGTCTCGTTGAAGGGCCGACCCGCGGTGATCCAACGCTCGACGCGTGCATCTGGTACAACAACACCATGGACACTATCGACAGAATCCTGCTCCGCGCGGCGAACGGGGAACGAGTCGTGGTCGACCCCGCCGATGTCTACCTGCTCGAGGCGGTCGACGGCGCCACCCACGTTAGGGGGCGCTCAGCGACGCCGATGGTGGATGTGCGCGAGCTGCATGAGGTGGCCCCCCTGTTCGAGCCGTTCGGCTTCCTCCGCGTCCACCGCGAGCTCGCGGTCAACCTCCGGCGCGTCGCCCTGGTCCGTCCTCGTCCCACCAGTCGCGATTGGGAGCTGAAGATGGAGCCGCCCGTCAACAGGATCGTACCCATCAGCCGAGACAGGCTGGAGGATCTCTGGCAGGCCTTCGGCAGCGACTGAGCGGAACGAGGCCCAACCCGGCAGCTCAGAGCCTGGGGCGACAACCTGGAGCCGAGAGCGACACGCCAGAGCCCAGGGCGACAACGGCTCCACATAGTCGATGAACCTGAGGCACCGATCCACATGGCACCGATCCAAGATTGCCAAGATCGTCGGCACCCGTTCGTTTCCGTTTCCGTTCCGCTCGGCGGCTTCACCAGCTCGCTTTCATGAAGAAAAATTGCGAGTTCATGAAGATGGCGGTATCATGAGACCCGGAGGTCACGATGGCGACACTTCAGGTCAAGGGGATCGATAACGACCTGTATCGGGCTCTCGCGGCGCGGGCGGCCCAGGAGCGCCGCTCCATCAGTCAGCACGTGACCAGGATCATCGAGGATGACCTGTCCGGTCCTCGACGGTCGGCTGCGGAGGCGACGGCTGCGCTGCTCGAGCTGTGCGGGACATGGGAGGACACCCGCTCTCCCGAGGAGATCATCGCGGACATCCGGACGTCTCGCGGATCCCGGTCGCGAGTGATCGCCGAGCTCGAGTAGGCGATGTACCTCGTCGACACCAACATCCTGATCTACGGCCTGAACGGCCACGAGAGGGTGATGGCGCGGCTGAGAGAGGTTGCATCGGTGCCCAAGGCCGTGTCGGTCATCAGCTATGGCGAGCTTCTGTACGGCGCTCAGAAGTCGGCGCGGCCGGCTGCCAATCTCGCCCGTGTCCGGCGGCTGCGAGAGATCCTCCCGATCGCCGATGTGACTCCCGCGGTCATGGAGACCTTCGGGCTGTTGAAGGCTGACCTCGAAGCCGGTGGCCGGCGCCTCGACGACTTCGACCTGGTCATCGCGTCGACCGCGTTGACGCTCGGCTACCGCCTGGTGACCAACAACGAGAAGCACTTCGCCAGGATCGAAGGGCTCGCGCTCGAGAGCTGGCTGGATTGAGTCTTCCCGGCGTCTCCACAGCGGTGGATCACACTCGGTTCGTTCCGTAGGCGAGCATCCGGGCCGGCGGTGGAATGATGTCAGCGAGGTGCGGGTGGGGAGATGCGGGCAGCGTGTACTGTCGTGTGCCATGGCCGGTGGCGGGCCGGTGGGGCGGGGATGAACCCGCTCCTACGCTTTTCGCTCGCACGTGTTCACTCACCGTCATCGTGAGTGTCAACGAAAAAGCCGCCCGATAGGCGGCGTTGACGTCGAGGCTTGGTGGAGCCGAAGGGAATCGAACCCTCGACCTCTAGCGCGAGTTTACTGCGCTGGCCGGCGCAGTGCTGCTGAAGTGTTTCTGAAGCAATGCGATCAGGCGGATCCGTCAGTATACACAAAGGGTGGACGGCGCGGGACGATCGCACGGAAGAGTTCGATCGTGGTGTTGTCTGCCGTTTCGAGCTGCCATTCGGCGCGGGGTCTGCCGCCCTTGCTTCCTGATGGTCGCAAGACCATGGCGAAGCGGACGTTGGCGAGGGTGTCGAGCAGGGCAGGCAGAGAGCGCCGGCGGAGATGGTCGGGGACACCGTGCTCGACCGTGCGGGCGAGTAGCAGGCCGAGCAGACAAATGAACGCGTGCACGTGGATCTTCTGGTCTGTCCAGTGGTACTGGGGTCGGACCGCGAGGTGCTGGTCGTCCAAGCACTGACGGAAGACGGCTTCGACATGGCTCTGGCCTCGGTAGGCGAGCAGGATTTCCTCAGTGGTCCATCGGTCGCGGTTGGTGACGACGATCCGCTTGCCGAAGACCTCGTTGTGGAGTCGCGACAGAGCGTCTGCGTCGATCCAGTACTCGAGTCGAGCGCTTCCTCGTCGGCGGGGGTGGTACTCGACGTGGAGTACGTCGCGGATGTACTGACCGCTGAGCATGCGGTTGACGAGCTTGACAGCAGACGCCTTGCTTCGCGGGCCGGAGCGAGGCTGGTCAAGCTGCTCCTTCCACTGTGCGAGTGCGGTCAGGCGTTTGTTGAGATGTTGCTGCAAGCCGCGAATCTGGCCATCGCGCAACTGCTCGCTCACGAATAGCACCACGGTTCGTTCGGCACCCCAGATCTGATGTGTCAGACGCAGTGCTGGGATGCCTTCCAGACGGCAGCCTTCCGGCAGGGGCGAGTATTCACCGACTGGGATCCGTATCAGGTCAGCGTGGTTGGCAGGTACCAGCGAAGCGACGTAGCCGAACGGCGCCTCGTCGACCAACGCCTGGTTGGCCTTCGAGAGGTTGCCCTTGTCGTAGACCACGGTGAGCTGTTCGATGTCGACAGATAGCTCGGCGAGCCGCTTCCGGATCTGGCTCAGAGACTCGGGGAAGAGTTCGGAGTCGACCCGGTTGCCTCGGTAGATGCTGCTGCACAGAGGAATGTTGCCGTCGCGGGACACGAGGAGTGCCAGTCCGAACAGCCGCAGGTCGGCACGCTTCTGCTTGGACTTGCCCCGCTGCGGCAGCTTCGGTCGCTGGTTGGCCGAGGCGATGTAGGTGAAGAAGTTGGTGGTGTCGTAAAAGAGCGTGTCGAGCTTGATGCCAAGCTTGCGGATCACCGTCGTAATACGATCCCAGGGACGGTATTCCTATGTCAAGAGCACCACACGATGAGCGGGGTGCAGTGTTGGCGACAACAGCTGTATACTACTTTGCAAGTCAGCGCGATCCTCCACTCCCAGGTTCGATCCTCTTCAGTTCCTCCACTACGGTGAAGGTGAACTCTGCCTCCAGGACCCCGTCGCCCTTGAGTCTGAAGAGGTTCCTTCCCCTTCTTCCGGTCGAGGGCATCAGCGAATCAAATGACAAGATCCCTTCGGCGAATGAGACATCGCATATCCTCATTTCTTCGCCATCTTGAAGATCGAGAGCTGTGATCTTTAGCTCTTCATCTTCCAAAACAATATTGTATTCAACAAGATAATCGTCACTGTCAAAAGGCAGGGATGAAACCCATCTCCCAACGAAGGATCTCGGTTCAGTCTTGCCTTGGATATTGTTCACATTCATCGCATCCGCCTCCTACTTAGGGTAACCAGGTGGTTTGGGTTTCACTACCTTTTTGCCGGTGTGTGGGTCCTTATAGACTATTTTTCCAGGGTCGGCCGGGTGGGGTTTCGTGTGCTTGAATCGGTCGGGAGTTCCGTCCGGTCTTGCGGCCTTCCGTCTTTCGCCCTTCCCGCGCCTGTCCATCCAATATTTGACCATAACCTGATCTATGACAGGCGCCGCACTCAACAGTGCCCCGGCAATAAGCACCGGTGGTATCGCGGCATCGTTCAACACTCCTATGCCGGTGACGTCATCGGCAAGCAAACCAACGCTGATTGTCGCGGCTGCGACAAGAGGTGCAGTAGCTGATGTTGATCCACCTTCTGAGGTTTGTATGTCGCCATCGGGACCCGTCGTGACTCCTGAGCCCGACGCGATTGCCTCCTCCCCCGGGAATCGGTGGTTCTCCACCGTCCACTGGGCCATCCGGATGTCAGGCCAGCTTTGAAGGGCGGTCGCGTTCACCTCGATCTCGTCCTCGAAGTGGTAGGCGCCGTTGCGGTCGGCGACGAGCCTTGCGAGGCCGAACGGGTCCACGTAGTTCAGCGGGCTGTTGCCCACGTAGGCGTAGCGGTTGAAGCTCTGGGAGGCGCCGATCGAGCCGCCGATGGGGTCGACCGACAGGAAGCGGGCGAGGAGCGGGTTGTAGTACCTGGCGTGCATGTAGTCGAGGTCGTCGAGGCGGTTGGGGGTGCCTTCGAGGTCCCGCTCGTGCCCCGTGAACTTCATCGCCTCGTCCCGCCAGGCCGACGTGGCCTCCTCCCCGAACCCGAAGTAGCTGTGCCGGGCGACCTCGTTGCCGGCGGCGTCGGTGACGTAGCGCGGGGTGCCGAGGTGGTCGAGGGTGAAGTGGACCGTCCCGGCGGGGTCCTTCGCGGCCAGCAGCAGGCCGTTGCGGTAGACGTAGTCCTTCTCCCAGGACCAGCTGCCGCCGGCGTCCCTCTCGAAGACCCGCAGCACCTTGCCGTCGAGGTCCCGGATCGTGAACGTCATCCTCCCGCTCAGCCGGTCGTGGACCACCACCCGCTCGCCACCGGCGTCGTACGCGAACCAGGTGTTGAGGCCGGTGCCGGTGCGGGTGCGCAGCTCCCCGGTCGGTCGCCACTCGTAGGAGAAGCCTCCCCACGAGGTGAGGTTGCCGGCGGCGTCGTAGGCGGCCGCCGCGAGCCGGTTGGTGGCGAGGTCGGCCTCGAAGGTGCGGGTGCCCTGCGGATCGGTGATCGAGACGAGGTTGCCGAAGCCGTCGTAGCCGTAGGTCTGGGTCACCACCCCGAAGCCGTCGTCCGCCTGGCTCTGCGCCAACCGGTTGCCCTCGTCGTAGGTGAAGGTCTGGGCGCCGATCGCGGTCACGTTGCCGGCGCCGTCGAACTGGTACGCGCCGGGGTCCCACGGGAAGGCCCCGGCGCGCCTCGCCCGGATGCGCGCCGGGCGCTGCATGGACGAGCCGTCCATCCAGTGCACGTCGTGGATGCCGTTGGTGTGGGACGTCATCGACCAGGCGTTCGTGGTCCCGCCCTCGAAGCCGTCGGAGAAGATCCGGCCGGTCATCTTCGTGCCGCTACAGTACCCCTCGACACCATCGTAGTAGCTCAGGCTGGTCGTCGACGTGAGCTTGCCGAGCGCGCGGTCGCCGGGCGTGTGCTCGGTCCCGTAGGTGAACCACGGCTGCGGTGCGTCGCTGCCGCACGCATGCGGCTAGGCGCTGAAGCTTCTCGCGATTGAAGGGCCCTGCCTTGCCTGGTAAAGCGGTGAACCCGTCGTCACCCACTCGCCCCGCCGGAGCGACTGTCAGTACGACAGTACGATCCCAGGGAGCATTTTGCGTCGCAAGTGTCAAGTTGGCTTCGGCGGGAAAGAACGGGACACTCGAGGTGACGGGCGCGCCTTCCAGTTCAGTGTAATGCTTACCTTTGGTATCGCCATATTCCAATAGCGGTACAGGCATCATCATCTTCCAAATCAGCACCCCTTTTCAGCAAAACCAACCGAGTCGCTCGAAGACGATTGACGGCTTCGAGATCGGTGAAGAGCAGGCTGTTATTGAGGGAGACACCGAATTCTCGCATTTCGAACTCGAGGCCATAGATAACTTCGTTCAAAATGACTGAATAGTAGTTGTATATTGTATGATAATAGCCAAAATCATAACCTCTGAATTGAAACGGTTCGGGCAACTTCTTCGGGCGATAGATGTGCCCGACATATATCAAGTCCAATCCAACAGAAAAATTTTTGGTGAATATGTAAAGCGCCATTTCGTAGTCCGTAAGGTCAAAGACGCCATCATCTGGCAAGCAGCCGATCTTTTCATCAGATACGTCTTCTGTGAAGGAGACGCGATCAAGACCACAATAGCGATCGGCGACATCATCATGGCTGAGCCCCAAGATAGGTGTCCGTGCAAAATTCACTTTAGGCCCAAATCTTTGAGCATCAATGGCGCGAGATACGATGATGAATCCATTTCGGTTATTGTTTTCCATCATCACCTGACCTTAATATGGTTGATAGGACCAATTCTGATATGGGATCCGCCCACCCAATGCGTCGTTCCGATGTGGTTCAGTGTGGGTTGAACGCTGTATTCGTCAGCCCACTTCAAGAGTGCAGTTGCCTCGTCTTCAGAGATGCCTGTCCGTCTAGCGGTCTTTGCGAGTTCGACTAAGGCCGCAGCATCATCGGAGTACTTCAGTGCCGCTTTCCCGGCGGTTGCGCCCCAACCCAGCAAGGGAATTGCTGCAGCTGCACTTAACGCAGCTTCGCCAGGTCTACCCCGAATTAGGGACACTCCGGCGTTGGCGAGATCGAAGGGCTCCCCGATTCCCGGTACCAGCCCTACGATATCAAGTCCGGTCTGCAGGGCATCCACAATGCCGATTCCGTCAATAGGGAACCGGTAGCAATCCACCGTCCACTCAGCCATCCGGATGTCAGGCCAGCTTGGAAGGGCGGTTGCGCTCACCTCGATCTCGT
>CAZXMW010000112.1:0-6692 GCA_964641415.1 uncultured Thermoanaerobaculia bacterium | reverse complement strand
ACCTCCGTTTATGGCTGAATTATACCATGACCTTAAGCAACCGGAGACGCAGGTATTGTGATTTGCAAAGTCAACAGAGCGATGTGCGACCGAGATCTCAAAATCGTGATCGGTGATGGAGGCACCCATCGATGTTGCAGGTATCCATCCGGGAGGCGGGTATACTCGTTGAAGAACTTCTTGGGGGCAAAATGAGGAACTTTGTCCTGCCGCTCGGTTTTGCGGGCTGCATCTCGGTCGCGCTACTGAGTGCCGTCGGGTCGGTTGAGGGGGCGCTGCCGGACGATGCCGAGATCCTCGATCCCGGAGCGCCGTGGCCAAAGTACCTGGTGGAGCGGCTTGTTCCGCCGGACGATGCCGGAAACGGCGACGTCACTGCTGTTGCGCTGGCGGATCTCGACGGCGACCGACTGCCAGAGGTGCTCGTGGCCTGGGCCGACGACGACGGCGGCGTGCTGGTTGCCTACCGATACGTCCAGCGCCGGGGGCGGTCAGAGTCGACCCATGCACTGTTGTCACGGCAGGTTCTCGCGACGGCCCCCGCACAGATCCTCCACGTCACCGCCGCCGATATGGACTGGAACGGATCCGTTGACGTCGTGATGGCTCTCCGTGGCAGGCGCCGGCTCGACTGGTTTCCTGTCACGAGCGATACCCCCACCGAGGAGTTCGAGGCAGTGCCACTGCCGGGGACGGTGACCACGCTGACTTCCCTGGACTACGGCCGCCGGGACACGGTTCCGACTCCGGTCGTGGGCGTGCTGACAGCGACGGGTCCACATCTGGTGCTGTTTCCCGAACAACGGTCTCCCATCAACCAATCTCCGGTGCTGGTTCCCATCAGCGGCTCGGCACGATCGGTCGCGACCGGAAACCTCGACGAGGATGCATGGTGGGACGTCGTCGTCGCCACCGACGGCGGAGTCGACGTGCTGGCCGGAACCGACTCGGCCTCGCGAGTCGAGGCGCGCGAGATCAAGGTTTCAACGACTCTGGCGGCAGGCGGCGGAAGAGCGGCCATCGCTCTCGATCGCTTTGAACGGAGCACCACCCACCGGCTTGCGGTTGCACAATCCAACTGGATCTCGCTGGTCGATCCGAAAACCAAACGATGGACTGCTCCGTTGCTTGAGCACGGTGCCGCCGGTCCCCCCGATTGGGTGCGCACGACGTGGAACGGCGTCGGCCGCGGGCCGACACTCGTGGTTCCCGACTCCACCGGGATCAAACTGTACGGTGCCCTGACACGAGCCGACGACGGTTGGTCAGCGTCGGAATCAACGGTGCTGGATCTCGGCGCAGAGCCACGGTTCGTCGACTCCGGCCGGATCAGCCGGGACGCCGTTGAAGACATGGTGGTGGTGCTCGAAGGCTCGGCAAACCCGGTGTTGCTCGTTGCCGCGCCGAGGATCACCTTCGGCGTGACCACCGCCGACGACCACGATGACGGAACCTGCGATTCCGACTGCACCCTCCGCGAGGCGATCAACGCCGCCAACGCGAATCCTGGGCCGGACTCCATTGATCTCGTTCCCGGGTTCACGCCGAACTTCTACCCAAACGATCAACTCCCGGCGGCGACCGAGACCACCTGGTTCAACCTCGCGCTCACGGGATCCGGCGCCTGGTTTATTTTCGGCTCGTCGTGTACCGGAGGGTGTAACGGGCTTGTCTTCGAGGGAGATGTCTGCTCGCTCGAGTCGGTCCACATCCGAGAGTTCAAGAAGAACCCAGCCGGCGATCTCGGCAACGGCTTGGTGATCTCAGGCTCGCACCATCCCTGGGTCGCTCGGAGCACAGCAAATCACAATCAGGGATCCGGGATTCACCTCTCGGACACGACCGACGCGAGCATCTCCGCAGATTTCAACTACAACCGCAACCACGGCATTCATATCGAGCACGGGCCGCTGGCAATCAGCTCCAACAACCACGTGCCATCCTTCAGATCGGACAACAACGGCGGCTTCGGTATGCGAATCGACAACGTGCCCGACACCATGGTCGGCGGAACCGGTAGCGGCAGCTTTGCGACGGCCGACGACAATAACGAGGCGGCGGTCTGGGTCGGCGGGACCGCGACGACTGGCACCCACATCGCCAAGCTCCAAGCGAGTGGAAACGCCCACCACGGTGTCACCCTCGAGTCGGCCGGCGCGGTCACCCTCGGCGTGCCCATTGTCGGCGCGGAGAGCCGGCTCGATTCGAGCGCCGGCAACGGCGTCAGCATCCGGAGCTCAATCACCGCCCACCAGATCGTCAACTGCACGATTGCGGACAACGACCAGCACGGGATTGCCCTCTACGGAGCCAGTAACGTCACGATCGGCCCCGACGTGCTGGTCTTCAACAACCACCGCCACGGTGTGATGCTCACCGACAACGGAACGGACGAATCCAACACCAACACCATTCAGGACTGCACGATCGGCGACGACCCCTCGACGATCTTCTCCGGAGACGGTAACTCCTGGTTCGGCATCGAGATCGACGGCGGGTCGAACAACACCATCGGCAGCCCGGGACACGGCAACTCTCTGGAGTCCAATGGATGGGGCGGGATTCGAATCCGCGACCGACACGCCCGAGGAAACACCGTTGCAGGCAACTCGATCGGCCCTCCAGTCGACGAGGCGGGGTGGAAGAACCACGGGCC
Organism: uncultured Thermoanaerobaculia bacterium; assembly: GCA_964641415.1. Lineage (GTDB taxonomy): Bacteria > Acidobacteriota > Thermoanaerobaculia > Thermoanaerobaculales > Sulfomarinibacteraceae > JAHECW01. Next base: position 4,036 of record CAZXMW010000112.1, on the reverse strand, counting down.
CGGGGTCCTGGTGGTCGATGCCTCGGCGAACACTATCGGGGGATCCCCGGCCGCCTCTAACACCATCACCTTCAACGATTACGACGGCATCGCGATCAACGGCAACCTGACGGTACGGGTCAACTGCCGATTCAACAGCATCCACGGAAACGGTGCGCTCGGGCTTGATCTCGGAAACGACGGTTGGACAGCTCCCGATCCCGGAGACGTTGACGAGGGGCCGAACGATCTCATGAACCAGCCGCTCATCATTTGGGCGGAAAGCTGCGGCGGGAACACCTACGTTGCCGGGTATCGGGATTCCGCCGCAGGATCGTATGCCTTCGACCTCTACTCCAACGACGCCTGCGATCCCACCGAGTGGGGCGAGGGCCAGACTCACATCGGTTCGTTCGAAGTTTCGCATACCGCAGCCGGGCGGTTCAACTTCAGTCGGCTGGTTCCTTCAGACCTCGCCGGTCAGGGGATCACCGGGATGACCACCGACACCGCCGGCTCGTCGAGCGAGTTCTCGAACTGCCGGGTCGTGACCGCCGGACGGGCCGGTGACGCCACCGCCGACTGCGCATTCGCCGCCGACGACCTCTCGGCCATCATCAACGTGATCGACGACGCCACCTACGTCACGCCGGGTAATCCCGATGGCGACGGCAATGGGGTGGTCGAATCCTTCGACCTGTTGGTGGTGGCGGTACGATCCATGTACTGAGGCGGTGCTGCTATCGAACGCCACGTTTGGGTGCCAGGTCCGCAGTTCCGTGGTTATGGCTGACAACTGCGGAACTGCGGACCTGGCATTAAAGAAAACCGCCCACCCAAGCACTGACGCGAAGTGACAGAGCGGATTGTGGCCTGGTCTCGAATGCTCGAGCCGCTTTCTGCGCGTAGAACAGGCCCATGCACGATGGCGGCGTTCAAGACCCGATCAAGCATCCAGAGCGAGAAGATCCTCAGGTTCGGGTGTTCCACTCGTTCGAGGACGAGAATGAGGCGGAACATCAGCGGCGAGCGGCCATGACCCATGATGAGCGGATGCGGGAGTTCGCCGTTTTACGGGCGCGCCGGTGGGGCCGGGACTGGGGTCGACTGCCGATCGAGAGGCAGGCGTCCTGGGAACAAGTCTCCTGGTGGGAATCTCCGATGCAGTTCTCCGACGACATGAAGGCCCTCATTCGCCTGTTCGAAAGGCACGGGGTCCGATACGTGCTCGTTGGAGGTCATGCCGTCAATTAGTTCCCGTCCGGAAACGGCGCTTTTTGGCAATCTCGGCGTCAGATTACGAATTTCCTTGTGCGGCGTACAGAAGTACGCCTCCGCGTACATTCCGATCTGCCTTGACCTTGCACAAAAACCCCTCGTTTCTGAATCGAGAACTGCGCAGTCCCCATCGGAGTTTCCGGATGTGTAGTACCGTTTCGTAGTTTTTCGTTCCTGGTACCGTTTTGCTGCCGCTGGCTCAGCGGAGGGTGACCAGCATCCTGATTGAGCCGCCGCCGGTTTCGCTGGACTCGAGGGCCTTGCCGACGACGGTGCCCGGTGACGGCCGGACGGCAGGCCTGACGGTCCCGGGGACGGCGCCGACGGTGAGCAGGTCACCGGGCCGGATCGGGCCCGAGCCGTCGCTCACCGCCACGTCCACGATGCCCAGAATGGCGACCTGGACATGGCCATCGCGGGCGCCGGCATCACCGGGCGAGTTGCCGACGATGGTCGGCTTCGACGCCACCACGCCCATGACGGCGGACGCGCGCTCCGCCGTGGCGCGGACCGCGCGCCCGTCCAGACCGATGGCCACGACCGTTCCCGGCTCGAGCGGCTCCGATGCCGGGTAGAGTTCGGCGAAATCGGCGCCGGTGGAGTGGAACGGCCCGTCGGCGTAGATTTGGCCGTCGCTGTCGACCCGGAACCTTCGGTCGTCCGTAACCCGGTCGTACACTGCGAGTAGGACGCTGCCGCCCCCCTTGGCGACCAGGGCGGTCCCGGTCTGACTCCACGCATAGACGCCGTTGCCGGTGCCGGTGTTCCAGCCCGTGACGCCATTGGCGTGCTCGTGGGTCGCCTCACCGTAGACCCCGGAGCGCCAGTTCCAGTCCCCGTACGACCGGCCGAACACGCCGTGGCCGCTGTTTGAGTGGCCCCAGACCCCGGCCCCGTCGGCGCTCTCGGCGTAGCCCCACACGCCCGATGTCGCACCCGATGCCGCGGTCGCCATGGCGGTGACCCCGTGCCGTGGCCCCTCGCCGTGGACCCCGGCCGCATTGGCCGACGTCGACTCGGTGAAGCCCCGAACACCGAATCCGGCATCGGAGGTTCCGTACACCCCGGCCGAGTTAACGTTCGGGCTGTCCGAGTCGCCGAAAACGCCGAAGGACTCGCCGCCATCGCAATAGCCGTAGACCCCGGCGGAGCCGTCGAAACCCGCGTAGGTGACTCCCGAAACTCCGAAGCTCCCCGCGACCGGGCTGTTGTCGATGCCGACCACGGCCCCGCCACTGCCGAAGTTCACCGCGTAGACCGCGGCCCTGGTGTTCGTGTCCAGGTAGGACGAGAAGCTGGCGACGTTACCCTCGCCATGCTGGCGCAGGTCCACGGCGGGCTGCTGCGCGAGCGTCGTCGCCTCGCCGAAGTAGGGCAGAGTCAGTCCCTGATCGAGGTCGTCCTCCCAGCTCACGCTGCCTTTGTCGTACTTGAGCACCTGCCCTTGCTGGGCGCCGGAGGTGTCGAGCTTGGGTGGCGTCACCGATCCGTTGGCGATCTTGCCCGCGGTGACGGCGCCGAAGGCGAGCTTGTCGGATGTGACGCCGAGATTGGCGACGCTCAACGTCACGTCGCCCTCGGTACCGCCTCCGGCGAGGCCGCCGCCCGCGTGGACCGCGGTGATGTCACCGTCGCCCGCAGGTACGGTTGCCTCCCGCATCGCCATCTCGAAGGTCGACGGATCCTGAGAGCTGTTGGCGATGCCCGAGCCGAAGACGATCACCCGACCGGCGCCGGAGACGACCTCGACGTGGACCCGCCCGTTGCCGGTCGGTTGCGCGCCCGCGCCGATGTCGGCGATGTTGAGCTGCCGCGCCTCTCGGCCCTGGAGTCCGTACGACCTCGACCCGAGCACCGTCCCATCGCCGTCGATGAGCTGTGCTTGGACGGTCACCGGAGCTCCCGAGGTCTCGACGAACCCGAAGTTGTAGCGGAAGGCCTCGTCAACGTCCTGGTTCACGCCGAGGACATCGGTGGCGTCGCCGAGGCCGATGGCGAACGCTGCCGGAACGGCGCCGAAGAGCTGGCCCTGCGTCGCCGCCGGATCGTTGCCCGGGTCATTGAAGATCCGTGAGCTCACGATCACGTCGTCGCTGCACAGCACCCGCATCGCGCCAAAGCCCGAGGTTCCGAAGATGGTCCCGATCGCGTCGTCGTAGTTGAGGGTCTCACCGGGCGCCACGGAGACCAGGAACGCAGGGGGGTTCGGATTGGCCTGGTCCCGTGCGAGGAAGAAGACCTTGCAGTTCACTGCCGTCGGGTTCGGGTTGCCGATCCACAACGCGGTCTTCCACTCCGAGCTGCCGATGCCGCTACCCCGACCCACCGAGGCGACGTACACGTCCGATCCGGGGAAGCCCGCGAGCACGGCAGTGGCCGAAAGCAACGCCAACGCAAGGAGTGGCGTTCTCGAGATACGCATGATCAGTCTCCTTCCCGATCTGTCAGGCCATTGGTTGTTTCGACGAGTATACTGCGCCGGAACTCGAGTCGCAACGAGGGGTGGTGCGGTCGGACCGACCTACAAGCTCGCGAAATCCCACTCGCCGGTGCCACCGCCCTCGAAGTCGTCGACGAAGAGCAGGCCGGCGCCCTCGTAGCAGCCGATGTCGACGATGCCGTTCTGAACCCGTGGCCAATGAAGGCGCTTGTCAAGCAGGCAGACCGAATCTAGAAACGAGGACCGATGGCCTCGCTAGTACCTTGCCGATCCCCCACACGGTTTTCAGGCCGCGGAACTCGGCACGCAGATTGCCTCGTTTCAGAGCTTCCTTTTCGA
>CAZXMW010000111.1:0-6900 GCA_964641415.1 uncultured Thermoanaerobaculia bacterium | reverse complement strand
ACAGCCGCTTTGAGCGGCTCACATTGAATGCCCCCACCTTTGGTGGGGGATTCTTACGACCTGATTGAGACTCCTTTTCTGAAGCGGCGCCGCAGACCTGCGCCGAAACCGTTCGTGAACCCGGAGAAGGGCCGTCAGCAGGGCATTTTCTCCTGTCAGTTGGACCATGTGTACAATGGAGTGTCGAACGCTCGGCGCTGAAGACGCCGGCCGAGGTTGAGAACAAGGCCGGGCACGCGATGTGCAAGAGGGGTTGATCCGGAATCGGAGGGCGATCGTGACGAGGTGGTCGAGTTCGGGATGTGCGGCGGCGAACGGCGGGTTCGCTGCAGCTGACCGGCCGGACCCTCGTTCGCCTCGCCGACCAGACCTCGAGCATTGGGGCTCCTGCGGATCGGCCTGGTGTCGGTCGCCCATTGCTGCCGACGCACCGGTCGGGCGACAGCGATCACGGGGGGCGGGCCGATGCTGAGGGGTTCACTGACCGATCTGGCGATCGTCGACCTGGTGCAGATTCCGTTGGGCAACCGAAAGACCGGCGAGCTTTTGATCGCCACCGAGGACACTGACGCTCGCCTGTACTACGTCGACGGTCAGTTGGTCCACCTGGTGGCAGGCGAGCTCGAGGGGCCGCGAGTCCTCGATCTCATCGTCGGTTGGTCGGAAGGCGAGTTCGAGTTCCGGCCCGACGTGCTGACCGACGGAACCAGCTTCGAAGGCGAGCTCAACCCCAAGCTGCTGGCGGCGGTGGACGGTCTCAAGCAGGTACAGCAGCTCGAGCACGAGGCCGGCGAATCGGTGGACAAGATCCGGCGGCTGCTGTTCGATTTTCTGTCCGACAACGACTATGCCATCCACGCATGCCTGCTGCACGAGGACGGCACCATGGACGTCTGCGGCGCTGAGAGGGTCGACACGCCCGGTTGGCTCGAGACTCTGCGGGCGACCGTTCTCGACCTCGTCGCGTCCTACCCGAGGAAGAGTCTGAATCGAATGCTGTTCGAGGATGGAGACGGCATCCTGGTGGTGAGCTGCTACCCCGAGGACGGCTCGGCACTGCTGGTTGCGGCCAAGCAGGGAGCGACCCTGGGCGCGGTCAGCATGGGCGTCGATCGGCTGGCGCGAAAGATCGTTCATGTCAAGCGGATGTAGGTGCGCCGGATCTGGAGATCGTTCATCGGCGGGACGCCGCCGGTGAGCCTGGGAAGGAGAATGACGACATGTCGCAACTGACGGATATACTCAACGAGCTCGTCAACGTGGAGGGCATCAACTCGGCTGTGGTCGTCGGTCGCGACGGCTTCGTCATCGAGGGTGTGACGTCGGGGACAAGTCTCGACGCCGACGCCGTGGGCGCGGTGATCTCCACCGGCATCGGCTCGTCCGAGGTGATGGGCCGCGAGCTCGAGGTCGGGGCCATGACTCAGGGAATGGTCGAGTTCGACGACGGGCTCATCGTGATGGCCCTGCTCGGTGAGGACGCGATCCTCGCCGTGGTCGCGGATCTCAATGCCAATCTCGGCAATGTCCGCTTCCAGATCAAGAAGCGTCTGAAGTTCATCGAGAAGGCGTTGTGAGGCGTTCGGGAAGCGGCGCCGTCCACTGCCTCGGCGGTCGCGCAGCTTCCCGAGCTTTACTGATACAAGTTCTTATTCTCAAAACTCGCGGCGTACGCCGAAGCCAGTGGAAGGTCTGTCCGCAACCGGTCGGATCCGCGGCCTCAGCGGTGCCCGGAGGGAGGCACGGATGAGTCGAGAGCTGCACACGTTGCACAATGTGGCGTACTTCGTCGGCGCCCTGGCCCATGGCGCGGAGCAGAACCTGGGTCGCGGCAGCCTGTCCATCTGCTCGATGGCCGGCAAGAAGTTCGGGCAGCATGCGGTTGAAGGCGTGCGCCAGACCGACGATCCCGAGCAGGCCGTCGCGATTCTCCGTGAAGCGCTGGCCAAGCAGGGGATCGTCTGGAACTTCGAGCCGTTCGCGGGCGAGCACGACTCGTCGATCTCCACGGACGGGTCGACCAACAAGATGCGGCTCGTGTTCAAAACCTGCATGGTCCGAAACGCGCTGTTCCGCTACGGCCACGAGCAGAAGCAGTCGCTGTGCTACATGGCTCACGGCGTCTTCGCCGGGGCCATGGAGAGCATCATGCCCGGCACCAAGGTGGAGCTCGAGATCGTTCACGCGGGTCCCAACGGGTGCCTCAAGGAGATGGTCTGGGAGGTCGCACAATGAAAGCGCGTGTCTCAACCGATTGGCTGTCCGGCTGCTCCGGGTGCCACGTCGCCATAGTCGACCTGCATGAAAAGCTGCTCGGACTGGTCGACGAGGTCGACTTCGTGCGGGTCCCGGTGCTGATGGACGAGAAGGGCTACCCTCCGGCCGACGTCGGCATCGTCGAGGGCGCGGTGCGTTCGGACCACGACCGGACGGCGCTCGAGCAGATGCGGGCCAGCGTCGACACGCTCATCGCCTTCGGCAGCTGCGCGGTGTACGGCGGTCCGTCGGGCCTCGGATGGCTGCACGATCCCGCCGACGTCATGGCCGCGGTCTACGACGGTGGCCCGACCAACGCCGGCGGCGAACGTCCCGACGACGACGCACCCAAGCTCGAGGACAGCGTGGTGCCGATCGACGAGGTGGTCGAGGTTGACGTCTACCTGCCCGGCTGCCCGCCGCACCCCTACTTCATCGCGGCCGGGCTGCGGACGGCGCTCGGCGCCTCCGACCTCACGCTGACCCCCATGAGCGTGTGCGCCGACTGCGACCGCAAGATGCTCAAGACCGATGGGGCCGAACTGAAGCGTGGCGCGGTCACCGCCGACAAGGACACCCTGTGCTTCCTCAGTCAGGGCGTGATCTGTCTCGGGTCGGTGTCGCTCAACCGGTGCCAGGCCCAGTGTCCCAAGGCGGGCATCGCCTGCTTCGGCTGCGCCGGCCCGTCGCTCGATCTCATCACCGAGCCGCATCTCGACCTGCGCAACATGGTCGGCCGCCGGCTCCAGATGATCACCGGCATCGACTCCGACGAGGTCACCCGGTACTTCGAGGAGGATGCCAAGACCCTCTACGCCTACGCGGTGGCGTCGAAGGTGATCCACGGCAAGCCCACCGTCGAGATGCGGGAATGGGCGGGGGGCCGATCGGCCCTCCCGGGAGGTAAGTGATGGCCAACCGAGTCGTCGTCAACCCGGTCACCCGGATCGAAGGGCACGCCAAGATCGTGCTCGAGATCACCGACGGCGGTGAGCTCGCTTCCGGTCACATGCAGGTTCTGGAGATCCGAGGGTTCGAGAAGCTCCTGCAGGGCATGGAGTTGGTCAAGATGCCGCAGATGACCGCTCGGCTGTGCGGCGTCTGCCCGGCGGCCCACCACCTGGCGGCCACCGCCGCCATCGAGCAGGGCCTCGGAATCGAGCCGCCGGCCGACGCCAGACTGCTCCGGCAGCTCCTCTACGCCGGCCACGTGCTGCACTCGCACGCGCTGTCCAACTTCGTCCTCACCGGCCCCGACATCATCCTCGGCATCGACGCGGCGGCCGACCAGCGCAACGTTTTCTCGCTGCTCGCCATCGACCCCGAGCTGAGCAAGACCCTGCTCAGGATCCGAAGCATCGGGCAGCGCACCGTCGAGCTTGTCGGCGGTCGCGGTGTGCATCCGGTGACCGCCATCCCAGGCGGGATGGCCTCCCGTCCGGGCGCCGACAAGCTCGAGCTCATTGCCGGTTGGGGCGACGAGGCCGCCGCCTCGCTCGAGCAGGTCATCGGCGTGCTCAAGCCCAAGCTCGACGAGCTTGCCGCGCTGCGAGAGGCCGCTCAGCTCCCGTACCACTCGCTGGCGCTGTCCAACCACGGCGCCGTCGACCTGCTCGAGGGTGAGTGGGTTGTGGTCGATCCCGAGGGCGCCGAGGAGCGGCGCTTCGCCGGCCCCGACTACGGCGACCACCTGATCGAGCACGTCATGCCGGGCTCGTACATGAAGAGCGTGCAGCTCAAGGGGCCCGAGCCCAAGCGCTTCTTCGTCGGGCCGCTGGCACGGCTCAACGTCAACGCGACCATGAGCACGCCCAGGGCCCAGGCCGCGCTCGAGGCCTTCCGCTCGGCGGGGTCGCCCCGGCTGTCGGCGGTCGACTTCATCGAAGCGCGGCTCATCGACATGCTCCACTGCGCCGAGCGGATGGCCGCCATCGCCGGCTCCGAGCTCGGCGACGGCCCGATTCGCAACCGGGCGCCCGCGGTCACCGCCGGCCGCTATGTTGGCGTCATCGAGGCGCCGCGCGGCATTCTGGTGCACGACTACACGACCGATGACGACGGTCGGATCTCCGACGTCAACCTGATCGTCGCCACCCAGAACAACTACGACGCCATCGACAGCGCCGTCGAGTCCATGGCTCGCCATTTCCTGCCCCAGAACAACGACGAGCAGCTGCTCAACGGGATCGAGTTCGCCATGCGTTGCTTCGATCCGTGCCTGGCGTGCGCGACGCACACCGCCGGCCGCATGCCGCTGACGGTCGAGCTTCGGCGCGGTGGCGAGCCGATCCGCTCGCTGCGCCGCGGAGGTGAGTCATGATCGAGATCACCGTCGACGACAAGGCCTGCGTGTCGTGCACCCTGTGCGCCGAGATCTGCCCGACCGACGTCTTCGTCTGGGACGAGGAGGCCGGGTTGCCCAAGGTCGACAAGCCGGCCGAGTGCTTCGGCTGTCTGAGCTGCTCGGAGATCTGTCCGCCCCACTGCATCAGCCATGCCGGTGTCGAGCTCGCTGAAAGCCACTACCACGATCCCTACGCGCTCAACCTCGCGAGCCGCCTGGCGAGCGACATCAGCGGCCGTTTCAACGTGCCGACCGACGAGGCGTCGCAGCGCCAGGCGGCGATCGATCTGGGGGTTCGGCTGCGTTCGGTGGCCGAGGTCTTCAAGGCCACCCTGGGAGGTTCCCTGCCCGCGGTCGGCACCATGGCCGGTCGGACTCTGGCCCGTCACCTGCCGCGCTACCACGAGCCCGCCGACCTCGGCGAGGCGCTCGAGCTCGCCGTCGCGCAGTTCGCGCCGGCCTGGGAGCTCACCACCGAGCGCTCCGGCGACGAGCTCACCGTCAAGGTCGGCCGGTGCTTCGTGCGCGAGGTCTGCGAGCGTGAGGGACTCGAGCTCGGCGGCGAGATGTGCGTGCTCTTCTACAACTACCTGGCCGGGTACCTGGGCCGGCTCAGTGGAACGCGGCTGCGGCTCATGGAGGCCGAGCGGGGATCGAAATGCCGGTACACGGTGAAGATCTACGAGTAGCAGTGACCTCGACCAGCTCCCGGGCGCGCGTCGCCATCGTCGGTATCGGCAACACCATCGCCGGTGACGACGGGGTCGGCGTCGTGGTCGCCGAGCGCCTGGCCAGACGCCGGCCGGGGTCGGGAGAGGTTCTCGTGGCGACCCTGCCCGGAGATCTCTTCGCCGTGTCCGATCTGCTGCCGCTCGCCGAGCGATTTCTGTTCCTCGACGCCATCGCCGGCGACATCCCCGGCGAGATCTCGGTCCTCACCACCGCCCGGCGCGCCTTCGCCCCATCGCTGCACCAGACCGACATCGGCGCCGTCATGGAGGCGCTGAAGCGGCTCGGCCTCGCCGACCCGTATCCCGAGTGGGAGGTCTGGGGGATCACCATCGCGCCGCCGGAGGAGCTCGGCGAGGGGCTGAGCCCCGAGGTTGCGGCTGCCGCCGACGAGCTCGAGCGGCGGATCTTGGCTCACGTCGAGGAGGTCATGGGCCGGTAGCGCGCCCTCGTCCGCCCGCTACGGCGGAGCCGGGTGACCGGTTTTCTTCGACCCACCGCCGCCGGCCGTGTCGGCCGGCGGCTTTCGTCTTCCGTCCTCGCCGTCGTCGAAAGCTCCGCTTTCGCCGTCGTCTGCGGGCGGAAACCGAGCCCCGCTACGCGGGGCGGTGGGTCTCGCGCCATGGCATCGCCGTCGTTGCTCGAGGTTTCCCACCCCCCGCCCCTCCACCCGCCCGCCCTCAGGAATTCGGGTCGGCCGCGCTCCGCCCGGCCGCCTCCGAATTCCTGAAGGGGTGTGATTTCTGCGTCCGTTCCCGGACGGCTTGCCCGCCCGTGGATCGCGCTCCGGACAGTCCACGACCTTGAGCGGAACGACCACGTGCCGGTCGACGAGAACGGCCTTCTGGCCCGCCCCGTCTCAGCGACTCCAGCGTCCGCATCCGCGCCCGGGTCCGGGTCCGAGTCCGAAACTGAATCCGAACCCGAGACCGAGCCCGGGGACACGGATGCGGATGCGGAAACGGATGCGGCCACGGAAACGGATGCGGCCACGGAAACGGATGCGGCCACGGGAACGGAAACGGACACGGATGCGGATGCGGATACGGATTCGGATACGGTTACGGATACGGACGCGGATTCGGATTCGGTCCTACCGCACCGACCTTCTGGCCCGCCCTCGCCTGCCGGCGAGCGCGGCCCAGCGTCGCCCGCGCAGCGCGGTCGTGCGGAAGGGGCCGGAGGAACACAGACCGCGCTGCTCGGGCGCCGGCGGCCTTCCTGCTGGCCGGAGCGCTCGACGTAGGGTGGGCCTTGGCCCACCGTCCACGACCTTGAGCGGAACGACCACGTGCCGGTCTACTGAATCCGAACCCGAGACCGAGCCCGGGGACACGGATGCGGCTACGGTCACGGTTACGGTCACGGATATGGCTTCGGATACGGATACGGCTTCGGAAACGGATACGGATACGGAAACGGTCCTACCGCACCGACCTTCTGGCCCGCCCTCGCCTGCCGGCGAGCGCGGCCCAGCGTCGCCCGAGCAGCGCGGTCGTGCGGAGGGGGCCGGAGAAACACAGACCGCGCTGCTCGGGCGCCGGCGGCCTTCCTGCCGGCCGGAGCGCGCC
>CAZXMW010000110.1:0-7013 GCA_964641415.1 uncultured Thermoanaerobaculia bacterium | reverse complement strand
TCGCACATGGGTGCGCCGGGGAACCCGCAGCCTCGATCGCCGCGGGTGTCCGTCCGGTTGCGGCTGTGCCACATGTAGGGTGGGGCTCGCCCCACCGTCCAGAACTCAAAACTCCGCGATGGCTTTGTCATACTGTTCCGGCGACACGAGGAGGTTCACCGTGACCGAGAAAGTTGTCATCGCCGGAGCGATCCGCACACCCGTCGGCGCGATCGGCGGCGGCCTGGCGCCGCTGCAGGCGCGCGAGCTCGCCACCACCGCCATCACGACCCTGCTCGGAAAGACGGGGGTCGACCCCGAGCTGGTCGAGTACACCTGCATGGGCTGGGTCATGCAGGACCCGCGGTCGCCCAACCTGGCCAAGACCGCCGCCGAGTTCGCCGGCGTGCCGAGCTCGTCGCCCGGCACCACCTTCCACGAGAACTGCGCATCGGGCGGCGCCGCGATCCACAGCATGGCGCGCAGGATCCTGCTCGGCGAGGTCTCGCTCGGGGTCGCGGGCGGCGTCGAGTCGATGTCCAACGTCGCGCGCTACCTGTACACGGGCCGCCTCAAGGGCCAGCTGTACGGCGACATGACGCTGGTCGACGGGCTGTTCGGCGCGCTCACCGACGTCAACGTCGGCTCGGGCGAGCTCATGGGCCTGCTCACCGAGCGCCTGGCGGAGCGTTACAACGTCAGCCGCGCCGAGCAGGACGAGATCGCCTACGCCAGCCACCACAACGCCCTCACGGCGTGGAAGGACGGCTTTTTCGACGACTACGTGGTGCCGGTCGAGGTGCCGCAGCGCCGGGGCGAACCCAAGGTCGTCGCCAAAGACGAGGGTCCTCGGCCGATCGCCATGGAGGATCTCGAGCGGGCCCGGCCGTACTTCAAGCCCGACGGCGGGACGATCACCGCGCTCAATGCCTCGAGCCTCAACGACGGCGCCGCGGTGGTGCTGCTCGCGAGCGCGGCGCGGGCCGCGGAGCTCGGTCTCGAGCCGCTCGCCGAGCTCGAGGCCTGGCACAACGTCGGCGTCGCACGCGAGTACATGGGCGAAGGCGCGTTCAAGGTCGTACCGCGGCTCCTCGAGCGCGGCGGCGTGAGCTTCGGCGACGTCGACTTCTTCGAGCTCAACGAGGCCTTCGCCGCGGTGCTCGGCGGCGCCTTCTCGTTCCTGCCCGAGCTCGACCGGGCGCGAACCAACCAGTGGGGCAGCGGGATCTCGCTCGGCCACCCGGTGGGCTGCACCGGCGCCCGACAGATCGTCGACATGGTGCACCAGCTCCACCGCCGCGGCGGCCGGGTCGGGGTCACCAGCCGCTGCGTCGGCGGCGGCATCGGCAGCGGTGAGGTGCTGCGGCTGCCGTGAATGGCAGGCTTCCAGCCTGCCGTCCTGACAGCCGAAAACCCGACAACTCACCGGGATTCCCGGCACCGCGATCCGGGCAGGCAAGGATGCCTGCCCCTCCACCAGACCCCGTGTAGTGGCAGGCTTCCAGCCTGCCGACCAAGACCTCCAGGCCTGGTGTAGACCAAGACCTCCCGGCCCAGTGTAGAGGCAGGCTTCCAGCCCGCCGCAGCCTGCCGACGCGCAGCGGCACCGACACCGCTCCGCGGTGCCGCACGACGTCACCGGTTCACTGGCCCTGCGGGCCCTCCGGCCACTGCAGGAACGTCCCGTCCGTGAACACGATGTCGGCATCGTACGAGCTCGTCGGACCATCGACGTAGGGCAGTGTCGAGTGGCCGTCCCAGCCGAACGAGATGACCGTGTAGTGCAGCCCTTCCGAGCTGTAGAAGATCGGTTGGTTCCAGCCGTCGAGCTCGTTGAACCTGCGGATGTAGATTCTCAGGTCATCAGCCAGATCGGCCACGCTGCCGTCGGCAACCACGGGGTAGAACGAGTGGTCGTTCTGGTACGCCTCGATGCCCTCGCTGATCATCCGGATGTCGGCCACGGTCCGGCTCTGGCGTGAGCGCTGGATCGCGCCGATCAGATTCGGCACGGCGACTGCGACCAGGATGCCGATCACCGCGACGACGATGAGCAGCTCGATGATGGTGAAGCCCGACTGCGGATCCCGTTCACGTGCTCGGTTCATGGGGCGAGTTGTAATGCAAGGCGAGTGCCACACCGCCGCAGCCCCCGCACGCGGGCGGGGCGCCCGCATTCGGACTCGCCTCGACAATGTGGACATCGCGGGCGGGACGCCCGCGCCACAAGCGGGCCGGGTCAGTCAAACCGCAGGGGCAATCATCGCGGCAGGCTTCCAGCCTGCCGTCCAAGACCCCCCGGCTCGGTATCGGGTAGGCCGGGCCCCCACGGGCCCGGCCTCCCACACCACCGTACGTACGGTTCCGTATACGGCGGTTCGACGCGAGTCAAACGGTGGTGGCCCATGCTCGTTCTTGGTGAGCGGCGAGGAAGCTGTAGAGTCCGAGGTTGGCGAAGTGGCGGTTGGAGAGGGCTTGGTTGACCCCGGGTATACGCGCGCACCGCCAGGGCCCACACTTGGCGTAGGCTGTCTGGCTCGCGGCCTTCGGGGAGAGACCCAGGGCGATGAGTCGTTTCCTGCGGGTGCGGGGTGTCTTCCAGTGCCGCCAGTACAGCCAGCGCAGCCGCCGTCGGATGTACTGATCGGCGGCTTCGTAAACGTTGGCGATCTCCGAAAGGCAGTAGTAGTTGTACCAGCCTCTCAGAACTGGCGTGAGCGACTCGATGACATGCTCCATCGACTGTCCCCGTCCACGGCGGCCGGTTATCTGTCTCACCTTGGTTCGGAGTCGTTGAAGCGACCTCCGAGAGACGATCAGGCGCGGTCTGCCGTCTTTCAAAAAGACAATCGAGTACCCGAGGAATATGCACTCATCGGCACGGGCCACCTTGCTCTTGTCCCGGTTCACCTTGAGTCGCAGCTTCTTGTTCAGAAACCGCTCCAGTGAAGCAAGGACTCGTTCGCCCGCCTTGTGACTCTTCACACACACGATGAAGTCGTCCGCGTAGCGCGCGAAACGATGGCCGCGTCGTTCGAGCTCGCAGTCCAGGTCGTCAAGCAGGATGTTGCTGAGCAACGGTGATAACGGCCCCCCTTGTGGGGTGCCCTTGACCCGCTGACTCACCAGCCCACCGAGCATCAGCCCGGCTTGCAGGTACCTCCTGATCGTGCGCAAAATGCGCTTGTCCTGGATCCGTCTCGCGACGCGCGCCATCAGGACGTCGTGCTGTACTTCGTCGAAGAACTTGGCGAGGTCGCAGTCCACGATCCACTCGTGGCCTGCGTCCACATAGTCCTTCATCCGCTGCACTGCGCCCTCGGCCCGTCGCCCGGGTCGAAACCCGTAGCTGTGACTCGAAAACGTGGGGTCGATGGAGGGCTGGACCGCCTGCAGAATCGCCTGCTGGATCAGCCGGTCGACCACCGTCGGTATCCCGAGCTGGCGCTTACCGCCATTTGGCTTCGGTATCTCTACCCCGAGCACGGCCTGGGGCGTGTATTGCCCCTCGAGCAATGCCCTCTTGTTCTGCTGCCAGGCCGGGCTCGACAGGTATGCGCCGAGGTCGTCGACGGTCATGCCGTCGACCCCTGGTACGCCCCTGTTGGCTTTGACCCGACGCAGCGCCTTCTCGACGTTTACGTCTCTCAGCACCTCCTCCATGGTCACTTGTACGACCATGTCCTTCCGTGTCCCGGTGTTCTCGTCTCCCGCCGCGGTCGTTTGGCGCTCGTTCCCAACCCGCCCGGCGTTGCCGACGCCTGCGCAGAAAGGTCTCTCCGGCTTCTCAGCCATCCTGCTGCACCTCCCTCGACCGTCGAGAGTTACGCACCGGTCCTCCTCGTATCGTGGAGCCTCTCGGCGAGCTGTCCCCGCCTACTGTGGCTCCGGCTGACTCCTGACGCCCCATCGGTCCACCTTCCGGCTTCCCTAGCTCTCTCGAGCAGAACGTCAGGCCTCCCGGGGTAAGGCGCGTGACCTTCCTCCCATGTGCCCGTCGCATATACAAGCCGACCTCCGGATGACATTCGGGTTTGGCGTTCCACGCCGCCTCGCCCAGGCTCGACCTGCCTGATGCGCTTCGTGTTCCTCGGGCCGGGAGTTTGCCTACAGCTTCCTTCAGACCCCACCTCGCGGTGGCAGCCCTTGCTGTTCGGCTAGGAGTTCCCGTCATCAATGCCTCCAGAGGACTCTCACCTCCAAGTCACTTCCCGGCTCGGTTTCCCTTGCCGGTTCCCAAGCAACGTGCACCATGCACGTCGCTTCGCGCCATGCCCGGCGCACGTAGTGGCAGGCTTCCAGCCTGCCGTCCCGACAGTCGCAAAAACCCGACAACCCACCGGGATCCCCGACACCGCGATCTGGGCAGGCAGGGATGCCTGCCCCTCCACTCGGTTCCGACGTGCACATCCCGCAGGCAACCCCTCGGCGCCCCCGGCTCTCTTGCTCGGCGACCCGCCGTGTGGTAGATTTCTATCCCGCCTGAGCGGGAATAACTCAGTTGGTAGAGTGTCAGCTTCCCAAGCTGGACGTCGCGGGTTCGAGTCCCGTTTCCCGCTCCAGATTGCACCCCACGGCGGCGAGGAGCCTGATGGGCATTTTCGGACGAGAAGACCAGACCGAAATCGGCAAGACACCGGCGGGCACCGAGCTTCAGCACCGTCCCAAACACGTCGCGGCCGCGGGCGCCCCATCGACCGTCATCGCCACCTCGGCCCACGTCGAGGGCGAGATCAAGGGCACCGGCGACATCCGCATCGAGGGCGGCCTCAAGGGCAGCATCGACAGCACCGCCTCGCTGCTCATTGCCGAGACCGGTCAGGTGGAGGGCGAGTTCAAGGCCGAAACCGTCATCGTCGCCGGCAAGGTCAACGGCAACATCCGCGCCGATCAGAAGATCGAGCTCGCCGCCTCGGCCGACATGCACGGCAACCTCAATGCGCCCCGAATCACGATCGCCGAAGGCGCGACCTTCGAGGGCCAGGTCGTCATGAGCGGCAAGAAGGCCCCGCAGAAGCCCCCGGCCGCCAAGAAGAACGACAAGGCCGCGAAGGACGACACGAACGACAAGAACTCCGCAGACGCGAAGGACGACGCGAAGGACGACGCGAAGTAGGACAGCGCATCAAGATCCTGGTACGTCTCCTCCAGCAGAACCATCGAACAAAGGCGGTACCGCGCCGGGCAACTTCGACAACCTAGGCCGGGCAGACCCGCTGCGATCTGAACCCCGGTTGACTCCGGCGCCCGCATTGGACGAACATGATCAGGCGATGAGCACAACCGACCACGTCGACCATTCGCGACCGGCGCGCGCGTCGTGGATCGGCCTGCTGGTCGCGATCGGCCTCTGCCTGCTCATCGTTCTTCGCGTCCTCGCCCCCTTCGCGTCGGTGCTGCTGCTCGCGGTAGTCGCCGCGGGGCTCATGTACCGGCCCTACCTCCGCCTGGTCGCCGTCCTGCGCGGCCAACGGCACGCGGCGGCGCTGATCGTGTGCGTGGTGCTGCTCGTCGTGGTTCTGGTGCCGCTGTATATCATCGCCCTCGACGTCTCCGGCGAGGCCCTGGGCTTCTACGAGCTGTCGACAACCGAGCTCAGCAAACGCGGCGTCCTCGAGAAGCTCCGGCAGAACGAGGAGCGCCTCGAGCGGATCAACGGCCTCATCCAACCGTTCGGGATCTCCCTGACCGCCGAGGACCTGTCCGACTGGCTGACCACCGCCGGAGTCCGGGTCGGCGCCTTCTTCTACAAGCAGAGCGTGTCGGTGGCCACCGGGCTGGTCCGCTTCGTCTTCGGCTTCATCTTCTGGCTGCTCGTGCTCTTCTACCTGCTCGTCGACGGCGAGTCCGCCCGGCGCTGGTTCCGCGACACCGTGCCGATTCCCGTCGACGAGCAGCAGCAGCTGTCGGCGCGCTTCATGGACATGGCGTCGTCTCTGGTCGTCGGCAACGGCCTCGCCGGCCTCATCCAGGGCATCGCCGGCGGCATCGTGTTCGCCGCGGTCGGCCTGCCCGGCCCGGTGCTGTGGGGCACGGTGATGGGTCTTCTGGCGTTCATTCCCGTGATCGGCATCTCGCTGGTCTTCATCCCGGCGACGCTGATCCTGCTCATCGCCGGCGCGACCGCCAAGGCGGCGGCGATCTTCGTCCCTCTCGCGTTGATCGCGACCATCGTCGAGTACTGGCTCAAGCCCATGCTCGTCGGCCGCCGCGGCGAGATGCACACCCTGCTCGTCTTCCTCGCCCTCATCGGCGGCCTGACCGCCTACGGCGCCATCGGCATCCTCATCGGCCCGCTCATGATGACCGCCTTCCTGACCCTGGTCAGCATCTACCGCGAGCACTACCGCCCGTGGCTCGAGGTCAAGCGGACGCCGTCGGTGGAGGTCTTCGAGGACGACTGAGCGGGATCCAGGCCCGCGGCGAAACCTCATGCATGCTGCGGGCGAACCGCACCCGGCGCGGCTACGCCTTTCGCTTTTCGAGCAGAAACGCCGCCAGGTCGGAAACGAAGGCGTCGACGTCCGCGGCCGCCACGTCCTGCTCGACCTCGAACTCCGCCACGAGCCGAGTCGCCAGCGCAGACTACGGCGCAGAGATCCGGGCGAGCCGCTACGCCTTGGACGGTGGGGCAAGCCCCACCCTACGGGCCGTCGACCGCCGGGATGGGGTATGCACCCGCGTGGATCCGGGCCCGGAAACCCGATGCCGGAATCGAACGCAGCCGCCACGCCTTGGACGGTGGGGCAAGACACACCCTACGGCGTTCTTCGCAGCGGCAACCACGCATTGACGCGACGATTGCCGACAACGATCTGGACGGTGGGGCAAGACACACCCTACGGCGTTCTTCGCAGCGGCAACCACACATCGACGCGACGATCGCCGACAACGACCGGGACAGTGGGGCAAGCCCCACCCTACCGGTGCCGGGTGCGCACCCCGCCGCGGTGTTGCAGGACCGTAGGGTGGGGCTTGCCCCACCGCTGGGGTTTGGCCCAATTGCGATCAGGCGACGGCGTAGAGGACGGCAC
>CAZXMW010000109.1:0-7072 GCA_964641415.1 uncultured Thermoanaerobaculia bacterium | reverse complement strand
TCGGCCAAAACATGCTTGATTCAGTCAAACCTGACCTAACCGGAGACGCAGGTTACGAATTTACTACTGTTTAAAATAACACAGAAGTCATTCATCATTAAAGTTGTGTTTCGACCTTGAGCTGCCGGGTCATGAGCTGCTTGAGCGCATCGGCAGGCTCGATCTCGCCCTGGAGAATCGCGGTCATGGCCTCGGTGATCGGCATCTCGATGCCGAGCCTGGCGGCGAGCTGAGCCGCGGCGGGAGTCGTCTTGACGCCCTCGGCGACCTCGCGCATGGAGTCGACGATGGCATCGATAGGCTCGCCCCGGCCGAGCCGACTGCCGACCTGACGATTGCGCGACAGGCCGCTGGTCGAGGTCAACACGAGATCGCCCATCCCCGCCAGTCCGCGAAAGGTGTCGGCCTCGGCGCCGAGAGCAACGCCGAGCCGGGTGACCTCGTGCAGGCCGCGGGTCATGAGCGCCGCCT
This sequence comes from uncultured Thermoanaerobaculia bacterium, assembly GCA_964641415.1. Lineage (GTDB taxonomy): Bacteria > Acidobacteriota > Thermoanaerobaculia > Thermoanaerobaculales > Sulfomarinibacteraceae > JAHECW01. Next base: position 6,601 of record CAZXMW010000109.1, on the reverse strand, counting down.
GAGTGTTGGCGCCGAGCCCGAGACCGTCGATGATGCCGGCGGCGATGGCGACCACGTTCTTGAGCGCGCCCGCGAGCTCGACCCCGATCAGATCGGTCCCGGCGTAGCACCGCAGGTGATGATCGGAGAACTGCTCCTGGAGGCCGGGCGCCAGCGCCATGTCGCGGCACGCGAGCACCGCCGCCGACGGATCTCCGCGAACCACCCCGATGGCAAACGTCGGGCCGGACAGACAGCAGAACCGTTCGATGGCGATCCCGAGGGCCTCGACGGCGATTTCGTCCATCCGCCTGAGACTGTCGGTCTCGATGCCCTTCGAGGCCGAGACGAGGACGACCTCGTCACGGAGGTGCAGAGCGAGCTCGACCATGACCGCGCGGCTGAACTGCACCGGAACGACCCAGATCCAGACGTCGGCGTGCTCCGCGGCCCGGTCGAGCCGGTCGGTACAGCGGATCTCCCGGTGGAGCTCGGCGTCGGTGAGGTAGAGCGGGTTGCGATGCCGAGAGTTGATGCCGTCGGCGACCTCGGGCTCGAGCGCCCAGAGCAACACGTCCTGACCCCGACGGGCCATCTGATGCGCCAGAGCACACCCCCACGAGCCGGCGCCGAACACGCTGATCTTCATGCCCTACCTCCAGAAGTCGGGTCCGAGCCGCGGCTCGTCGCCGGCGACCAGGTTGCGGATGTTCGAGTGGTGGAGAACGATGATGAGGATCGCCGCCACCGCCACCGCACCCAGCGTGATCCAGTCCGGTGAGCCCATGAGCTGGACGAGCACGGGGAAGCTGCCGGTGGCGATCATCGAGGCGAGCGAGACCCATCGGAAGGCCGCCAGCACCACGATCCAGACACCGACCGCGGCGACCGCGCTGGCCGGCTCGATGACGAGAAACGCGCCGAGCCCGGTCGCCACCCCCTTGCCGCCGCGAAAGCGCAGCCACACCGGGAAGCAGTGGCCGCCCACGACCGCGAGCATCGCCGCTGCGAGCCACGCGCTCTCCGGGTTGAAGACCATCATCGCCCACACCGCCAGGGTTCCCTTGGCGACGTCGAGCGCCGTCACCGCCACGCCCACCTTCCACCCCGCCGACCTCAGCGCGTTGGTGGCGCCGACATTCCCAGATCCCTCGCCCCGGACGTCGCGGCCGGTTGCCAGCCGGACGAAGAGGAAGGCGAACGGGATTGATCCCGTCAGGTAGGCGAACGCGATCAGGACGAGCTCGACGATCATGACAGGGCGAACCTCTGCAGCGCAGTGTACATCGCGCCTCCGGGGCCGAGACAGCTGCTGAAGAGCACGATCTCGGCACAGAGAAAGGGCGGCAGCTCGAGCTCCCGGCCCCAGTCGAGGAAGTGCTCGACCGCACTGCGCGGCCATGGCCGGTCGAGCCGCGCCTGGGTCAGGTGCAGCGACCACGGGCGGAGCTCGACGAGAAGCCCGAACTCCGCCGCCGCCCGTCCGACGGCCGCGGCCGCTTCGGCCCCGCCCTCGGCGCTGCCGCCGATCCAGGCGACGCGCGGCCGTTTCGGCGATGGGAAGAAGCCCGATCCACCGAGGGCGACGCGAACCCGGGGCAGGCCCGACACCCGGCGACTGATCGATTCCGACAGGGAGTCGATTGACGAGACCGGCACCTCGCCGAGGAACGTGAGTGTCAGATGCTGCCCTTCGGGACGGGTCCACCGCGCTCGCGGCAGCTTTCTGCGAAGCGCGGGTCGCTCGCGGGCGATGGCCTCGCGAATCAGGTCCGGGATCTCGAGGGCGACAAAAGCCCGGACGCCGCCCGTGCCGCTCACGATGAGCCGGCGATCCGGCGCCGGAGGAGGTCGAGGCTCGAGTTGAAGCTCCACTCGCGCACCACCCGGCGGTCGCCAGGGAAGACCCGGTGCTCGACCGCCGCCCCGTCGGGCCCGGCAACCGACCAGTAGACCAGCCCGACCGGCTTCTGGTCGGTACCTCCTCCGGGCCCGGCGATGCCGGTGATCCCGAGACCCCAATCGGACCCGAGGCGCTCGCGCACGCCCCGGGCCATCGCCAGTGCCACCTCGGGCGATACCGCCCCGTGCTCCACGAGGATCTCGTGCGGCACTCCGAGCTGGCGCTCCTTGACCTCGTTCGAGTACGACACGATCCCGCCGAGCAGCACCTCCGAAGCGCCCGGAACCTCGGTCAACCGTGCGCTCACGAGGCCCCCGGTACAGCTCTCGGCGGTGGCCAGGGTCGAGCCCTTCCGCCGGAGATCGTCCATAACGGTTTCATGCAGGCCGGCGGCGTCGACCCCTGCCACGTCGTCGCCGAGGCGGTCGCGAATGGCGAGCTCCATGTCGTCGAGCCGGCGGCGGGCCTCGTCCTCGTCGCCCGTGGCGGCGAGCACCAGGCGGACGACGCCGTACGACGCGAGAATCGAGATGTCGTCCCGCCCGAAGCGGTCGTACAGGTCGCGCACCCGCTCTTCGACGTCGGACTCGAAGACGCCCCCGAGCAGCATCGTGCGGGATCGGCGGCGGACACCGGGCCAGCGGTCGGCGAGCTCGGGCAGCAGGTCCCGCTCGAGCATCTCCTCCATCTCCCACGGCGGCCCGGGCAGCACCGCGAGCACGCGGTCGCCGACATCGGCGAGCAGGCCGGGCGCCGCGCCTCGGGTGTTGCGCAGCGGCCGCACGCCCTCGACAACCCGCGCCATGCTCGCAGCGTACCGGGGCACCTCGCGATCCTGCGCCCGATAGCGCTCCCGGACCCATCTCTCGGCCTCGTCGCTGTGCTCGATCGTTCGCTCGAGGGCGCGCGCCACAGCGTCGCGCGTGACGTCGTCCGCAGTTGGTCCGAGCCCACCGGTCACCACCACCACACGGTGCCGGTCGAGCAGGTCGCGCACCGCGCCGGCGATCGTCGCCTCGTCATCGCCGACGACCCGTTTCTCCACCACGCGGATTCCGAGCTTGGCCAGCGCGCCGGTGATGGTCAGCGAGTTGCGGTCGAGCTTGCTCGGCCCGAGCAGCTCCGAGCCCACCGCCAGGCAGGCCGCGGTCGGTCGTTCCATCGGTTCCTCCGGAATCCCATGATACCGGGATGCTGGATCGGCGATGGCATCGCACCGCGCAGCAGATCACTCGTGAATCATGCGCACCGGTTCACCCGCCGTTTACACATCGATCCCGCGACGATATAGTGGTCGTCGGAAACATCTTTTTTGGGCGGCGTCTCCCGCACCGGATCGGCGTTCGGCGCGCGGCAACGTCCACGTGACAGGAAGGGAGTGAGAGCATGAGGTCGTCGGTTTGGCTGATCTTCTTGATGATGGTGGCCGTGGCGGGAGCCGTCCCGGCTGGAACTCTTCAACCCATCGACTCGCCCGACGCCGTGGCCGACACGCAGTCCGGCGTGGCCGACGACCCGGTGACCACCACCCGCGACGCCCAGGGTGTCTGGTTCATCGAGGGCGGCGACCTGTATGACGTGATGGAGGCGATGGGCTATGCCGTCGCCCAGGACCGGCTGTGGCAGATGGATCTCTTCCGGCGCCAGGGGCGCGGCACCCTGTCGGCTCTGCTCGGCCCGAGCCAGATTCCGACCGACGTCTTCCTGCGCACCATCGGGTACTCGGACGACGAGCTCACTCAGTTGTTCAACGAGCTGTCGCTCGAGGCCCAGACCCTGGTCCAGGGCTACACCGACGGGGTCAACCGTCGAATCTACGAGTTCCTGGTCGGCTACGACTGGATGAACATGCCCTACGAGTACTGGATGCTCGGGCTCCAGTCGGTGCTCCTGGGACCCGGACTGCCGGTGCTGCCGGAGCCGTTCACGAACAACGACACCCTGGCATGGCTGACCCTGCTCCAGCGCAACTTCGATCCCGAGGGTCGTCCCGGGGCCACCGGCCAGCTCGACAACGGCGTGCTGGCACAGACCCTGATCGCCGCCTACGGCGGCATCAACCCCATGCTGCCGCTCGCCATGTTCTCGGATCTGCGCTGGATCAACGACCCGACGGCCCTGACCTACATCCCGTCCGGTCTCAAGACCGGGGTGAGCAACGAGCTCGACCCGGCGCTGGCCGCCCGCTTCGCCGAGCTGCCGAGCCTGGCCGGGGCCGCCGAGCGGATCCGGACGAGGGGCGAGACCTTCCACCGCCAGATGGAGGAGCTCAACGCCGACGTCAAGATGGGCTCCTACGCCTGGGCGGTATCGGGCGACAAGACCGCGTCCGGCAACCCGATCATCTACTCTGGGCCGCAGATGGGCTTCTCGACGCCGTCGATCGTCACCGAGGGCTCGATCCGCGGCGGCGGGCTCGAGATCTCGGGTATGACCGTGCCGGGCATCCCGTTCATCATCATCGGCCGCACCCCGCACCACGCATGGTCGATGCAGGTCGGCCACGCCCACACTCTCGACTACTACCTCGAGGCGCCCCAGACCGTCCAGCTCCACCGGATGGAGACCATCGAGGTCTTCGGCGGTGACGATGTCACCATTCCGGTGTGGCGAAGCGCACACGGCCCGATCATCGAGCCGTTGCCGTGGGACCCGACCACGAACCCGGAGCCCGCTACCATGGTCGCCTGGACCTACGCCCACTGGGGCCTTGAGGCCAAGTCACTCGAGGCGTTCCTCCAGATCGCCACCGCCGAGAGCATCGCCGAGTTCGACGCCGGCATCGAGGGTGTCGCCGTCAGCCAGCACTTCACCTACGCCGACCGGGACGGGAACATCGCCTACTGGATGTCCGGCTTCGACCCGATCCGGGCCGCCGACGTCGACCCGCGACTGCCCTCGATCGGCGACGGCACCCAGGAGTGGACCGGCGAGCGGCGCGCGCGGGCCCACGACTCGAACACGGCCCAGGGGTACTACAGCGGCTGGAACAACAAGGCACAGATTGACTACAACAACGCTCCCAACAACTTGAGCTACACCCTCGGCAAGGCGCACCGCGCCCACGTCATCGACGAGTACCTGGCGGCCAACGACGACCTGACCTACGAGCAGGTGCGCGATCTGGCGCTCAACATCGCCACCACCGACAGCTTCGGCAGCGGCGGCAACACCTGGCACTTCGTCGCCGATGCCTTCACGGCGGCGGTGGCGGCGGACCCGACGCCGGACCGGCAGGCGGCGGTGGACATGCTCAACGGCTGGGACGGCCACTTCGTTGCCGGCGGTCCCGGCGAGTGGCGGATGGGCACAGCCCGCGCCGACGCCTGGGTGCTGCAGGATGCCTGGATCAAAGAGGTCGTACGGCTGGTGTTCGAGGACGAGTTCGCAGGCGCCGGCCTGAGCTACAGCGACCAGCCGACCTTCCTTCTGTTCAACGTCCTGCTGCGGATGCTCGACGGCCCCGGGGCGCCGCTGCCGGCCTTCAACGACTGGTTCATGGACATGTCCGGCTCGGGCAAGCCCACCGACCCCGCCGCGCTCATCGTGCTCGCGCTCGACAACGTTCTCGGCGACATCGGCATCGGTCCCTACGGCGCACCGAGAGGTGAAATCGTCTACGTGCACGACGTCTTCGGCGAGGTCTGGCGGACCCCGTTCTCGAGCCGCTCGACCTACGCCCACTGCGTCGAGTTCGACATGAACGGCCCGCTCCGCATCGAGAGCATGTTCCCCCTCGGCCAGTCGGGAGAGGTGCTGCCGAACCAGATCGGCCAGGCCTCCTTCAACCCCCACTTCTTCAGTATGGTCCCGATCTTCGACCCGTTCATGCCGCGGACGTTCCCGCTGTTCGACTAGATCGGCATCGCACCGACGAAACCCGCCCCGCTCTTCGGAGCGGGGCGTTTTCTTGATGCTGGATGCCGGATGCCGGAGGCGCGCTGCAAACTCGGACCCTCTCCCTTGCAGCGCCGGCGCCCGCGGCAGCCAGCAGCGACAGCGGCAGCCAGCAGCAACAGCGGCAGCGGCAGCGACAGCGACAGCGACAGCGACAGCGACAGCGACAGCGACAGCGACAGCGGACAATACCGCCTCGATCATCGCGACGGGCGCGCTCCCGGCGGACGTGCCATCTTCACACTTTTCTCGCCATCCCACACCCGCCTCTCTGCGCATTCGGAAAAGTGTGAAGGTGGCACTCGCCGAGCCCAGCCGTCGAAACCCGGGGCGCGCCCCGGTCAGCAGGAAGGCCGCCGGCGCCCGGGCAGCGCGGTCCGTGCCCCTCCGGCGCCCTCCGCACGACCGCGCTGCTCGGGCGACGCTGGGCCGCCTCGCCGCGAGGCGAGGTGGACCAGAAGGCCGATGTGATCGGCAGCCCGGATCCGCTCGTCTCCGTCCCACAAGGCTGATTGGCGGGCGAGGACGCCCGCGGCCACAAATCAACGGTCGCAGTCTCCTTAAATGCAACCCCAGACTCGATCGCGACACCTTCCCCCGACACGGCCGCCGGCGCCCGGGCAGCGCGGTCTGCGCCCCTCCGGCGCCCTCCGCACGACCGCGCTGCTCGGGCGACGCTGGGCCGCACCCGCCGCCAGGCGGGGCCGGCGCAGAAAGCCGGCGCACCAGCAGCTTCGACGTTTCGGTCGCGGGGCATGAATGCCCCGCCCTGGGGTTTGGCCCAATTGCGATCAGGCGACGGCGTAGAGGACGGCACTTTCG
>CAZXMW010000108.1:0-7089 GCA_964641415.1 uncultured Thermoanaerobaculia bacterium | reverse complement strand
CCCCGTGGGAGCTGGCCGGCCCGCACAACGACACCATGCGATTCGACGAGCAGGGCCGGCTTTATGAAATTGCCGACCGCCTGCGCGGAACCGCGAGAGGAGACGACATCCGAGGCAATCGGATCCGGCTCTTCTACGACGGGTTCAGCCGCCTTCACAGGGTGCTGGACGACTACGGACGCGAGTACCGCCTCACCTACGACGAAGACTCGGAGAGCACCACCTACGGTCTCCTCGAGAGGATCAAGGACTTCGGGGGCCGGACCATCGAGTATCGCTACGCCGACGGTGACCGTCGTCTGCTTGAAGAGGTCGAGCCGCCGGCGGTGACCGGCGAGTCTCTGGATCCGGCAGCCTCCGGCCAGCGCCACACGTCCTACGGCTACGAAGGCACCGACTTCGGAAGCGACGTGATCCTGCACGGCGAGCTGGCCGGTCGGCGTCTTCGCGATGTCACGCTTCCGGGGGAGCCCGGCGAGCCGAGGATCACGCTCGCGTACTGGCCCCAGAACGGCAGGCTCTGGACCATCGACCCGGCGGGTGTGAGTTCGAACTGGATGATCGACTGGACGCCCCAGGATCCGAACCAACGAATCAACGAAGCCCACATCACAACGCCGTGGCTCGGGAGCATCGCATACGAGATCCACGACGACGGGGACCATCTCGGCAGACCGAAGCACAGAGGTGTGTCCGCCGAGGCCATCGACGACGCTTGGATGCCGGGCTCCGCCAACGAGCCGGCGCCCCGCAACTCGATGCTCCGATTCACCTTCTTCGAGGAGTACGAGGACGACGGCCGGATCAGGAGGATCGGCTACCCCGACGGCAGCTCCATCGAGTACGGGTACTGCTCCACCAGCCGAATCGCTTCCCTCGGAATCGAGACCGTCACGCGCAGCAGGGGCGAGGATCAACTGACCACGACAACGCCGTGCGAGCCCCGTGTGGACAACCTGCCGACGACCCTCGAAGACGGTCGCACCCGTCAGGTGAGACTCAACCCGCTGTCCATCGACCCGAACAATCCGACAACCACCGTCAACCGGGGGTTTGCATCTGAACTCGTACCGCAGCTGAACAACACCGTCTACCACCCCACAGGTCTCCCTCAATCAATCGAGGTCGGCGTCGACGGTCCCTCTGCGAAATCAACTCCTCTCGAGACCTTGAGCTTCAGCTACCTCGACGGTCGTCCGACCTCCGACGGCGGGCAGGGCTATCTGTCCACGATCCAGCGCGGGGACGACGGACCGAAGATCAGTCTCAAGGGCCACGACACGTACGGCAACCCGACCATCGTCGAGCGCAGCGCCGCAGGGAGTGAAAAATCCGTCACGGAACGTCTCTTCGACGAATGGGACCAGCCCTACAGCGTGACCATCGCTCTGGACGGTCCCGAGGGGGTCGCCCAGACCATCACCGCGTTGCACGACCTCCGGGGTCGGGTCACCTCCACCACCCGCAATCAGCTGAACGTGGGTCCGATCACGTCGACGATCCGATACACCGACCGAGGCCAGGTGGACGAGGTCACCACGAGCGGCCACGCAGGTCCGGAGCCGAGCGACGCTGTCAATGCCGATAACAACGTGACCATCGACTATGTGTACGACGGTGCCAGCGGGCTCCTGACGAATATCGACCGAGAAGAAGGCAACACGACCAGCTTCGTCAGGGACGACGCCGGCCGTATCACGACCGTCGTCCTCCCAGAGGTCCGCGAGGGTGGTGATCCGATCGAGCTGCACCGCGGCTACGACTCGATGGGCCGGATGGTGTATCTCACGGACGGCGACGACGGCTGGTGGCGCGGGGTCTACAACGGGCTCGGCCAGCTGGTAGTGCTTCCACGACCTGACCAGCCCCTGCTCCCCGTGCTCGGCGAGTGACGGGTGAGGCGCCGCGCCTCAGCCGGCGCTCGCTGAGTCAACGACAGCGTCGAGCTTCGAGAACGCGCTGAGGTCCCGAACGCGATTCGGGGAAAAAAACACGCGAGCCGCCCCTGATGTACCCCAACGCGGGCATCAGAGGCCAATCCAGTAGCCTGATTGGCACCGGTTCCAAGCTCATTCGCCGTGTCGGGAGACGATAATCAGATTGATTATCGTTTAAATGACTTTTTTTTTTACTTGACAATCATTTTCTTGGGCATCTAGGCTGCTTCTGCGACCCCAAATCCGTTTCTTGGAGAACCAGCTGAGTTATCATCGAAGGAGGAGATTGATGAGCAGACCGGGATTGTTGTCGTTCTTGTTGATGGTGTCAGCGGCAGCGACGGCGTCGGCGACGGGATTGGTCGTCAGCGAGTCTGCGGATGCGACCGGGGCGGTCGAGTTTCAGCTGGTCGTTCTAGAAGACGGGGCGGGTTTCGGCGATATGCTGTCGGGAGAGATCATGAAGACGTACCCCGTTCCGGAGCCCGGTGACGTGAGGGCGGGAGGAGCCACCCTGTGGAACCGGTATCGGGAGAAGGTCTCGCCGGAGGGCACCACGCACACGTTTTACGAGCAACGGTACGCTCCCAGTAAGGCCGGTACGCCCTTCAAGGACGGCGTGCCGGCCAATGGCGTCAAGATCAGTGGTGGCTACCTGGCCTACCATGCGACCCAGGAGTTCGGCGTTTACCTCGTCGCCGGCACGGTCTACGACGAGATCGACAGCGTTCGGAAGCCGGTGATCACGAGCACCGAAGACGCGGTCTTTGCGGCGGCCGATCGCGCGAGCGCAACTCGCAGGCTGAGAGTCGACCACGGGCTCTACGGGCGGCAGGGCAAGCTCAGCGAGCTGAGGTCGAGGACCGAGCTCTGGCTACACCCCGTCAAGGGAGGAGGAACATTCGGGTACGTGTGGCACGTGCCCGTGCTCACCGACACCGGAGGGGCAATCCCGGTGTTCCTGGATGCGGAGTCCGGTGAGATTCTCCATGTCTCGGAGTCGCCGCGATGGGACAATGCCTGCAACCCGGACACCTTCTCCGGGCAGTTGAACGTCACCGGGACCCCACAGCGGACCTTCCTCGGGACATTTTTTCTCACGGCAACACCCAGCTCGGCAGGGGGCGAGCGGTGCGGGAACGCATTCGTGCCGCAAACTGCGGTGACACCCAGCATCCAGATCCTGCGGGGGGCCCTTGACGATCCGGCGCCGTGTGCAACAGGGCTCAATTACACTCAGGTGTACGCGATTTGTTCCGGCGGAACCGGGAGCACCGTGTACAACAACGTCGAGATCTACAATCCGCTCTGGGGCGGGCAGCACCAGTGCACTCCCGGACGCCAGGTCACCGACGCGATGCGGCACGCACTCACCACCTTCGATGTGTTCTGGAGCGTTCTCGGACGTCAGGGGATCGGTGGGTCTGGAGAAGAGTTCCGCATGGTCGTCGATGCCCGCTGCCCCCCAGGCGACCCGGTCAGCAGTTTTGAGCGGTATGGAAGGAATGATGCGCCGGAAAATAGCGTCCGGATCTGTGGTCTCAATGCTGACCCCCCGGTGAGCCCGACACCCTTGGGCTGCAGCGATTACGACAACGTGATACGGCCAGCAGCTGCGCTCGATATCATGGCCCACGAAATAGGTCATGGCGTCGTGTTCAACACGACGGGGTTGAATTACGTGTACAACGGGATAGAGGGGGCCCTTCACGAGGGTTTCGCCGATATCTTCGGTCACGGGGTGGAGTGGATGCAGACTTCCTATCGCCCTGGCGAGGAACCGGACTGGACGTTGGGGGAGGACTTCGAAGACCCTCCGACCCGGCGTTCGGATGCGGACTGTGGGACCTTGCGGTTCTTCTATTCAGACGTTCAGCATGACGGATCCCCTCACGCAAAGGGCTCGTTGCTCCCGGTTGGCATGAGGCTCCTTGCCGTGGGGGGAACGAATCCTTCGTGCGAACCAGCCCAAAGCCCAGAGTGTCCAACTGGGTCGTCACACAATCAACCCAGCCCGAACGACTGCTGCTTCGTGTCGGTGGGGTCTCTCGATGTCGAAACAGCCTTCAAGGTCTACTACCGGATGTTGGATGAGTACGTGTTTCCCTCCACAACCTGGCTCCACATGACGGGGTACGCCATCGCGGCCGCCGGGCAAATCGAAGGGTACGTCAACCCCCCTCCGACGATCGGCCGCGGCACTCTCCAACCCTGGTGCCTCAAGTACTCGGAGTACCGGTACAAGGCGTGGCAGTCGATGGCGGCAGTGGAGCTACCGGGGAACATCACGTTCTGCACCTCGTACCCAGACTGAATTGGAGGCGAGCCGATGAACGCACGGAGGTCGTTGACTGGGTTTGCGTTGGTCGCCTTGGGGCTGTTTTCCCCGGGATGGTGTAGAGCCGAACCTCCGACATGGGAAGACCTTCAGAGCGGCCCCATTCTGATGCGTGAGCATTTTCTTCAGATCGCAGATTATGGCTCTTCGTCTTCCGGCTACCGCTCAACCGACGGCATTTGGCAGCTCGGACCCGACCGAGAGCAACTCTCGTTGCTTCGAGCCTTTACCGCAAACCTGACGCCATGGGGAACGTCGTACAGTTACTTCGAAGGGAATCAGGGTTTCCTGACCATCAAGGGGGACCGGGTCATATTCCAGGCCCATCCGTACGACTTCCACTTCGACCCCGCGGGCTGGAAGATGGTCAACCGGATCCCGGTGGCGGACGGCGAGCCGACGGGCTGGGCCCTCCAGGGCCCGTACCTGGACGAGGCCGCGGTCGCCGGCACCGGTCTCGAGCCGGGCGTGTACGGCATCGCGCGCTGCATCTACCATCTGGTGTTCTTTCGCGAATGGGGCAGCCCAGTGGTGTGCTCGGAGATCACGGTGCCGGGGACGACCTTGCCGACGGTCGCCACCGAGGAGCGGGTGCTCCTCCACGATGCCGGCTCGCCGGGGCTCATCGACCGGGCGGTCCCCGTGTTCAGCTTCCCCGACACCTCGTGGGACGGCGACCGCGTTCTCCTGAGCTTCGACCCGCAGCGGCAGGGCTTCTGGCGCGGCACCGAGCTGCATGCCCAGCTCTACGCGGTGGTGGACGGGCAGCTCACCACCCCGCAGCTCGACCTCGACCTCGACGACCTGCCCTTCCGCCTCGAGCCCGAGAACGGCTTCCTTTCGGCCCTCCACTACCACCCGCCATCCGGGCGCCTGTTCGGGGTGCTGCACCGGCGTCCCGGCAGTCCAACTGATCGGTCGAGTCTCCTCTTCAGCCTCGATCCGTCGACGGGCGAGGCCGACGAGATCACGGGCATCTATGACGAGGACTTCCCGCCGTTCACCTTCGCCTCGTTCGGGGCGCCTCCGACGACCTTCGAGCAGATCATCCCGATCGTGGCCGACACCCGGGGGGCGCACGGTGGCCGGTGGCGCACCGACCTCTGGCTCTTCAACCCCTCGAGCGAGCCGACGACGGTGACGGCGGCCCGGTTGCGGGCGCCCGACGAGCCGATCGAGCTCGACCTGGCCGGGAACGGGTCCCTTCGCGTCGAGGACGTGCTGCGAGCCCTGGGAGGCGGCGCCGGCGGCGACGGCACGAAGCACGACGCGCTCTTCCTGTCGTCGCAGTACCGGTGGGCCGAGCAGGTGGTTGCGGTGGCCAGGGTCTGGCTACGGGACCCGGGCACCGGCGGCACCTTCGGCCACTCGGTGCCATCGGTGCCGGCGCCCTTCGGCTACTCGAACCACAGCGTGAACCAACCGCGAGGGAACGACCCCGACGTGCCCAGGTTCAACGTCGGGGCGAACGCGCTGGCGGCCCACATCGACCTCGACCTGCGCGAGCCCGGCCGGTTCCGGCACAACCTCGGCATCGTCAACCCGAGCGACGAGGAGATCTCGATCCAGCTTGCGTGGACGTTTCACGATGGCTACCAATCGTGGGAGGAGTACGGCCCCGACGTCGAGGGATTTCGCCGCACGACCATCGTCGTCCCACCGCATGAGCTGGTGGTGACCAACATCGAGGCCCTGTTCCCCGCCGAGGTGGTCGAGGGCTGGGTGCCGCGGATCGCGGTGTTCGGGGTCAAGCCCGCCATCATCTGGACCACCATGGTCGACGACCTCACCGGCGACGCGACCTTCGTCCCCTTCACCAGCTACACCGCCGACAGCGCCGCGCAGAACAGCCCGAATAACCTCCACGCTCTCGAAGAGTACCGCTTCGCCGTCCCTGTGGTGGCGTCGACACAGGGGCTCGCCGACTCTCGATGGTCCACCGATCTTTTCGGTTTCGTTCAAGGGGGTTGGGTTGCAACACCACTCGTCGTGGCCGCCTTTCACCCGAGCGAGCCGGGACGCTGCGCCGACCCGGCATTCGGAGAAATCAACGAGAGGCTCCAGGGCGTCCTCGCCATGCCGCTCCTGCGCTGGCTGCAGACGATCGGAAGGCCTCCTCCGCCGTGGTCGGAGATGGACCCCTATTACGGCACCATCTACCCCGACGTGGTTCACAGCTTCGCTGAGTGCGCGGACGTCGGCAACGTCAAGGGCGGGCTCGAGATCCTCACCGGCTCGTGGTTCTCCGGCTTCTCACGGACCTACACGACCCGGCCCGACGGGGGCACCTACGGCGGGATGCTCCCCCTGTACCCGCGGTGGGGCTGGCCGGTCCAGCACTTCGCCGGGCTCCAGGTCGACGACGGCTTCAGGATCAACGTCGGCTTCTTCAACGGCGACCACGACCACGCCGTCGAGCACCGCGTCACCCTCTTCTCCGAGGGCGGGCACAAGGTCGCCGAACGTACCTTCACGCTCGAGCCCCTGGCCTCGCTGCAGCAGGAGCTGATGCGGCTCTTCGGGCTCGACGACCTCCCCGAGGGCGCCTATGGCCTCACCGTCATGCCCCTCGACGATCCGGATACCGGCGTGCAGGGCCGATCCTGGGCCTACGTGTCGGTGATCGACAACCGGACCAACGATCCCACGAACCTCTGGTGAGGTTCAGGGATAGCGATTTCCTTTCTCCCTCCCAGTCAACCCTACCACCATCTGAAGCAGTTCGAGGCAGAGAGAAGGACAACGGGCTTCTCAAAAGGAACCCTACCACCATCTGAAGCAGTTCGAGGCAGAGAGAAGGACAACGGGCTTCTC
>CAZXMW010000107.1:0-7101 GCA_964641415.1 uncultured Thermoanaerobaculia bacterium | reverse complement strand
TTCGGGAAGTCGGCCCAGAGTTCATCAGGCGTCATGGTACACCTCCGTTTATGGCCGAATTATACCATGACCTTAAGCAACCGGAGACGCAGGTTATGGATTTCATCGCAGTCGAATGCGGCCAAGAGCTGAGGGCCGGGATCAGACGACTCAAAAAGCCGCCACCGCCCGGATGCGGTGGCGGCTGCAAGGTGGAACGGCGGGGGCCTCAATGGCCCCCCTCCCGTGGCTGGTCGGTGCTAGAAGCGGAAGCGGACGGTCGCGCCGTACTCCCGCGGCATCGGCAGGCCGCCCCAGAAGCCCGTCTGCAGGGTCGTGAAGTCGGTGAAGCGCCGGGCCGACAGGACGGTGTCCTCGTCGGTGACGTTCTCGGCCCAGACGGTGAACACCCAGCGGTCGCTCTCGACGCCGGTGCGGAGATTCGTGAAGAGCGCCTCGCCGGTCTCGGCCAGATTCATGGCCCATGCGTACGCGGAGCCGCTGTAGGACAGGTCGGCACGTGCGAAGTAGTCCCAGCCGCTCGTAACGGGCATCCGGAACTCGAGCCCCAGGGCCGCCGCATGGCGCGGGCTGCGCGGCATCTCCTTGCCGGAGGCGTCTCGGCTACCGAACACCGCACCGTAGCTGTCGTCGAAGAAATCCTTGTACTCGGTCTTGTTGTAGTTGTAGCTGACGGTCAGGTTGAAGTACTGGCCGAGCCAGCCGTTGTAGTAGATCTCGCCGCCGTAGATCGCGCTCTTGCCGGCGCTGACCAGGCCGTCGATCTGGAACTCGTCCTGATCGTCGACGATGCCGTCGCAGTTGGTGTCGACGAGGTTGACGAAGGCCCGGAACTGCTGGTTGGTCCAGTCCATGTAGTAGGCGGCCGCATTGAGGCGGTGCCGGCCGCGGTTGAAGTTCTGCTTCCAGCCGGCCTCGTAGTTGACGAGCTCCTCTTCTGGCACCGACAGGCCGATGCCGTACATCGAGGTGAAAGCGCCCTGGCACCCGGTACCGACGTCACGCGCGAAGTCGGCGTTGAAGTTGCCCGACTTGTTGCCCTGGGCGATGCTGGCGTAGAAGACGGCGTCGTCGTTGACCGCCCAATCGAGGATGACGCGCGGCGAGAAGCTGTTGAAGTCGTCCTCGAGCCGGACGACGTTGCCGTCCACGAGGTTGACGATGTCACCCTCGTCGATCGTCTCCCTGGCGAACCGGCCCTCGGCGGACAGCGACACCGTGTCCGACACGTGCCAGGTTATCGAGCCGAACAGCGCGCTGTTCTCGATGGTCTTGGGCGGGCTCTGATTGTAGTCGAAGTGCCCGCGCACGTTGGGCCAGCCAAAGAACGAGCAGAACGGCATGAAGCCGAAGATGCGCGCATTGGGATCGCCGCAGCCGAAGCCGTCGCCCATGCTCTCGTACTCGGCGTCCAGGTAGTAGCCGCCGACCAGCCAGTCGAACTTCGAACTCGTGCCGCTCAGCCGGAGCTCCTGGGAGAACAGGGTGTCCTTGGTGTGGTACCACCACAGCAACCGTCCCGCCCCGGTGAAATCATCGACGTTGATCACGTCGTCCTGGAGGTAGCCGGTGTTGGAGTCGAGCACGATGTCGCCGTCGCCGAGACTGACTTCGAAGGCCAGGGAGGCGAGGAAGAAGTCGCGCTCGAGACCGAAGTCGTTCTTGGGCCAGTTCGCCTCCGGAGCGGCCACCACGGTTGTGTCGAAGCCGACCGGGTTCGCCAGGCTCGGATCGAGCTCGCCGCAGTAATACTGCGACCTTCCGGTCTGTCCGTCCTGCGAGAAAGGCCCGCAGTTCAGGATCGACGAAGGCCAGAAGATCGTCGCGCCGGGTCCGTCGTCATCCTGGGAGTACAGCGCGCGAAGCCGGAAGCTGGCGCGGTCGTTGGGCTGCCAGCTCAGCGAGCCGGACCCGGCAATCGTGTTCTGGGCGCCAAGCGTCTCGGAGCCCTCCACCGGGTTGTCCCAGCCACCGCCGTAGTCGTAGTACCGGCCGAAGGCCCGAAACGCCAGGGTGTCCGTGATCGGCCCGCCGACGCCGACATTGCCGTCGACGCGGTCGTTGCTGCCGACGATCAGCGAGGCGGCGCCCTTCCAGTCGAAGGTCGGGCTCTTGGTGATGAGGTTGATGGCGCCGCCGAACGACGACCGCCCGTAGAACGCGCTCTGCGGGCCCTTCACGACCTCGGTCCGTTCCAGATCCTCCATGGACAGGAAGAGGCTGCTTCCGGGCAAGTAGATGCCGTCGATGTACGCCGACGAGCCCTGGGCCGTCCGGTCCTGGGTGCCGACATCCATGCCCCGGAACTTGAGACCAGGCTCGTCGCGGTAGCCGATGTAGTTCGCGATCACCAGGCCGGGGGTCAGCTCGGCGATGTCCGTCACCGACTTCACCCCCTGCTCCTCGATGTCCGCAGCGGTGAACGCGCGGATGGTCAGCGGGATCGTGTCAAGGGTCTCCTCGGTCTTGCGTGCCGTGACCACGACCTCCTCGATGGTCTGGTCGGTGGCCGCCCGCTGGGCGGCGGGCTCCGCCTGCTCTTGGGCGGGCGTTCCCTCCTGGGCCCAGGCCAGACCCCCGACCAGCACGACCGCGAACAGACAAAGAACGGTTTTCCAGCCCAAGGCTTTCATCTTCCACTCTCCTCTCTTCCGATTCCCCGAAGTTGAGACACAAAAAAGACGCCGGGCCCCAGCGGACACGCCGCGGCCATCGGATGTCGGGAACGCTCGTCGATGTCGGCCTGGAACTCCACGGATCCTGCCTTCTGATCCAAGACGTTAGATTGTACGGACAATATGCTAACATCAGAAAAATTGGGTGTCAAGCCGGTTCGGACCGGCGAGGAGGAAAAGACGATGAGTTCACCCATCGCCGTGCGCAACCCCCGCACCGGGGACAACGACTTCTTCATCAAGCCTCTGAACCGCGACGGCGTTGCCGCCGAGCACGCCGAAGTAGCCGCCAATCAGCCCGCCTGGGCGGCCGACCTCGGACTTCGAATCGAGACCCTGCGCGCTTGGCGCGGGGAGCTCGCGCGTTCGCGCAGCGACATCGCCGAGGCCCTCACCATCGACACCGGGCGCCGCGCCCTCTCCTACGCCGAGGTCGACGTCATCCTGGCCGCCGTCGACCGGTGGTGCCGGCAGGCGCCGGAGCTCTTGCAGTCGCCGCCGGACTGTCGTTCAGAGATCCCCGACGTCGAAATCTCCTGGGCCACCTCCCCCTACCCGGTCGTCGCC
The DNA here is from genome assembly GCA_964641415.1 of uncultured Thermoanaerobaculia bacterium. Taxonomy (GTDB): domain Bacteria; phylum Acidobacteriota; class Thermoanaerobaculia; order Thermoanaerobaculales; family Sulfomarinibacteraceae; genus JAHECW01. The sequence continues at coordinate 3,859 of CAZXMW010000107.1, read as the reverse complement.
GTGATCTCGCCCTGGAACTTTCCTCTGATCCTGACCCTCATCGATGCCGTTCCGGCTCTCACCGCGGGCTGCGCGGTGCTCGCCAAGGCGAGCAAGGTGACGCCCCGCTTCGTCGAGCCTTTGGCCGAGACCATCGCCCGGGTGCCGACCCTGGACGGCGTCTTCCGGATGATCCGCGGCGCCGGCAGCATCGGCTCGGTGATGATCGAGTTTGCCGACGCGGTCTGCTTCACCGGCAGCATCCCGGTCGGCCGGATCGTCGCCCACGCCGCCGCCGAACGGCTGGTCCCGGCCTTCCTCGAACTCGGCGGCAAGGACCCCGCCATCGTCACCGAGTCCGCTGACCTCGACCGTGCCACCACCGCCCTGCTTCGGGCCTCAGTGGCGAACACCGGGCAGGCCTGCCAGTCCATCGAGCGCATTTACGTGGCACGGCCGGTCTTCGACGACTTCGTGGCGCGCCTGGTCGCCAAGGCGGAGGCGGTGGAGCTCAACTACCCGGACATCGACCGCGGCCAGGTCGGTCCGCTGATCGCCGAGGAGCAGGGCGACGCCATTCGCGAGCACCTGGCCGACGCCGTAGCCAGGGGCGCGGTCGTCCACTGCGGCGGCGAGGTCGAGAGCCTCGGCGGCGGCCTGTACTGCCGGCCGACCGTTCTCACGAAGGTGAGCCACGACATGCTCTGCATGCGCGAGGAGACCTTCGGGCCCCTCATGCCGGTGATGCCCTTCGACACGGTCGACGAGGCGGTCGCTCTCGCCAACGACTCCAACTGCGGCCTCTCCGGCGCGGTCATCGCCGGCTCACGGGGCGAGGCCGAGGCCATCGGCCGCCTCGTCGAGGCCGGGGCCGTCAGCATCCAGGACGCCGGGCTGACCTCATTCGTGCACGACGCCGAGAAGGACTCGGTCAAGGAGTCAGGGGTCGGCCGGTCGCGGATGGGCGCCAGCGGGTTGCTGCGCTTCCTGCGCAAGCGCGCCCTGATCCACAACGCCGGCGACCCCTGGGCCCTCGCCATGTTCCAGGAGGGGACCAAATGATCGGTCCCGTCGAGACCTGGATCAACCCCTGCGATGGAGCTAATAGCTAACAGCTGAAGGCTCCTGTCTTCGAGCCCGAGACCGACCGCTCGGGGGCTTACTTCCGCACCTTACGTGGGATGTACTGCCCGCGCGGGGCGCCGGGGAAGGCGCCGTTGTCGTAGACGGCCTCGCCGCGCAGGAAGGTCGTGCGGACCTTGCCGGTGACCTCCATGCCCTCGAAGGGGGTGTAGCCCTGGGCCGACGGCGAGTCCTCGCCGCGGATCGTCCAGCTCGCGTCGGGATCGAAGAGCACCAGGTCGGCGTCGAGGCCCGGGGCGACGTCGCCCTTGGACCACAGCCCGAAACGCTGCGCGGGGTTGTAGGAGATGAGCTCGGCGATGCGGTTCAGGCTCAGCCCGTGCTTGCGGCCCTCGCTGCAGAGCCCCGCGAGCAGGTACTCGGTGCCGCCGAAGCCCGACTTGCCGCCCCAGACGTTGTCCCTGTTCTCGGGGTCGAACTTGAGTTCGGTCGGGCAGCAGGCGTGGTCGGTGACCACCCAGTCGATCTTGCCCGACATCAACGCGTGCCAGAGGAACTCGCGGTCCTCCGGGGTACGGATCGGCGGGTTGACCTTGGCGCGGGTGTCCGCGTTGGCCAGATCCAAAAGCAGGTGGCCGACGGTGGCCTCGCGGCCGATGTTGACGTCGGGGAAGACCTCCTGCATCTTGAGCGCCGTTTCCACCGCCTCGCGCGAGGTCAGGTGGAGGATATTGATGTTCGGGCAGCCCGCCGCATGAGCGAGGTACGACGCGATGACGACTGACAGGCCTTCCGAGTGCGGCGGCCGCGCCATGTGGTAGGCATTCATGTCGTTGAGGCCGCGGTCTTCCTGAATGATCTTGGTCCAGGCGGTCATGAGTTCCGGGTTCTCGCAGTGGAAGCTGACGCTGACGAGATCGCGCGCCTCCGGATACATCTCGACCACCTTTGCCGCACCGCGCAGCACGAACTCGAAGTGGGAGAGGCCGTAGTGCTCTTGCGGCTTGACCATGAGGAACTCGTGTTGGTTGTCGGATCGACCGTGGAGGCCGTAGCCGCCGTAGAACATGAAGATCTTGAAGGTCGGCACCCCGAGCTTCGAATAGATGTCGGGCATCTCCTCGATGTGCTCCCCGCCCGCCGGCATGAGGTGGAAGCCGTAGTCCACGTGGTACCGACCGGCGGCGTTGGCGAGCACATCCTTGAAGAACTCGAGGTAGGGGCCACCCTTGTTAAGGTAGTACTGGCCGGTGCGGAAGTAGGTCAGCGACGTGGTGACCCCGCCCATGGCCGCGCACTTGGACTCGGTTGGCGCATCCTCGGAGAGGTGGCGGTAGATGCCGATGTGCATGTGGGCGTCGACCACACCCGGCAACGCGATGAGTCCCTTGCCGTCCACCACATCAGCGGCATCGGCTGGATCGATCTCGGGCGCCACGCGGGCAAACTTGCCGTCCTTGAACGCCACATCAGTCGCTTGGCTCCCGGTCCGATTGGGGCGCACCAGTCGAAGATTCTTGATCACCCGGTCATACATGAGGTCGCTCACGATCCCACCTCCACAGCTCTCGATATTTGTCTTAAATATAGTACAATAATACCGATTCGTCCACGTTCGTTTTGTCGATTTTCGACGTATCTCACCAATTCTGGAGGAGCCCATGAACCATCGCGCCCTCATCCTCACTCTGACCCTTGTCTTTCTCGTAACCGGTCTCGCAGGAGCCGAAGACTCAATCTACGACGGCGCCCAATTCAAGCGTGTCACCTTCGTCGTCGCCGATTTGGACCGGTCACTGCAGGTCTACCGCGACATCCTCGGATTCACCCTCGACGGCATCTCGGAGTCCTCCGCCGAGTCCTACTCCTATCCGGTCTTCAGGATTGATCCCGAGTCCAAGCTTCGCTTCGCCACCCTGAGCGGGGGACCCGAGCAGGTGCGGACCATGGCGCTCACCGAGATCACCGGCATCGACCTGCCGAAGCCCGGCGTGCCGTTCATGACCGCCACGGTGATTCGGGTCGATGACCTCGACGGCGTCTTCGCTCAGCTCGAGGCACTCGGGCTCGAGACCGTGCCCGGCACCATCGCCGAGCGCCCAGGCGAGTTCAAGTTCAAAGAACGCGCCTTCGTCGACTTCGATGGACACCTCGTCGTGCTCTATCAGATGCTGCCGCTCGAGTAGCGGGGGAAGGTGGATCCTGATCCCGACCCGGCAACAGAGAACCTTGAAAAGGCGTGCGAGGACATCCAGCGGCCATCCCGCTGGACGGTCTCACGATTCCAGGGGGTTGACCCACCGCAGCCCGGGAAATCTGGCGAAGTCGACGTCGTTCGAGTGAGGCTCGCACTGTGTCTCGATGGCGAGCGCGGCGAGGTGGGCGTCGGTCGTCAGCCTGCCCGACGCATTCGCCGAACTCATGAGGCCGCCGATGATCTCGAGGTGCCGGGGTCCCGGAACGAGAATCTGCGTCTGCGGCCGTGCCAGCCAGGACTGAACATGCTCGACCGCGTCACGAGCCTCCATCGGCGCCGTCAACACGACGTGGCTCGACATGATGCGGACGAACCCGAGCATGACCACCCACGCCAGGCCGACCGTCATCCGACCCGACAACGAATCCTCCCACCACACCCTGGACGCGTCGTGGAACGGCGCGTCGTTGTTGTAGGCGTGGACCAAGAGGTTGATGTCGGGGACGATCACGGCTCGTGAACTCCGAATCCGCCACCGGTGCCGAGTCCAGACCTCCTGACATGCCCGAACGAAGTTATTTGCGCGTAGCGACTTGAGTT
>CAZXMW010000106.1:0-7215 GCA_964641415.1 uncultured Thermoanaerobaculia bacterium | reverse complement strand
ATCTCCGATGGGTCGGCCTGTCGCGCGCAGCGTTGCAGGGCGCCTTGCTCACGCTCACGCTGTCGTTCGACGTCCCGGTCCTCAGGTCACTGTCCGACGCTGAGACGGCTCGCATCATTCTGATCGCTGCGGAGCAGCTTCGTCGGCGGAAGAGCTCGATGCTTCGCCGTCACCGTCCCGTTGTCAGCGACGTGCGCCGCCTTCAGCAGCTGATGCTCCAGGGTGTGCCGGAGATCGGCCCGGTAAAGTCGACGGCTCTCCTTGAGCGCTTCGGAACGCCGGCCGGGCTCGCGGGCGCGTCGGTCGAGGATCTTGCAGAGGTGGCCGGAATCGGACCGCGGACTGCGGAGAGGCTGTACGCGGTTCTGCATCGCGAAGCGATTCGCTGCGCGAATCGCTATTGACGAAAGGTCAGGGTGGGGCGCTACCGCAGTTAGAAGGCTTCGGCAGCATCGACCAACGCAATTCGCCTCAGCGAATTGCGCCCGTTGACCAGCAGCGCGCTGGCCGCCAGCGGGATGGACGGCCGCTCCGGGGCCGAGGCCTCCCCCACCCCGTGCCGCCCCGGGTCGACCAGCGCCAGCAGCTGCCGCGCCGGCGGCGCGAGGGCGTCATCCGCGAGCACCGGCGAGTCGGGGAGGTGGCTGCGCAGGAGGTCGACGACCGCGTTGGTGAGCTCGAGCTGCTGCGCCAGCCGCTCCGCCCTCTCGCCCCCGAAGCTCCCCAGCAGCGGCTGCAGCAGGTCGTGGATGAAACGAGCCAGGGCGGCCGGCGCCTCGGCGGCGTCGAGGCCCTCGATGGCGTCCCGCCAGCCGCGGGCGCGGATCTCCTCGAGCGCCGCCTCGAGGCGGCGGGTTAGGAGGGACTCGTAGAGGCCTGGGGGGTGGTGGTCCATGCGAACTTCTCTGATCAGGTGCGGTGCTCTGCTCGTCCGGGCCTGATCTTAGCGTGCTTCGGGCGGGAGGCATCAAGCAGGGTGGGAGGTTCACACTGGTCGCGTTGGTAATCCGTTTCAGGACTCCCGAAAAGGGCGGTGGGTGACGTAGGTGGCGGGGCTGAGGAAGGTGTAGAGCAATTCGCTGCTGCGAATTGCTATGGAAGGCATGGCTTGAGATTCTACAGCGTCGTCTCGTCCAAGCCCGGAAGAGGTCGGATGCGGATCTTCTCGTCGTCGATGACCGAGAATCTGCCCTCCCAGTCCTCGCGAGCTTCGAGGGTGTCCGCTAACAGCTGGGCCACGGCTCGGGCTGAAGGCATCGCGACCCGGAACAGCACCACACCACTCGACGCCGGAAGACCGGCCCGGTAGGCGAGCTCACCGAAGTCCTTGTCGAACGTGATCAGCAGCCGGCCCTCGCGCTGGGCGCGGGCCAGAACGGTCCGGTCGTCACTTCCCGGCATGTCGGTGCGAACCCACAGAACATCGAACCCCCTCGAGCGAAGCTGATTCACCGCGGCACCCGGGATGTTCTCGTCCGCGAGAATGCGCATGTTTCAGGAGGTGGCGGTGGTCAGTGGGTACACGCGCTCCGCCTTGAGAACTGCACTGGCGTAGGCGAGGCATGCGTGAATGTCCTCGCGAGTCAGCCCCGGGTAGCCCTCGAGGACATCAGCCTCCGTCCAACCCTGGGCGAGGAGGTCGATGACGAGATCCACGGCGATCCGGGTGCCGCGGACGACGGGCTTTCCGGCGAGGACCTCAGGGTCTACGCTGATTCGTTCCGGCAGTGTCATGGTCGCGCTCCCAGTCGATGGTAGCAATTCGCTGCGGCGAATTGCTATGGACGACAGGGGAGATGTAGTCTGGGGGTGCCCGTCCACGCAGGAAGGAGATCGCTGCATGGTCTCGTCCTGCCCAGCAACGGACGTAGAACCCACTCCAGTTCGAGTCGTCGTCGATGATCGCGAGCGATGTTCGCCCGTGGTCTCGTGCTTGCGCTCGCGGGGCGACCTGCTGATCTCGATCAGGCGACTGGCCATTGGCGACTACGTCGTCGACGATGGGCTGGTGGTCGAACGACGAGACCGAGCTGGTCGACCAGGTCCTGGGGAAGGACTGTCACATCGGCCGCAGTATCGATCTGGGCAGGAACGTGATCGAGAACGACCGCACCCCTAGGGCGTCGCAGGCTCACGTGGACGAAGGGTGCGGGCGGCTCGACCTGTTGGTTGTACCGGTAGCGCATCAGTCGCCGGGTCGGTGGATGATCCGTGGAGACGGGACTCGCACGGCTCGAGGCGGCTGATCGGTCACGAGGCCGACGAAGATGGGCACGTAGCCGTGCGCTTCGTACGCGCGCAGGGCCACCTCCACCTGGTCAGGTCCGCTCCCGACGACGCGGCCATCGTGCACCGCCACGTACTCGCCCGCGTGGCTGCGAAGCAACGAAGGAAGCAGCCGGAAGAACGCGGCCCGCTCCCGCTCCCACGTGTCGGAGGATGCGGGCGGATGTTCAAGCACCGGTGCAGGCTGGAGGTCCGTGTCCATACCGGCTCCCTCTCCCTGCATTCTGCCAATCGGGCTTGCGGAGGCTTGCAGGAGTCCTCGAGTCTCGAAGTGCAGCAGCGGGCAGTCGACCAATGCCGGTTCGGTGAACGCCTGGGTCACGACGAGCGGAGGCGCGCGGAGACCTCCGATGGATCGGCGCTCTCGACGAACAGCTCGATGGCCTCCCGGAGGTTGGCCCGCGCCTCCTCCACGGACGTGCCCTGATGTGCGGTATCGAGCTTCGGACAAAGGGCGACCAGGAGGTCCCCGTCTCGGCGGGGGATGGCTGTCAAAGTGCGAGAGACGGCTCTCATGCACAGCGCCTCGTTAGAACGGGATGAAGAGGATTCGACGCTCCATCTCCGCCGGGTTGCCGGCTCGGAGGAGGATCTCGAGGTCCTCGATCACCCGACCGATTGGGCGGTTGGTTCTGGCCGCGATCAGTCCGGGCATCGGCTCTCCAGAGATCATGCGCTTCTTCGCGTAGCCGATCATCGTCGCCGCATCATGGGTCAGGACGACGCGTTGGCTCTCTGCGGCCCAACGGGGGACATCCGGGTCGTCCTGCCCATAGAGCTGAGTGTCCTGGGCTCGGACTACATCGAGATCCGGCATGCGTCGAAGCAGTGCCCGCAGGATCTTCCCATTGAAGTTCTCATCCGCGAGCAGGCGCCACATCCCTAGCGGTCCAGGCGGGCAAGGAGTCGCTCCCGGAGACCGGCTTGGGGATACTCCTGCTCGACTTGGCGGCGCACTTCGTCGGCCTCGGCGTGGCGCCGCCGGACGTACTCGTCGACGTCAGACCTGTGTCTGAGGTAGTAGGTGATCACCGCGTACACGTCATCCAGGCGCAGTGCGGAGAAATCCTGCGCGATCTCTTCCGGGGTCGCCCCGGTGTTGAAGACGTCGATCAGCGTCTCGAGCGTGACGCGGGACCCACCGACTCTGATCACCCCGTCGGCGTCCGTCATCAAAGGGATGCGCTCAGCGGCTACCGCGCCTTCCATGGTCCGAGTATATCCGACGGTGAGGTCCGTGAGCCGCGCTGTCGGCGTGGAACGATGGGGCCAGCAGTTGAAGCGACAGGGAGAGCTGCTCGGTCGTCGCAGCGCCGCCGTCAGTCAGCCGCCGGGTGTGCCGTGGCGGGCGCTGCGGTGCGTGACTGCGTCATTCAGCAAAGGTCCGCAGCCTCGATCTCGCGCTTTAACTTCAGCCGCACCCCGGCGGGGAAGGATATGGGATGCCAGGGCCGACGTTTTTGACGATCTTGCGGTACGGTGAGGGCAGGATTCTGAGCAGGGGGTGTAGGTGCCGAGGCGACCGCGGGTCTTTGTCGAGGGCGGGATCTACCACGTGTACAACCGGTTCGCGCGCGGGGCGGAGGTGTTCCGGGACGGGGACGAGGCGGATCGGTTCCTCGAGCTGATTCGGGCGGTGAAGCGGAGGGACGGCCTGACGGTGTTCGCCTTCTGCCTGATGTCGAACCACTACCACGTAGCCGTGCGGACCGGGCCGGTGCCGCTCGCCCGGACCATGGGCTACGTGCAGGCGCGCTTCGGGCAGGGCTACAACCGGCGGTGGAGGTCGACCGGGCCGTTGTGGCAGAGCCGGTACAAGGCGCGGCTCGTGGAGGACGAGAGGTACCTCCAGCAGCTGATCGCGTACATCCACCTGAACCCGGTGACGGCGCGGGTGGTGCAAGACCCCGCAGAGCACCGCTTCTCCGGGCATCGGGATGTGATCGGGAGGAGGAAGGCGCCGCTGATCGACGTCGAGCAGGTGCTGGCGATGTTCGGGGACACAGTGCGCACCGCTCGGGCGGCATACGTGCGGACGCTCCGCGGCGTCATCGAGTCGACGTTGAAGGGCGAGGTGCCCGGGCGACTGCCCTGGTGGCGGCACGAGCGGGACTCGGCAGTCGAGCCCGAGCCGCCGCAGGCGTGGGTCGACGAGCTGGGGCGGAGCAGCGGCCTCAAGCGACCGCCGATGACGGCGGAGGGCTTCCTCGCCGCGGCGTGCGCCCTGCTCGGCGCCGAGCCCGCGGCCCTGGCCGGTGACGGCAAGGGCCGGGAGCTGAGCCGGCAGCGGTATCTCGTCGCGGCGCTCGGCGTCGAGCGCTGGGGGCAGCAGTCGAAGCGCCTCGGCGAGCTGCTCGGCCGTCGCGGGGACGCCGTCAGCCGCTGGGTGCGCCACGGCGCGGAGCTGCGGGGGAGCGATTCGTCATTCGCCAACGACTACGAGGAGCTCGACAAAGCCCTCGCAGCGGTGCGCGCCGCCGGTCCGAGTTGAGAAACCGTCTGGGGACTCTGCCACTCATGCGGTCGATCACGGCGCTCACTGGACCGCGGCACGCGTCCCGTTGCAACTCCAGGTGAGGGTCTCCAGGATCGTTTCAGGTGGTCGCCTCGATCAGGGCGTCGTGAAACACCGTGAAGCTCCGGGAGGTGCTACGGGACGGGTCGAGCTCGGCACCGATCGTTCGCGCCGCCTCGATCTTGAGGAGACCAGTCCGGAAGTAGCCGTGCGCCTGGAGGACGCGCTCGAACGCCTCCCAGGTGCCGCCGGCGATGGCGTCCGGGTCTCGGTATGGCGCCCTCTTCGGCAGCGTCGCCGGCACTCTGGGGTAGGCACGGCGGACGGCCGCCCAGTCGCCGAAGTACCAGGCCTCCAGCTCCTCGATGGCCAGCCGGTTCACGATCTGGCACCGTCGCCGACCCGGCCGCGAGAGTGAAGCGAGGCCCGCGCTGCGGGCTATGCCCTCGAGATCCGTCTTGAGACGCAGGCAGTCGTCCGCATCGCGGTCGACGACGACGACCAGTCGCCATTCGTCCGGCAGCCATCTCGCGTACGCACGCAGCCGCGCCGAGAGGTTCTTCAGGAGATCGTCCTTGCCCTGGAACGGATGCACGTCGAAGGAGGCGCCGCCTGGCGCCGACCGGGACAGCAGAGCCCGCAGGAAAGCCTCCATCGAGCGATCCTCAACGAGGATCTCGAGGTGAACGGCACGCATCAGGCGGTACCGTGGACGGCGCGGGTCGGCCCACCCTGATTCACGAGCGGGTCTCCGACGCTGAGGTGGCCCTCCATCCACAGCTGCCCGAGGAGGGCGCCCTGGTCGACGAACTCAGGGACACCCGGGACGTCCACCACGCGCGTGACGCGGGTGTACCCGTCCTCGTCGCGCCAGAGCACACGGATCTGGTCGGGCCGCAGTCCGTTCACGAAGAAGGGTGAGTGGGTCGTGACGAGGAGCTGTGTCCGCTCGGTGGCTGCGCGACACTCTTCGGCCAGCTCCGGCAGGAGCCGAGGATGCAGGAAGTTCTCGGGCTCCTCGATGCCGATGAACGACGGCGGCAACGGGTCGTAGAGGAGGATGAGGTACGCCAGCATCTTCAGCGTGCCGTCGGAGGCGAATCGGGCCAGCACCGGATGGCTGAAGGGCGCGTCCTTGACCTGGAGCAGCAGCCGCCCGTCGGGCATGGTGTCGGCCAGGACCTTCTCCACGCGCGGCACGCGCTCGCGCAGCACCTCGAAGATCTTCTCCAGCCGGCGAGGGTGCTGCTCGGCGAGGTACTGGATCACGTTGGCGAGGTTGTCCCCCGTTTTCGTGAGGCGCTCCTGAGGCCCCGCCTCGGGCTGCCCGCGAGCCTGGTCCGCCGACAGGTAGGAGACGTGCCAGCCGGTGATGAAGTCGCGCAACGCCGCCACGCGGGGATGCTCGGCGAACTGTCCGAGCGCGTTGACCGCGAGCAGGTCCGGTGACTTGAGAGGGATCTCCACGCGCCTGTCCTGCTCGTCGGGAAGCTCGCCGCTGACCGCCCTGCCCTGGCCTTCGTGGTACTCCAGGAAGCGGAAGGGTGCGCCGTGGCTGCCACGCTTCCAACGCAGCCACTCCTCGGCAACCACTGGTCCGCCGGGCCGCTCGTCAACGGCGAGGTGATACGTGATCAAGGGGTAGTCGGGCTCTCGGTACTTGATCTGGATCGTGATCGGGCCGTCGCAGCCCCGGCTCCTCAGCTCCTTGGCGCGACCGCGTTTGTCCCACGCACGCCGCAGGCCGAGCTCGAAGCACTCGGCGAGGAACGCGAAGACGTCGAACACGGTCGACTTGCCACTGCCGTTCGGGCCGAGAAGGACGGTGATCGGCTTCATGTCCTTGAGCTCGACGTCCCGGAGCGCCCTGAAGTTCTGGACCTTGAGGTACTCGATGCGCGCCGGGGCTACTCGGCGGGCTTCGCTTCGGCTCATTCGGCTGCCTCCTGACAACGCCAGATTACAGCATGGTGGCTGTGGGGCGAGGCGGTGCCTGTTGTCCGAGGACACGCCGCGCGGAACCCGCCGAAGATGTGGCCAACTATATGGGTGTGCTGTCACCGGCCTCTGGCGACACCAATCTCTCGGCGCCGAGTCGGCAGATGCCCTACCCCGCCGCCACCTTCATCTCCTCGAACAGCTCGGCCGGCATGGGGGTGTGCAGGCGCCAGGTGATGGACAGCAATTCGCTGCTGCGAATTGCTATGGACGAACGGGAGAGGTCATCTCTGGGTGCCCGTCCACGCAGGAAGGAGATCGCTGCATGGTCTCGTCCTGCCCAGGACCGGACGCGAAACCCACCCCAACTCGGGTCGTCGTCGATGATCGGGAGCGGGCTTCGGCCGTGGTCGGGCACCTGCGCTCGCGACGTGAGGTGTCGGTCTCAATCAGGCGGCTGTCCGTGGGCGATTACC
>CAZXMW010000105.1:0-7288 GCA_964641415.1 uncultured Thermoanaerobaculia bacterium | reverse complement strand
TCAACGAGCGTAACCGCTCATCGAAGGGGGAGCCTTCTAGAGGATTCTCAGGCTTCAGCCTGGCTCCGCTTACGAGGTCGACCCGCTGGTGTGCCCCTCGTGCGGCTCGGAGATGAAGATGATCGCCTTCATCACCGAGCACGAGGTGGTGGACGCGATATTGAGGCATCTCGAGCGCAAGGAAGCGCGGGAGGCGCGGGGGCCGCCCAACTGACAAGGGGCTGGGGATCTCTGGGCGGGTCGGGTTCGTCCCGATGCGCGGCCGGGGGAGGTGTGGGCGAAACGGAGGAATCGCGAGTCGAGCGGCCTGGTGGGGCGGTGACCGGACGTCGAGGTTCCTGTGTTCGGCGAGATTGGTGCTCAGAACGCCCCAACCGAGCAGATGTTCTGGGTGTGCGGCGCAAAATCGAGGGATGATGGGCAGGGGACCTTCGAGTTGGGTGAAAGGAAATTCCTATCGGAGCAATCCCCGGCCTCACGGGAAACGGCGTGAACTCATGGAGTTGAAAAGGACTGACCTGTTGACCTTTCCAAGGGTGCTGTCCGATCACCCGCGCGACCGGATTCTCAAAATCGACGTCGACCCGGCCGCATCGGCCCCCGGCGTGGTACGGGTTCTCACCACTGCGGATGTTCTCGGCGAACGCCTCCACGGTCTCATTGTCCGCGACTGGCCGCTCATGGAGGCGCTGAACGAGGAAACGCGGTACATCGGCGACGTGATCGCCGTCGTGGTTGCCGACACCCAGCACCACGCCCGCTGCGCCGCCGAGCTGGTCGATATCAGGTACGAGGTTCTGGAACCGGTCACCGATCCCGAAGGAGTGCTTGCACCCAACGCCCCGACCGTCCACCGGAGCGGCAACCTGCTCGAGACCTGCGCCTTTTGCCGCGGCGATGTCCATGCCGCCTTGGCCACCTCCGCCCACACCGTCGAAGCGGTCTTCAGAACCCAACGCATCGAGCATGCCTTCCTCGAACCCGAGGCCGCTCTCGCCGTACCGGCAGGAGACACGCTCTCCGTCTACTCCCAGGGTCAGGGCGTCCACGACGACGGCCGCCAGATCGCGGCCACGCTGGGGATCGACGAGAACCTGGTCACCGTCGAGCTCGTCACCAACGGCGGCGCCTTCGGCGGCAAGGAGGATCTCTCGGTCTAGGGCCATTCGGCTCTTGCCGCGAAGCTCACGAACGCGCCGGTGAAGATTGTCCTCACTCGCGAGCAGAGCCTTCGCATCCACCCCAAACGCCATTCCCTCGAGCTGCGCTACCGCGCCGGCTGTGACGCCGACGGCCGCCCACCGCCATGGGGGCGCGGATCATCGGCGACAGCACCGACGACACCGGCCGGGTACTCATCGTCGTCGGCGACGATGGTCGGCTCGAGATCCTCACTGGCTTCACTGAGGTGGGCCAGGGTCTCCACACCATCCTCCGCCAGGTGGTCTGTGAAGAACCCGGCCTTGACCCGTCCGTCATGAGCGTCCGCACGACGAGCGACCCGCGCGTGCTCTGCGGGATGACCACCGCCTCGCGCGCCACCGCCCTGTGCACCGCAGCCGGGCGCAAGGCCGCCGACACGCCGCCCGTCGAGGTGATTCTGGTGGAGGTTCCCGACGACGTTGGAGGCTACGGCTCCAAGGGTCTGGGCGAGATCGGTCTCGTGCCAACCGCCGGCGCCGTCGCCGCCGCACTCCACGCCCACGACGGCATCTGGCGCAATACCCTGCCCATGACTGACGCCCCCGCCGCCAGGACCTCGGTGCCGAAGTCGAGGCGTGGTGAACCGTCATCAGTTTCGGTTTCGGTGCCTGGCTTTGGGAAGTTCCTGGCCCTGATTTCACGTGGTCGCGCCACTAGGATCTGCCCGAATTGATCCCAGAAGTGTCGAACTCGGGACGCCCCAGCATGGAACATGGTGCTATTCTTAAGAGTATCAAACCGGCCGGAGGTGAATGGTGAAGTCGTCTACTGTTTTGACCGTCTTGGTGCTGCTGTCGGTGTCATTCGCAGTCGGCGCTCAAGACCTCGTGGCCAATGGCGACTTCAACCAACACGTCGCCTACTTTGACCTTCGTTTCGGCCAAACTGGCGACACCATGCTCTGGGACTCGGAAGATTCGACCGGAAATCCGGCATCGGGTTCGATGGCCATCACCCAAGCCGATGGTTCGGGCTCCATCTACGGCTCTCAGTGCATCCCGGTTCTCGGCGGTTTTGAGTATTTCTTCGGTGGTGACATGAAGATCCAGAGTGGGAGCGGCGCCACCCAGATCCTACTCCAGCAATTCTCCAGTTACACATGCTCCACCGGGTTCATTTCCAACTTCTCAGGCGTTTCCCCCGCTGTTGGAGTGTGGACCCCAATAGACGAGAACGGGGTACTCGATCCGACGGCCAACAGCGTTTGGCTTGGGGGCTGGTTCAACAATACTTCTGGGACTACCGCAACCGCAAAATTCGACAAGATCTACCTCTACAGCGATACAGTCATTTTTTTCGACCACTTCGAGTATGGCGACCTGCTTCAATGGAGCAGCTGGGTAGACTGACTGCCACCATCGCTTCAATTTCGTCGAGCGATTCGAATCAAGGAGTGTCTGTTTTCGGTTTCTCCTCTTTGCCAACGTGGATGAGACACTGGCCTCCCGGAGAATGAGTGCAGAGGGCGGAGTCAGAGGGGAAGGCGTGGATCGGACTCCGTCCTGACTACCCGAAATCCACCTGGTGGCAGTTCCAGGAGACGGCGCACTGGGTGAAGCGAACCCTCGCCACGTAAGGGGTCGCACACGATGCTACACTGGCTCAATCTTGAGATCGGTGGAGGCCCCTCGTGCCGAAGAAATTCCCTTCCTCCGTGTCGCGGCGACGGTTCCTGAGAGACGGTGGTGTGGCAGCTGCCGGAGTGGGGCTCACCACGGTGGCAGGGTGCTCGAGGGAGCCCGATCCCCACGACGGGGTGGAGTCCGTCGCCCAGGAGTCACAGCCGGACCGGGCACCCGGTGCCGCGCGCAACGGTTCGGCGGGGATCGTGCGGTACCGCACACTCGGCCGCACCGGCTTCCAGGTCTCGGATCTGTCCATGGGCGGCTCGGCCAATGAGGCCAATGTCTACCGCTACGCCTACGACCACGGCATGAACTACTTCGACACTGCCGAGGGCTACGGCGAAGGCGATGCCGAACGCAAGCTGGGTGAGGCGCTGCAGCACATGGAGCGCAGCAGGGTCTTCGTCACCACCAAGCTCCACATCGAGAAGGACACCGGCGAGGAAGAGATCCTGGATCGCTTCTCGAAGTGTCAGGAACGCCTTCGCCTCGAGACCGTGGATGCGCTGTTCCTGCACTCGGTCAGCGATGTCGAGCTCCTCGACCATACCGGCTTCCACGCCGCCGTCGGCCGGTTGAAGGCCGACGGGCGCCTCAGGCATGCCGGGCTCTCCTCCCACGGTCCACGCGACAGCGGCGGTGACAGCATGGAGAAGGTACTGGTCACGGCGGCCGAGGACGGCCGCTTCGACCTCATGCTGCTGGTGGACAACTTCATGAACCACGAGGAGGCCGAGGTGGTCCTCGAGGCGTGCCGCGCGGCGGACATCGGAACAGCCGCCATGAAGACGCGGCCCGGCGTTCTCGAGGTGGAGCCGTACGATCCGGATCACCCGACGAGGGAGTATGCGGACCACATCGAGCGGATGAAGAAGCGCGGGCGCTCGCTCGAGGAAGCCGAGGAACGCATCCGAGGTTGGGTCGAGGAGCAACGTGAGGCCAAGAGGAAAACCGAGCCGTTCACGAGGGAGCACGGGGTCAGCAACGAACAGGAGCTGCACCGGCTGAGTGTGCAGTGGGTGCTCCAGAACGATGACGTGCACACGATCTGTCTCGGACTGCGTGACTTCGACGCGGTGGACCGATTCGTCCCACTGTCGGGCACCTCGCTTTCACAGGCCGCCGCCGGGATTCTCGACAACTACCGCCTCGCCTTCGGTCCGCACTCGTGCCGTCACAACTGCACCCGGTGCATCGCCGAGTGCCCGCACGAGCTTCCGGTCAACACGATCATGAGGTACGCCTACTACTTCGCCAACCACGGGCGCGAGAAGCTCGCCATGAGCAGTTACGCGAAGCTCGGCAGCGCCAACGCGGCATTGTGCGCCGCGTGCGACGCGCCGTGCACGACCGCATGCCCGCACCGGCTGTCGGTCCAGGCGCAGATGCTCCGGGCCCACTCCCTGCTGAGCCTCGTCTAGCCCGCGGCACGACGTGACACTGCACGCGATGGAGGGACCATGACTCGAAACGGCCTGTGGCTGATCTGGGGACTCGCTCTCGCGGTGGCGGTCGCCTGCTCCGGCCCCGACTCGGATGAGGCGCCCGAACGGGTCCCGGCGGGCTTCCCGTCCGTGGACGGCTGGAGCGCCGCCGGCGAGGTGCGCTCCTTCGACGCCGGGACGCTGTATGAGGAGATCAACGGGGCAGCCGACGTGTACCTGAGCTACGGTTTCGAAGAGCTCCGCGTCCGCGAGCTCAGCAGCGGGTCGCGGACGGTTGCGGTCAGCCTGTACGAGATGAGCAGCCCCCTGAGCGCCTTCGGCATCTACCGTACGGAGGCGCCGGCCGACGGCGAGGTCCTCGACATCGGGACCGAGGCCCGGCTGGCGCTCCCCTACCAGGCGATGCTCCTCAAGGACCGGTGCTACATCAAGGTGGACGCCGTCAAAGGAGAGCTGACCGAGGGCGCGGCCCGGGAGCTGCTGGGCGGTCTCGCGTCGGCTCTGCCCGGAGAGGACGGCCTCCCGTCGGCGCTCGCCGCACTGCCGGACGACGGCATGGTGCCGGACACCACGGCTTACACGAGAGAAGGGTTCCTCGGGCTCTCCGAGATGACGGACTGTGTCCACGCCACCTACTCGAGCGGCGGCGACGAGAGCGAGTTCGTCGGGTTCGTGATGCTCCCCCCGGGCTCCGACGACGGCGGCGGCTGGGAGCGTCTCGGCGAGCTCGAGCCGTGGCGCAGCGCGACCCTCGGCCCCACCACGGCTCTGATCCGTGATGTGCCCTACACGGGCGTGGTTGCTGTCGTCCAAGGCGAGGAGGGACGTCTCCTCGGCGTGGCCGGCGGCGCGGACATCGGCGAGACCACGGCCCACCTCGAGCAGCTCGGCTTCCTCTCGCCGTAAGCCTGAGCCGCGGCGACGTCCCCGGAGGCGACCTGGTGTCCGGGAGATCAGGGGCGAGCGGGGTCCGGTGCGTCCGTGCAGCAGTCTCCTCGAGCTCGCCGGAGCATCCCGGGCCTCGGGGTCAGCCTGACCCGCTCCAGGCGGAGAAATCGGAGCTCTCGAAGCCGTCCTCAAAGATGTGCAACGGCAGCATCCACATCTCCCGGTGGCGTCCTGGTGCGCGGTGAAGAAGAGGTCGCCGTTGACGTCGGTGAGATCCGAGGGGTAGGAACCGCCGGTAAACGGCATGCTACGTTGTAGATCAGGTGCAGGACCACTTCAGGATCCCGCTTGCGAGGCGTCGCGCCCGAATCGCGAGGGAAGGGAAAAAGCCCCTCCTGTTGCGAAACGACACTCAGGAAAAAGGTCACGGGGGAGATCATGCCGCACGCCCGCATCCGACCGTCCGACCTCGCCTACGCGCGCCCCGACGCCCTGCTCGACGTCCGGCCCATTGCCGCCTACAACGGCTGGCCGCCGCGCGAGAGCGACCGCGGCGGCCACCTGCCGGGCGCGCGGCCTTTCCCCCTTGCCTGGCTGATCGACGCGCCACGGGACGAGTTGCGGGAAGCCCTCGTCGCAAAGGGCGCCGCGCCGGGCGCCTCCGTCGTGGTCTACGGCCACGACGACGACGAGGCTGCCGCGGCCGCCGACCGCCTCCAGGACCTGGGCATCCTCCGCGTCACGATCCTGGCCGGCGGCCAGCCCGCCTGGGCGGCGGACCCTGACCGGCCACTGGAGCGCATGGCGCGCTGGGAGCACCTGGTGCCGCCGGAGTGGGTCAACGCCATGCTCGCAGGCCTGCCCGTGATCGCCCCCCCCGGCCGGCGACGTGGTGGTCGCTCACGTGAACTTCGACAACCCTCGCGACTACGCCCGCGGCCACCTGCCCGGCGCGATCCACCTTGACACCCTGGCGATCGAGGAGCCGGATTTCTGGAACCGTCGCGCGCCGGGAGAACTCACCGCCGCGCTGTGCGGTTTGGGCATCCGGCACCACACCACCGTCGTGCTGTACGGCCGGCACGGCGAGCCGACAATGGAGCAGTCGGACCCCGGCATGGAGGCCGGCCAGATTGCCGCGATGCGTGCGGCAGCCATCCTGCTGTACGCCGGTGTGCGCGACGTCCGTGTGCTCGACGGCGGCCTGGGCGCCTGGAAGCGCAGCGGTGGAGAGGTCGTGACCGATCCGGTCGAGCCGGTTCCCGTGAGCGACTTCGGCGTCAGAATCCCCGCGCGCCCGGAGCTGATGATCGACATGCCGGAGGCGGCGCGCATCCTCGCCGACCCGCAGGGAGAGCTGGTCTCGATTCGCAGCTGGGCCGAGTTTATCGGCGAAGTCAGCGGCTACCACTACATCCTGCCCAAGGGTCGCATCGACGGTGCGGTGTTCGGCAACTGCGGCAGCGACGCCTACCACATGCAGAACTACCGCAACCGCGATCAGACCATGCGCGACTACCAGGAGATCGCCGCGCGCTGGCGCGAGGTCGGCGTGGTGCCCGAGAAGCGCGTCGCCTTTTACTGCGGCACCGGCTGGCGCGGCAGCGAGGCATTCTTCTGCGCCTGGCTGATGGGCTGGGACCACGCTGCAGTCTACGACGGCGGCTGGTACGAGTGGAGCGACCACGAGGAGAACCCCATGACCACGGGCGTGCCCGGCGACGTTGCAGCCGGGTGACAGCGGAGTTACAACAGAAGTGGTTCCGTTAGCCCATTAGAACCCCCCCACCTTTGGTGGGGGCCCAGTCCAGTTTGACAGTTCCGGGAGTCCTTGTGATGAGAGACTCCCCCTCGTGAGCCGTTCGGGGCGGCAAGGAACAAGGGGGAGCTCTATGAATGACATCAAGAGCCTATGCCACTCGGTCTGGGACTGCAAATACCACGTTGTGTTCATTCCAAAATGCAGACGACGGGTGATATACGGGAATGTGCGTAAGTACCTCGGAGAGGTGTTCCGAGATCTGGCTCGGCAGCGAGAGAGCACAATCGAAGAAGGGCATCTCATGCCCGATCATGTGCATATGCTGATCTCGATCCCACCGAAGTTCTCGGTCGCGCAAGTGATCG
>CAZXMW010000104.1:0-7292 GCA_964641415.1 uncultured Thermoanaerobaculia bacterium | reverse complement strand
CGGCCAAAACATGCTTGATTCAGTCAAACCTGACCTAACCGGAGACGCAGGATTAAGAATTCATCATTAATCATTATTTCAATTTTTTTAGGCGCTTTTTAACCTTTTTCGCTTCCCGCTTGAGCCCGGCCTCTTTGAGCAGGTCCTGCTGGTGCTCGAGGGCCGGACGCAGCCGCGGGCTGTCGGCGCCCCACGCCTCCTCCTGGGTCGCGACGAGCCACGCGTTGGCGGCGGCCGCGTCACCGATTCGTCCGGCCGCGCGATACAGGCCGACGAGATTCTCCTGGGCGTCGATGACCGCGGGAGAGTCGACGCCTGACAGCTCGCGCTCGGCGTCGACGACCAGCCTCTGCCAGTGGGCGGAGTCGTCGGTTTCGCCGCGCAGGGCCGCGACCTGGGCCAGCCGGGAAAGATTGTCCCGGATCGCGGCCGCATCGGCCTGTGCGTCGACGGCGCCGTGAAAAGCCATCAAGCGGTCGTAGGCCGCGTCGAGCTCGGGGCCGGGCGACGCGCCCAGAAAGAGGTCGGCGAGAGAGTCGGTACCGCGGCGGACCCGCATCCAGGCGATGTCGGCCCGGACCCGGACCACCGGCTCGAGATCGCCGACCTCGTCGCGGACCGCGATCTCGGCCCGGTCCGCGAGCCGCTCGGCGACGTCGAGCTCGCCTGCGCCGAAGGCGGTTTCGGCGGCGGCGGTGAGCATCGCGCCGATGTTGCCGCTCTCTTCGTCGGCGGCGCGGAGCTCGGATGCCCGTACAAGCAGCCCCTCGGCGGCGCCGGGGTCGCCGTGCAGCAGCTCCATCTGGGCCAGCGACTCCATGGCGGTGGCCCGCTCGAGGTCGGTGGGGCCGTGGGCTTCGCCGAGCACGGCGACCGCCTCCCTCTGGAGCTCGAGGGCGCGCTCGGGCCGGTCCTGCAGGGTGTTGGTCCGGGCGAGCATGGCGAGGGCGATCCACCGCTGCTCCGGGTCGGCGGCGCCGGTGGTCCGGGCAATCGACCGGTAGCGCTCGAGCGCCTCGTCGGCGGTCGGCGCGTCGCCGGCCTGGATCGCCACTCGACCGAGCCCGAGGAGCGGATCGAGCAGCGCCGGGGACTCCGGGCCGAGGCGCGCGTCGACGGCGGCGACCTGGAGCTGGTACATGGGCAGCGCCTCGGCAAGCCGGCCCCGGTGCTCATAGAGCCGCGCCAGGTTGCCGAGGCTGGTCTCGAGCCGGCGGTCCGGCGGCGGCAGCCGTTGGGCGATGGCCAGGGCCGCCAGAAACTCCTGCTCTGCGCGCTCGACCTCGCCGATGGCGAAGGCGTACTCGCCGATTCGGGTGCGGCTCTCCCAGGTGGTCTGGGCGGCGGCCGGCAGGGTCAGGAGGGTGCAGATCAGGGCGAGCAGCAGGCGACGCGTCATGGCGGCTCCGTTTCAGACTGACAGGGCGATCAAAATCTGGCCGGCGTAGTGCAGCGGCAGACCGATCGCGCGGTTGAGGAACTCCGGAGTGACGAATCGGTGGCGGGCGACGGTGAGGTCCGACACGAAGAACAGAACGGCGCCTGCGGCGAGCGCCGATCCGAGCAGGAAAGCGACCGAGAACGCACCCCAGACCATGGCCGAGATGACGACGATGGAGGCGGTCACCGCGGGTCTGCGGGCGCCGAGGTGCGGCCACAGCCAGGCGGCGGCGCCGAGACCGACGAGAAAGGGTGGAGCGGCGAGCCGGAGATCCCACTCGAGCTGCCGGTCCGACACACGGATCGCCTTGAGCAGCGAGACCACCGCGCCGACCGTCACCGCGATCAGGATCACCTCCATCATGGCGCGATGGTAGCAGCCTGCTGGAATCCTCTGGGGGGCGCCGATGTGGCAATCCCGGGGCGCCCGCGCTCGATCAGGGCACGGTCAGGTCCCACCTGGAGGGATCACCGGACTCGAAGCCGTCGGCGAAGAGCGGGGCTGTGAGAATGTGGATCTCGCGCTTGGCCAGCAGGTCGTAGGCGCTGAGGTAGAGGTGTTCCGGGCCGGCGACGAGATCCCGCGGGTCCGAGCCCTGGTCGCCGGGCTCGAGCTGGAGGTTCACGGTCCCGGCCGGGGTGCCGTCGGTGCGCCAGAGGTCGTTGTCGTCCGTTTCATCTTGCTGCGCGACGAAGTAGAGGTGCCCGTTCCAGACCGGGCTGAACCGGCTGACGCTGATGAAGTCGGCCTGTAGAAGGGGAATGATGGCGCCGGGCGTGCCGTCGGTGCAAAACAGCGCGTTGTCGGGCCTTCGGACCTTGAAAATCAGCTCTCCGGCCAGCTCGGCGACGGGCTCGGCATCGGAGTCGTCGGGGCCGGCCAGCATGTCGCCGACCAAAATCGTTCCGGCGGCGGTGCCGTCGGTGCGCCAGAGCTCGCGCCCGTGTGCGTCGTCCTCCGCACTGAAGAAGAGCAGACCCGCGGCCGGGACGAGATCCCTCGGGCGGGAACCCGCTGATCCCGGGTTGACGTCGGCGACGAGCGCGGTGCCGGCGGCGGTGCCGTCCGAGCGCCAGAGCTCGTCCCCGGTGGCGCCGTCGTCGGCGACGAAGTAGAGGTGGGCGCCGGAGACGGTGAGCTCGCCGGGCTCGTCGCTCGTGCCAGGCCCGATGAGGGTCATCAGCTCGGTGCCGGCGGCGGTACCGTCGGTCCGCCACAGACCCGAGTCGATGCCGTCTGTGGCGCCGAAGTAGAGGTGCTCGCCGAACACCGCGAAATCGCACGGATCGGCGCCGCCTGAGGGGTTCAGGTCGGTCACCATGAACGTCCCCGTTGCGGTGCCGTCCGAGCGCCACAGCTCGATTCCGTTGACGCCGTCATCGGTGCAGAAGAAGTAGGAGCCGCCGAAGACCTCTCCATAGAGGCCCTGCTCGATGCCGTCGGGGTTGATGACCTGAACGACCTGGGCGTCGTTCTCGAGACCCTGGGTCGACCACAGCTGTGAGCCGTCGGCGGTGGTGTACGCGGTGAAGAGGGTTCGGCCGTTGGGGAGGGAAGCCTCGAACTCGACATCCGAACCCTCGGACCCGGGCTCGAGATCGCCCAGGGGAATTGTCCCTTCGACGGTTCCGTCGGTCACGAACGGTTCCTGGCCGCCGTCATCGCTGCCGCGATCTTGAACGAAAAAGAGCTTGCCGCTTGCGGCATCGACGTGGAGGTTTGTCGGTGAGGCGGAGCGGCTCTTCGGCAATGGAATCTCAGTGGTCCCCGCCGAGGTGCCGTCGGTTCGCCAGAGCTCGCGGTCCGCGCGGTTGAAGAACAGACCGAGGTCCGTGCTCGGCCCGATCCCGATCCCGGTGCCGAGCGGACCCGGTTCGAGATCGACCACCATCGAGGTACCGGCAACTGTTCCGTCTGAGCTCCAGAGCTCGCGGCCGTGGCTGCCGTCGTCGGCGGTGAAGTAGACCCTGCCGTCATGGACCCGCAGGTCAGCGGGGCTCGACCCCGGCTGGCCGGGAGCAATCTCGATCTGGGTGACGGTGGTGCCGTCGGTCCGGAAGAGCTCCCGGCCGGCGGGCCCGGTTGCGGCGAACACGAGGCCGGCCTGGTACCTGATCAGCTCATCGGGCGCCGCCGCTCCCCCGAAAGCTGTGATCTGGCTCGTGATGCCGGTACTGCTGTCGAGGCCCCAGATCTGCTCGTCGCCCACCACCATGTAGAGGGTTCCGCCGGAAGGGGTCAGCTGCTCGACGGTCAAAGAGCCGAAGTCGCGCACCACCGTGGTTCCGTCGGGCGAGCTCGGGTCGAGCCGGAGCAGCCTGGTGCTGCCGACCTCGTCGCAGACGACGAAGACCAAAGTCGCGACCCCGAGCAGCTCGCCCCAGGCCGCGCACGCGCCATCAGTCACCGCGGCGGTGCCGCTCTCGGTACCGTCACTGGCCTAGATCTCCAGCGAGCCGCCCGCAGTCGGTCGGCCTTTGAAGTAGACACGAGAGTTGTCGTCGACGATCGGACCCTCGCGATCGGGTTCGACGACATCGGTGGCCACCGGTGTGATGCTGAGCGACACGCTGTCGACGGTGTAGAGTCCCCAAGACGTGGAGGCAAAGGCCGTGAAGAAGAGATCGTCGCCGAACGGGGTGAGCGACCGGGCTGCCGAGTTCGCCGGTCCCGGCGCAAGATCGGCGACCATCGAGGTTTGACCGGGACCGAGGGTCGACCAGAGCTCGGAGCCGGCGGCCGGTGTCGTCGCCACGAAGAAGAGGCGGGCGCCCACCATCGTGAAGCTGTCCGGGCGCGAGCCCGCGTACCCGTTCGAAAGGTCTTCGAAGAACATACCGCTGGCCCAGCCGTCGGTGAACCAGAGCTCGTCGCCGTCGTCGATCCCGGTCTTGAACGGCAGGCGCCCGTCCAGGGTCGGTGCGTGCGGCTCGAGGTACGTGTACGAGTTTGCCGGGATGCCGTCGGTGTTGAGGTCGAGGATCGAGACCTCCTGCGACAAGCCGGGGAGCGCCACCGCGAGGGCGATGACGGTGCAGAGACATCGGTGCATGGTTCGGTTCCTTTCCGACCGGGAAGTGGAGTGCCCGGCCGAGTCGACTTGGTGTCTTCATCATTGATCGCGCCGGTTTGTCTTCAACCCGGACATCTGCCCGGTTGGTCACCAGGCGGAGGTGTCGCCGGACTCGAATCCGTCAGCGAAGAGCGGGACCGTGAGGATGTGGATCTCGGTCTTTGCCGCGTTGTCATAGGCGCTGAGATAGAGCCGGTCCGGACCGGCTGCCAGGTAGCTCGGTTTCGATGCGGTGCCGAGGGGCTCGAGCTGGAGATTCTCGGTTCCAGCGACCGTTCCGTCGGTGCGCCACAGATCGGAGGACCCGGGACCGAGATCACCCGCCGCGAAGTAGATGTGGCCGTTCCACATCGCGTTGTGGTTTCCCCACGTCGGCACATAACCGGACAACAACAACGTCAACGAACCCGGAGAGCCGTCGGTGAAATACAGGTGGTCGCCGGTAGAGCTGGCCTTGAAGACGAGGCCGCCGTTGATCTCGGCAAAGGGGACGGGACGCGAGTCGCCGGAAGGATCAATGTCCGCGATCAGGACCGTGCCGGATGGTCTGCCGTCGGTGCGCCAGAGCTCGCGCCCGGTGGTGGGATCCTCGGCGACGAAGTAGAGCAGCCCGCCCGCTGTGTGAAAGCTCGATGGCGAAGACGAGTCGAGTCCCGGATAGATGTCGACGAGGAGACTCGTTCCACCCGGGGTGCCGTCCGAGCGCCACAGCTCCTCACCGACGACGCCGTCGTCGGCGGAGAAGTAGAGATGGCTCCCGAAGACGGTCAGCCCCCTGGGCGCCGAAAAGCCGGGTGGGCTGATGACGGCCACAAGCTCGGTGCCCCCAGCGGTTCCGTCGGTCTTCCACAGCCCACTGCCTACGAGGTTTTCGACGCCGAAGTAAAGATCGCCGTCGAGAATCGCAAGGTGGCAGGGATCGGAGTCGCCGGAGGGATTCAGGTCAGCGAAGAGCTCGGTCCCGCCAGTCGTTCCATCCGATCGCCAGAGCTCGGTACCGTTGACACCGTCGTCGGCGCAAAAGTAGTAGTGATCGTCGAGGACCAGCCCGCGGACGGCCCCCAGACCTGTCGGATCGATGACCCTCGTGAGCATTGCGTCATCGGCAAGGCCCTCGGTGGACCACAGCTGCCGGCCGTCGGCGTCGCGCTCCGCAGTGAAAAGCGTGCGTCCGTTGGGCAGCGTCGCCAGAAAACGGGCGGCCGAACCCGAGGGGCCGGGTTCGATGTCGCCGAGGGCGAAGGTTCCGGCCACCGTGCCATCGGTAACGAACGGCTCCGGCCCGGATGGGCCGCGGTGGCCGACGAACAACAGCCGGTCGGTTCCGGGCTCGAGATGGAGCTCGGTGGGGTCCGTGGCGAAGCTCTGGGGAAAGGGGATCTCGACGGTTCCGCCCGCGGTGCCATCAGTGATCCAGAGATCGTCATAGCCCAGCTTGAAGACGAGGCCGAAATCGGTGCTCGGACCGATTGTGATGCTCGACGAGGCCGTGCCCGGCTCGAGATCCAGCACCATCTCGGTTCCACCGGCGGTGCCGTCGGACATCCAGAGCTCGCGGCCGTGGGAGCCGTCGTCGGCGGTGAAGAAGAGGGATCCGTCGTGAATCTGGATCTGCTCGGGATCCGAAGAGGAGCCTCCGGGCCGGATGTCGATCTCGGCGACCGTCGCCCCATCGGTCCAGTAGAGCTCGCGACCGCCGCCACCCCTCGCGGTGAACACGAGGTTGCCCTGATATCGGGTGAGGTCCCTGGGCGATGCGGTGCCGTCGAAGCTCGTCACCTGTGTGACATCGCCGGTCCCGTTGTCGTAGGCCCAGATCTCGTCATCGCCGACGTTCATGTACAGGGAGCCGCCGGCGGGTGTGAGCTGGTTGACCACACGGTCGCCGAAACGGTGCACGAGGACGACGCCGCTGGCGAGAGCCGGATCGAGGCGGAGGAGCTCTGTGGAGGCGCCGAAATCGCAGACCACGAAGACCGAAGTGCCGACCCCGAGCAGCTCGCCCCAGTCAGGGCACCCGAGAGCGGTCGCCTGCTCGGTGCCGCTGGTTGTGCCATCACTGGCCCAAATCTCCAGGCTACCGCCCGGCAGGCCCGTTCCCTTGAAGTAGACCCTGGAGTTGTCCTCGACCATTTCGGTGGAGAGGTCCACCTCGACGGTTCCCCAGGCCACCTCGGTCACCAACATCGTCAGGCTGTCCACCTTATAGAGCCCGCGGGTTCCCCCGACCTCGGCGGAAAAGAAGAGAACGTCGTCGAGGACTGTGAGCGAGCGTGGCACTGAATCCCCGGCGCCGGTCTCGAGATCGGCCACGATGAACGTCTGGTTCGGCCCGGTGGTGCTCCAGAGCTCGCGCCCGAGACCGGGTTTGATCGCGGAGAAGAAGATGCGGTTTCCGACGGCCGTGAAGACGTCCGGAATCGAGCTCCCGGCCCCGGTGGTCAGGTCTTGCACCGACGTGCCGTCGGCTGTGCCGTCGGTCACCCAGAGCTCGTCGCCGTCATCGCTGTCGGCGCGGAAGTACAGACGGCCTTCGAGGGTGGGTTGATCCGGATCGAGGTCGACAAAAGGCCTCGAGTTGACCCCGGTGGTGTTCAAATCGAGGATCATGACCTCCTGGGCCAACCCGGGCAGCGCGGCCGAGAAGGCAACGATGAAGACGATGCCGAAGACAGCGAAGTGCCGACACGGAGCAGCGATCAAACCGAAGAGACCTTTGGCCATTAGACTGAAGTTCCCCGCTGTGTCGGCGCTGTTGAATCCGCGTAATTCCTTGTA
>CAZXMW010000103.1:0-7781 GCA_964641415.1 uncultured Thermoanaerobaculia bacterium | reverse complement strand
GTCGAGTATTTTCGCAACCATCCAGGGCGCAGGAGCTTGGTGCAGATCGCCAGTGAGAATCGCTCAGCTTAGGTTCATGATTCGTCTCTTCACGAAGGGGTTCCTGACGGCCTCGAGCTCGATCAGGTCGACGCTCCTCGAGAACATCCGACCGAGATCCTCAAGGAGGCCGAAGTAGGCGTCCTTGTGCTCGCGCGGTTCGAGAGGCGCGAACTCGACGACGAAATCCAGGTCGCTCGACTGGGGGTCGAAGTCGGCCCTCAACGCGGAACCGAACACTGCCAGACGCCTGACCCTGTGCCGCTCGCACAACCGAGCGAGATCGACAAGGCGGTCGTTGATGATAGACACCATCAGAGAGATCTCCGACGCCATGGTATCAACCAAACCACCAATACTTCAAACCGGAGAACCCCAACGAGCACTCACTCAGGACCTTTCGGCCGCAGGTCGATCTGCAGCAACTCCCGCAGCACCTCCAACCGCTCCGGCGGCGCCCTGCCGTTCAGGTACGCCACCAGATCCTCCCAGAGGGGCTGATTGTAGGGCCGGCGGCCCTCGGGCGGGCGAAGCGCCATCAAAGCCTGCCCGCCGGCCTGGCCGGGGGCGTTTCGGATCAGCGGGAGCTCACTCGACGTCGAACCCCATCAGCTCCACCGGGACCACGCTACAGACGCCCGGGTCGGGGCAGGACGTTCCATCGTCCGTCACATAAAGGTCGAATGTGCCAGTGGCGCCGCCGAAACCACTGACGTAGATCAGGTACTCGTACCCGACCTGCGAGCACCAGGAGACTTCACTCTGAACCCCGCACGAGTCGTCATTGCTGTCGACGCAGGTCTTGGTCGCGCATGTGTCACAGTAGACATGAAGCTTGGTGTCGTACGTTGCTGAACCTCCGCCGGAGCAAAACGTCACCGTCATGGTGTTTCCGGTGCCAACAACCCGATACCACACACCCGCGGTCGTGACGGCCGTCGATCCACAGAAGGCTGCGTCGTTATCCAACGTCGATCCGACTGTCGTACCGGCGTTCAGCGACGGTACAGAGACGAGGGCCGCGTCGGCGCACAGGTCGTTCGGCGGCGCCTGCTGCATGCTACCCGCCGGAGGGTTCAGGTACCCCGGATCCCCGGGCAGCGGCTCAGGTCCTTTTGCACCCTGCGCAGAACAGACGGCAACCGTCGAAATCACGGCGAGTACACCGCACATGGTTTTGAGATTTTTCATCACCCGAGTCCTCCTTGTGCGCTGATTCTACACAATCACCTATCCCCTGAGCTCGTTCCCATCCGGAAACTCCGATGGGGACTGCGTAGTTCTCGATTCGGAAACGAGGGATTTTTGTGCAAGGTCAAGGAAGATCAGAATTTACGCGGAAGCGTACTTCTGTACGCCGCACAAGGAAATTCGTCATCTGACGCCGAGATTGCCAAAAAGCGCCGTTTCCGGACGGGAACGAGCCAGAACACCAACCCATGGCCTAAACCGCCGGTCCATCGGCCAGAACGCCAACTCACGCGCCGGACCCATCGGCCCTCACGTGGCACAACGGCTCTGTGTTTCTCGGATGATCGGATGGATCTGAATTCGACGGTTGGGCCCGTCTTGAATGTGTAAATGTATGAACCTGGGATACTTTCTTCATCCTCCATCACTACGTGTAGCACCAGTGCAGCACCGATCCGATCATGCCGGGAGGTGTCGCCGCGTTTCGAGCTCCTGTCCGGCTGCGGTTCAGGGCCGGCGGTCGCCCCCCGAGCGCGGCGGCGGGAGCTGATCCGACACCTCGAGCGTGAGGGTGCCGGAGTCGCTCGCGCCCCAGATGTCGATCGCGGTCACCGCGAGGACGTGGGTCCCGAGGTCGTCCGGCTCCGGCCGCCAGCCGAGCCGGCCGGTTTCAGGGTCGAGCTCGGCGCCCGGGGGCAGACCCGACACCGCGAAGTCGACGTCGTCGCCGTCGGCGTCGTCCGCCCGGAGGAGGATGTCGATCCTTCGGCCGGCGATCGCGGCCAGCGGCTTCCCAGGGAGGTCGAGCTCGGGCGGCCGGCTCGCGGACCTCGCCAGGCCGTCCCAGAAGTCGCAGCGCTCGCTGCGGATGCCGAGCTCGACGCCCGGCTCGGCCCCGAGGCGCATCGCGGGGTCGGCGCCCGGCTCGTAGGCCGGCCAGGGCGGGTGCCAGGCGACGTCGGGCGAGCCCGTGGCGGCGAGCCGGGTCCAGGCCTCCAGCATGAAGGCCTCCACCGCCAGGTCGGTGGCGTCGCCGTCGAGGTGGCCCGCCGCGACGTGCTGGTACAGCAGCAGCAGCTCGCTGGTGTGGTAGGCGCCGTCGCCGAGCCGCAGGGGTGACGACAGGGTGTGATCGAACCAGTAGCGGAACACCGGCGCCGCCTGGTTCGACGCCACCCAGCCCGCGGTCCGTCGCACGGTGCAGGTGAGGTTCTTGTCGGTGTTGATGGCGTTGACCGCCTCGCCCGCCGAGCCGAAGTCGGACAGCGGGTAGCGGGCGAGCACCTGGGTCCCGACCGCGGCGCCGAGCATCCCGACCACGGTGGCCTCGTACCCGTGGTCCGGAATGTCGGTGAAGCGGTGGGCGTACTCCGCGGAGTTGGAGCCGATGACGAAGGGCACCGAGGCGTGCTCGCCCCGGTTGATGACGTTGGTGGGCTGGTCTGCGAGCACGTAGCCGTCGACGTGGGGGCCGTACCGCATCAGGCCCAGGCCGATGGGCTGGGCCGCCTCCGCGGTGACGAAGGCGGCGGGGTCGACCGCGCGCAGTCGCTCGAGGAGGTCGGGCTCGCCGCCGGTGAGCCCGAGCTCGGCGAGGAGCTCCGCGGTGAAGCCGTCGAGCTCGTCCCGGCTGCGGACCGAGGGCACGCCGCTGTGCATGGCCGCCGCCGAGAACAGGCCCCGGGACAGCGGGCTCGCGAGGTGCACCGCGGTGTTGCGGGCGCCGCCGGACTGGCCGAACAGGAGCACGCGGTGGCGGTCGCCGCCGAAGGCCTCGACGTTGCGCTCGACCCACTCGAGAGCCGCGATCTGGTCGAGGATGCCGTAGTTGCCCGACGTCCCCGACCCGCCGGAAGCGTGGCTCTCGGCGTCGAGGGCGGGCAGGGCGAGGTAGCCCAGGGGACCGAGGCGGTAGTTCACGGTCACCACCACGACCCGGCCGCGGGCCGCGAGCCGGGCGCCGTCGTACAGCCCGGCGCCGTCGCTGAGCTCGAGGATCGAGTCGATCGGCTCCGACGACGCACCCGACATGTTGCCGCCGCCGTGGACGAAGACCATCACCGGCAGCCGCTCGCCCGGCGCCCGGTCGGCGGGCGTCCAGACGTTGAGGGTCAGGCAGTCCTCGTCGCCGATGACGAGCGGGTCGCCGCCGACCCGGGTCGCCAGGGTCTGGGGCGCGGGGCTGCCGAAGAATGCCGCCTCGCGCACCCCGGCCCACGCCCCGGGCGGCCGGGGCGGCCGCCAGCGGTTGGCCCCGGTCGGCGGCGCGGCGAAGGGGATGCCGCGGAAGGCGTCGGCGCCGTCGATGGCGAGGCCGCGCAGCCGGCCGTCCTCGACGGCCACTTCGGGCCGCGGCGGCTCGGCTGCCGGAATGCCGGTACGCGCCCGCCAGGCTTCGTAGAAGGCGCCGCTGCCCGGGCCGCCGTCGATGACGCTGTAGTAGACGAAGACCTCGTCGGCGCCGACGAAGGTCTCGGGGTCGGAGCGGTAGACTCCGGCGGCGCCGTCGTCGCAGCGCCGCGCGAACTCGGGGCTGCCGCCGGCGCCCTCCTCGATGCCGATGATCCAGACCTCCCCCTCGGTCGCCGTGGTGCCGCTGTGGTTCGGCTGGTCCTTGACCACCAGGCTCAGGTAGGAGCGGCCGCCGACCACGAGCGGCTCGGGGGAGCCGTAGTAGGTCTGGTCGGACCCGGCCGGCACTTCCAGGGTCGCGATCCGGGTCCAGGTCGGGCCCCCGAGGTCGCGTAGGATCGCGATCCGGGCGCCGTCCACCACCGTCGCCACCAGCAGCTCGCCGCCGAGCTCCGGGGCCCGCCAGGCATTGGGGTCGTCGTGGACCGAGCCGTCGTCGGTGACCAACCGCGTCGAGCCCAGGTCGGCGTCGAGCAGGTTGACCCGGCCGACCTCGTCGCGGTAGAGCACGAAGCGGCCGTCCCGCGACCAGCGGGCCGGGGTCCGGCCGAAGGTGTCCTCGTCGATCTCGATGACGTCCCGGTCGTCGTCGGGGTCGCTCTCGGAGAACCAGGCGATGGTCCCGTCCGACCAGTCGCCGCGGATGTTGAGGATCCTCGTGCCGGTCCGGGTCAACGACGTCGTCGCGAGCTGGGTCTGGTGCGGCGCCCCGGTGGTGAGCGGCTCGGTGACGAAGCCGCCGTCGGTCGGCTCGGCCCGCCAGATCTGGGGCGCACCGCCGGGCGACTCGGCCTTGGCGTAGAACACGCTCCACCCCGACGCGTCGACGGCGAACTCGGGCCCGCTCCAGGTCACCGCGATCGGGTAGGCGCCGGTGTCGACCAGCTCGTCCCTGCCGTCGGGCGACACGAAGAGCCCGGTGTCAGGATCCAAATCGGCAAGCCAGATCTCGCCGCCGCCCGTCTGGAAGACCAACTTGGCGCCGACCTGGAGGACCTCGGGGTCGATGTAGACGGCTCCCGGAGGGCTGAGCCGCACCGCCTCGGCGTCGAAGGCCTCCGGCTCCCGGCCCGATGCCGACACGGACCCGAGGGCGAGGATGAAGAGGGTGGCGGAGACAGCTCGCAGGGCGACCCCGAGACGGCACGAGCTACTGGTAAGCGACGGTTGACCCATGACCTTCGTTTGACGTCGGCATCCACGGCGGGTTGACGAGCTGCCCTCAGCTGCCGGTAACCCGACTGCTTGCCTCGGGGGTCTGTTCGGTACGGGCTGGGCCTTGTGCACCCCGCCACAATTGATGGTGGTATTCGTGCACCGATGCATACTTCCTGCCTGCACTTCACTCTCTCAAAATACAACGAGTATTCCTCGGTCGCGAAATGCAGGCAGGAAGGCGCCTCGGCACCCTCGATAGCGCACCCCAATTGTGGCGGGGAACACTCGTGGTCGTGCGGCGCCACGTGGGGCACCAGCGAGTGGGGCCGCTCGAGCCCGTGGCGCTCCATCAGGGCCGCGTCGTCCATGATCCCGGGCGACGGCCCATCCGCCACGATCCGGCCGTCGTCGACGACGGTGGTGCTGGGGCAGACCTCGAGCACCAGCTCGAGGTCGCGGGACGCGATCAGGGCTGTTGCGGGCGAGGCCAGCAGGAACTGGATCAGGCGCCGGCGGGAGCGAATGTCGAGGCTCGCCGACGGCCCTCGGCCGGGCAAAGCGCCAGCAAAGCCTGCCCGCCGGCCTGGCCGGGGGCGTTTCGCATCAGCGGGAGCTCACTCGACGTCGAACCCTATCAGCTCCATCGGGACCACGCTGCAGACGCCCGGGTCGGGGCAGGACCTTCCATCGTCCGTCACATCACCCAACGCGTACCCTCGTCACGGACGGTCACGACGACGACGTGGTCGGGAGGGAGTAAAACCTTCCCCTACGAGCGAGCATTGGACGGCAAACAAACCGTTCACCAGCCGATACGCCGAACAACCAGCTCATCGGCCAGAACGCCAACTCACGAACCGTTGCCGGGTTCAGAGACCGAGAACTCTCCCGGTGGTTCCGGATGGCCTCCGCGGGCATGGACGTCCCTCCGATGCCCAATTTTCAGGATCCAGAGTTCCTCATCTCGAAGCGCGAAGATCACCCGCCAGTCACCGACCCTCAAGGACCACAGACGTTGGGTGGTGTGGGCCAACGGCTTCGCCGACGCCTCGGGTTGTTCAACAAGCTTGTGTTCGATGGCCGTACGGATCCGCTTCCGCACTGACGCGTCGAGCCGTGGGATGTCGCGCGTCGCCACCAATGGGTGGTAGAACAGACGATATTTCGACATGACTCAACGCCAGGCGTCTTCGTGATCCAGCGCATCATCACGGGAAAAGCTCTCGAGCCGATCCTCCCCGGCAGCCGCCCAGGACCGTTCCTCCTCGTCGTCACGAACGCGCATCAGGATGTCGCGCACGACGAGCGACACGGAGATGCCCTCACGCCCCGCTTTCGACCGCAACCACTTCCACAGCCCGACATCGACGACCGCACTGATTCTGGGGTTCTTCGCCGGCATTTCATCCTCCATCACGAAGTGTAGCACAAGTGCAGCACCTATCGAGCGGCGGTGAGGGCTGTGAGCGTCGTGGAACGCCGCCCGATCGCCCATTCGTCAGTTTGTTCGCACAGGAGGGCGCCGACAAGACGGATGATGGAAGGCCGATTGGGGAAGATGCCGACGACATCGGTGCGGCGTCTGATTTCCTTGTTGAGGCGTTCTTGGAGTGGTGCCACCCATCGCAAACACAGCAATGTTCTGCGACGGAGTGGTGCCACCCATCGCAAACACACCCATCGCAAACACAGCAATGTTCTGCGACGGAACTCAACAATGCGAGGAATGCGAAGGGTGGCACCGATCCGGCAGTCATGCTCTTCGAACCACTGGCCTTCCTCCGAAATCGAGAGTCAGACCACGCACGACATTCTGCGCGGTCACAGTTCCGCCTCCGCTCGAGCGATGGGCCGCAGGTCGATCTGCAGCAACCCCCCGCAGCGCCTCCAACCGCTTGAGCGGCACGCGGTCGACGAGGCTACGGACCAGATTCTCATCGCGCCCGTTGCTGGGTGGATGTTGTGGTGCGGGCGTCCCGCCCGCAATAAGCGCCCCGCTGAAGCCGTCAGTCTCACACCCCCGACGCATCGTTGCCCCGGACCGCCTTGGAGCGCCAGGCAGGGATGCCTTGTACTCCAATGCCCCTGGAGCCTGCTCGTAAGCTAGCCGATCGCCTAAGCGCACGCACGCGTCGTATCTATAGTATGACACTTGATGTGGTATCATCTGCTCACGAGGGGCGGATCATGCCGAAGAAGCGCATCACCATCACCGTCGACGAGCCGGTCGCCGAGTACCTCTCGAGCGTCTCCAACACCAGCGCCGTGGTCTGCGAGGCCGTCAAGAAGTACCGAGCACGCCAGCTCGAGATCGAGCTCGAGGCCGCCTACCGCGAGGACGCCGACGACAGCGCCGAGCTCAACGCCGAGTGGGAGGCCTCCGACGCCGAGGTCGAGGAATGACCCGCGGTGACGTCTTCCGGGTCCGGCTCGACCCGGGCGAGGGCCGGGAGATCCGCAAGACCCGCCCCGCAGTCGTGGTGTCGAACAACGCGGCGTGCCGCTTCGACTCGGTCATCCAGGTGGTGCCGATCACTCGGCTCCCCGACCGCGGGCTTCGACCATACGAGAGCCTGATCAGCTCCGAGTCCAGCGGCTTGACCAAAGCCTCGCGCGCAGTCGCCAACCAGATCCGGACGATCGCCCGGCACCGCGCCTCCACACGCCTCGGCCGCCTCACTGACGCCGAGCTCGCCGACCTCGATCGCGCGGTCGCGATCCAGCTTGGACTCCCGCTCGAACGCTGATCGGTGCCTCTCGGGGTCGCAGCCCACGACCACGCGCCCGACCTGTTGGAGCGCCAGGCATCCCTGCCTGGCGTCAAGGGCGCGCCGGACCCGCAACGCACCACCTCCTTCCACGCACGTGACGGCAGGCTCGGAAGCCTACCGCAAGAGCGCCGGCGGTCAAGGTCCGCGATGCCGGTAATCCAGAACTCCTGACATGCGCCGGCTCATGATGCAACATCGTCGGGCTCCGGG
>CAZXMW010000102.1:0-7935 GCA_964641415.1 uncultured Thermoanaerobaculia bacterium | reverse complement strand
GAAGGCTTCGCCTAAAGGCGAGGGGGTTTACCCATCCCCGAAGGGGACCTAAGAAGCTCGTATCTGTCCCTCTCAGCCTGATTCCCAATCCGATTCCCACTCCCACGATTTACGAACCTGACGACGATGAGCCGTTTGTTCCGCGTTTCCTTTCATTCGACTACGCGACCAAAGCCGGATGGGGTCCAGCTGAGATTAGGTACCGTCTGTGGTCGATTGACCAAACTCGGCGGGGAATCGCTCGAGGAGCATCCTTATCCCCACAGCCTGGCGATCAGCCTCAATACAACGTTGAAGAAACCCTTACTTTGTCAGATCGGTACGAGCACCTGAGCGGCATACGCGGTTTCGCATTGGATCCCAAACGGAACTTGAACCTACATCAAGACGTCTTCATTACGTGTCGGGGCGGCGGTCTGTGCTCGAGAATCGAGGTGCGCCGGTCGTCCAACGATCGAATCTACCGGAGCTTTTATCCGCGCTGTATCCCTATCGACGTCGCGATCGACCCTCGAGGTGAGAGTCTCTGGATTCTGGCCGACAACGGTGACGACAAACCGGCCGTCATCCTCGAAAGGCCGCTCGCCGATGTCGAGATCGACAGTGAACGTGCCGACGAGGAGAAGTACCGCTTCCGAATCCGGTCTGCAGCAAAGCCATCGAGGCGCGCAATGAACGTTGAGACGCCAGGCCGTCCAGTTGCGATTGCTGCAACCGGATCGTCGATCTGGGTGCTCTCCAACCGACGCGTTCATCCGATTCCGAAGGGCGACGCAGAGACCTTCATCGAATCGATTGTCACGGAGTTCGTCGTAGGGACTACACCATGAAAACCTGGATGTTCGTGGTCATCGGCATTCTCGTGTTCGCCGGCGGCGCAGTCCTGCTCTGTTTCCTGATCGGTCCATGCAAAAATGACCCCGTCAAGGAGGTCCGGAAAGTCGCAATCCTCGTGAGTACTGACGCCTCCTATTTCAAAATCCTAGGTAACGCCGGCTACTGGAATGACACGGTACTCACCTACTGTATGCTCCGCAGGAATGGGTTCACCGACGAGAATATCTATGTCATCTACGGCGATGGGCACGACGGATTCTACGTTCGAAAGGAATCCGTAGAAGGCTTAAACGCTCAATCTCAAGACGAAGATCCGCCACTCTCAGGTGGGTACTACGAGTACCCGTACTGCAATCCCACCTCTTTCGAAGCGAGTCGAAATCCAAACCGCCCGGTTCAAGAGATCACCGACTTTCCTTTCACCTTCGAGACCGATACTTTCAAAAATTCGAAATGCGAGACTCGACCCCAGCAGGTGTTGGAGTGCCTCGCGACGGGCTGCAAAAATCCGAAGAACACTCTCAATTACGCAGGCTATGACGGTGGCGCGATCGAACCACTCGAACGAGACGACTTCTTGTATTTCTGGTGGCGCGGACACGGCAGCATCTACACTGAGAACGGCCAAATGGGGCTCAACCTCGCATTGGGCTCAGGACTCGACTCGATCCACGCGTCAGAGATCATCGATTCCATGTCGAAGATTCAAGCTCAGAAGCGACTGATGGTGTTTGATACCTGCGAGAGCGGCTGTATTGCACACGATGTCAACACCGTCAGGCCTCCGTCCATTGTGTTCACGTCGTCAACCTGCCAAGAGGATTCGACTGGCCTATTCACTCCTCCCGGCGGAGTTCCCCACGCGCTTTGGACCTACTGGATCGATGGGTCACTCATGGGCGGTCTTCCTGAACCGAGTCAATCCGGCTTTAACGGTGTGAATTCGATCGTTTCCACCAGCAAGTTTTCCGTGGGCAATACCTTGGACATCTGCTTCGATCAAGCCGTGAACCTGGTTGGTTTCACGAAGAAGGCAGGAGGGCAGAATCCGACACTAATCGACTCAATCGATCTGTCGAGAACGACACGGATCGATGTCGTCGATCCAACCGGCTACACAGAGCCGCAGGCGCCACAACCTGAAACGGAGGATTTCGCAGGCAACCCCTAGGCTGTAGGGGTTGGCCCTCGGAATCGCCTAAAAGCAGGACAGGGCTACGGAATCTTGATCCGTGGAGTCGGCAGATCAATAAAGCAGGTCGTGGGAGATCCCAATCCATTTACCATGTAGGTAAAATCTCCGCTCGCGCTTGTGTCGAGCGTGACTTCCCAGGTTTCGTTAGGCTTGAGGTCCTTCTTAGTGCTCGCAGACGCGGAAGGTACGATCTTCTTTCCGAAACCAACGCTGATGTTCTCGTTAGTGGTGTTCGTAATCCTGAGTCGTGCATTTGAGTTCTTCTCCACGGTCACGACCCCGGGGACGAGCACACATTCGCTGACCTTGTCGGAAACCTCCCTCGCATCGACGTGATAGACGTGTTCTACAGTCGTCGGGGGCTTCGGGCAGGTCTTGATCACATACCCCACGACGATGCCGATCGCCGCAAATATAACGGCGACGATCGCGACCGTGACCCTCTTCATCTTATGCTCCTTCCGCTCTGCCTCACTCCCACGATTTGCCTGAATCGGCAGATACAAGCGCTTGGAAGCGCTCGTCGGCGACGAGTTTGTGGAGGGTCGGTCGACCCTCGAAGCGTTGGGGTGACACACCGGCCTCGAAGGACCGTTCGACCCACTCGAGGGCGCGATCGCGATCGCCCAGGTCCTCAAAGATCTCTGCGATCTGCTGGATGATGATCGGATTGGTAGGCTCGGCCGCCACCACCGATTCGAGCAGCTCGAGCCCCCGCTCACGATTTTGGAGCATGGCGCAGTAGCCGGCCAGGGTCGCCATCAGCCCGTGATCGTCCGGACGTTCGGCCAGCCGCGCCTCGGCCAGCTCGGCGGCCTGGCGAAACGCACCTTCGGCCTGCTCCGGACCGACGCTGAAACGCAATGCGTAGCCAAGGTTGCCCCACAGCTCGTAGTCATCGGGTGTGAGCTCGATCGATCGGCGGTAGTACTCGGCCGCTTCGGCAAACCGCGAGGCATCGAAGTGGATGGTCCCGAGGTTGGTCAATGCTGGGGATGTCGGCTCGATCTCGAGCGACCGCTCGAGAAGCGCCTGCGCTGCCTCGGGGCGCTCCAGATACATGTAGACGCCCGCGAGCTTGACGTAGGCGAGCGAGTAATCGGGAACGCACTCGATGACGTGCCCGAACTCGATAGCCGTGCCCTCGAGATCGCCTTGTGAGAGCAGTAGTTTGGCGAGCCTATCGTACCCGATCCAGTAGCTCGGACGCAGATAGATGGCCCTTCGGATCTGAGCTTCGGCTTCTTCCAATCGCCCGGCCTGCCGGTAGGCTTCGCCAAGGTCGAGGCACAGGTTCGCATCGCCCGGAGCAGCAAGCAGACCCTTCTCCAGCGCCTCGATCGCAGCCGCGGTGTCGCCGTCCGCTTCGTCGAGCGCGGCGATGACTTGCCATGCCGCTTCGGGGCGTCCGTCGAGCTCGAGGGCCCTGACAGCATCCTGCCGCCCCATGTCGAGCCACGCGCGTTCCCCGGATCGTCGGTGCTGCTCTAAACGGCAGCGCGCCCGCTCCACCCACGCTCCCGAGAATGTCGGGTCCTCAGACACGGCAGCATCGAACAGCTCGGCGACCCTCGTCAAATCGGACGAGTTGTCGGCGGCGGCGAGCGCACCGCGACCGCGGGTGTAGAAGTCGAAGGCGTACGCGATCGTCGTCGCCGACGCGTCAATCCGTTCACCAGTTTCTTGTGAGATCCGGACTGCGAGAGCTTCTGCGAGCCGCCGAACCGGTCCGTGCTGGAAAACATCGATGTTGCCTGGAACATCCTCAACGACAACGGCTCGCAGCTCGCGATGGGTGGTCGGGTCGACCACCTTCAAGGTCATCCGGACTGTGTCCCCGATCGGTGTCAGTCGGCCGGTGACGGCGATCGTCGCGCCATAACGGCTGCCGAGAATCTCCACCGGTGTTGCCTCATCGCCGACATCGGTCGTGTCGGCCGGGATTACCCAATCGATCCCCCGCTCCTGCTGGGCCAGGAGCGCCAGATCATCGATCAAACCGAGGTGAAGACCGGCACCGAAATCCTGAAGCGAGTCGTCCGACGCCGCAATCTCGAACGGCACGACTCCCAGCCGCAGCTCGCTTGGGAGCGGAGGCGGCTGTCTGAAAAGCTCAACAGCCGTCCAGACCAGCGCGATGACTGCGGCTACCGCACATACCGCGATGATCGTTGTGCGAGCCCGGCGCGAGCCCTGAAGCGCGGCATCGGCCTGCCCCGAGATCGCCACCTTCCGAGCCCCGGTGATCGAATGAAGCGCGAAGGCTACGTCGCGTGCGGATTCGAACCGCTCGTCGGGCTGCTTCTCGAGGCACCGGCCGACGATCACCTCGAGTGCGGGGGAGACGTCCGGACGCGAAATCGCGATCGGCTCGGGATCCCGATCGAGGATCGCCCTCAGTGTTTCATCTGTTGTCGCGGCGCCGAAGGCGCGATGTCCGGTGAGCATCTCGTACAGGACGCAACCCAGCGCAAAGATGTCGCTGCGCGCATCCGCGGGGCGACCCATGACCTGTTCGGGCGACATGTAACCGATCGTCCCGACGACCGAGCCGGGCCTCGTGAGTGTCTCCGTCTCGGTCTCCGGGTTGAGGACCTCTTCTTCAGGAAGAGTGGAACGCAGCCCGGCGACCCCGAAGTCGAGAATTTTAACCTGACCGGTCGAGGTCACGAACACGTTCTCAGGCTTGACGTCGCGGTGGACGATCTCCTGCGAGTGTGCCGCTGCGAGACCATTGGCGACGGCAATGCCGATCTCCAGCACTTTCGAAGTCGGCAGAGAGCCGCCCCGCATCCGGGCACGGAGATCGCTGCCCTCGAGCAGCTCAGTCACCTCGTAGACGATTCCGTCTTCTCGACCGAAGTCGTGGATGGCGAGAATGTTCGGGTGGGACAGCTTGGCGACGGTCTGTGCCTCGCGCTCGAAACGCTGGACCGCCTTCTCGCTGGTTGCCACCTCGTCGTGGATGACCTTGACCGCAACCATCCGGCCGAGCTGGGTGTCGCGGGCTCGGTAGACCTCCCCCATGCCGCCGGCACCGATGATGCCGACGATCTCGTAGCGACCGAGTGTTCGCCCCACGAGACCAGACACGAAAATCAAGCTCCCTGTTTCAAAGCATGATATCTCATT
Source organism: uncultured Thermoanaerobaculia bacterium (assembly GCA_964641415.1). Taxonomy (GTDB): domain Bacteria; phylum Acidobacteriota; class Thermoanaerobaculia; order Thermoanaerobaculales; family Sulfomarinibacteraceae; genus JAHECW01. The sequence continues at coordinate 2,771 of CAZXMW010000102.1, read as the reverse complement.
TCCTCGCTGGCGTGTGGAGACGGTCGTTGGCCCTCCTCTCGGCGATGAGCCCGGTGCAGATCGCCAGTGAGAATCGCTCACCTCGGGTTCTGGTGTCTGGCCCGGTTCTGGTCGCGGACGCTGTTTGCTAATGTAATTCACAAAACTCGATCGGAACGGAGGCGCGTGTGGACGACATCAGCTTCGACCGGATCGCCGTGATCGGCGCCGGCGGGCCGACCGGCTTCTACCTCACGACATCGATGCTCGAGCGGGGCGCCAAGGTGCGGATCATCGGCCGGCACCGAGACCGGCTCGTGAAGACCTTCATCGACCACGACGTCGAGGTCGTGGCCGCCGACGCCACCGACCTCGAGGCCATCGGCGGGGCGGTCAGCGACTGCGACCTGGTGGTCGACTGCATCGGCCTGCCGCCGGATCACATGGGGCTCCACCCGGCGACGGCGAAGAACATCGCGGCCGTGGTGCGGGCCACCGGCGCCCGCTGTCTCCAGGTGTCGAGCTTCTGGTCGTACCTTCCGGTCGCCACTCTTCCGCTCACCGAGGGCCACCCTCGTGAGGGAGGGAACGAGCTCATCCGCGCCCGCCGCGCCGCGGAGGACGCTCTCCAGCAGGCCGGCGCCGCCGTCGTCCAGCTGCCCGACTTCTACGGGCCCCGGGTGCACTCCAGCTCGCTCCAGCAGCCGCTCCAGGAGGCGGTCGCCGGCAAGCCCATGAATTGGATCGGCACGACGGCGCCACCCCGCGAGTACGTCTTCGTTCCGGACGCCATGGCCACCGTGGCGAATCTTGCCGCCCGGCCAGAGGCCTACGGCGAGCGCTGGATCATCCCCGGCGCGGGGCCGATCTCCGGCGAAGAGGTGCGGACGATGGTGTCGAACCACCTCGGACGCCGGATCACCCTGCGCACCGCCGGTCCCTGGATGCTCTGGTTCGCGAGCCTGTTCTCCAAACCGCTGCGTCAGTTCATGCCCATGGTGCAGTACTACGTCGAGCCCATCAACTACGACGGCTCCAAGCTTCGCGATCTGATCGGCGAGCAGCCGGTCACGTCCTACGCGGAGGGCATCGGTCGAACCCTCGACTGGCTGAGGACCTGATTCCGATTTCCGCGGTCCGAGCGCTTCAGCAACACCGCAGCGTGGCCAGGGGAAGAATCAGGCGGTCGGACCGGTTACTCAAACTCTCGAGCTTTATTTCCAAGGCCAACGACGGAGTTCACAATGCCCGAAACCCCGCTCAGCGGCGATGCCCGAAACCACATCGAGAAGCTGCTCGCCGAGGGCCGCACCATCGAGGCCATCATGGCCTATCGCGAGGGCACCGGCGCCGATCTGCTGCGCGCCAAACAGGCGATCGAGGCCATCATCGTCGAGCTGGAGAGCGCCGAAATGCCGTCCGCGAAGCCGATCGAGCCGCCGGGCTGCGCGGTCGTCCTTGCCGCTCTCGGGACAACCTTCGCGGCGACCATCGTCTTCGCGTTCTGACGTCAAGGCGGCGGCCGGCTCGCCACGGGGAAGCAACCACCCTCGGCAGACGTTCCAGGTTCCATTCGCTGATTCAAATCGACGGCATCGCTGCAGTGATAGACTGCCGACTTCAACACCGACCCAATAAGAGACCAGGAGCCGACCATGATTCACGCCTTTGCCGCCCACGAAGCCGGCGGACGACTCGAGCGATTCGACTACGACCCCGGGCCGCTGCAGCCCGGCCAGGTCGAGATGGATGTCGCCGCCTGCGGCATCTGCCACTCCGATCTGTCCATGCTCGACAACGAGTGGGAGATGGCCACCTACCCGCTCGTGCCCGGCCACGAGGTCGTCGGGATCGTGGCGGCGGTCGGCGACGGCGTCGGCAACGTCGCGGTCGGCGACACCGTCGGGCTCGGCTGGTACGCGAGCAGCTGCATGATCTGCCGCCACTGCATGGGCGGCGACCACAACCTGTGCGCCGGGGTCGAGGGCACCATCGTCGGCCGCTTCGGCGGCTTCGCCGACAAGGTGCGCTGCTCGGCCGAGTGGGCGATCCCGATCCCGGCCGACGTCGACGCCGCCAAGGCCGGCCCGCTGTTCTGCGGCGGAATCACGGTCTTCAACCCCATCGTCCAGTTCGGCGTCATGCCGACCGACCGCGTCGGCGTCGTCGGCATCGGCGGGCTCGGCCACCTCGCCCTGCAGTTCCTCAACAAGTGGGGCTGCGAGGTGACCGCCTTCACCTCGACCGACGCCAAGGCCGACGAGGCTCGCGCCATGGGCGCCCACCACGTCGTCAACTCACGCGACGCCGGCCGGCTCGAAGCCATCGCCGGCAGCCTCGACTTCATCCTGTCCACGGTCAATGCCGACCTCGACTGGGCGAGCTATCTGGCGACCCTGGGGCCGCGCGGCCGGCTCCACACTGTCGGCGCGACCCCGTCGCCGATTCCGGTGCCGGCCTTCGGCGTGATCCCCGGCCAGAAAGCGGTTTCCGGCTCGCCCCTCGGCTCGCCGGCGACCACCGCCGACATGCTCGACTTCTGCGCTCGGCACGGCATCGAGGCGGTCACCGAACACTTCCCGATGTCGGACGTCAACCAGGCCATGGACCACCTGCGCGCCGGCAAGGCCCGCTACCGGATCGTGCTCGAAAACGACTTCGGCTGAGGATTCGCGGCCCGGATCGCTGACGGTAGAACGGATCGCTGATGGACACCTCGACGCGGGGGACGGTGGGGCTACGCCGGCCGGGTCCGCTCGACGGATCAGTCCCGATCTGCGGACCGTTTCACG
>CAZXMW010000101.1:0-8116 GCA_964641415.1 uncultured Thermoanaerobaculia bacterium | reverse complement strand
TCCCGGAGCCCGACGATGTTGCATCATGAGCCGGCGCATGTCAGGAGTTCTGGCGGCAGCGGGCGCAGATGCCGCGCAGCTGAACACGAAAATTTGACACCTCGAAACCAGCAGTTACGGCGTGGTTCAACTCCACGCCGAGGTGTCGCCGGACTCGAAGCCGTCGGCGAACAACGGCGGCTCGTCGGGAACGCAGGTCTGGATCGAGACGTCGTCGATGTCCCAACCCGGCCGCCCGACGGCCACATCGGTACCGAGCCGGAACCGCAGCCGCACGGTCTGACCGACGAAGGCCGCCATGTCGACCACCGACTCGACCCACGGCTGCGGCGCTCCGCACCAGCCCGGCAGAGTCGCCAGCGGGTTCGAGCTGCCCGAGCTGATGATGCCGTCGTAGGGCTCGGTGAGCAGCACCGCATCCTCGAGCTGGGTCCAGCTCGAGCCGCCGTCGGTGGAGATTTCGACAATGCCGGCGTCCCAGCACTGGCCGCCGTTGTCCTCGAGCTGCTGGTAGGTCCAGTACTGGAGGGTGAGATCCGAACCGCCGGCGGGAAGCGCGATGGGCGGAGACACCAGCCGCTGGTCGCTGACCTCGTCGACGTCGTCGACGTGGTAGACGAAGGCGCCGCTGTGGGTCCCGGCGATGCCGCCGCCGAGCTGCCAGGTATTGCTGCCGACGGCCGCCGACGAGCTCCAGCCCGCAGCACCGGTCTCGAAGTTTTCGAGGTAGTGGACCGCCGGCACGGTTCCCATGCCGCAGTCGCCCGGCAGCGCGGCGGTGACGAACGTGAACGGCGCCGACCAGGCGCCGGCGCCGCAGCCGTTGTCGGCCAGCACCCGCCAGAAGTGCGGTGTGTTGCTCGCCAGGTCGACATCCGGCGCCCAGACCACGTCGGCCAGCCCGGCGACATCGAGAACCACCGACGTGAAGCTGTCGTCGGTGGCGACCTGGAGTCGATAGGTTCCTGCCTGGGTCGCCGCGGACCAGCTGAGCTCGGGCCGCAGCGGCTGGTCGACCGCGCCGTTGACCGGAGCGACCAGGTCGACTCCGCCGGGCGCCGCGTCGTACAGGTCGAGCCGGACGCCGGTGTCGTGGACCGCACTGCTCGGTGAAGAGGTCCCCGTGACGGTGATTTCGAAGCTGCCCGGCGTCGCCGCGGCGGTGTTGCCGATCGTCATCTGGCTGACGCCCGGCAGCGCCACCGGGTTGGGCATGAACGACGCCACGGCGCCCGCCGGCACGCCGCTCGCCGTCAGCGTTACCGGCTCCGAAAAGCCGAGGAACTGGAGAACTTCGATCGAGGCGGCGCCGTCGTCGGGACTGCACACGTCGATCACCGCAGGGTCGGCGGTGAGCAGGAAGTCGGTGCTCACCGGCACCGGTTCGGAGAACACGTCCGGGTCGTTGTGGCCGCCGAGCAGGTTCCGGTCGTCGGCCCACTGGGTCACGGCGTGGGTCGTGGTCTGGATGTGGGTGTCGTAGTCGCCGTGGTAGCAGGTGGCGAGACTGGGATCCAGATAGATCGGGGTCGACACGTCGCTCAGCCTTTGACTCGGTTGCCAGGTCAGCCCGCCGTCGAAGGAGAACGCCTGAAAGTGGTCGACGAGCAGGTTGGACGGGTCGAGGCGACGGTCATACCAGGTCGCCGAAACGACGTTGCTCGCACCCACCGACAGGGTCGGAAAGAACTGGTCGCTGGTGGTGGCGTCGTCGTGCAGCCGGATCTCAGGTCCCCAGCTGGCGCCCTGGTCCGCCGACCGGCGGTAGTAGACGTCGCAGTCGTCGCCGCTGCCGGGGCTGTAGCTGTAGACGATGTGGAGCACGCCGTCGGCGCCGACCGCGATCTGCGGCGACGGCAGATAGCGGATGTTGCCGTTGAGCGCCGCCCGTCCGCAGTTGCCGGTGGCGACGGAGTTCTGGGGCCGCGCCTTGGCGGCCGCGGGCGACGTCACCGTCGAGTAGCCGGCGCCGCCGTCGGTCGACCGGGCGACCTCCATGGTCACCGCCGCCCCGGCGAACTTGACCCACGCCACCCAGACGTCGCCGTTGGGCGCGACCACCGGCCACGCCCCCTGGACGTTGTCGGTGGCCGAGATCGGGATGCCGCCGGTCCAGCTGACACCGGCGTCGGACGACGACAGCGCCCAGATCCGGCCGTCGGCACTGAAGTTGGTGAACACCATGTAGAGCCGGCCGAAATAGGGGCTCGACGGGTTGTTGTCGACCGCCATGAGCTCCTTGTCGTCGGAGAAGCCGACGTGGGCGTTGCCGACCCACTGGAAGCTCTGGCAGTCGTCGGTCGACTTCCACAGCCCGAGGCCGTTGGTGTGCAGCGCGGCGAAGTAGAAGTGGCCGTCGGCCCGGCGCCAGACGAGGCTCGGGTCGCCGCCGCTGCCGACGCCCAGCGCCCCCTGGTCGGTGAACGACGCGCCGCCGTCGACCGAGCGCGAGAAGCCGGTGAAACCGGCGCCGCTCGCAAAGTGATGGTAGCTGTCGTTGTAGCCGGCGCAGATCGTGCCGGTGTCCTCGTTGAGCGCCATGGAGGTCTCGCTCTGGGTGGTCGGCGAGCCCGCGTCGCCGCCGGGGTCGTTGACCGGCACGTCGGAGCCGGCATCGCCCGGTCCGAGTACCGATTCCGACGGCGACTGACGAACCTGGCCGAGCTCGTCGGTCCGGTCGCAGGCGACAAGCAGCTTGAACAGCAGGCCGTCCATGAGCGCCCGCTTCTCGGGGTCGTCGAGCAGCGCGCAGTCGGCCGGCAGCGGCCTGTCGCCGGCGGTCTTGAGCGGCGCCGGATCGGCAGCCGCCGACCCGAGAGATGCGACCATCATCACGGTGAGCACGAGGGGAACGCCGGTCGGCGCGGACCGGGTACGGGCACGAAGAGCAAACATGAAAGCTCCCTGCTGCTGGTGATCCGTTCCCCGGTCGTGCGACCCCGGCCGACGAACCCGTCCATTCTACCCGGGCAGGCTCGGGGCGCTATTTGCGACGCTCCACGCCGCCGGCGACACGCGTCGGCGAGCCTCCGATCTCGTCACGACGGCGCACGGCGGGGACGTGCCTCTGCCGTATACTCTCGGCCCGATGCCGGCATTGATCACCGCGCGCGAGCTCAGCCACTCGTTCGGCCCGCGGACCCTGTTCGCCGGGCTGAGCCTGACCCTGTCCGAGGGCGACCGGGTGGGCGTCATCGGCCCCAACGGCGCCGGCAAGACGACGCTGCTGCGGGTCTTCGCCGGCGGGCTCGAGGCCGACGAGGGCGAGCTTTACCGCCGTCGCGGGCTGCGGTTGGCGACGGTCGACCAGGACGACGCCTTCGACGGAGGCGCCACGGTTCTGGAGGTGGCCGAGCGCAGCGCGGCGGCCGATCCACGGCCGACCGACGACGACACCGAGCGCCGGGTCCGGGTGTCGATCGCCCTCGACCAGCTCGGGTTCCGAGCGCCCGGGCAGCGGGTCGAGGAGCTGTCCGGCGGCTGGCGGAAGCGGCTGGCGATCGCCGCCGCGCTCGCCGCCGACCCGGAGGTGCTGCTGCTCGACGAGCCCACCAACCACCTCGACCTCGACGGCATCCTGTGGCTCGAGAAGATGCTGCTTTCGAGCCGGCTGCTGGCGTACGTGGTCATCAGCCACGACCGGGCCTTCCTCGACCGGGTCGCCAACCGGGTGGTCGAGGTGGCGCCCCAGTACCCGGGCGGCGCCTTCGCCTGCTCGGGCAGCTACTCGACCTTTCTCGAGAAGCGGGCCGAGTACCTGCGGGGTCGGGCGCAGTTCCGGGACAGCCTGGCCAACCGGGTGCGGCGCGAGCTCGAGTGGCTGCGTCGCGGACCCAAGGCCAGGACCACCAAGGCGCAGGCGCGGATCGACGAGGGTGACCGGCTGGCGGCGGAGCTCGACCGGGTGCGCGAGGAGCTTGAGACCTCGACGGCGGGAATCGAGATGTCCGCCTCGGGCCGGCGGACCAAGCGCCTGCTGGTGGCCTCCGGGATCGACACGACGCTCGGCGGGCGCCGGCTGCTCGAGGGCCTCGACCTGGTGCTGCAGCCGGGCCAGCGGCTCGGGGTCGTCGGCGCCAACGGCAGCGGCAAGAGCACGCTGCTCAAGCTGATCGCGGGCGAGATCGAGCCCGACGGCGGGGTCATCCACCGCGCCGACGAGCTCCAGATCGTGCACTTCGACCAGGCGCGCGAGCACCTCGACCAGTCGCTGCCGCTGCGGCGGGCGTTCGCACCGGACGGAGACACGGTCCTCTATCGCGGCCGCGAGGTGCACGTTGTGACCTGGGCCCGCCGCTTCCAGTTCCGCGACGACCAGCTCGACCAGCCGGTGAGCGAGCTGTCGGGCGGCGAGCAGGCGCGGGTCCACATCGCGCGGCTCATGCTGCGCCCCTCCGACCTTTTGCTGCTCGACGAGCCGACCAACGACCTCGACATCCCGACCCTCGAGGTTCTCGAGGAGAGCCTGCTCGACTTTCCGGGGGCGTTGGTGCTGGTGTCGCACGACCGCGCCCTGCTCGACCGGGTGTGCACGGTGCTGCTCGGGCTCGACGGCCGCGGCGCCGCGACCTGGTACGCCGACATCGACCAGTGGCTCACCGACCGGGATCTCCCCGAGCAGCCGGCGCGGCCGAAGCGGACCGGGAGCCGCCGCGACAAGCCGAAGCGCGCGGGCCTGAGCTACCTCGAGAAACGGGAGTACGAGGGAATGGAGGAGACCATCCTGGCCGCGGAGGCCGAGCTCGCGGCGGCCCAGGCGCGCCTCGCCGACCCCTCGGTGGCCTCCCACGCCGAGGCCGCCCACGAGGCGTTCGTCGCGCAAGAGCAGGCGAAAGCGAGGGTCGCCGGCCTCTACCGCAGGTGGGCCGAGCTCGAGGAGCTTGATGTCGGCTGAAAACTGAATCGAAACTCGAGAACTCCCGGCCGATTGACACTGATTCGCGGCTGGATTAAAGTCCGGCAATATCTATGGAACTTGCGTCAAGCAGGCGATGGGGAGGAGCGACTCATGAAAAGAAATTGGTTTCTTGTGGTGGGGATCGGTGGTGTGGCTCTGCTCGCGATGACGTCGACGGCGAGCGCCCAGACAGCGGCCGAGAATGCCGAGATGCGCGCCAACGCGAGTTCGGTAACGGTGGTCGCGCCGGAAGTTGAAAACCAACGCCTGATCTGCGATCCGCCGCCGGCACAGACGTTCTATTTCAGCAATCTCGAGGCCGACGACGGCGGCTGGACGGTCGGCGCCACCGGCGTCTGGGAGCACGGCGCGATCGTGTCGGGAGTCGGCGATGGGTGCGACAGCGCCCCCACTGCCGAGCCCGTTGCGGCGTACTCCGGAAGCAACGTCTGGGCTACCGACCTCGACGGCTGCTACCCGAACATCGGCACCACCATGACGATCTCGCAGACCTTCGACTTCTCGATGCTGCTCGCGCCGATCGAGCTGAGCTGGCACGACTGGACCCATGTTTTCGGCTCCTTCGACTACAACACCGTGTACGTCAACGGCACCGAGGTCTACAGCAACACGACCTCGACCGTGTTCGACTGGCAGCAGCGGGTCGTCGACCTGTCGGCCTACGCCGGCAACGCCTCGGTCGAGATCGTGTTCGAGGTCTACGCCACCACGATCGTCAACCGGCCGGGCTGGTACGTCGACGACATCGCCATCGAGTACTGCGAGGCGGTGCCGGTCGAGCTGCAGAGCTTCAGCATCGAGTAGGCCGGCGGCGGGCGGGCGGCACCGAGCCGGTCGAATGGTGCCACCCGGGAAGACAAAAAGGCGCCATGCGGACCGGGTACGACGAGTTTGCTGAGCAGGTTGAACCTCCTCAGCAGCCCCTGGTGCCCCACAGATCCGCGCGTGCGGGACTCCCGCATCCGGGTCCTCGTGATGAGGCTTCGCTCGCCACGAGTCGAAGGTGGTTTCGGTTCGGGGCGGGCTTTCGTATGCTTCAACCATGATTGAAAACAGGGTTCTCCCATTTCCCGATCCCCAGCCCAGAGGCGGCGACACCTGGCAGATCGGCTCTGTCCGCTTCCCGCTCTGGGTCGATGACCAGGATTTCCCCTACAGGCCGAGGCTCGCCATCGCTGTCAGCGCCGACACCGGGTTGATCGGCTCATCCGATCCCGTGCCGCCTGACGAAGCCGGACCCGGGCTGGCGCTGGCCGCCATCGACAAGCTGGCCGAGATCGTGGGCGCGCGCCCGGCGAAGATCGAGGTCAGCGAGACCGAGCTTGTCGACGCCCTGGCGAAATCCACCGAAGACGAAGGGGTCGTCGTCGAGTACCGGGACGACCTCCCGTTGCTGGCTGACCCGCTGCGCGAGATGTACCGCGGGATCGTGGAAGACCACCCGTACGATGCTGCGAACCAGGTCCCGGGCGTCACCATCGCGCATCTGCGGGCCTTCGCCGAGGCGGCCGCGGTCTTTGAAACCGCCGCGCCGTGGCGGCTGCTGGACTCCACCGACATCATCGAGGTCGAAGCCCCCCGTCCCGCGCCGAACCTCCGTTTCGCCAGCGTTCTCAACGCACATGCCGAACGGGGGATGGCCTTCTCCGAAGAGCGATCTCTGTTGGATTCGGTTGCCGACGATGAAGAAGAGGAGTTCGCCAGACTCGCGAACGACGCCGTGTGGGCGGTGACCTTCTACGATCCATGGGATCTGCCCATCGCCGAGCACGACGCCTGGCTGGACGAGGAGCTGGCCACCGATTCGGAAGGTCGAATTCCGACCGCGGTGCAGTTCGGTCCCAAACGGAGAGTGCGGAGAGCGAGCCCGAAGATGCTCGCATTCTTCGAGGGGTTCTTTCTCGCGTTGGCGGAAACCACCGAGGACGAGCTCGACTCGGGCCGATGGCGAAAGACCGTCGAGACGAGCCGGGGCACGCTGAGCCTCGGCCTGTCGCTGCCGGACATCCTCTGTCCTCCGGCGCCTGCCGCCAACATGGTTCAGCCGTTCAACCCCTTGCGATTCGCAGCCATGATGGACGGGGTCCGTGATCTCCTGGCCGGCCAGGACTTCGAGAGCGAAGAGGAGATGCGCGCTTTTTTAGAAAACCAGGTCATGGGCAAAGAGCTTCCGCCTCCGGCAATCACGGGTCCCGAGGACGAGGCCCGCGAGCTCGCCATCGAGGCCATGGACACACCCGGCCGCCGGGGTGTCGCGCTCGCCCGCCGGGCCCTGAAGATCGACCCTGACTCACCCACCGCGCATCTCGCCCTGGCGGAGCGGGCACGCGATCTTTCCACGGCGATCGACCGGTTTCGCGGGGCGGTGGCCGCGGCCGAGCGCGCCCTCGGGCCGGAATACTTCGCCGAAGAGGTCGGGTCGTTCTGGCTGATTCCCGAGACCCGGCCCTACATGGAGGCGCTCAAGGGTCTCGGCGACGCCCTGTGGCTCGACGGCCAACGAGAAGAGGCCGTCCGGCACTACTCCGAGCTCATCCGCCTCAACCCGAACGACAACCAGAGCATCCGCGACAGGCTGGCGCCGGCCCTGATCGTCCTCGGCGACGACGAGGCGGTGGAAGATCTGCTGAGCCGCTACGAGGAGGACTTCACCGCTGCGCATCGCTTCAACCTCGCGTTGGCCACCTTCCGTCGAAGCGGCGACGGCCGGACGAGCAGGGAGAGCCTCGCCGACGCCGTCGAAGCCAACCGCCACGTGCCCGATCTGCTGCTCGGCAGGCTCGAGGTGTCCTCCCCGATCCCCGACACCTACACTCTCGGCAGCCCTGACGAGGCGGTTCTCTACTTCCTGGAGGCCAAGGAAGCCTGGGCCGAGACCCCGGGCGCGCTGGAATGGCTCGCGAAGAGGGTCGACTGAGCGCCGACTTTGTGAACTTTACATACCTATCCGGATCGCTCATGTTGGGCGGATCTCACAGCCTCAACGGCGTGGTCGCGCGCCGTGCACGACCCGCCTGCAATCGATCTCACTCTTGAAAGCACAGTTGAGTTCTGGAGCCGCACTCTTGAGGGTGCGCGACCAGACCGTACCAAGTCACCCTCGCCTTTGGGCCAACCTGAGCTCAGGGGATCGGTATATAACTTGACCTGCGTCTCCGGTTAGGTCAGGTTTGACTGAATCAAGCATGTTTTGGCCGA
>CAZXMW010000100.1:0-8211 GCA_964641415.1 uncultured Thermoanaerobaculia bacterium | reverse complement strand
CACAATGGTCAAGACGGCACGTCCGTCCCAACGCGCCCGTTCCGGCCCTGGAGGGGGTCGGTCGCCTCGGCGCGCCCGTTCCGGCCCTGGAGGGGGTCGGTCGCCTCGGCGCGCCCGTCGCGGAGGTCGAGGCGGTGCACCCGCCGGAAAGCTCGACCCGGCAAAACCGCGATATGATCCTCGCTCGATGATCGAATCCTCTACGAAGCAGCGGCTGCCCTATGAGCTTCACGTGTCGCGGCGTGCCCGCGACCGGTACCGCTTCGACCGGGCACTGTTCGGGTCGAACGGGTCCGTGGTCTTCGTCGACTTCCACGCCGCTCGGTTGTTCGCCGACCGGATGAACGAGCAGCGGGATCTGACGACCCACCCCGAGCTCACGGTTCGGGCGAGCGACATCAACGCCATGGGACTCATCGACGAGATGCTCCACGTCCTCATCGCTCGGTATCGGGACCAGGTGCGGCCGAGGCTTTTCGCGGAGGTCCTTGCCGAGCTCGAGACCGAGCTCGGTGCGGACGCGGTCGCCGACGTGCTGCGCGCGTTCATCGACGAGTTCCCGCCTCTCGCGGTGTATCGGGACGAGATCACGCCCGCCGCCTACCTGGCCGACGCGACCGACGGCACTCCGAATCGCGAGATCGCGCTCGAAGAGCTGGTTCTGCTCCGCTTCGCCAACACCAACCCGGCGTTCGCGCCCTACCGGGAGCTGTTCGACGACCAGCGGCTGCACCGCGAAACCGCGTACGGCGCCTGCGTCGATGTCATCGAGTCGACATTCGCCGGGCGGCGGGGCCTCGACGAGGCCGGGTCAACCCTGCTCGACCTGTTGCTCGGGCCGGTGCGCTCGGCGCCGACCAGCCTCGAGGGCCAGCTCGCCTTCATCCGCGGCGCATGGGCACCGTACCTGGGCGAGCTCCTGGTCCGGCTGCTGTCGAGCCTCGACTTCGTGGTCGAGGAGTCGAAGCCCTCCTTCGGGCCCGGTCCTGGACCAGTCGAGGCGCCGCGCTACGACGAGCTCGACGACGAGCCTGAGCGCTACTCGGCGGACCGCGACTGGATGCCGCGGCTTGTCCTGCTCGCCAAGAACGTGCACGTCTGGCTCGACCAGCTGTCCCAGCGCTACCGGCGAGAGATCTCGACCCTCGACCGGATTCCCGATTCCGAGCTCGACCGACTCGCCGGTTGGGGCTTCACCGGATTGTGGTTGATCGGCGTCTGGCAGCGCAGCCGGGCGTCGGAGCGGATCAAGCGCTGGATGGGCGACCACGACGCGGCGGCATCGGCCTACTCGCTCGCCGACTACGCCATCGCCGACGATCTCGGCGGTGAAGCGGCGTATGACGACCTCAAGGTGCGGGCCGCCGAGCGCGGCATCCGGATGTCGACCGACATGGTTCCCAACCACATGGGGATCGATTCCAGGTGGGTCATCGAGCACCCGGACTGGTTCATCGGGCTCGGCCGGTCGCCGTTTCCCTCGTATCGCTTCAGCGGCGCCGACCTGTGCGACGACGACCGCGTCGGCGTCTACCTCGAGGACGGCTACTGGGACCGCAGCGACGCGGCGGTGGTGTTCAAGCGGGTCGACCACTGGACCGGCGCCGAGCGCTTCATCTACCACGGCAACGACGGCACCTCAATGCCGTGGAACGACACCGCCCAGCTCGACTACCGGCGGGCCGACGTTCGGGAGGCGGTGATCCAGACCATCCTCCACGTCGCCCGGCGGTCGCCGATCATCCGTTTCGACGCCGCCATGACGCTGGCCAAGAAGCACTACCACCGGCTGTGGTTTCCCGAGCCGGGCTCGGGCGGCGACATTCCGTCCCGCGCCGAGCACGGCATGTCCAAAGCCGAGCTCGACGCCGTCATGCCGGAGGAGTTCTGGCGCGAGGTCGTCGACCGGGTCGCCGCCGAGGCGCCGGACACCCTGCTGCTGGCCGAGGCTTTCTGGTTGCTCGAGGGCTACTTCGTGCGCACTCTCGGAATGCACCGGGTCTACAACTCGGCCTTCATGAACATGCTGCGCGACGAGCGCAACGCCGACTACCGCCTGCTCATCAAGAGCACGCTGGAGTTCGACCCGCAGATTCTCAAGCGCTACGTCAACTTCATGTCCAACCCCGATGAGCGGACCGCCGTCGACCAGTTCGGAACCGACGGTAAGTACTTCGGCGTTGCCACCATGATGGCCACCCTGCCCGGACTGCCCATGTTCGGGCACGGGCAGATCGAGGGCTTTGCCGAGAAGTACGGCATGGAGTTTCGCCGCCCGCGATGGGCGGAGATGCCGAACAAGGATCTGATCCGACGCCACGAGCGGCAGCTTTTTCCGGTGCTCCATCGGCGGGCGAGCTTCGCCGAGGTCGACCGGTTCGTCCTCTACGACCTGGTCTGCGAGGACGGATCGGTGGATGAGAACGTCTTCGCCTACTCGAATGACTGCGGCGGCGACCGGTCGCTGGTGATCTACCACAACCGCTTCGCCGAGACCCGGGGCTGGTTGCGGATGTCCACCGCCAAGCTGGTGCGCGACGCCGGCGGCGCGGAGCGCTTGGCGCGGTTCAGCCTGTCGGAGGGGCTGGGGCTCGGCGCCGGCGACGATGAGTTCGTGGTTTTCCGGGACCTGGTCAGCGGCCTCGAGCACATCCGGCCATGCCGACGGTTGGCGGAGGAGGGTCTGTTTGTTCGGCTCGACGCCTACCGGTGCCACGTCCTCCTCGACTTTCGCGTCCTGGCGGACGACGATTGCCGGCTGCTGCGGCGGCTCGAGGCTGAGCTCGGTGGGTCCGGCGTTGACAGCGTCGACACGGCGTTGTTCGAGATCGAGCTGAACGACGTGCTCGATCCTCTGGCCGAGCTGGTGTCGGCCGAGCAGCTTTGCAGGCTGGTGGAGGCCAGAACCGGCAAGCCCGGGGCCGCAGATCTGGTGGACCGGGTCGGCGAGAGCTTGCCCTCGCTCGAGGCCGTGCTGTCGGCCCTGATCGTCCGTTTCGGGGTTGATGGCGATGTCGATGCCGTGGTGCGAGCGGTGCGCCACGATCTTGCTTCGGCACTGGCACTGCCCGGTTTCGATCGCGAGGGCGAGACGCTTCCCGACGAGCCCGAATGGTGGCTCGATGCGGTCGCCTGGCTGCTGCTGCGCCGTCTCGGCGAAGTGGTGGACCCGGTCGACCCCCGGCGCCGCCTGTCTGATTGGCTCGACGATCTGCTGCTGGGCCGGATCCTCGAGCGCCAGCTCGGCGCTTCCGGAGTCGATCGACGGCGAGCGCAGCGCTCGGTCGCGGTGGTCCGGCTGCTGCTCGAGCTCGAAGGATGGTGGCGTGGCGGCGACGACCTGAACGTCCGCGATCTGGTCGAAAGGATGGCCTCGAGCGATGTCGGCCGGACTGTGCTCGGCGTCAACCGGCACGACGGTGTGCTTTGGTATCGGGCCGAGGCCCTCGACGAGGTCATCGCCTGGCTTCGTCTGATGATCTTGTTGGATTCCTGGCCGGACTCGGCGGCGGTTGACGCGGCCGGCCGAGTTCTGGTCCGGATCGAGAGCGCTGCAGCCGAGTCCGGCTATCGGGTCGTCGACCTGGTCGCTGCCGTGGAGGACCGTTGACGACGGGCCCCTCGGCAAGCAGCGATCGGCGCAGTCGTTGGCTGCCCACGACGATCGCGGCCGCGTTTGCGCTCGTGCTCCTGGTCGACGTCACGCTCGTCGTGGTGGGCGCTGGTCGTCCCGTCATGGAGACGTCCGTCGAGGTCGTCTTCACGCCCGCTGCGGGATCGGCCGGCGGTCCGTCGCTCGGCGGTGATTCTGTCGCCCCGGGGTCGCCGGCACTGGCCGCGGACGAGCCGGCTTTGGCCGAGGCGTCCGGCTCGGGGTTCGTGGTTTCGGAGCCCGGCGAGCTGACCTTTCGTTTCCGGTCGCCCCATGCCGGCAGTGACGTGGTGCTGGACTACGACTTCGGCCGGCGGCGACCGGGCGCGCGGTGCGAGGTGACCCTGGCCCGAGTGCCGAGCCGACACGGCATCGACGTCATCAGTCGCCGGACGCTGTCGGGCTCCGCGCCGATCCGTGGCGCGTATCGCCACTCGCTGGCGGATCACGTGGGCTGGTTCGAGCTGTCGCTCCGGCTCAATCGGGACGCCGTGGAGGGCGGATTCCGGGTCGGCCGACCCCGGATCGAGAGGGGATGACGGTTCGTCCGAAGCAGTCGCGGTACGTCGAGCGACCGTTTCGAGAAAACGCCGAGTCCTAGTCCCGCGGTTCGACGCCGGAGTCCTCGTCCGGCGGTGTGACGTCGATCGGCGGTTGCCGATCCTCGTCGCGCCGTGTCCGCCACGAGGCGGCGACCACGGTCAGCACCGCGAGCAGGATCTCGTCGAGCAGCGGGACCGGGTCCGGGACGATCAGGTCGACGGTGAACAGTCCGACGAGGATGACCAGAAGCCACGGGTAGCGAACTCCGGGGATCAGCTTTTCGACCACTCGCGACACGACGTCGCCGCGCCCGGTCACGCGTCCTCCGGGGTCTGGCTGCCGCGCAGGAGCTCACGGGAGACGTAGCTCGGGTAGGGCTCCCACGGCTCTCTCATGGTACTGATCTTGATCACCAGAGCCTGACCGTGCGGCGCCGAGTCGATCCAACGCACCAGCCGCTGGAGCAGCTTCTTGCGGCGAACCTCGCCGTAGTCGAGGTTCCAGGCGGCGAGAAACCCGTCCACCAGCTCCTTGCACTCGGGTGTGAGCTCCTTGATTCCCCGGAAGCTCTGCACCATCGGTCGCTCGTCGGTGTCGTCCAGGATCAGCCTTGTCGGCGGTTCGCCTGAACCGGAGTGGGTCGCCGGAGAGGCAGCGACAGGCGTAAATTCGGCGTCGGCGGTCACCGGCCCGTCGACAACCCGAGAGCTCGCGGTCGACGCCGGGGTCGCTCGCTGAGGCGGCAGCACCAAGGCGTCGATGAGCTCGAGATTTCCGGCCAGGGTCGCCTCCATGCCCCGCAGCAGCTCGATGCCCTCGTCAGACGACGGCGGAGCGCTGTGGCTGCCGAACCAGGCATCCAGGTCATCGAGGAAAACCGTGAACCGGTCGAGCCGTGCCCGGCTGAAGACTCCGTCTTCGACGGGCTCGACCTGAGGTCGCTCGGGTGGCGCAGGATCGGCGCCGACCGCGGTCACCAGGCCCTTGAGACGACGATCGACAGCCCCGGCCGCTCGGGCGAACTCGAGAGCCGACGGCTGGGCGTCGTCGGCCAAGCGCCAGCTGGTCCGGGCGGCGAAGAACCGACACAGCTTGTCGATGTTGGCCTTGGTCTTGGCGAGCTTCTCGGTCATCGGATCCTGCGGCATGGTCAGCGAGCGCCCTTCGTTCGGTGAAATTTTAACCCGGACGGTCCGGCGGCTCAGTCGTCCAGGGGGAAGCGTTTGCCGATGGACTCCTCAATGACATCCCGGGCGTACGACAGGATCCTCTCCGGAGGGTCGGAGGGCTCGGCAAATTCAGCTGTCTCGAGGATGTCGTCGACCATCTCCGGCCACCACGGTGATGCCAGAAGTCGCACCACCGTCGGCCGGTCCAGCCCGGCTTCGACCATCTGGTCGGGGCCGGGGGGCTCGAAAGCGATGTTCTTCTCGCTCTCGGCTTTGAGCCGAACGCGGCTCTTGAGATATCGAACGATGTCGCGCAGTTGGTCGGGTGTGGTCACGGCCAGCCTCCGTCGGGCCAGTCTACCCCCGTTTTTGTGCCCTGATCCGATTTCCTGTTCAGATCCGAGTTTGTGCGATCATGTGGCCCATGGAGCTCACCATCGCCCGCCCCGACGACTGGCACCTGCACCTGCGCGACGGGGTCGCCTTGGCTGATGTGGCGGCGGCGACGGCGAAGGTGTTCGGCAGGGCCGTGATCATGCCCAATCTGAAGCCGCCGGTGACGACGACCGGGCAGGCGCTCGCCTATCGTCGGCGGATCATCGACGCCCTGCCCGACGACTGCAGCTTCGAACCACTGATGACGCTGTACCTCACCGACCGGACGTCCCCCGACGAGATTCGGCGGGCCCACGACGCCGGAGTGGTCGGGGTCAAGCTCTACCCGGCGGGCGCGACGACCAACTCGGAGGCCGGCGTGACCGGACTTGGCCGGGTCGCCGGTGTGCTCGAGGTCATGGCCGAGATCGGGATGCCGTTGCTCGTCCACGGCGAGGTCACCGACCCGGAGATCGACATCTTCGACCGCGAGAAGATCTTCATCGAGCGGATCCTCGAGCCGGTGCTCGCGCGTCACCAGGGGCTGCGGGTCGTCTTCGAGCACGTGACCACCGCGGAAGCGGTCGACTTCGTCCGCTCTGCCGGACCCCGGGCGGCGGCGACGATCACGCCGCAGCACCTGCTGCTCAGCCGCAATGCGCTTCTCGTTGGGGGCGTCCGACCTCACCATTACTGCCTCCCTGTGCTCAAGCGCGAACGCCACCGTCGCGCAGTGGTCGAAGCGGCGACCGGCGACGAGCCGAGGTTCTTTCTCGGTACCGACAGCGCGCCCCATCCGAGGTCAGCCAAGGAGAACGACTGCGGCTGCGCCGGGTGTTACTCGGCGCCGGTCGCGTTGGCGCTCTACGCCGAGGCCTTCGAGGCTGCCGGCGCCCTCGATCGGCTCGAGGCCTTCGCCGCGTTTCGCGGCGCCGACTTCTACGGGCTGCCGCGCAGCACCGGGCGGATCCGTCTCATTCGGCAGGTTCAGCGGGTTCCGGCCAGCTGTCGATTCGGCGATGACGTTGTCGTGCCACTTCGGGCCGGTGAGGAAATCCGCTGGCGGGTCGAGCAGGTTGAACGGACGAGTGTTTAGTTCCTCGGTGGAAGTTCAAACTCAACACGAGTGATGGATTCGAATCCTGCAGGAGAGATGCATGGCGAATGTGAAAAAGCACAAGGGTACGATCGGGATTCTGACCGGAGGCGGCGACGTGCCGGGGCTCAACCCGGCGATCCGCGCGGTGACCGTCCGCGCTCTGCGCGAGGGCTATCGTGTGCTCGGGGTCCGCCGCGGCTGGGCCGGCCTCATCGAGCTCGACCGTGACCGGGAGACCCCGCCCGGGCTGGTCCTGGACCTCACCGAGGAGGTCGTCAACAAGGTCGGCCGGACCGGCGGGACCTTTCTCCACACATCGAGGACCCGGCCGAGCCACGTCCCGCCGACCGGGGTTCCCGATCATCTCCGCGACCGCTTTTCGGACGACGTCAACGATCTCACCGATGAGGTCCTCGCCAACCTCGAGCACCTCGGCATCGACATCCTGATCCCCATCGGCGGCGACGACACGCTGTCCTACGGAGTCCACCTCCACGAACAAGGCGTGCCGGTGATCGCGATTCCGAAGACCATGGACAACGACGTGCCCGGGACCGACTACTGCATCGGCTTCTCGACCTGCGTCACCCGGACCATCGCCATGACCCACGCTCTGCGGACGTCGGCCGGCAGCCATGAGCGCTTCCTCGTGCTCGAGGTGTTCGGCCGCTACGCCGGCTTCACCGCGCTGCTCCCGACCATGGCCGGCGCGGCCAATCGCTGCGTCATTCCCGAGCACCGTTTCGACATCGAGCACCTGTGTGAGCTGCTGACCTACGACCGGGACCGGAACCCATCCCACTACAGCGTTGTCCTGGTGTCCGAGGGGGCGACCTACAGCGACGCCGACGAGATGGTCTTCGAGGATCAGGAAACCGACATGTACGGCCACAAGAAGCTCGGCGGCGTCGGCGACCGGGTGGCGCGGGCACTCAAGGAGATCTCGCCGAAGTACAACAACGGCCACCGGGTCAACGTCATCAACCAGCGCCTCGGCTACCTGGTGCGCTGCGGCGATCCTGACGCGATGGACTCCATCGTGCCCATGGCCTTCGGCAACCTGGCCATGGACCTCATCCTCGAGGGAACATCGGGGCGGCTGGTCAACATCCGAAACGGCCGCTACGACAACGTGCCGATCGAGGTCGTCACCAGCCGCAAGAAGACCGTCGACGTCAAGAAGCACTACAACCGCGATCGGTTGCGTCCGGTGTACGAGAAGTTCGAGGGAGCGCCCGTCTTTATCATGACGAGTGATTACTGACGGCAGCCGGTATGGGCTGCCGGTTCTTTTTCTGGGCCTGATTCCGCGGAATCAGGCCCCTGGGGTTTGGCCATTTACTAGAGTAGCGGACTAGATTTTCTTGATCCGA
>CAZXMW010000099.1:0-8215 GCA_964641415.1 uncultured Thermoanaerobaculia bacterium | reverse complement strand
AAAGTGCCGTCCTCTACGCCGTCGCCTGATCGCAATTGGGCCAAACCCCAGTGCCCCGCGCTGTCGCAACAGCGCGGGGCAGAATTTGTTCTGGGTTTCGGAATGACATCACAGAAGGCCGGCGACCCGTCTGAGAACCGGTTTCGTTTCTCATCGCGGTCCGCTATCATCGAAGCCGGTCAACGACGACACACCAGTTGAAACGCGAAGGGAGAGCAACATGATGGACGGAGCGCCACCGCAGGATCCTCCGAGCAATGCCGCACCCCCACCCCCACCGGCCGCGCCGCCGCCACCGGCCGAGCCGCCGGCGAGCGAGCCGCCGCCGAGCCCGCAGGGCACGGTGTCCGACAACCGAAACATCTGGATCGTGCTGTCCTACCTCGGCCTGCTCGCTCTGATCCCGTTGCTGGTCGAAAAGGAGGACCGGGAGGTCCAGTGGCACGCCAAGCACGGACTCGTCCTGACCGTGGCCGAGTTCGCGGTGGTCATCGGGCTGTCGATCGTGATCATGCTGGTCGGCGCCGTCTCCGGCGGTCTCGGCTGCATTCTCGGCCTGATCTGGCCGGTGTTCATGCTCGCCGTGCTCGTGATCCACGTCATGTGCATCGTCAAGGGCATCAACGGGAGTCGCTTCCTGATTCCCGGCGTCAGCGAGTTCGCCGACCGGTTCTGAGCCGGAGGCGGTCCCGACCGGCGCCGCAGAGAACCATCGAGGGTGAGGATGACGAGGCCGCCCGGACGGGCGGCCTCGTGGTTTCGGTCGCTTCGGGTCGGCGGCGCGGACGAACTTACTCGACCTTGCCGCCCCGCATCGTCAGCGACGGAAATGCGCCGTTGCAGCCGAGCTCTTCGGAATCGGTGAAGTCCGATCCGACCGCGGTCACGGTTCCCGAGATCGACATGTTGTCCTGGATCGTGAAGGACACCGTCCAGTCCATGACACCGCTGCCGGTGGAGGTGTAGCTGTCGCTGAAGCCGACGCCGGAGGCGAAGTCCCCGAGCGGCGTCGGGCTCAAACCGAGACCCCACAGGAACTGCAGCGTGCACGCCGGTTCGCCGCCGTCGAGCTTGTCCCAGTTGAAGTAGGTGCCGTTGATTTCGGTGACCACGTTGTCTTCGATGACGATGTTGCCGCCGGCGGCGAACAGCGCCGAGTCGTAGATCGAGATCTGGTAGACCCCGTCGGCGGTGGCCGCGCCGCCCGCGCCGACAGTGTCGGACTCGAGCGTCGTCGGATCGGTGGTGGCGTTGTCGACCTTGGAGGCGCCGAACACCGCTGAGCCGGCGGTGATGTCGACCACGAGGGTGGCGTTGTCGAAGTTGGCGATCCCGCTGAACACCTGGTCGACCCGGCGCAGGTAGGGCTCGTAGGTCTCCAGCTCCACCGACGCGGTGGCGATCTCGGAACCGTTGGGCGCGACCAGCCGCAGGGTGGCGCTGGCGCCGTCGGCGCCCGCGGTGGCGTAGATGTTGGTCCGGAAGGCCGAGGTGAAGGCCATGCCGACCACGGTCGCCGAGCTGCCCGCCTGGGTGGCGGCGGCTGCCGGCACCCCCTCGAAGCCCTGGCCGAAGGTCGAGCTGCCGTCGCTGGCGAAGATCCTGGTGTTGACGATCACCTGGTCGTCTGCGACGACGCGGAAGGCGCCGTCCCCGGACTCGATCCCGAAGTCGGCGAAGATGATGTCCTCGTAGATCGCGGTCTCTCCAGGCTCGAGGGTGAACCCGACGGACGTCGGGTTGAGGTTGGCCTGACCGCGGACGAGCCAGTAGATGGTCCCGTCCACCGTCGCGTCCCCGGGGTTGTTGACATACAGATCGGTGCCCCATGGCGCGCCGCGCCCGGCGGCCGGGACGATGAGATCGGTGCCGCCGATGAGCGCCAGCGCGGGAGCGGCGCCGGCAACCACGACGAGCGCGATCACTGTTGGGATGAAACGACGCATGGAAGCCTCCTTGGATCGGTGCATCATTCGGCAGCATGTACCTTATCACTGCCCGGGCGCCGGCGGCCTTCCTGCTGGCTGAGCGCTCGACGTAGGGTGGGCCTTGGCCCACCGTCCACGACTGAATCCGAACCCGAGACCGAGCCCGGGGGCACGGATGCGGCTACGGTCACGGATACGGCCACGGACACGGATACGGATACGGAAACGGTCCTCCACCACCGGCCTTCCGGTCCGCTCTCGCCTTCCGGCGAGCGCGGCCCAGCGTCGCCCGAGCAGCGTGGTCGTGCGAAGGGAGCCGGAGACGAGCGAATCTGGGCTGCCGAGGGCATCGGCCTTCTGCTCCGCCCCCGCCTGGCGGCGGGTGCGGCCCAGCGTCGCCCGTCGGCATGGCCGCGCGGTGAAATCCGGAACGACCAGCGGCCATGCCGACGGGCGCCGGCGGCCTTCCTGCTCGCCGGGATCTGTGCCCGAGGATCGGCGCTCGGGCTCGGCGGTTGCCCGGTATCGGCATTGTGCGGACGGCGCTCCTGGCCGGGATGTGATGCGAGCACAATGCCGTACCCGGCACGCCCGCCTCAACGATTGAACTCGCGGGGATCGAGGCGGACCTGTTTCGTTGTCGTCGCGATCGGGAGCGGACACCCGGCTTCGCCTTCGGCTCCGCCGTGGCAGGCGGAAACGGATACGGAAACGGATGCGGACTCGGAAACGGTTACGGATACGGATACGGAAACGGAAACGGATACGGAAACGGATTCGGGTTCGGACTCGGGATCGGGATCGGACGCGGATGCGGATGCTGGAACCCGAACCAGATCCGGTACCATACCTCGGTGAGCTACCAGGTCCTCGCCCGATCGTGGCGGCCGCAGCGCTTCGCCGACCTGCTCGGCCAGGATGCCGTCGTCCAGACCCTGCAGAATGCCCTGTCGACCGACGCGCTCGGCCACGCCTACCTGTTCTCGGGTCTGCGCGGGGTCGGCAAGACAACCGCGGCGCGACTGCTCGCCAAGGCGGTCAACTGCGTCGACGGGCCTACGGCCGAGCCGTGCGGCGAGTGCGTCTCGTGCCGCGAGATCACCGACGGGGCGAGCATCGACGTGGTCGAGATCGACGGCGCGTCGAACCGCAAGATCGACGACGTCCGCGATCTCAGGGAGATGCTCCGCTTCCACCCGACCCGCGACCGCTTTCGGGTGATCATCATCGACGAGGTCCACATGCTGACCCCGGAGGCGTTCAACGCGCTGTTGAAGAGCATCGAGGAACCACCGCCATACATCATCTTCGTTCTTGCGACCACCGAGCGCCACAAGCTCCCGGCGACCATCCTGTCGCGCTGCCAGCAGCTCGAGTTCCGGCCGCTGGCCGGCGAGGCGATCCGCGCCCACCTCCGGACGATCGCCGAGCGCGAGGGATTCGAGCTCAGCCCCGGAGCTGCGGCGACCGTTGCCGCTGCCGCCCAGGGCAGCGTCCGCGACGCGCTGTCGCTCATCGACCAGCTGCGCGCGTTCGCAGCCGGCGCCATCGACGATGACGCCGTTGCCGCCGTCCTCGGCGTGCCGTCGTTCGAGGTCACGGCCGACCTGGTCGGGGCCCTCGCCGACGGCCGGGTGGCCGATGCCCTGGCCGGTCTGCGCGCCGAGCTCGCCGCCGGGCACGACGCGACCGTCCTGTTTCAGGAGGTCGGTCGGATGCTGCGGTCGCTGGTGCATATCGCGGTGGACGCCGATCTCGGCGCCACCATGACCGACGATCACCGGCGCCGGCTCGAACCCCTTGCCGCGGCCCTCGGCGTCGACGCACTGACCCGGATGCTCGGGCTGTGGCTCGAGCAGGAACCGCTGCTCCGCGAGGTCGAGAACCGGGAGCTCGCTCTCGAGGTGGCGTCGCTCCGGCTCGCGCGATGGCCGGCGGTGCGGCGGCTCGAGAGCTGGCTGGCTGGTGGCGACGTGCCGCCGACCGGCGCCGGTCCGGGCGCGCCGGTCACCGGAACGTCCGGAACCGGCCCGCCACCGGTCGGCGCCGCTCCGGCGACCATCAGCGAGCTGCTGTGGTCCGAACATCCCCGCCTCGCCGCCGCCGTCGACGCGGCGCAGGTCGGCGCCGATGCCGGGGTCGTCACCTTGTGCTTTGGCGCCGATGCCGAGGCGCCGGCCCGCTACGCCGGCTCGGCGAGCTGCCAGCCGGTCCTTCAGCAGGCGTGCTGCCGCCTCTTCGGCGATGTCGCCGAGGTCCGGATCGAGATCGAGGCGGCCGGCGCCGAGCGCACGACGGGCACGGCCGAGCTCGAAGCAATGATCGACGACGACCCGGGGGTCCGGCTCGTACGCGAGATCATCGGCGGCGAGATCGTCTCGGTGCGGCCCGACGGCGGCGCCTGATGGACCTCCGTCCGACGGCGGTGCGGGCGTTGCTCGAGCACCTCGAACGGCTGCCCGGCATCGGCCCACGGACCGCCCGCAACCTTGCCGAGCACCTGCTCACCACCGATCCGGGCGAGGTCGCTCGGCTCGCGGCGGCGCTGGCCGGTTTGCGCGACCGGGTTCGGCTGTGCTCGGTCTGTTTCATGCTCACCGAGACCGACCCGTGTCCGGTGTGCGTCGACCCCGAGCGGGACCGGAGCTCGATTCTGGTGGTCGAGGCGCCGACCACGATCTGGGCGGTCGAGAACACCCGGCAGTACCACGGTCTGTACCACGCGCTGCTCGGCCACCTGTCGCCGCTCCACGGCGTCGGACCGGACGACCTCACCATCGACCGTCTGCTCGAGCGCTGCTCGGACGGCGCGGTGCGCGAGGTCATTCTCGCCACCGACCCGACGGTGGAGGGCGAGACCACCGCGATGTACATCGCGCGACGCCTCGAGACGTCGACGGTGGAGGTCAGCCGCCCGGCCTCCGGCATCCCGGTCGGCGGCGAGCTCGGCGCGGTCGATCAGCTGACCTTGACCCAGGCGCTGCAGTCGCGTCGCAGGGTGTGATGGCGGGCAGCTCAAATCGAGCCGAAATGCTGCTGAGATCCTTGCCTGACTTGGGTGTCTGTGTTAGATATGTTGGTACGAGGAGTGTGTGAAGTGAGTGCCAGTTTGGTCATGTATGAGGAGGAGTTCGATCGGATTTCGCAGCTCCTCAACCGTCTTCGCATCGACGCGAGTGCGAAGATCGTCTTTCTCGTCGACAAGAACGGTCAGCAGATCGCCGGATCGGGCGAGATCGACCAGGTCGACACCACCTCTCTGGCGTCGCTCACCGCAGGCAACGTGGCCGCCACCGACGGCCTGGCCAAGCTGATCGGGGAGAAGGAGTTCTCGATCCTGTTCCACGAGGGGCGCAAGGACAACATCCACATCTCCATCGTCGGTCAGCGACTCATCCTGGTCGTGATCTTCGACGAGCGGTCGTCCCTGGGCCTGGTGCGCCTGCGAGTCCGCAAAGCGTCGTCCGACATCGAGCGGGTGCTGTCCGACATCGAGATCAAGGCCGCGGAGGTCGGCGCCGAGGAGGCCGAGTCCCCGTTCGCCGAAATCACCGACGAAGACATCGACGCGCTGTTCTCCGAATGAGCTTCATCAACTACGCCGCGCGAGAGATCAACGTCAAGATCGTCTATTACGGTCCCGGTCTCGGCGGCAAGACCACCAATCTGCAGTACATCTACGAGAAGTCGAACCCGCAGCAGAAGGGCAAGCTGATCTCGCTCGCCACCGAGACCGATCGGACCCTGTTCTTCGACTTCCTGCCGCTCGATCTCGGCTCGGTGCGCGGCTTCAAGACCCGTTTCCACCTCTACACGGTGCCCGGACAGGTGTTCTACGACGCGAGCCGGAAGCTGATTCTCAAGGGCGTCGACGGGGTGGTCTTCGTCGCCGATTCCCAGGAAGCCCGGATGGACGCCAACGTCGAGTCGCTCAAGAACCTCGAGGACAACCTGGCGGAGAACGGCTTCGACCTGAAGGCCATCCCCTACGTGCTCCAGTTCAACAAGCGCGACCTGCCGACTGCAATGGCGGTCGACCAGCTCTACCGGGCACTCAACTTCAAGGGCGAGCCGACCTTCGAGGCGGTGGCGGTCCAGGGCATGGGGGTCTTCGAAACCCTCAAGGCGGTCGCCAAGCAGGTGCTGTACGAGCTCCGCCGCCGGTAGACACCGGCGAATCCGTCACAACCGAAAGGACACGGTTGACCGCACGAGAAAGTCTTGCGGCTCGGCGTTCGGCCGCTTTGACAGGCCCCTCGGTGAATTCCTCGTGATCGTGGTGCTCTGGTGGCGGCGTCGCTGCGATGGTCGCCTTTCTCGCGTGACGAAGTCGGATTGGTCATAATCGGTTGCCATGAGCAACACAGAATCACGTTGGGCCGTCGCCATTCTCGCCGCCGGCAAGGGCACCCGGATGAACTCGGAGCTGCCCAAGGTGCTGCACGAGCTCGCCGGCCGTCCGCTCATTGACCACGTGGTCGAGCTCGCCCTCGGCGTCGCCCGGGCCCATGACGTGGTCGTGGTGGTCGGCCACGGCGCGGCAGAGGTCGGCGCCCGGGTTCGCGAGCTCGGGGTGAGCGACGCGCTCCAGGAGCCGCAGCTCGGCACCGGCGACGCTCTCCGAGTCGCTCTCGACGGTCTCGCCATGCGTACGGCGGAGCACGTGCTGGTGCTCTCCGGCGACGTGCCGCTGCTCAGGCCGGCGACCGTGCGCCGACTCATGTCGGCGGTCACCGGCAAGACCCGCGCGGCGGTGTTGACCGCCGAGCTGGCCGAGCCCGGCGCCTACGGCAGAATCGAGCGTGACGCAGACGGACTGGTCCGACGTATCGTCGAGGCGCGCGACGCCGACCCCGAGATCCTCGCTCTGCACGAGGTCAACGCCGGCATCTACGCCTTCCACCGTCCCACCGTGACCCGGGCGCTGGCCGAGCTCGGCACCGACAATGTCCAGGGTGAGATCTACCTGACCGACGTCGCGGCGGCCCTGCGCGGCGCCGGCGAGCAGGTCGCGGCGGTCGGCCTCGACAATCCCGACGAGATGCAGGGTGTCAACACCCGCGCCGATCTCGCCCGCGCCTTCCGGGCGCTCAACGCGATGGTGCTCGGCGACCTCATGGCCGAAGGTGTCAGCATTCGTGATCCTGACACTACCTGGATCGACCCGCGGGCGGCCATCGGTCGCGAGGTGGTGATCGAGCCCGGCGTCGTCGTCACCGGGGCCTGCCGGATCGGCGACAATGCGAGGCTCGGTGCCAACAGCGTGCTCGTCGACGCCGCGGTCGGCGCCGGCGAGACCATCGCGCCGCTGACGTACCTGACGGGCGAGTAGAGCCGCCGGCGCGCCCGTCGCGGGGATCGAGGCGGGCCTGTTTCGCTGTCGTCGCGATCGGGAGCGGTCACCCGGCTTCGCGTCCAGCTCCGCCGTGGCAGGCGGAAACGGATACGGATACGGATGCGGCTTCGGCAACGGCTTCGGATACGGAGACGGTTACGGGTTCGGATTCGGTCCCACCGCATCGGCCTTCTGCTCCGCCCTCGCCTGCCGGCGAGCGCGGCCCAGCGTCGCCCGCGCAGCCTTTCGTGCGTGGCTGCCATGCGCTGCCGACCCGGAGGGGACCCCTCGACTCGGTCGGTGGCCTTCCTCGCTCGGGGTGACGGGAGGGGTGCAGCCGGAACCGTATCCGACACCGCATCCGTATCCGACACCGCATCCGAATCCGAATCCGAACCCGACACCGCATCCTGAACCGCTCCGGCGCCCACCCGTAGGCGGGTCGTTGACGACCCGCGACCCCACGGTGGTCGGGTCGCGGGGCCTGAAGGCCCCGCCTCTGGATCCGGGTAACGTGTGGCGGCAGCCATCCCTGGCTGCCGACCGGTTGGTCGAGTCGGGCGCGCTGCCGATCCGGAGGGGGTCCTTCGACTCGCTTTGCTCGCTCAGGAGCGCTGCTCGGGCGCCGGCGGCCTTCCTGCAGGCCGGAGCGCTCGACGTAGGGTGGGCCTTGGCCCACCGTCCACGACCTTGAGCGGAACGACCACGTGCCGGTCTACGAGAACGGCCTTCTGACCCGCCCCGTCTCAGCGACTCCAACGTCCGCATCCGCGCCCGAGTCCGGGTCCGAGTCCGAAACTGAATCCGAACCCGAGACCGAGCCCGGGGGCACAGATGCGGCTACGGTCACGGTTACGGTCACGGTTACGGTCACGGCCACGGACACGGATACGGATTCGGATTCGGATTCGGTCCTACCGCATCGGCCTTCTGCTCCGCCCTCGCCTTCCGG
>CAZXMW010000098.1:0-8365 GCA_964641415.1 uncultured Thermoanaerobaculia bacterium | reverse complement strand
AGCCGCTTTGAGCGGCTCACATTGAATGCCCCCGGCTTTGCCGGGGGATTCTTACAAAGTGAAAAGACCAGGTCGCGGGGTTTTTCCGCCCGCGAACACCTCCCCACCAGCGAGCGGAGCGAGCGCTGACTCCTCACCTCTCTACACCTCAAAACGTCAGCCGCATTCCGACCTCCCAGGCGCGGGGGTTCTCCCAGCCGATGGGATCACCGAGCTCGGTCGGGACCCCGTTGACGTCGCCACAGCCGGTGATTTTGTTGCAGACCCGGGTGGCCTCTTCCCGGGAGAGCACGTTGATCACCGAAACGATGAGCTCGAGGTCGGTGGGGCCGATCCGAAATCCCTTGGTGATCTGCAGGTCGAGCCAGCTGTCGCTGGGGCCCTCTCGGCTGCCGCGCGGCTCGGTGAAGTAGAAACCGCCCGGCATCTCATCGATGTCGTTTCGATCGAGCCGTGGGGTCCAACGAAAGCCGGACTGCCAGCCGGCGTTGACCGCGATGGTGAAGTCCAGCGGCAGCAGGGCGTAGCCGTTGACCTTGAGGTTGTGGCGGCGGTGGTTGTCGGTGTAACCGTAGCGGTTCTCCCAGTGCCACGGGTAGAAATCGAAGTTGTACCCGAGTCCGAGGAAGCTCGCGTTGCCCTTGGACTCGGAGAGGGTGTAGGAGGCGAGCAGTGTCAACCAGTCAAGGCTGCGGCTCTCGAGCTTCATGATGAAGGCTGAGTAGTCTTGTTTGAGTTGCGGCAGGTTGGTCATCACAAAGGACTCGCAGGGGGCGCCATGGCTCGGCTCGGGAAGGTTGCCGGCGCAGGTGTCCTCGAACAGGCTCCGGGTTCGCTTGTTGACATAGCTCAGCTCGAGGGAGCTCCGCGACCACAGAGCCCGTTCAAAACTCAGGATGATCTGGTCCGAGTATGCCGCCTCGAGGTCGGGGTCGTAGCTATTGGCGCCCCCGCCGAATGTGTCGTAGCCGAACCAGCCGTGCGGATCCCACCCCTCGGGATCCTGACGCCATGGCAGCCCGATGGTGGCGCACATGGAGGGGTCGATGCCCAACCAAGCTGGAGCTACGGTCGAGCACGACGCCCAGAGGTTGATCACGCTCGCCTCACTGGCGAATAACGCGACGTTCATCGTCCCCTGGTCCATGAAGCGGCCGGCCGAGGCTCGGACGACATTGCGGGCGTCGCCGGTGAGATCCCAGGCCAGGCCGAGCCGTGGCTGCCAGCGTCCGAGATCGGTCGAGGCATGGGTACCGTGGTTGGTGTAGGTGACGCCATCGTAGCGCAGGCCGGCTTTGACCGTGAGATTCGGTGTCGGCCGCCAGGCGTCCTGAACGAACCCCGACCAAATCCGTCCTTCGGCGCTCTTGACTCCGCTGGAGATGAACTCCTCCATACCGTATGGCACGTTCTGCTCACCTATCCGAATGTCATAGAAAAGGTGGCCGCTCACCCCGGCGGTGCACTCGCCGCCACCGGGGATGCCGGTGTAACAGCCCACCGCTTCTTCGCTGATGTCCGACGCCTCGATGCCGGCCTTGAGCTCGTGCGATCCGCCGGCGCCGTCGAGGAACCAGGTCAAGTCGGTCGCCGCCTGAGCGCGGTCCGTGACACTGTGCTCTTGGTAGTTGTGGTTCGCCGATACAATCCTCGTGTTGATGTTGAAGTGCGGGATGGTTTCGAGATCGCCGCTCATGGGGCCTGAATCGTAGGTTCGTCGGTTGAAACCGCCGCGGAGAGTCCACAGCATGGAATCACTGAGCATTCCGTAGGTGCTGGCCGACAGGTAGCGCGGCTCGTTGTCCACGTAGGCCGTCGACTCGGGCATCCTCCAGCGTGAAGAACCTGAGTTGTCGAAGCGGGTGTCCTGCGCGAACGCCGACACGACGCCCATCCATCCCGGTGCGATCTGCCACGTCAGCTTGGCCTTGGGCGCGTCGATTCGCGGCATCCACGTTGTTGGTGATCCCTCCGGGGTGGAATCGGACTCGCCGTGGTAGAAGGCGGCGAAGAACCACAGCTTGTCCCTGAGGATGGGCCCGCCGAGGGTCGCCTCGATGGCGAGGTTGGAGTTCTCCTGCAGATCGGGGTCGAAGTGGTCGCCGCTCTCCTGGAACGCGTCGGCCTGATACCGCACGTCGAGGCTGCCGGAGAACTGGTTGCCGCCAGACTTCATGACGATGCTGGTGACGCCGCCGAGGGCGCGGCCGTACTCGGCCTCGTAGCCGCCGGTCTTGACCTCGATCTCGTCGTAGGCGTCGATGCCAAAGCTGGCGACGCCCCAACTTCCCTGTTGGCCGAGGTTCTCCTCGGTGACCTCGACTCCGTCGACGAACCATGTGTTCTCCGATGAAAACGAGCCGAGGAATTCCTGCCCGCTGGCGCCCGGGGTCTGAGCGCCCGGGCTGAAGCCGAACCGCTGCCACGTCCCGATGGCGGTCTTCTCAATGTACTCCGAGTCGAAGACCTGCTCGGTGCCGATCTGCTGCGGATCGATGACCGGGGTTTCCGCAAACACCTCGATCTCGCCGGCGAAGGTTGCCTCGGGCATGGCCACGTCGAGCGCCGTCAGCGAGCCGAGCCGGACCCGAACCTCGCGCCGCTCCTGGGTGGCGAAGCCGTGCACCGCGGCGCTGACCTCGTAGGTGCCGGGCATCAGGGTCAGGAAGAGTGCCTCGCCCCGCTCGTCGGTGACCTCGGTCCGGGCGCCGCCGATGAGCGACGGCGAGGCGATGGTCACGGTGACGCCGGGAAGCGGCGCCTCGCCGCCGGCCTCACTGGTCCGCACCAGCATCCGCCCGGTGGTGTCCTGGGCGAGCACCGGCGCCGTACACCCAATCAACATCAACGCGACCATCGTGCCGAGCCGCTTCATGACGCACCCCTTTCGCCGCCCACGCCGCAGCCGCGCGGACGGCGCCCTCCGTGTCCGATCCCTGTTGTTGCTTCCATGATCTTGAGATGAAAAAGCTGAGATGGCAAGTTTTCTGAAACTTGTGCAATCGCCCAAGCGTCGAAAAGGGACGCTTGGATCGAGGTGATGGGTTTGCCGATGTGTGATCCCGCACATCACACCTCCCGCGACGTGGTTCGCGCCTGGCATGTGGCTGCCGAGGACACCTTCAATGTCGGCCGCGAGGGCGAACGAGTCCCAACGAGAATCCAAAACTCCGGCGAGAGTCGGCCCGCGGTTCACCGCCGTTCCCGGCTCTGGATTCTGTGCACCGAAGCTCAGCCGGCTTCGGTCTGCAGGCCTCGAACTGGCGCGCGCCGCGCGCGCTACCATGATTCATGGCGAATTTTTGTCAGCCCTTCGGCCTCATGATCTCCTGGAACTCGGGGTCGTTCCGGAGGGGTTCGAGGTCGGGGTTGATGTGGAGCGATAAGGAGTTGTTGTAGCCGGCGGCGATGGCCTGTTGGATCAGTTGGATAGCGCGGGACCGTTCCCCCAGCTGGGCCGCGATGCCTGCCTGGAGGATCTGGGTGGTGCGTCGTGGGCCGTAGGGAACACCGGTGGGCCCGGTGGGTTGGCCGATCTCCTCGATCCGCGCTTCCATCTCGAGCGCCTCTGCGCGGTCGCCGCGGCGGGCGGCGCAGATGCCAACGCGTTGGAGTAACCAGCGATTGCCGGGCTCGTCGGCGAGCGCGTTTTCGAACAGGCTGCACGCCTCGTCATGCCGTCCGGCGGCCTCGAGAGCCTGGGCCAGACCCTGGGCCAGACAGGGATCGCAGCGCACATCGGGCGCCGCAGCCGCGTAGTCCTGATACCACGCGAGTGTCCGTGCGGCGAGCTCCCGGGACTCCTCGAGGAAACCGTGGGTTCGAAGCTCGTCCACCACGGCGAGCATCTCCCCGCCGTCTGTCGACATGACATCGCGTTCCAGCTTGAGGTCGCGGTGAACGATGCCGCGGCCGTGCGCCGCCGCCAGGCCCCCGGCCACCGCGGCGCCGATCTCGGTGACCTTCTGCCAGGGCAGCCCGGTGGGCGTGATGCGCTCTCTGAGGGTGTCGCCCTCGAGGAGTTCGGTCACGGCGTAGTGGATGCCATCGGTGGTCCCGACGTCGTAGATGTCCAGAAGATTGGGGTGGGACAGCGCCGCCAGCGCCTTCGCCTCGCGCTGGAAGCGCTCGAGCCGCACCGCATCGCCGACGAAGGACTCGGGCAGCACCTTGACCGCCACCTCGCGGCCGAGTTCGGTGTCGCGCGCCCGCCACACCTCACCCATCCCACCGGCCCCGATGGGGTCGAGGATCTCGTACCGGCCGAGACGATCACCCTGCGACAGGGTCATGAGCTTGTGGTTCGCGCTGCGTTCTCAGTATGGCAGAACGGTGAGCAACTGTGTAGCCGCAAGCTTCCAGCTTGCGGGTCCAGGCCGATGCGGTTCCTCGGCGCGCTTGCGGCAGTTGCCGACTGGGCAGGCAAGCAGGGATGCTTGCCGCCACAAGGACGCGAGCATGTGTCGCCGCGAGCTTCCAGCTTGCGGCTACATCGGTCTTCCTCAATCCGGCGGCACGTTGACAAATTACAGCTAGATGTGTAATCTAGATGTTGTGGAGTTTTGAATGCCGGCGGACAACGACACCATCGAGATCGGGGCCTTCGAGGCAAAGAACAGGCTCTCCGAGCTGCTTCGCGCTGCCGAGGCCGGGCGGTCCGTGGTCATCACCCGCCGCGGTCGACCCGTGGCGCGGCTGGTGCCCGCCGTCGATGATTCGTCGGCAGACCTGACCGAACTCCAGGCCGCCTTTGCCGAGGTCCGCAGTGGAATCGAGGGCAAAGTGGATGTCCGTGAGCTCGTCCGGGAGGGTCGTCGGTGGTGACGGGCTGGGTGGTTGACACCTCCATCGCCCTGGCCTGGGGGATGCCGGACGAAGGCTCGCCGACCGCCGATCGGTTCTGGCAGCAGGTTCAGTCGGGTGCGCCGCTTCACGTCCCTTCTCTCTGGTGGTTCGAGTGCGCAAACGCGCTCGTCATGGCAAGGCGACGAGATCGCCTGACGCGGGATCAAGCCGAAAGGCTCGGCGGGCTTCTCGGGTCTCTTCCCCTGGAAACTGCCGCGGCGCCAGGTGGTGATGGGATGGCGCGCCTCCAGGTCCTTGCCGAGCGACATGAGCTGTCGGCCTACGATGCCGCGTACCTCGATCTCGCGCGACGGCTCATGGTCGGGCTTGCAACCCTCGACAAACGGCTCGCAACTGCGGCTCGTGCAGAAAACATCGAGGTCTTCTCCGGCTGAACTCGGGACGGAGTCCTACCGCAATTCGTCCGACGATGGATCTGGGCGGTCTCTCTCGATGATCTCAGCGGCGATTTGAATGGCGGCAATGACGATCCCGGCGCAGGCCTCCTGTCCTCCCGAGCTGCGGTAGAACTCGAGATCCTCGGTCGAGGTGAAGTCGATCGGCCGTCCGAGGCGGCTCTCGAGCAGGTCGGCGCAGCGCAAGCTGCCGTGCCGGCTTTCGAGCCTCCGGCACAGCTCGCGCGCGGGCGCATACGAGGCAACTACCGCTGCCTCATCGTCGGCGATGTCGGTGCCGAAGACCAGACCCAGGGCCATCATGGCGCCGGTCACCGCGCCGCAGGTCTCTCCCCGCAGGGCGATCCCCGGGAACGGTGCCAGCGCTCTCAACATGTCGCCGCCACCGAGGTCGAAGTGCCGGTCGAGGGCGAAGAACGTGGCCTGGGCGCAGTTCTTGGTTTCGGCCAGCTTGGTGACTGCGGACTGCTCGAGAGCGTTCACGATGATGCCTCCTCGTCGCCTCCTGGCAGCGGATGATCCCAGCCTCGAACCGGGCAACGGGGGACGTTCTCGAGGCCGATCCGTTCGAGAAGAGCCTGAAACCGTGGCTCGTCGCGGACGAAGTCGGAGAAGCTCCACAGGGTCATGATTCAGTGGTTGGCGCTACGGTATCAGTATGGCAAAGCGACGGGCGAGGCGCCAGTTGGGGGTGCGGAGTGAAGAGTGAGGGGTGAGGGGTGAGGATGTGAGGAGGTGAGAAAGTGAGAAGGTCAGAAGGTGAGAATGCCGGAGGGTTCGGGCGACTGCAATCTGAACCCCTCACAGCGAGTGAAACGAGCGCTCACTCTTCACCTTCTGACAGCGAGCGAAGCGAGCGCTGACAGCAACCGTAGGGATCGCCTCACTCATCCGCGACCGACTCGGTGGCGAACTCCTTGGACAGCTCGGTGATCGTCGATTCGCGATCGGCGACGACCACGCGGAGCAGGGCCGCGAGCTGGCCGAGCCGGAGCTGGTCGCCGTCGGCGAGCGTTGTCGGGCCCACGACCTTGATGTCGCCGACGAAGGTGCCGTTCTTGCTGCCCAGATCCTCGACCACCGCGGTGTCGCCCTCGACCACGATCCGAGCGTGGCGGCGGGAGACCTTGGGCGACTCGATGCGGATGTGGGCCTCGGGCGCGCGGCCGATGAGGTTCTCGCCCTGGCGCAGCACCAGCTCGACCCCGGCGCCGGTGAGCCAGATGCGCGACCCGCCGGCCCGCATGCGGTCGGCTTCAGAGGGTGTCACGGCGGCGATCAGCCGGTAGCCCCGGCGCGGAATGGTTTCGATGAAGACCGGAGACTCGAGGTCGTCTTCGAGGGCGTCGCGAAGCTCGCCTACCGCCACGGTCAGCGACGCGTCGCCCACCGTCACATTCGACCACACCAGGTCGAGGAGCTGCTGCTTGGACAGCACCTCGCCCGGCCGGGCGGCGAAGGCGGCGAGCAGCTCCATCAACTTGGGCCGCAGCCGGATCATGCGGTCGCCGTTGCGAAGCTCGCACGCCGCGGGATCGACCTGCCACGTGCCGAGGCAAAACGGCGCCTCGTCCGGCGTCGGGTTCGCGTTGTCCTGGACCACCAGGAAGCATGGTAACCAAGAACAGCAACTCCCCGCAAGTCAGCGAAAAATCATGAGACCGGGGCTCATGAAAGGACTCGTATGGTATCGAAGAAAAAGCCCCGCGTTGCCGCGGGGTGGTCCCACCTGGAGGGTCGGCCGGCCCGGACGCTGCGATGTCGCGGGCCCGGCCGGTGAGTGGGATCAGGAGGAGCATGGCGGATTGTCGATTTCAATGTGGTGCCGTGAGCGCGTGAAGTCCCAAAGGAAATCCAAAAGTTGACGAGTTGCCCCGGGAGGTCACCGGCGGAACCTCGCCTCGAGGTTTGTCGATTTGTATGACTTCAAGTATGATCATACTCATGAAGCGAGTCACGGTAACTCTGCCCGAGGAGCTGGTGTCGGAGATCGACCGCTGGGAGACCAACCGCAGCCGGTTCGTGATGGTCGCTGCCGAGCGTGAGCTCGAGGCGCGGCGGCGTCAGGCCCTCGAGCGGTCGCTCGCGAACCCGCACGACGAGAGTTCGAAGGTCGCCGAGGCGGGGCTCGAGGACTGGGATACCGGGTGGATGTCGGAGGATGAGACCCTCGTCGACGACGCCGAGGGCCGGCGGGTGCGCTGGCACCCCGACCGCGGCTGGGTCGAGGGCGACGAGTGAAGCGGGGAACGGTGGTCCTGGTGTCGCTCGACCCGACGAAGGGCCACGAGCAGCGCGGGGCGCGACCGTGCGTCGTGGTGACCGACCCCGCGGTGTCGTCGGATCAGCGTTTTCCCATGATCGCCGTCGTTCCGCTCATCGGGACGCCGGGCGAGGGCGCCCTCTACCCGAGCTTGATCCCGGGGCCCTCGGGGCTGCGGCAGCCGTCGTGGGCGCTCATCGACCAGCTGCGGGCCGTCGACAAGCGCCGGGTGACGCGGGTGTTCGGCGTGGTGTCGCCCGACGAGCTCGACGCCATCGACGACGGAATTCGGCTCTTTCTCGGGTTGAAATAGGCGCCGGCGGCGCCCGGCAGGCACTCGGGTTGCTCGAGGCGTGGGCACGCAAGCAGGGATGCTTGCGGCTGTAAGGAACCCGGCACAACGTCGGTTTGGACGAAGCTCTCGTGGCGACGAGGCGTGGGCACGCAAGCTGGAAGCTTGCGTGCCCAGAAGCGACCGGATGCTCGCTCGATCCCTGCGAGCTCGATCGCCCCCGGCGGGCGTGCCGCCGCGCGCAAAGCGCGCGAGCGAACTCCGAGCTCGAGCGCTCATCCTCGGGGCGCGATCCAGCGAGCGGGCAGGCCGCCGGCGCCCGAGCAGCGCGGCAGCAGTTTTCGCGGATTCTTCCGAGCGCCGCGCTGCTCGGGCGACGCTGGATCGCCTCCGCCGAAAGGCGGCAGCGATCCAGAAGGCCGGTGATGTGAGCCTCGAATATCGGGATCGGGATCGGGATCGGATGGGGCCTTTGTAGCGCCCAGCTCCAGCTGGGCGTCTGGGGTTTGGCCATTTACTAGAGTAGCGGACTAGATTTTCTTGATCCGA
>CAZXMW010000097.1:2076-8651 GCA_964641415.1 uncultured Thermoanaerobaculia bacterium | reverse complement strand
CCTCGTTTCCGAATCGAGAACTGCGCAGTCCCCATCGGGGTTTCCGGATGGGAACAAACTAGTAGAGGAGCACGAGAATGTCATCCGTACCGCTTGGATCGAACACTTCGGCGGCTGAGGTTACCAACATCTCCAGGCACGGCGTCTGGCTGCTGGTAGACGACCGTGAGCTCTTCATGCCGTTTGACGAATTCCCGTGGTTTCGCAACGCCCCGGTCGACTCTGTCCTCCACCTCGAACGGCCCGGTCAGAATCACCTCTATTGGCCATCTCTTGACGTCGATCTCACGGTCGACTCCATTGAGCATCCGGAGAAGTACCCCCTCAAGGCCAAGCACGATGCCAACCCCTCGCTCAAGCGGACCTAAACCCTGCCGGGTTTGGTCCGCTGAGCTCGAATCCGTGAGGTTATGAACCCGGTGCTGCCAGACATGTACTTCATTCCTGTACATGAAACGCCGGAGGTCATCATGCCCTCCGTCACGACATACACAAAAGTAAGAGCGACACTCGCTGCCCTTTGCGAGCAGGTCTCCTCAACCCGCGAACCAGTGATGATTCGCCGACGCAACGCCGCCGATGTCGCACTCGTATCCGCTGACGAGTTAGAAAGCCTGCTGGAAACCCCACACCTCATGCGGTCCCCAAGAAACGCCTGCGAAGACCCGACGGCGAGATCCGTACGGTCGTCGACACCGCCTCCATCTCGAGCCGACCCACGTCGAAGCTGCGGTTGTCAGGGTCAGGGCGTTGTCGTTGCCCACGCTCCGGTGTCGCCGGTCTCGAAACCGTCGGCGAAGATGTCGGACGGGCCCGACACCTCGATCCCGGCGGCGTAGATGTCGGGCGAGTCGGTGGCGCCGCCACCCTCGTTGCGGTTGTCGGTGAAGACCGAGATCAGCCGGTCCATGACCACGTCGAGACCGTTGTAGTCGCCGAACTGGAAGAAGTCCTCCATGTGCGGCGAGATCTCCGAGCTCAGCCTGATTGGAGAGCTCCAGGTCTGGGCGCCGTCGGTCGAGGACGACCAGTAGAGGTCGACCGAGCGGCGGGTCGGATCGTTGCGGGTGTCGTAGAAGATCACGTGCACCGTGCCGTCGGGTCCGACCGCGAGCCACTGGTTCCACCGGTCCACCGTGTCGGCGTCGGCGGTCTCGTGGGGCGTCGTCACCGCCCAGGTCGCGCCGGCGTCGCGGGTGAAGGCGACCTGAACCCGGGCGTGGTTGCTGCTCGGAGTGCTGACATCCGGAGCGGTCGTGTCGGTCCAGGCGACGTAGACGCTGCCGCCGTACGGACCGGTACCCAGGTCGGCGGCGGCGCCGACGTAGATCCAGGCGTAGCGGTTCTCCATGGACGGGATGGGAAAGTCGAAGGACGCCTGGGTCGAGGCGATGTCAACGGTCCCGCCCCAGGTCACGCCGCAGTCGTCCGAGGTCCGAACCAGGATCTTCCGAGGTCCGAAGGCCGGCCAGATGTAGTAGACCCGACCATCGGCGTCGGTGGTGATGTCCGAGCCGATGCCGCGCTCCGAGCTGCCGCTCGACAGGCTGACCGGCGTCGACCATGTGTGGGCGCGGTCCGTGGAGCGGGCGAACTTCAGGATGTTGCCCTCGTGCCAGGTCAGGTAGACGGTGTCGAGGCATGCGCTCGGTGAATGGGTGTCGACGTGGAGATACTCCTTGTCGGTTCCACCGCCGATCTCGCGGCGGGCGTCGCCTCCGGGCTCGTTGGCGAGATCGGTCCAGGTCTGGCCGCCATCGGCGGACCGGTAGACGTAGACCGCGCTCGATCCCAGGGTCGCCGAGTAGGCCTTGGTCCCATCCGCCGACCAGGCCACCGTCGGGTCGCAGCAGGTTCCGCCGTAGGGCAGCGCCGCGGCCGCGTTCCAGGTCTCGCCGCCGTTGCTGGAGTAGTGCATCTGCTGGCCGCTGCCGGGCCCGTTGGAACCGGCGATGACGATGTCGGGCGTCACCGGGTTGATGGCCACCGCCGACTCGGCGGCCCCGACCGGGTTCGACACCCGGACGTCGCCGGTCAGCGCCTTGCCGCCGAGGTCGTTGAACTCATCCTCGGTCATCCAGGGTCGGCTGGTGTCGACCACGAAGCGGCCGTCGACGAGCCGTGCGTGCCGGTACAGCACCCCATTGACGAGAAAGCCGCCGTGCTCGGTGAGAAAGCGGGGCAGGGTGCTCCGCGGGTACTGGACCGGACCTTCGGTGGGCAGGTGGCCGAACCGCTTGCGCAGCTCGACGCGGTAGAACAGCGGCGCCCGAACCGACAGCTCGCGTTCGCCCTCGCCCAGGAGCCCGAGATCATCCTGGGTCAACTGGTAGTTGCGGTCGTCCCACGGTGCGAAGTCGGCGAGGGAGGCGTAGTCGACGCGGGCGTCGAGGCCGCGACTCTGGACGATGGTCTGGGCGCCGGTGAAACCGGTGCCGGCCGCGAGCAGGACGAGGACCGCGATCGCTGTCAGGTGACGCATGTTGGATTTCCTTCCTC
Organism: uncultured Thermoanaerobaculia bacterium; assembly: GCA_964641415.1. GTDB lineage: Bacteria > Acidobacteriota > Thermoanaerobaculia > Thermoanaerobaculales > Sulfomarinibacteraceae > JAHECW01. The sequence goes on along the minus strand of CAZXMW010000097.1, from coordinate 6,152 downwards.
GGAAGCGGTGGCCGCAGGTCGATAACGAGATCGATTCTCGAGGATCTTCACTATGGCGTAGCCCGAGCCGAGAATCAATGAGGCTCGGACGCTGACCGGGGTTTTGTGTGATCTCGACGACCTTTGAACCGCCACAACCGTTTTCGACGAGCAATCGAACGAGCCTCTCTGTCTTATCATCGTGCAGAGAGGACACCGATGATGTGGTTCAACAACCCAAGCTTGCGCAACAGCTCGACCCTCAAGGAGCTGGTGAACCGGCTGCGGGAGGGAATCTACGTCACCAACCGGGCCGGCGACATCCTCGACGCCAACCCGGCCTGTCTCGAGATGCTCGGGGTGGGCTCTTTGAAGGAGCTGTCCGAGCTGTCCGCGGAGGATCTCGTGGTCGACCCGGAGGTTCGGCAGCGCGAGCGGGAGGTCCTCGAGCGCGACGGGGTGGTCCGGGACTACGAGCTCACCATCCGCCGCCCGGACGGTGAGGCGAGGACCGTGCTCGACACCGCTTACACCTTGGAGCAGTCGGACGAGGATGCGATCTACGTCGGGATTCTGATCGACATCACCCGGCACAAGGAGCTCGAGCGGGAGCTGCGCGAGCAGGCGGTGCGCGACGCCCTGACCGGCTGCTTCAACCGCCGCTACCTGCGGTCCCTGGCCTCGGAGGTCGAGCCGAGCGACGCCGGGTGGGGCGCGGTGGTCCTCGATATCGACCACTTCAAGCGCTACAACGACCAGCACGGCCACCAGGCGGGGGACGAGATCCTGATCAGGACGAGCCGCTTTTTGATGTGCGAGGTCCGGGCCGGGGACGCGGTGGTGCGCTACGGCGGCGACGAGTTCCTGCTCTTCCTGCGCGGGGCCGACGAGGAAACCACAGAGTGCGTCGGCACCCGCCTGCGGGCCGAGGCGCCGCGCAGCGCGCCGGTCCCGTTCTCCCTCGGTTGCGCGAGCAGGCGGGAGCGCGAGCCCCTCGAGCGAACCATCGGCCGGGCCGACGAAAACCTCATCCAGGTCCGCTTCGAGACCCGGGGCTACCCGACCGTCCGCGGCGACCGCTGATCAGCCTCCGGATCGGGTTTTCCGTTCGTCCGGGAGATCGTACAGGGCGTTGAACAGCAGCTTGAAGGTGCGCAGAGGCTGGCCGCGATGTTGGGCGGCGAAGCCGATGAGGACGACCCGACCGTCACCGACGGTGACCTCGACGACGGCCGCCCGGCGCTCGAGGTGGTCGCCGCCCTCGAGGTAACCGCTGAGCAGAAGGTCTTTGTCGTCGTCGGGGTAGCGAGCGATCACCCGACGGTCGAACCGGGGGTCGGGCACCCGGGTCTTGAACGCGGGCGAGCCCGCAAAGTAGACCGCTTCCTCGGCCCGCATGCCCCACCCGAGAGGGTGCGAGGTGTCCACCTCGACGCGCAGTGTCGAGCCCGGGCAGAGAAACTCCGAGCGCGGGACTTTGGCGAGGACGTTCTCGATCGGCAGGTCGAAGAGCTTGATGAAGTAGTCGGTCGAGGAGCTGAGGGCGACGACCGTGCCGCCTCCCTCGACCCACTGCTTGATGCGCTGACCGCCCGGTGTGGTCGTTTCTCCGTTCTTGGTCGGTTCTCCGTCGGCGGCGGGCCACTCGTCGATGCCGCCCGAGTACGCCGGCGGCAGCGGAACGAACGGCCCCCAGTAGCCCGGCCCGGGCTCGCCTTTCGAGATCACGGAGGGCTCGAGGTCGGGGAAGAGCACGACATCGGCCAGCTCGGTGAAAGAGCCCGATCGGATCTGCTCGTTGGACAGCGTGACCATCGGGAACTCGTACTGCTCGAGCACCCAGCGGGTCCAGCCCTCGTCCATGCTCGCGACCCAGGGTTTGAACAGGCCGACTCTCTGCGGATGAAGGTCCAGCGCGGTTTCGGGACGCTTCTCCCGCTCTCGGGTCGGCAGGTGGAGCTCATCGGCCGTCTTCGCCAGCGTCGCCCGGTCGACCTCGGCAAAGTCGACCCAGACGTCGCCGCCCGGGACCGTCCGGGAGACTCGGTGGCCGTCGGCGAGCAGACGGTTGACGAGAGTGTGGAGCCGGTCGGCGCCGGCCGGGATGACGGCGCCGGCGGGGCGCTCGACGGTGAGATTCGTGCGAGGCCAACCCGCCGCCCTGAGCGGCTCGAAGGCGCCGGTCAGAGGCTCGCCGGCCTCGACGATGTCGACGCCCATGGTCAGCGGCAGCGACCACGACGCCACGTCGTAGGGCTTGACGATGGCGCCGTCGGTGGACGGCCGCACCTCGGGGTAGCGCTGGGGGCGCAGCATGACCATCAGGAAGGGCCGGTAGGACTGGTCGGCGGGGACGATCACCGTCCCCGCAGGGTAGGTGGCGTAGCCGAGCCTGAACGGCTCGGCCGCGCGCTCGATCTCGACACCGTGCTCGAGGAGCAGCTCGACCATCTTCCGGGCGGCGACCTCGTCGCGCTGCTCCAGCGGGATGATGAACGCGAATGGCGGCTCGCTGCGGCCCCTTTCGACGGCCGCGCGGGCCATGCGGTCGACGTTGGCGAGGATGTGGGTGCGGTCCTCGGCGACGGCCTCGAGAAAGGCCCAGGTCGCCACCAGCTCGTACTCGACGATGTCGCGCAGCCGCCACCAGCCGCCGGGCCAGGGCGACGGGAAGTTGGAGCGCCGGACGTAGTCCGGGAAGCCCTTGCCGCCGCCGCGGAGCTCGCCGGGGTCGATGTAGATCGGGGTCGCGATGCGAGCGCTGGCGACCTCGGTGAGCAGGCCGGTGACGTTCTTCCACCAGGCGGTGTTGCGGGTGCCGCCGGGCCAGTAGCTGTCGAAGATCATGTTGTGACCGACCCCGGTCCGGCCCGCCTCCTCGAGCCGACGCGACATGTTGGTGCCGATGCCGTCTGCCATCCGGAAGACCAGCGAGTGAACCTCGGGGTCGAGCGGGTCGGTCTGCGGCGGCACGAACATCCGCGGACCCGTGGAACCCATCTGGTGCTGGTCGAGAAAGACCTGGGGGAACCACCGTTGGTACAGCAGGTCGTTGACCACCCGCGACTCGGCCTGCGTCAGGGCATAGAAGTCACGATTGTTGTCGTGGCCGACGTAGTGGTGATAGAGCCACGGCATCCGGCCGCCCTCGTACTCGGTGCCGAGCCACTCGTTGTACCAGTCGACGACCATGATCTGGCCGTCGGGGTTGATCGAGGGCATGAGCAGCAACACCGCGTCGTCGATCCAGGCGAGGCGCTCGGGGTCATCGGTGGTGGCGAACTCGAAGACGAGCTCGGTCGCCATCTGGGTCGAGCCGACCTCGGTGGCGTGGATGGTGCAGGTGACGAGGGCCACGGCAGGTGTCGTTTTGATGAGCCGTCGGGTCTGGTCGGGAGTCATTCCGGCGGGCTTCGCGATCTGCCGGGCCGCGTCGCGGATCTCGGGCAGGCGCGCCTGGTTGGCCGGCGAGGTCAGGATCACCACCGGCATCCGGTTGCCCAGGGTCGAGGTTCCGGCCTCCTCGATCGAGACCCGGTCGGACGCCGCCGCCACGAGCTCGAGGTAGGCGAGGACCTCGGGGTAGGGGATGAGGGTGCGATCGGCGCCGACGCGGTGTCCGAAGTGCTCCTCCGGGCTGGGAATGGTCGCGGCGAAGGCGGGTACGGCCACCGCCACGACGAACAAGAGCGCGAGCAGAGCTTTCCTCATCGTTCCCCCATCCTGTCGATGCCGCCTGAAAGCGGCGCCGGCGATCATAGCGCGGACCGCACCGCGCAGATGAACGCAGAGGCGCAGAGCCCCCACCCACCAAGTTCAACGCAAAGACGCGAAGGCGCAAAGGCGCAAAGGACATCGCAGGCATCGCATTCAACGCAGATGAACGCAGAGGCGCAGAGCCCCCACCCACCAAGTTCAACGCAAAGACGCGAGGGCGCAAAGGCGCAAAGGACATCGCAGCCATCGCATTCAACGCAGAGGCGCAGAGACGCAGAGTCCATCGCACCATCGCAGGACAGGGTCATCGCAGACATCGCAGGCATCGCAGATGATCGCAGAGGCGCAGAGACGCAGAGTCCATCGCAGGACAAGGTCAT
>CAZXMW010000097.1:0-1976 GCA_964641415.1 uncultured Thermoanaerobaculia bacterium | reverse complement strand
GCGCAGAGGCGCAGAGTCGAGCTCGGCAGCAGCGGCACACGGCACACGGTGCCCACACAGCACGCTCCGGTTGGGGCTTTCACGTCGCGGTATTCGAGCCCGGGCGCCTGACGGGCGCGACCGGCGGGAGAGTCCGGGTCACGGAGCGGTCAGAAGTCGCCTTCGGGCTCGGGCCTCGGTCGGCGGTGCTTCTTGTCGGCCGGCTTGCGGCCGCGGGATCCGCGCTCCTTGTTCCACTCGTCGCGCTCGCCGGGGTCGGGGTCGAGGTCCTCGACGGGCTTGTTTCGGGGTTTGCGTTTGCGGTTCGGGACGACGTTCTGGTTGTCGTCCTCCTCGATCCACTCGTTCCAACGGCCGTCCATGGGTCCTCTCCAGAGCGAGAGTATACCCTCAGGCAGCGACGAAGAGAATTGACGCAAGCAGCAGGCGTTCGGATTTTTCCGCCGGCGAGCGGCCGAGCCGGAGATCCTGGTACCATACCGCGGCCACTGGAGGGGCGCCGCCATGAGAAAGCTCACTGTCCTGCTCGTCTGTGTCGCCGTCGTCGCCTGCGGAGGTCGGACCGCCGACCGGGCTCCTGCGACCGACAACCCGTTCTTCACCGCCTACGGCACGCCGTTCAACGTCCATCCCTTCGACCGCATCGAGCCCGAGCACTTCGTGCCGGCCTTCGAGAAGGGGATGGCACGCCAGAAGGCCGAGGTCGCGGCAATCGTCGCCGACCCCGAGCCGCCGACCTTCGACAACACGATCGCCGCTCTCGACCGCTCGGGCGAGCTGCTCGGCGAGGTGTCGCGGGCGTTCTTCTCCCTCGCCGGGTCGAACACCAACGACGCCATCCAGGAGATTCAGAAGCAGGTGTCGCCCCGGCTGGCCACCCACCGCGACTCGATCCGCCTCGACCCCGGGCTGTTCGCGCGCATCAAGGCGGTGTACGACGAGCGGGATGCCCTCGACCTCGACCGCGAGCAGAGCTACCTGCTCGAGCAGCTGTACTCCGAGGCGGTCCGCAACGGCGCACTCCTGGTCGGGGCCGACCTGGAGAGACTCAAGGAGATCAACCGGCGGCTGTCCGAACTCCAGGTCGAGTTCAACCGCAACCTGCTCGCCGAGACCAACGACTTCAAGCTCGTGATCACTGACGAAGAGCAGCTCGCAGGCCTGCCGTCCGGCGTGGTCGCGACCGCCGCCGAGACCGCGGCCCGAGAGGGGCGCGAGAGCGGCTGGGTCTTCACGACCCACAAGCCCAGCATGCTGCCGTTTCTGACCTATGCCTCCGACCGCGACCTGCGGAGACAGCTCTACACGGCCTACACGGTGCGCGGCAACCGGGACAACGAGCACGACAACAAGGCGGTGATTGCCGAGATCGTCAACCTCCGGGTCGAAAAGGCGAAGCTGCTCGGCTACGAGACCTTTGCCGACTACCGCCTCGAGCCGAGAATGGCGAGGACTCCGGACAAGGTCTACGGTCTGCTGGATCAGCTCTGGGACGCCTCGCTGCCGGTGGCGAAACGCGAGCTCGCCGAGATGCAGGCGATCGTCGACGCCGAGGGCGGCGACTTCGAGCTCGCCTCCTGGGACTGGTGGTATTACGCCGAGAAGCTGCGCCGGGCGAAGTACGACCTCGACGACAGTGAGCTGCGACCCTACTTCGAGCTGAGCAGCGTCCGGGACGGTGTCTTCTACGTCGCCAACCGGCTCTACGGCCTGACCTTCGAGCCGCTCGACGGCATGCCCAAGCCCCATCCCGACGCCGAGGTCTTCGAGGTCAAGGAGGCCGACGGCGCCCATGCCGCGGTGATCTACATGGACTTCCACCCGCGCGAGAGTAAGCGCCAGGGGGCGTGGTGCGGCGGTTTCCGCGGCCAGCACCGGGCCGACGGCGTCGAGGTCGACCCGGTCATCAACCTGGTGACCAACTTCACCCCTCCGACCGGGGATACACCTGCACTGCTCAGCCTCGACGAGGTCGA
>CAZXMW010000096.1:0-9174 GCA_964641415.1 uncultured Thermoanaerobaculia bacterium | reverse complement strand
CGGTACTACACAGATTTTGCCAACTTGCGCCCCTAAAACACTGATTTCACGATACCGCGCCCTGGCAAACGGCTATGCAAGTGTCAAAGTCGAGGGCCCAGTTCGTCGGATACGGCCCCTGAGAGGATACATCACCACCGCCGCCCGTCGCGCCATCGCCGACCCCGGTACGGTCACCCTCCCCAGCGACATCTGATCTGCCTGCCCTCAGGCTTTTTGCACACTCCTCGTGCACCGGTGCAACACGGGGCGCGGCGAGGACTCACAGTCCCGCGCACAGACTGGACCACTGCTCTTCAAAGAAGACCGAGGCGATTGTGTCCTCTGAAACTCCACAATCATGCAGACTGTCAGTCCGTGCCTGGAACTCGTTGTACAGGGCGTTGAATCTCTCGGCCAGAATGTCGCTTGAACCACCTCCGCGACGAATACGTTCGCAGATCTTGCCAAGTTCCCTACCTGCTTGCCTCCATCCCGCAATCAGAGACTCTTGATAGTCTCCTAGTTCACTAGTTCCACTTCCTTCCAGGCGATCAATCGCACGCAGGAAGGCACATCGATAGTTGGCCTGTGACTTCCCAGATGTCACCACCGAGGCACACGCATCCAACCATTTTGAGTACATGAGCGTCTTCGATCTCCCATGCCTCCCCCACATGTTGTCAGCTCCGAGGTGGGGTTGCAGATCAGATGGTCGCGATGCGTGATCCCGTAGTACTTCCAGATGTCCATGACTCTTTCCGCCCGGGTCGCCCCGCCAGAGCCGGCCCCGCCGGGCATTCTCCTCCGTACAGGCCCGCGATTCAATCGCCGCGCCTCCCGGCGCTTCGACGGCGACGCAGTGAGGCGGCCGATCGTGCGAGCTGACGAACCAACCCTACTGGCGAAGAGCCTGGAACAGCCACCGGGCGCGGGCCTCGCCTCGTGCCGTAACGGTGGCTCGCGGGGAATCGGACGCCGCCGTGCGAGGCCAGCTACGACAAGGAGAGGTCCACTCCGACGAGGTTGTTGCCCGTCGCCACGTCAATCAGGGCGTCCGTGTCGGTTCCGTTGCCGTACGCGATGCTGTTGTACAGGGAGGCGACGGCTCCGGGGGTGACCTGGGTCCTGATTCCGGTGCCGACGTTGCCGGCCACGGACAGGTTCGTCAAGTGGACGGTGCCCTGCGCCGTGGCATAGACGCCGTCGTTGTCGCCGAGGGCGACCGCGGAGTCGGTGAACCGGATTGTCGTCGACGGGTCCGAGGTGCCGAGGCGGACCTGCTCGCACAGGCTGCCCTGCAGCGTCGGGTTGTCGAGCACCGACCATCGCCGGGCGATCAGGCTCGAGCTGTCGTACTCTCGGACCGCGACGCCGGACCCGGCGGTGTAGCCGTCGGAGCTCACGGTGTTGCGCCTGACCTCGATATCGGTCACCTCGATAACGGCGTCGCCGCTGTTCACCAGCGACAGCGCTCCTCCGGACGCCGATCCGGCCCCGCTGGAGGCCGAGTTGCCCTCGAACAGGCAGTCGGAGATGACGACCGTCGCGGTGTCGCCCGTCGACACCGAAGCACCTCCACCCTCCGCCTGCTGGTTCGTGGTGATCGCCGCCGAGTTGCCGATGAAATCGACTCTCGTCAGCTCGAGGGTCTCGCTCCCGTCGATGATCGCAGACAGACCCGCCCCCCGGACGATCGAGATCGCGCTCGCCGACACGCCCGCCACCTCACAGTCCGTGATGCGGACCCGCGCCGTGCCCGCACCCTGCGGATCACACTTCGTTGCGAGATCGCGACCTGGAATCGAGTTCTCGATTGCGAGAGATCGACGAGACGGGTGGACGGTGCCCGACGAAGACGCGCGTGCTTGCCGCCCTCGGAGCGGAGCAGCGTGCCTGGCACCTTTTATTTGGCACCTTTTTTTATGGGCGACGTACGGCTCGGACTGACGCGAAGGCCCCACGACAACCCAGAGCCTGCGCTGACAGCCCGGAGCCCAGGGAGACGGGTCAGAGCCGGGAGGGACATCGGACACCCAGTAGAGGAATCACGTGTTCGTTGGGCCCGGCACCCTCACGGCTTGAGGACCGCGGCTGCCAGACCTCTGCCGGGGGGGCGTCAGCCGCTGATCGGGTCGCCGGTGGGCTCGAGAGAGGCCAGGAACTCGTCGGCGGGGACGCACAGGACGCCGTCGACGAGCAGGCGGTCCCGGCCGCGGTAGACCAGCGCGGTCCGGCACTCCGGGTAGTCCTTCCGGAAGGCCTTCAGGGAGCGCAGATCCTGGTTCCTGACCCGCGCTGTGTGCTTGACCTCGATGGCCCAGAAGCCGCCCTCGCCGTAGACGACGAAGTCGACCTCGACGCCGGCCCGGGTGCGCCAGTAGTAGAGCTCGCAGTCACGGCCCGAGTAGGCGATCCAGGCCCGCAGGTGCTGGGCGACGAGACCTTCCAGAGCGGCGCCTTCGATCTCCTCGGCACGGTCCAGCGGTCCGGCGGGACGCAGCGAGCGGTAGACGCCGGCGTCGAACAGGAACAGCTTGGGATGGGCGGCGGTCTGCCGCTTGGCGCGCCGGCTGAACACCGGCAGGCGGAAGGCGAGCAGCAGGTCTTCCAGGACGTCGATGTAGGCCGCCGCGGTCTTGCGCTCGATCTGACAGTCGCGGGCCACGTTGCTGACATTGAGAACCCCGGCGTGGGAGAAGCTGATCGCCTCCAGAAAACGCGCGAAGTCGCCGACGTTCCGAGCCCAGCCCTCGACCCTGACCTCCTGCTCGAGGTACAGCGTCGCGTACGCTGCGAGGACGTCGTCCGGCTCGTCCGAGTCGACCACGATCGGCAGGAGGCCGTGCCGCAGGGCCGGCTCGAGGTCGAAGCCCGGGAGCTCCGCCGCCATGAACGGATGGAGGGTGCGGTTGACGGCTCGGCCCGCCAGGAGGTCGACGCCGCCGCGGCGGAGCTTGCGGGCGCTCGAACCCGTGAGGACGAACTGGAGGCCGGAGTGGCGTTCGACCAGGTCGTGCACGACGTGCAGAAGCTCGGGAGCCCGCTGGACCTCGTCGACGACGACCGGCGTCCGGTCGCGGTTGGCGAGCACCAGCTGGGCGAGCCGTTCCGGGCGGGCGCTCATCTCCCGGTAGACGTCAGGTCGGAGGAGGTCTACGACGAGAGCGTCGGGATGGTTGTGGCGCAGCCAGGTCGACTTGCCGGTGCCGCGGGGGCCGAACAGAAAGTAGCTCGCGGCGGGAGGGTCGAAGAAGCGAGGAACAAACTCCATTTTGCGGCCCATTTCGAAACCAACGACACCAGATTAGCAGATTCAGGCACGTTCCCCTCCTCCGCCGCATCCCGCTGGTCCGTCCGTGTCCCACCGGACGCGGCTGGGAGCTGAAGATGGAGCCGCCGGTGAACAGGATCGTACGGATCAACCAAGACAGGCTGGAGGATGTCCGGCAGGCCTTCGGCTCCGGCTGAGCGGAACGGTGCGCGGCAGCTCAGAGCCTGTGGCGACAACCTGGAGCCGAGGGCGACATGCCAGAGCCCGGGGCGACAACGGTCCCATGCAGCGTATGAACCTGAGCCACCGATGCTCGCGGCACCGATCCAAGATCGCCAGAATCGTCGGCCCAGGCACCCTGAGCGTGAGCGGGGATCCCGCACACGGCAGCCACCTCCGGGTCTGGAGCCCGCCCTCCCGACTCCCGCCGCCTGCGGCCCGCCGCCCGGTCCCGGACCTCGATGCGGGCCCATCCACAGGAGGCGCGCGAACCGCTTGTGCGTCAGACAATCGCGCGCTCCGCTCCCGCAACATCTTCGAAATTTCGAAGATGCCTGGGTGTGAGTCGCTAAGGTCGAGACCCAGGCACTGGAGGTGTCACAATGCATCGTCTAGGCGTAGTTCTCGGTGCTCCCGCTACGACTCGTCCTCGATGCGTCGGTAGAGGGTGCGACGGCTGATGCCGAGCAGCGGCGCGGCGCGGCGCTTGTTGCCGCCGACGCGGTCGAGAACCCACCGCATGTAGAGACGTTCGACCTCCCGCAGCGTCGGGATCGAGTCCCCCTGGAGGCGCTCGGGTGGAATGAACGAGAACGGATCCGCCTCACCGGCGGCCGCCGGCTCGCGGGCGCGGATCCTGCGCGGGAGATGCTCGATGCCGAGCTCCGGCGCGTTGCAGAAGGTGACGGCACGTTCGATCGCGTTCCTCAGCTCGCGCACGTTTCCGGGGAACGGGTAGCTTCGAAGCTGGCGCATCGCGCGGGGCGAGACTCCAGCGATCCTCTTGTTCATCCGCAACGCGAACCGGTTCAGGAAGTGTCCCGTGAGGCGCTCGAGGTCGTCCTCGCGCTCGCGCAGTGGCGGCACCCGCAGGATGAACGTCTCGAGGCGGTAGAACAGGTCGTCGCGGAACCGGCTCTCGCGGACGGCCTTCTCGATGTTGCGGTTCGTGGCCGCGATGATGCGGGTGTCGACGTTGCGTCGTCGGTCGCCCCCGACCGGCCGGACCTCACCATCCTCGATCACACGCAGCAGCTTCACCTGGAGCTCGACAGGCATCTCCGAGATCTCGTCGAGGAAGAGGCTGCCGCGGTGTGCCTCGACGAACAGCCCTTCACGGTCCCGCGACGCACCAGTGAAGGCGCCTCGCGCATGCCCGAAGAACTCCGATTCCAGCAGATCAGACGGGATGCCGGCGCAGTTGACGGCGATGAAGGGCTTCCCGGCGCGGCGACTCTCCTCGTGGACGGCCCGCGCCACCAGCTCCTTCCCTGTGCCGCTCTCCCCAACGACCAGGACCGGCCCGCCAGCGCGGGCCACCTGACGGATCTGTTTGAACAGCTGCCGCATCACGTTGCTCTGCGCGATCATGCCATGAAACTGATCGCCGTCGAGGAGCTCGCGGTATCGTTCGAGGTTCTGTCGGAGGGCGCGCGTGTCGAGCACGCGTGAGACGCTCAGGCGGAGGTGGTCCAGGTCCAGCGGTTTGGTCAGGAAGTCGTCGGCGCCCGCCTTGAGAGCCTCGACCGCGCGGGAAACGGTGCCGAACGCCGTGATCACGATGAACGAGGGCAAGGGCTCAAGCCTTCGAGTCTGCTGGAGGAGCGCCAGACCGTCCGCCCCCGGCAGGCGGAGGTCACTGATGACCAGGTCGGCGGGTCGCTTCTGCAGGAGCGCGTCCGCGTCCTCGGCCGAGGCGGCCTCCGTGACGTCGAAGCCGAGATCCTGAAGCTCCTCACTGAGGAGCTCGCGGAGTCCGTCGTCGTCCTCGACCAGGAGGATCCTCGTCGCATCCGCGGTCATTCGATCGCTCCTTCGCGAGCGTCGTCCGCCAGACGGTCGCCCGCAGATCCGTCGGCGGGAAGCACGATCCGGAACAGCGCGCCACCCATGGCGCTGCCGGCCACCTCCACGCGACCGCCGTGCTCTTCGACGATCCTGTAGACCAGCGACAACCCCAGCCCGGTTCCTTCCCCGGGGCTCTTCGTCGTGAAGAACGGCTCGAACAGCCGGTCGCGCGCGTCGTCCGCGATCCCGGGGCCGTCATCCTCCACCGTGAAGGCGACCTCTCCATCGCCGAGGGACCATGCGGCACGGACCCGGCCCTCCGGCGCGGCCTGGAGTGCGTTTTGGAGGAGATTCCCGAGCGCCTGCTCGAATCGGAAGGGATCGACGCGGACCTGCGGGCCCGGCGTCGGACCTTCGATCGCAACCGAGGCCTTCCGAAGAGGGTCCTGCTCGGAGGAGGTCGAAACGGCGGACTGGACGAGGCGGTCGGCTCGGACGGTTCGCACGTGTCTCACGTGTTCCCGGCCGAGGTCGAGCAGCTGCTGGACGATCCGCTCCATCCTCCGCACCTCTCGCGTCGTCTCCTCCAGCCCACGCCGCACCCGCTCATCGAGGTCGTCGCGGAGCATCCGCTGCGCTCGTCCGGAGATCAGGCTGAGGGGCGTGCCTAGCTCGTGTGCGACGCCGGCGGCGAGCTGCCCGATCGCCGCCAACCTCTCCGAACGTTGCAGCCGCCGGGCGAGGTCGCGCTCAGCCGCAGCGTGCTCCTCCACCTGCCTCTCTGCTGCCTGCACGCTGTCGAGCATGGTGTTGAGCGAGCCGCCGAGACGGGCGATCTCGTCGGGGCCGCGGACCGGTGACCGATGCTCGCGCTCCCCCGCCTCGATCCTTTGCATGCTCTCGACGATCCGCTCGAGATGCGAGCCGATCGCACCGTGATGGCCGAAAACCACGAGCGCGGTGACCAGTCCGAACGCGAGCAGCGCGGCGAGTACCGCTTGTGCACGGAGCCGGGCGACGTACTCGGCGAAGTCGCGGGCGCGCCGCGTCACCTGGAGCACCCCGATGATGCGGGCGCCGGAGTCGGTCAGCGGTACGAAGTAGGAGTAGACGTCGCGACCGGCGATCTGACCGTACTCGCCGCGCTCGTCCCCCTCGCGCGCAAGCCTCGAAACGCGCTGCTGGGAGGGGAGGGTGTCGTCCCGTCCCGCCGTCGCGATCGTGGCACCTTCGGAGTCGTAGACGTAGGCCCCGTACACGCGGTCGATGCTGAACGCGGCTTCGAGTGCTTGCTCGACCGATCCGAGCCGGTTCTGCTCGAGGGCGCGGCTCAGGGCTGGCTGGATCGCCCGTGCCACCAGCTCGACGTCCTCCTGGAGCCTGCGCTCGATCTGCTCCTCGAGCCCTCGAAGAGCGACGGTGCCGACGGCGATCAGCACAAGAGCCAGGGGGAGGATCACGTAGATGACCAGGACGGTCCGGAGGCTCAGCCCAGCCGACCAGAGACGCCGCCGCCGCGCTTCCGGTGGAGCGCGGTGTCGGGAGCTCAGGGCGCGTGTGTCAGCATTCGGCACATGTGCCATTATTATGCCGCCCTCGCGCCGTTGCAACCGCCGCTGATCCGGCGGCGCTTTCCCCTCATAAGCCAATTTCTGCAGTTTTCCTACGAGAGCGGCATCGGCTCGTGGCTCGGGTGGCATCTCCGTTGCACATGGTTGAACCGAGAAGGAGTGGAGCCCCGCCGGCTCCGGAACCACACGAGCTGAAAGGAGTATCATGAAACACGCAACCAAGAACCATCGTTTGACCCTGGCTGTGGTCGCCGTCTGCGCGATGGCGCTCCCGGCGATGGCACAGGACACTTCGGATGCGAAGCTGGAGGCCGTCGCGAGCTCATACCTCGACGTCATGGATATCCAGCAGGAGTACGGGCCCAAGATCGAAGCGGCGGAGACGGCGGAAGAGGCCCGGGCCGTGCAGCAGGAAGCATCCGAGAAGATCGTCCAGGCAATCGAGGATCGGGAGAACGTGACGGTCGACGAGTACAACCAGATCATGAGCGAGATTCAGGAGAACGAACAGCTGAGAGATCGCCTGATCGCGGCGATCGACCGTGTCGACGCGGAACGTTCCGACGGCTGACGCGAACCCCGCCTGCGGAGACCGACGATCGTGGACACTTGAGCGATCTCAGCTGAGTACGGGTCGCGTTTGAGGTGGTGTCCGCGTTGAGCGGGCACCGGACGAAGTCCAGTTCCTCCTTTCCGTCGATACGAGAGTAATCGATCGTCGTCGTCGAGGCTGTGGGAGCTGTGGGAGACGCGCAGCGTTTTCCAAGTGACTGTGGGCGGCACGAAGCGCCGTCCAAGGCGGTGCGGGAGACCTGTGGGAAGGCGGCCGCAGGCCGGCTGATCGGTGAGATGTCCGCGCTGGCCACTCCGAGTTATACTGCATGGCGGGAGTTGGCCGTGGCAACGAAAGTAGGACCAAAGGGACAGGTCGTCATCCACAGGCACATTCGCGAGCAGCTGGGGATCGAGCCCGGGTTTCTGGCCATGCAGCGCGTCGTCGGAGACCAGGTGGTCATCCGCTTCGTCGCTTCAGAGCATGAGAGATCCCTGCATGGAAGCCTTGCGCGGGGCCGCAAGCGCTCGGTCAATGCCGATGCCTGGCCGCAGGCCGTCGCCGATGCCTGGCGGTTCTCTGTTGCTGAGCCCGAGGACGACGAGTATGGAGGCTGAATCCCCTCCGATTCACCTCGACACGAGCGTCGTTGTCCGCTACCTCACCGATGATCCGCCCGAGATGGCCGCTCGAGCCGCTCTCCTGATCGACAGTCAGACGCCTCTCGCCATCACTGATCTCGTGATCGTGGAGTCGGGGTATGTCCTGACGACCGTCTATGGAATCGATCGGTCAGAAGTCGCGGAGGCACTGGCTGCTCTCATGCTCCGGAGCAATATCGGGTGCCCGTATCTCAGCGTTGCGCTGGTGGTTCGCGCGCTCCAACTGGCCGGGAGCTCCGGCAGGGTTTCCTTCGCCGACGCGATGATCTGGGCTCGGGCCCGCCAAGCCGAGGCACCAGTCGCCACGTTCGATCGGCGATTCCCAACCGAGGGGCTGGTCCTCCTCGAACCCAAGTAGGCTGGCCGGCCCCGTGACCGACGATTCTGGCGGTCCTTCTGAAGGCCGGTTGGTGCGGCCCGTGTCGTTAACGGCCTCGTGGGCCGGCAGCCCACGGTTGCCCGCGAGCGTCACCGTCGGCTCGAGCCAGAACTTGCATTCGCCATCAGGCGTTCGGACGCGCGTCTGACCGGGTCACGGCCCGCCGTCCTCGCCCTCGTCCAGCGACAGGTGGGCGAGGGTGTGGGCGCTCGCCTCCCAGTGCCGGCCGTCGAAGGTCGTGACGATCTCCGAAAACGGCTTCCTCCCCACGTCATCCTGAGGCCCGGGGGGCACCGCGGGCGGTGCCGTCGTGCGGCAAGATGACGTGAGGTGGAGGCCTCCTCAGCCCGCGAGGTTGCCCGCGTTGAGCCGGCGGAAGTCCGCCGCGTACTCTTCGCGGTCGAACTTGAACCGCACGCGCGTGTCGACGCTCTTCCGACTGATCGCGACCGCCCACGTGGCGGTGCTGGCGTGACCCACCAGAGAACCCGGTTTCGGTGCCCGGGGCAGTGCCTTGCGCGACACCACCACCGTCAGAGGCGCCAGGATCGCCAGCCCTGCCAGGACTCCCACGGAGCCGAGGCTCTCGCCCGCGCCGACCAGGAGCGGGACCCACACCAGCAGGATCACCAGGGACCACAGCGCGACGCGCTTGCCGGTGTCGCCCCCCTGTGAGGCGTGGACGTGCGCCTGGCAGTTGGCGAGATCCCCTGCGGTCTGGACCACGACCACCATCCCGGGCTGCAGCT
>CAZXMW010000095.1:0-9337 GCA_964641415.1 uncultured Thermoanaerobaculia bacterium | reverse complement strand
CCCCCGGCGCACCCATGTGCGAGGCGCCGTAGGGTGGGCCTTGGCCCACCGTCCCCCGCGTTCCGGTCCACGACAACGCACCGCCCACACGCGTCGATCAGGGTTCGGCAGGCGTCCGCTTCCACGCCCGCGCCACGAACGACCGGAGCTACCCCAGCGCCTCGAGGCCGGCGCGGTAGGCCGCCGTGTCGCGCCGCCAGCTGTCGCGATCGCCGGCGAACAGCCCGCCCACCGCGCGTCCGAGCAACCGCAGCCGCGCGCCGGCTCGCAGCGCCCCGGCGGCTCGCCGCGCTGCGGCCTCGCCTCGGTGCTTCGAGACGTACCGCACGAGGTCGGTCCACATCCTGGCCGGGTGGAACGCGGAGGTGGCCGCGCCGGGCGCCGCGCCGATGCTCGCGCCGTGGTGGTGGAGCACGCCGAAGCCCGGAACCACGGCCACCCGCCACCCCGCGGCCCGGGCCGCGGTGCACAGGTCGAGATCCTGGCAGTAGAAGGCGTAGCCGGTGTCGAAGGGTCCGGATGACTTCCAAACCTCGCGCCGGACGGTCATGGCGGCGCCGCTCACCCACTCGACCTCGCCGACGGCCGCAGCGCCCGTCCGGCCGACCACGCGGCGTCCCGGCATCCGGGCCAGCCACGCGCCGACCCCCGAGGCCTGGAGGAAGAACCACATCGGCTTCGGAAGGCGGCCGGCCCGCCACTGGGGCTTGCCGTCGGGGTCGAACAGCTCGCCGCCAGCGATGCCGAGCTCGCGGTCATCGCCGAACGCCGCGACCAGCGCCGCGAGCGACCCCTCCATGACCTCGGTGTCGCTGTTGAGAAACAGCAGCAGCTCGCCGTGCGCGTGCCCGGCGCCCAGGTTGGCGGCGCCGCTGAAGCCCTGCGGTCTGCCGGTGGCCACGACCTCGACGTCCGGGTGGGCCGACCGCACGGCGGATGCGGTCCCATCCGACGACGCGTCGTCGACCACCACGACCTCGACGGCCTCGACTCCCCCGGCCGACAGCGAGTCGAGACACCGCAGCGTGAGCTCGCGCGTGTCGTGGGTCGGAACGATGATCGAGAGCCCTGGCGTGTTCATGCTGCACCGCGAGTCTACCTGCCTCTCTCCCCCTTCCGAAACCGCCCGAGGTCCGCCGGACCTCGGGCGGTTTCGGAACCTGCATCTCTTCGAAGCGGTTACAATGCTCCTCATGCGTTCGACTCACGAACAGGTCCGCACCGCCCTCGCCTCGGCCTACCCCCTGACCGTTCTGGTGAGCATGGAAGAGGAACGCCAGGAGCAGCTCCTCGAGCGTTTCGGAAACGCGGCCAAGCCGAACCCGCTGCCGCTGGCGGTCTGGAACTGCGTCGACGGCTTCCTGTCGCTCGGCCCCGAAGGCCTCGACAACCCCATGGATGCGCTGGCGTGGGTCGCCGAGAGCGGTCCCCAGGGGCTGTACCTGTTCAAAGATCTGGGCGAGTTCTTGGACGACCGCCGACTGCTGCGCCGGCTGCGTGACACCGCCATGAAGATCCGCGGAAGCGGCCGCTTTCTGTTCGTCCTCAAGCAGAACGCCGACCTGCCCGACGCGCTCAAGCAGCTCAGCTACATCGTGATCTCGCTGTTTCCCGACGATCGTGAGATCGAGGCCCTGGTCACCACGACCTTCAACTCGCGCGGTCTCGACAGCAGCGATATCGAGCGCCTGGTGTCATCGCTCAAGGGCATGTCGCTGACCGAGGCCGAGCACATGCTCCGCCGGCTGCTCGACAAGCACAAGACTCTGACCGAGGCCTTCTTCAGCGACGTCCTGGCCGAGAAGGAGCAGGTGTCACGCAAGGAGGGCATCCTCGAGTTCGTGCCGCCAGACGACAACATCGCCAGGCTCGGCGGCCTCGACCAGCTCAAGGAGTGGGTCCGCGAGCGCAGCACGCTGTTCCTTCCCGATGCCCGCAAGAAGCACATGCCGACGCCGCGCGGCGTGCTGCTCATGGGCATTTCGGGCTGCGGCAAGAGCCTGGCGGTCAAGGTCATCGCCCGCGAGTGGGCGCTGCCGCTGTTCCGGCTCGACATGAACCTGGTTTTCGCAGGGGTCCACGGTTCGGCCGAGTGGGTGTTCCATCGCGCCCTCGAGGCGGTCGAGGCGGTCGCGCCGGCGGTGCTCTGGATCGACGAGATCGAGATGGGCATCGCCGGCTACAGCGACGGTCAGGCGGGATCGCTGACCCGGATCTTCTCGACCTTTCTGACCTGGATGCAGGAGCATCGCGCCGACGTCTTCGTCGCGGCCACCGCCAACCGGATCCACCTGCTGCCGGCGGAGATTCTGCGCAAGGGCCGTTTCGACCAGGTCTTCTTCGTCGATCTGCCGACCGAGGAGGAGCGCAAGGAAATCCTGTCCATCCACATGGATCGCAACCGAATCGACCCGTCGGCCTTCGACCTGATCCTGCTGTCGTCGGCGACCAGGGCGTGGAACGGCGCCGAGATCGAGCAGGCGGTGGCGTCGGCCCGGATCACCGCCCACGCGCACGGCAAAGAACCGACCCAGAACGACATGCTCGCCGCCTTCGGCAAGACCATTCCGCTCTCCCGGACCATGGAGGAGCAGCTCAAGCAGATCCGCTCCTGGGCCCGGACCCGCGCTCTGCCGGCGACCAGCCAGGCGAAGCCGGAGATGTGAGCCGGCGACGGACCATGGTCGACCGGCGACGCGACCCCACTGCCGACCGTGAGTGGCTCGTCAACCGGATCGCTCACGCCCTGCGCAACCCGATCTTTGCCGCTTCGGTGCAGAGCGAGGCGATCCAGCTGCGCGCCGGCGACCCGGCGGCGGTCATCACCAGCCTCGACTCCATCCGCGGCCAGCTGCAGCGGCTGTCGAACACGATCGACGAGATGCTGCTGTTCGGCCGCCCGGTGCGCTGCACCGCCGAGGACGTCGACGTCGCCGAGCTGTTCGACACCATCATCGGCCGGTACCGCACCGGCGACCGGCAGGAGCCGGCGTCGGTGTCGGCGAATCCGGTCGGGCCCGGTTTGGTCGGACACTGGGACCGCCAGCTGGTCATCGTGATCCTCGAGCGGCTGCTCGACAACGCCGTCCAGCACACCGACCCGCCGCACGACATCACCATTGCGGCCGCGGCGACCGCCGACGCCGGCATCGAGCTGGCCGTCTGCGACCGCGGCGCGGGGATGCCGCCCGCCATCCTCGAGCAGGCGATGCTGCCGTTCTTCCCGCAGCACAGCGGCCGGGCCGGGCTCGGCCTCGCGGTGGCGGACAAGGTGGCGCGGGCGCTCGGCGGCAGAATCGAGCTCGAGTCGGTCGAGGGCGAGGGAACCACCGCGAGGTGCGTGCTGCCCCTGCGATCGGACGGCTGAAGGACGGCTTGCAACGGCGCCCTCGCCTCGAGTCCGACCCGTCTCCGAGCGGTCTCGCCACCATCGCCGGCGAGCAGGCTTTGCTGCGTTTCGCCCAGCCGAGGGGCGCCGGCTACAATCACGTTCGATGACCACACCCGTTCCCGAAGGCACCCGCCTGCTGGTCTTCCCCGAGCACGACGGGCTCCGGCTCGACCAGCTCCTCGCCGCCGCGACATCGCTGTCCCGGCGCGCCGCTCGCGGGCTGATCTCCGACGGAGCGGTGGCCCGCAACGGCCGCCCGACCCGCGTCCAGGGCCGCGGCGTCACCACCGCCGACGTCATCGACGTCGCCCGGCCGCCCGATCAGCTCGGCGTCTCACGGCGGCCGGGCCTACCCGACCTTGCCCTGCTCCACCGCGACCGCTGGCTCGCGTCCTTCGACAAACCGGCCGGCATGCTCTCGCAGTCGAGCTCGAAACCCGATCGCAATCTCGCCCTCGACCAGCTGGCGGCCCTTCACCTCGCGCTGGCCGACGGCGCGCCCCCATTTCTCCGCATGGTCCACCGTCTCGACCGCGTGACGACCGGGGTTGTGCTCTTCGCGGCCAACCGACAGGCCTCCGCGCCGCTGAGTCGCGCCTGGGCCGCTCGCTCCGTCGAGCGTCGCTACCTCGCCGTGGTCGAGGGCGTCCCCGTCGAGGCGAACTTCGCCGTCGAGGACGCCATCGCCCGCGACCCCGGTCACGACTGGCGATTCCGGGTCGGTGATCGCGGCCGGAGCGCCCGCACCGAGGTGCGGCTGGCGGCGGTGCTCGACAGCGGCCTCGGCCTCGTCGAATGCCGGCTCGACACCGGCCGGACCCACCAGGTTCGCGTCCACCTGAGCCACCACGGCCACCCGGTGGTCGGCGATCGGCTGTACGGCGCCGAGCGGCCGGAGCTCGCCGCCCGTCCGCTGCTTCACGCCGCCAGCCTTTCGTTGCCTCACCCGAAGACCGGCGAGCCGCTCCGGATCGTGGCGCCGATCCCGGACGACATGGCGGCGTTTCTCCCCGAGAGCGTGAGGGTTGACCTGGAACCTTGAAGGTCGCGTCTGGTGAACGGCCCGCCGACGAACGGAAAACTACCAGAACACCCGTTCACTGAACCGAGCCCCGGCCTGGGCCCGGCGCCCCCTGGCCGGGCGAAGCGCACCGAAGCCTTCCCGCCGGCCCGAAACCCCTCACGTCGAGTTCAGTCGGTCTCCGAGCTGTCACGACGCTTCGCGATCGTCAAAGCTGTACCGCCTTTGTCGGGCCGGCGCCCGTCGGCCGGGCGAAGCGCACCGAAGCCTGCCCGCTTGCACAGCGCCTTCGCCTCGAGCACGGTTTCAGGCTCGGGTGCGGGGCCCAGGCGCTCTCGCGCTGCACGACGACCGATTCCCGCCTATAATGGTCGGTCGACATGTCAGCCTCGATCATCCTCGCGAGCAAATCGCCTCGGCGACGTGAGCTGCTCGAGCTCATCGGAGCGCGGTTCGAGATCCGCCCGGCCGCTGGCGAAGAGCCGCCGCAACCCGGTGAGCGACCGGCCGCGTTCGCGGTCCGCGCGGCGCGCGCCAAAGCGATCGACGTTGCCGAGCACGCCCCGCGGGCTCCGGTGCTCGGCGCCGACACCGTGGTCGAGGTCGACGGAAGCATCCTCGGCAAGCCGGTGTCGACCGGCGAGGCCGGCGCCATGCTGAGGCTGTTGTCGTCGCGCACCCACCAGGTCCACACCGCCGTCGCGCTGGTCGTCGACGGCCGGTGCCGCAGCCTGGTCGACACCGCCGACGTCGTCTTCCGACGGCTCGACGCAGCCGTCATCGACTGGTACGTCGCCACCGCCGAGCCCATGGACAAGGCCGGCGCCTACGCGGTTCAGGGCGCCGGCGGCCTGCTCGTCGAGTCGGTGGCCGGCTCGCCCCAAACCGTGATCGGGCTCCCGCTTCACCGGCTGCCCGAGCTGTTCCGGCAGTGCGGCCTCGACCTGTGGGACTTTGTTCAATTGTGAGCTCTTGATCCTCAATTCTTCATTCTCAATGACATCGCACACGATCTCGGATCGCCCAAAAGCTCCGAAGAGCCCGCCATTCAAAATTGAGAATTGAGAACTGACGTGAGCCGCCGTCAGTCGCCGTACTTCACGGGATTGCCGAGCTCCGAGAGCGAGAATCGGCTGAAGATGTGGTGGCCGTTGAAGTCGAGCACCCGCAGATCCTCGGTCTTCTCCAGGTCGGCGGCGATGACCTCGAACGGAACGCCGTAGATCCGGCGCACCGTCTCCACCGGAACCTCATAGGCGATGAACTTGACGATCCCCTTGTGGCCGAGCTTGGCGACCAGGCGATCATCGACCAGATCGGGATAGGTGGTCAGAATGAGAATCGGGCCGGTCCCGGAAAAGACGATATATGCCTTCATGTCTGGTCCTTCCAACGAGCTCCGTTCAGTGTCGACCCGGCGCCACGCGTCAGTGCTCGACCATCGTCGGCGTGCCGAGCTCCGAAAAGTCGAAGCTGGAGAAGATGTGGGGACCATTGTAATCGAGAATCCGGATGTCGCTGCCGAGCTCGATGTCGGCAGCCACGACCTCGAACGGGACGCCGTACATCCTGTGGACCTTGTCCAGCGGAACCTCGAACGCGATGAACTTGTCGACGCCTTTGTGCTCGAGGTGCTCCAGCAGCGAGGTCTCGTCGACCTCGCGGCACCGGGTCAGCAGGAGCACTGGACCGGATTGAGTCAGCAACATAAACGAACGCATGGTGTGCTCCTTTCTCTTCGTCGTCGAAGACTCTTGCTTCCAATGTGGGTTCCCGACCAAGCCCGCGTCAAGTCCCCGTGCCGACCGGCGACTTTCCCCCGATGCAGGCCGGCGTCACTCGTCGTAGGTCGCGGCGAGACCCTCGACGACGGCGCGGGCGATCCGCTCGCGCCACTCCCGGCTCGTGATCAGCGCGCGGTCCTCGGCATTGCTCAGGTTGCCGACCTCGATCAGAACCGCGTTGCCGGCCGCGGTGTAGCGAAGCACCGCCGGCACCCAGCCGCGCCGGCCCCGCAGCACCCGGTCGCGCACCGGCATGTTCTCGTGCACCCGGATGCCGTTGCGCTTGAAGCTCTCGACGAGCTTGCCCGCCATGTGGCGTGACGACGCCTCGACCCGCGCTTTGAAGTCGCTGCCGAGCCGGATCGTCGGATGCGCCCGGTACTCGGCGAAACCCCTGATGTCGGACCGCCCCACGGTGTAGGGCTTGCTCGGTCGCAGATATCTGGAAGGCACGTACACCATCGCGCCCCGCACGCTCGGGTGCAGCGAGTCGGCATGCACCGACACGAACACCGTCTTCGACCTCGGCACGTCGTTCGGCAACCGGTTGAGGATGATGTCGTTGGTCAGGTAGTAGCGCAGGTGAACGCCGAGGGGCGCGTCCGTAATGGGGTACGGCGGCCGGGTCCGGATGATCCGGTGCCGGTGCTGATCGAGACGATCGCGCCGGGGGGTTGCGAAGCCGATTCGGGTGTCCTCGGTGGTCACCCACACCGTCGCCCGGGTGTGCTCCTCGAGGTTGCGCTTGATCCGGCACATGATGTCGTAGGCGTAGGGGGCCTCCCAGATGCCGGCCTGGACCGCGCCGCTGTCGGCGCCGCCGTGGCCGGCGTCGAGCACGATGTGAACCCCGTCCAGGTCGGTCGCCTCGACCAGCTCGAGAAAGCCGGCCAGCTCGCGCCGCTCGGCCTCCCAGGCGATCCGCCGCGGATCGTCCGGCGCCAGATAGCGCTGCAGCACCAGATCGACGGGGATCTTGATCGGGTAACCGATGGGAATCGAAGTCACGTCGTCGATGCCCGAGCGGCGGGCGATCTCCATCGCGGTCTCGTTGACCTGTCTCGCGAGCAGCTGCCCGGTGAATCGGACCACGACCGCCGAGTACAGCGCCTCGCCGTGGCGCAGCCGATACAGCGCGTACTCGCCCTGTTTGTCACGGCCGAAGCTCAGGGCGCCGGGAGCGGTCACGGCCGGGGTCGGCAGCGCGGGTGCTGCAGCAGTCGGCCGCTTGCCGACGTTCGGCGTCGGCATCGGGGTCGGTGTCGGCGCCGGCGCCAGCGCTCGGAACACCGGCAGCAACCGCGACTCGGGGATGACCACCCTGAGCCCCCGGACCAGCCCGGTCTCCGCCACCGCCGGGTTGGCGCGGCGCAGCGAGTCGGCCTCTGATGAGCTTCCGGCGAACAGCGCCGCGAGCCACTCCCAGCTCTCCTCGACGCCGGACGGGAACGGGTCGAGCACCTCGTGCTCCCACCCCTCGACGGTGCGGACGTCGACCGGAAACAGTCGCCGCACCGCCGCCAATCGGAGCTCGGCGCTCAGCAGCTCGACAGGGACCGCAACGGTCCGGTCGAGCTGCACCTGGTCGAACCCGGGGTTGGCTCTGCGCAGATCGGCCGCGGCGCCCGACGACCCCGTCAACCGCCGGGCGATGGTGATCCAGCCGTCGCCGCGGCGCGGCTCGACGATGAGCCGCGGCGTCTCGCCGATCTGCCAGCGCAGCGTTCCGTGCGGCTCGAGCGCAATCTCGAGCCGCGACGGTCGGTCCTCGTCGGCGGGCGCGGCGACGGCGCCGAAGGCCGCGACAACCAGGCCGACGGCGGCGGCGGCCACGGCCGACCAGAACCGGCGAGCTGCTGGGCCCGGCGCGGTCACGCCCGGCTCACCCGATGCACGCGATCGGCCGCCGACGCTTCACCTCGTGATCTCGCCGCCGCAAGAAAGAATCCGACACCCCCTATAATCAAGGGTGACGTGATGGTAACACGACAGTCAGATGCCGCCGGGGCAACCGCGGACCCGAGATTGTTGGACGAGATTCCGATCGCGACCCTGGTCGTCGACCCGTCGTCGGACCGGATCACTGACGCCAACACCGCCGCCGCCGCACTGGTGACCGGGTCGCCCGCCGACCTCAGGGCGCTGCCGTTGAGCAGGACGCTCGTCAGCTCGGGCGACGGCGACAGGTTACAGGTCGGCGACCGCTCGGTGCCGGTGCACATCGTCGGGCCGGACGACTGGCGCAACGCCGACGGTCCCGTGTCCATCGTCCTCATCGACCGGGTCGCCGTCAGCCTCGCCCATCTCTCCGACGACCGCCTGCGGGAGGAGTGCCTCGACCTGCGCCGTCAGCTCGACGAGGCGAGGACCCGACAGCAGAAGCTGGTCTCGGTCTGGGCCCACGAACTCAAGACCCCGCTCACCGTGATCCAGAGCTACCTCGAGATCCTGACCGGAGATCTCGACGAGGGCCTGTCCGAGG
Organism: uncultured Thermoanaerobaculia bacterium; assembly: GCA_964641415.1. GTDB lineage: Bacteria > Acidobacteriota > Thermoanaerobaculia > Thermoanaerobaculales > Sulfomarinibacteraceae > JAHECW01. Next base: position 659 of record CAZXMW010000095.1, on the reverse strand, counting down.
AGCAGCTGTCGTTTCTCAACATCACCAAGGAGAGCGTGCTGCGCCTGCGCCGCCTGGTTCTCGACCTGGTCGACCTCATCGCTTTTCGCAGCGGCCACCTCAGCATCGAGGCGGCGACCGTCGAGGTCTCGTCGCTGCTCGACGAGGTCATCCGCGAGATGCGCCCGCTGGCGGACGCCGCCGACGTCGAGCTCCTCCTCGAGCGCCCGGCGATCCGGGTCGCGATCCGCGCCGATGCCGACCGGGTGGGGCAGATTCTCCGCAACCTGCTCGACAACGCCTTCAAGTTTACGCCCTCCGGCGGCGCCGTCACCCTCCGCACGCGCGTCGAGCGCGACTGGGTGATCATCGACGTCGCCGACAGCGGCGTCGGCATCCCACCGGACGACCTCGACCGGGTGTTCGACGAGTTCGTCCAGCTCCGTCCGACCCGGACCCGGCGCCGCCAACGCGGATCCGGCCTCGGCCTCGCCATCAGCCGGCAGATCGCCCACGCTCACGGCGGTCTGATCGAGCTCGAGAGCGAGATCGGATCCGGATCGACCTTCTCGGTGCGGTTGCCCAGAGAGCACAATCTCGATCATATTTAGTTTTTAGTTTTTAGTTCACTGCTGTCCAAAATAGGACAGGCTTTCCCATCCGGCCACTGAGGCCAAAGA
>CAZXMW010000094.1:0-9413 GCA_964641415.1 uncultured Thermoanaerobaculia bacterium | reverse complement strand
CTCACAATGTTCAAGGGGGGCAATCGCCGAGCCCAGCCCTCGATCTCCGGGACGCACTCCGGCCAGCAGGAAGGCCGCCGGCGCCCGAGCAGCGCGGTCTGTGTTCCTCCGGCCCTCTCCGCACGACCGCGCTGCTCGGGCGACGCTGGGCCGCGCTCGCCGGCAGGCGAGGGCGGAGCAGAAGGCCGGTGCGGTAGGACCGAATCCGAATCCGCATCCGTTTCCGTATCCGTGTCCGTCTCCGTTTCCGTATCCGCCTGCCGCGGCGGAGCTGGACGCGAAACCGGGTGTCCGCTCCCGATCGCGACGACAGCGAAACAGGTCCGCCTCGATTCCCCCAACGGGCGCGCCGAGGCGATCGACCTCCTCCAGGGCCGGAAGGCCGGTGCCGGACGGTTGCCCGTGACGCGCGCAGCGCGTCGGTCGCAGCGAGGGCCGCCCGGTCGCCGCAGGCGGCCCGGCGGTCCTCGGTGCGGCTACAGCGTCGTCAACACCTTGTCGAAGCGCTCGACGGCCCAGTCGACCTCCTCCCGTGTGATGACCAGGGGAGGCGCGACGCGGATGACGTTCTCGTGGGTCTCCTTGCACAGCAGCCCCTCGAGCTGGAGTGCCTCGCAGAATCTGCGGGCGCCGCCCGCCGAGTCCTTGAGCACGATGCCGACCCACAGACCCCTGCCGCGCACGGTCTCGACGTGAGGCGAATCGATGGCGGACACCCGTTGGTGCAAATAGTCGCCGAGCTCGGCCGAGTGCTCGACCATCCCCTCTTCGACCAGGATCTTGAGCGCCTCGCGGGCGACCGCGGCCCCGAGCGGGTTGCCGCCGTAGGTCGAGCCGTGCTGACCGGGCTCGAACACGTTCATGACCTCGTCGTCGGCAAGGATCCCCGACACCGGGTACATCCCGCCCGACAGCGCCTTGCCGATGATCACGATGTCGGGACGGATGCCGTCGTGCTCGTAGGCGAAGAGCTTGCCGGTGCGGCCGAGACCGGTCTGGATCTCGTCGGTGAGCAGCAGCGCGTTGTGCTCGTCGGTCACCTCGCGAAGTCGGCGGACGAATCCCTTCGGCGGGGTGACGATTCCGGCCTCGCCCTGGATCGGTTCGACCATCACCGCGCAGACGTTGGGGTTCATGGCGGCCTTGACGGCGTCGATGTCGCCGAACGGGAGGATCCGGAAGCCCGGCGTGAACGGACCGAAGCCGAAGCGGTAGTCGGGCTCGGACGAGAGGCTGATGAGGGTCGTGGTCCGACCGTGGAAGTTGCCGTCGAAGACCAGGATCTCGGCCTGGTTCTCGGGGATGCCCTTGACCGTGTGGCCCCATTTCCTGGCGGCCTTGACAGCGGTCTCGACCGCCTCGGCGCCAGTGTTCATGGGCAGCATCTTGTCGAAGCCGGTGAGCTCGCAGATCTCCTGGCAGAACGGCCCGAGCTGGTCGTTGCGGAACGCGCGGGAGGTCAGGGTGACCCGGCTCATCTGCTCGACCATCGCCTTGACCAGCCGCGGGTGGCAGTGGCCCTGGTTGACCGCCGAGTAGGCGGCGAGAAGGTCCATGTACATGGTGCCGTCGACGTCCCACACCCAGACGCCTTCGGCGCGTCGGACCACGACGTCGAGAGGGTGGTAGTTGTGCGCCCCGTAGCGATCCTCGAGATCGATCAGATCCTCGGTGGTCGGCATGGGCTCGAGGGTTTCCGGGATCGGGTTCGCTGTTGTCGGCATGAATGGCCTCCCTTCGGCGGCGTTGCGCTCGCCTGAGTGATCGGCGACGGCGGAGACCAGGTCAATCCGCTGAGAGCGGTACGCCTCTCTCGCCGAGCCGCACGGTACACGCTTCGGCCGTCGGAGACAAGCGATTGCGACCCTGAAGCGCTGGGAGCGGCAACAGCATCAGCAATACAGGTACACAGACCGCGATCAGGAACAGAATCAACAGCGGCGACAGCGACATGGACGCAACTTGCGGCTCGCAAAAAACAAACGCCCCGGGTCAGCCCGGGGCGTTGTGATCGAAGATTGTTCGGGCCTTACCGGCGCCGAATGAGCAGCAGACCGGCGCCGATCAGGATGGCGCTCAACACGATGATCCCGGTCATCGACAGCCCCGGCACCGGCTCTCCCGCGACGGCGGGCGGCGGGGTCGGGGTCGGCTGACTGGGGTTGTAGGTCACCGGAAGGGTGCCGTATGTGGTGTAGATTGCATACACGTAGTTTTGGCTCGGCGTGAGGTTACCGAGAAAGCCCCACCAGCCCCAGACTCCGGACGGGGTCTCGAGCGGTGCGGTCAGCTGGAAGGTGTGATTCCACGTCGTGTTCGACACACTGCCGCGAGGGACGGTCGTGTTGCTCAAGACGGATGTCGTCGTGGCGGGGTACGGATACGGGTAGTACAGCTGGGCGAGGAAATAGAACGAGTCGTTGGCCTGAGGTGAAGACGCCCCACCGGTCGTCTGGGCCGTGAAGATCATGTCGACATCGAGCGACCCGAGAGTGTTGACCGGGGTCACGGAAAACGTGTTCCACACCCCGAAGTCGGCGAAGGCCACCGGGGTTGCGAGCAACACACCGACAAATGCCACCACACAAATCTGTTTCATTCCGCTTCCTCCTTCCAAGAGGCTGAAAGGCTGTGTGCCTTCAGTTTCGAGTTCACCACAGCGCAGACGCCTTGTCAAATCAAGGAGAAGAGCCGGAGCGGGAGATTTCCTGGATCGCCGCCAGGGCCTCCCGCCGGTGTTCGCCGGGCGGCGCCGCGCGGGCCACCCGTTCGAAAATGTCCAGCGCCCTCTTGCGGTCACCCGCCGCGCGCTCGACCCGGGCCGCTGCAAGCAGGATCTCGACGTCGGGCGGATCCGCTTCGACCACGCGTCTCATGATCGGCAACGCCTCGTCCATTCGACCCAGCCGTTCGTAAGCCGTGCCCAACCGGGCGGCGAGCAGAAGATGCTCTGGATGCCGGCTGAAGAGCGGTTCGAGACGCGCCGCGACCTGGTCCGCTCGACCCTGTCGCAGGAGAAGATCCGCCAGCGTGAGGTGGGCGTCCACCGCACCCGGATTGATCTCGAGAGCGGTCCTCGCCTCGTCCTCGGCTTCACCGAGGCGGCCCTGCCGCTGCAGAACGAGGGCGAGGTTGTTGTGGGCCTGGGCGAACCCCGGGTGCTCCGAGATCAGCCGCCGCAGATCGCGCTCCGCCTCGTCCAATCGCCCTTGAAGCGTCAACGCGACCGCCAGGTTGTTCCGGCAGGCGAGATCTCCCTCGCGAAGCTCGAGCGCGCGGCGCAGGCTCGCCTCGGCCTGCTCCGCGAGCCCGAGCTCGATGTAGACCATCCCAAGATTGACGAGGGGCTCGAACCGGCTCGGGTCGAGACGGACCGCTTCCTCGAGGTAGGTCCGCGCCGACTCCGGATCGGTGATCTGAATGTCTCCGAGCATGGCGAGGGCTGCCGGATGCCCAGGCTGGATCTCGAGCATGTCCTCGAGCAGCGCAACCGCCTCGCCCTGACGACCCTCCCCATTGAGCAACCGTGCCAGCACGAATCGGCTGGTAACGTGCATTGCGTCGACGCCGACCGCTCTTCGAAGCAGTTGCTCGGCGGCATCGGACTGTCCGTCAGCCATGTGGATCTGGGCTCGCGCCGCGAGCAGATCGGGATCCTCGGGAACCTCCGCCAGCCTGTCGTCGAGGACCGCGATCGCCTGATCCCGCCTACCCAGGGTCATCAGCGCATTGGCCTCCATGGCCGTCAGCTGCCCAAACGCACCGCGTTTGGTCGAACCGATCCGCGCGATCTCGAGGGCTCGTTCCGGCTGACCGCTGAGCATCTCGGCCCTCGCCATGAGCGCGTAGGTCGAAGCGTTCTCGGGGTCGATTTCGAGGCTGTGACGCAGGTCCGTGCGAGCCTCGTCGAATTGCCCCAGATTGATGAAGAGCTGCGCCCGCATTGCGAGGGCCGCCACGTTGCCGGGGTCCATGTCGAGGGTTTCAGCGAGGGCCTCGATGGCGTCGTCGAGAGCGCCCTGATTGGAAAGTATCCTCGCTTCCTCGATTTGGACGTGAGCCCCGATCACGTTTCGGGGGTCGGGCCCGTTGCCCCGCACCGGGGTGTCGGCGCCGAGGTAGCCAAGCGCCTCGAGCTGCGCCATCTCGGCTCGCGAAAGCTCCAGACGGGCGTTCGCATCGGCGCCTGCCTCCGTGGTCGGGTACTCGTCCAGATCTGCCCTCAACCACTCCTGCACATCGGGATTTCGGCCGGACACGTCGATCAGCTCCCGGGGGTCGTCCTGGAGATTGAAGACCTGGCTGAACCGACCGGCGACAAGCTGCCACTCGGCCCGGCGGATACCCTGCAGCGGCGCCCATCCGTACTGGTAGGTCGGCAACAGGGTCTCCGAGTAGACCAATCTCGAACCGGAGGCTCGCTCCTTGATCGTCTCGAGGTCGAAGACGACACTCCCGTCCATCCGGTCCTCGTTCGGCGGCCGCACACCGGCGATCCAGGCCAGGGTCGGCGCGACGTCGACGCCGCTGACCGGCGCCTGGATCTCGGCGCCCGCCGGAAGCCCCGGTCCCGACATCACCCACGGTACAGCGGTGGTCGCCTGGTGGAGCAGGATGGCGTGGGTCTTCTCGCCGTGCTCACCAAAAGCCTCGCCGTGGTCGGAAACCACCGCCACCACGGTCGAGCTGCTCCGGCCGCTGACCTCCAGCCATGCCAGCAGACTCCCGATCACCTCGTCGGTGAAGGCAATCTCGCCCTGGTACGGGTCGGACGGATACCGCTGCCGGTACTCGATTGGAGGATCGTAGGGAGCGTGGGGATCATACAGGTGGACCCAACAGAAGAACCGCTCGTCGCTCGTCCTCGCGTCGAGCCAGCGCAGCGCGGCCTCCGCGGTCAGGTCGCCGCGACGCGCCGGCACCGTGCGCCGGCTCCGGTTCATCCCCTGGCTCAGATCGTCGTCGTAGACGTCGAAGCCGCGATCGAGGCCGTACCGGCGCGCCAGAACCGCGGCCGAGACGAAGGCGCCTGTTGCATAGCCGCGATCCGAGAACGCTTCCGCCAGAGACTCGACGTCACCGGGCACCGCGAACAGCCCGTTGTTCCGAATTCCGTGCTTCGGGGGATACAGACCCGTCAGCATCGACGTGTGCGACGGCAGGGTGATCGGTGCGACGGCCTGCGCGTTGGCGAACCGCACCCCGGTTTCGGCGATCCCGTCGATGTTCGGCGTCGCCTTCTCGTCGCCGCCGTAGCACCCGATCCGGTCTGCGCGGGTGGTGTCGATCGTGATCAGCAGCACGTCCGATCCGGGCGCCGGCTCGACGGCGCCCACCGTCTCCGGCCGGCCCGCCACGCGAGCCAGAACACCGACGACAAGCAAACCGCCGATGACCAGAAGCAACCACCCAACAACTCTCTTGGAATCCATGCGACCTCCCGTGCGCGGCCGAAGGGTATGATAGCGTCCGAATGCCTCGATTTGAAATCGGAGGGGGTCTCGACATGAATTCACCACGGACGGCAAACGAGAGCGTCCGAGCCCGAGCGGTCAACGTGTTCCTCATGCTCCTCGCCGTCGTCATCATGACGGCGGCCCCTGCTGACGCGCAGATGAAGGGTGTGAAGGGCGCTGCCGGGATGGGGAAGCCCAACATGGTCAAATGGTGGGAAGAACCCGAGGTTCAAGACGGGCTCCAGCTCTCGGACGCTCAGGTCCATGCCATCGCCGAGCTCATCGAGTCACACCAGCAGAGGCTCAAGGACATCGTCTTGCGCCAGCGAACCGCCTACCGGCTGTTGATCCAGAACATCGACCGAGCGGCAGTCGACCCCGAGCTGCGGCAGCGGCGGGAGTCCGAGTTCCTCGCGGCGTGGGGCGAGCAGGCACAGGCCAACATCGAGAAGTGGACGGCGCTGCGTGAGATCTTGAGCTTCGAGCAGTGGGCACAGCTCCCCGAGACCGCTCCGACCGCGCTTCGAATCGGGCACCTCGCGGTGGTCAGCCGAGGCACGATCCGAGTCGACGAGGGCAACGGAGACTGACACCCCCGTCTCCCGGAGCGCGCTTCCGGACTGGTCAGGAGGGTTGATCGGCAGCCGGGACCTCGTGCCGTTTCGACCCGAAAAGGAGCACCGTGAACACCAGCACCCACAGCGCCACCGCCACCGGTGCCGAGACCGCCCCTACGATGAGCCAGGGGTGGTACCAGGTGTAGGTGCGCGAGAGCTCGCCACCTTTCGCGTGGGCCATGAAAACCTGCAGGCCGTTGAGGTAGGCATCGAAGTTCCAGATCAGTTCGTCGCTCTGAGACGGAATGTTGAGGTTCATCCCGTTCAGCTGCAGTCGGACCACCTGAACGGAGTCATCCCGGCTGTCCGGGGCACGCGTCACCCCGAGGATTTTCGTTCGGACATAGGATCGGATGTGCGAAAACGACGGCCACTGGGAGTACTCGCAGTGAACGATCTCTTCGTCCACCGTCCACCGAATCGAGTTCCCCTGACGCCGCTCGGCCACCAGCGGTACGAAGGACACCACCGCTGCCAGAACGACCAGCAGCAGCTGAGCTCGCTTCGACGTTCGAATGACACGCAACATCTGAGCCTCCACCGCTCCGAATCCCACTCAGCCAGTCGCGGACGAAAATTCCAAGCGGCTTTGATGGTACACCGGAAAAAACTCGCGCCGATCGACCCCGGCGCCCGGTTGACATCGCTCGATATGGTATGATCCCGTCGGTTCTGGGAGTGGTTGGTCATGCCATTTTTCGAAATGGCGGTTGTTGATTCGACTGGAAAAGTCGCAGAGGAAAACACTGGAGGAGGATCAATGAGGCGTTTCGTTCTATTCGTTGTAGTGGCCTTTCTGACGGCGGGCGCCGTCCAGGCGGCCGATTTTACCGTCAACCCCAACCCGGCTGAAGACCCGAGTGGTTCTCCGTATGTTCCGGACCTTCCGAACATCACGCAGTCGACCGACCCCGTCAATGTCGTTGCGGGAACCGGTGTCGCCTGCACCAACTCGGTATCGGTGTCGGACAACAACTTCCTGCGTCGATTTTTCCTCAACACTGACCACGGAATCATGGTTCAGTACAACGTGACGTCCGTGGACTTCGGCATCGAGTCAATCACCTACGTCAACGGCACCAGCGCACCGGTGGAGATGCGGACCTACTCGATCCCAAACGGTGCCGCTTTCTTGTTCGCCAACATGACCCAGCTTGACAGCACCGTTCGCAGCCTGCCGGACGGCACCGCGCTTTCAGTCGAGAACTTCACTGTCGGCGGCTCAATTCTCGACCCTGCCGCTGAGGACCTCGTCGTCAATATGTACTGGGCTGACGCTACGGCGAGCGACGACTGGTTGGGTTTCCCGGGCGCCAACAGCGCCGGTGAGCTCCACCCCAGCTACCTCGCATCGGTCGGCTGCGGTATCACTGAGCCGACAACCTTCGCAACCATCGGCTTCCCCGGCACCCAACTCGTCGTGACTGTGAACGGCGACGAGCAGGTGGTCCCGACCCCGACCCCGCCGCCCGCTACGGCGGGCGAGCCGGTCCCCGCCATGAACCGCTACGGCATCATGGTCATGATCGGCCTGCTGATCGGTGTCGCCATCCTGGTGATGTGGCGCCGCAGCTGAGCACCGACCCATCCAGAAAAAACGCCGCGCGACGCGCGGCGTTTTTTTATCTCGGTCCTGATCGGGCTCGATCTACTCGTCGATTTCCATCGCAACCGGCACGCCGCCCTGGGCCTGCCAGTGCAAAAAGGCCTCGATGAAGCCGTCGATGTCGCCGTCAAGCACCCGGTCGGTGTTGCCGACCTCGTGCCCGGTGCGCAGATCCTTGACCATCCGGTAGGGCTGGAGCACGTACGAACGGATCTGGCTGCCCCACGAGATGTCCTTCTTCGGCCCCTTGAGCTTGTCGAGCTCCTCCTCGCGCTTGGCCATCTCGAGCTCATAAAGCCGCGCCTTGAGCACCTTCATGGCGCTCGCCAGGTTCTTGATCTGCGACCGCTCGTTCTGGCAGGTGACGATGATCCCGGTCGGCTCGTGCACGACCCGAACCGCCGAGTAGGTGGTGTTCACACCCTGGCCACCCGGTCCTGAAGAGCAGTAGCGGTCGATCCGGATGTCGTTCTCAGGAATCTCGAGCTCGAAGTCGTCGTCGACCTCGGGGTAGATGTGGGTCGAAGCGAACGACGTGTGGCGTCGCGACTGCTGGTCGAAGGGCGAGATCCGGACCAGCCGGTGGACGCCGTTCTCGCTTTTCAAGTTGCCGTAGGCGTACGACCCCTTGACCAGGAGGGTCGCGCTCTTGATGCCGGCCTCCTCGGCGGGCTGCTCGTCGATGACCTCGGCGTCGAAACCGCGCCGCTCGCACCAGCGCAGGTACAGCCGCATGAGCATCTCGGCCCAGTCCGCCGACTCGGTCCCGCCGGCGCCGGGATGGATCTCCACGAACGCGTTGGCCGAGTCGTGCTCGCCGGTCATCTTGGCGGTGAGCTCGATTCGATCGAGCTTGGGCCGAAGCCGCTTCAGCGTCGAGTCGAGCTCTGCGTCGACGCCTTCGTCGCCGTCGCGCGCCATCTCGATGAGCACCTCGAACTCCTCGCCCGCCTCGGACAGGCTCTCGGCCGTCACGAGCTGCTCCTGGAGGGCCGACCGCTGCCGCATGATCTTCTTGGCGCGGTCCTGGTCGGACCAGATGTCCGGCTCCTGTGCTTCCTGGTCGACCTCGGCGAGCTGCGCCGTCAGCGCCTCGAGGTCAAAGATACCCCCGGAGGCGCTGGATGCGCCGGTACTCGGACTCTGCCTTCTGGATCAGCTCTTCCAACATGTCGTGCCTCCTCGGGCGCGCGCATTGTACCGAACAGCTTTGGCAAACGCCACCTTTGCCGCGCCCGTTTCCGTTTCCGAGACCGTGTCCGTAGCCGGATCCGTGGCCGTGTCCGTGGCCGTGTCCGTGGCCGTGGCCTCGTATCCGTATCCGTATCCGCATCCGTATCCGTGTCCGTAACCGTGACCGTACCCGTGTCCGTGGCCGTGACCGTTTCCGCATCCGTTTCCGTATCCGCCTGCCGCGGCGGAGCTGGAAGCGAAGCCGGGTGACCGCTCCCAATTGCGACGACAGCGAAACAGGCCCGCCTCCATCCCCGCGACGGGCGCGCCGAAGCGACCGACCCCCTCCAGGGCCGGAACGGGCGCGTTGGGACGGACGTGCCGTCTTGACCATTGTGCCGAGCGCCCTCCGGTCATCGCCGCGCTGCTCACAATGTTCAAGGGGGCACTCGCCGAGCCCAGTCCTCGATCTCCGGGGCGCGCTCCGGCCGGCAGGAAGGCCGCCGGCGCCCGAGCAGCGCGGTCTGTGTTCCTCCGGCCCCCTCCGCACGACCGCGCTGC
>CAZXMW010000093.1:0-9613 GCA_964641415.1 uncultured Thermoanaerobaculia bacterium | reverse complement strand
CCATACCGGCACTGGCTGAGAATCTTCTCGATGCTGCGCACCTGGGCCTTCTCGAGACCTTCGAAGCCCGGCCAACGCTCAAGCAGGTACAGCATCGCTTTGCTCCCCGGCTTCGGTCCCTTCCACGACGTGTGGAGCATCTCCGGCGCCAGCTCCAGTAACACAGCGCGGAGCCGTGCGACATGTCTCTTGCGGTCCTCCACCAGGCGGCTGTGCGTCCTTGTCAGCCGCGACAATGTCCGCTCCTCCTCAGTGGTCACGATCGCCTTACGACAACCGCCCATCTCCAAGAACACCATGCGAGCGGCCAGGTACGCATCCCAGTCATCGTCTTTGCGCGGCTGACCTTCCAGGTTTCTGAAGTGATTGAGCGCTACCGTGTTGACCTGCCTTAGATCACAACCCAGCTCGACTGCAACATCCGAAACAATCCGGCCATGCGAACGCTTCGATTCCACCGCAACCACCAGCTCAGCCTCGGGTCCAATCACCAGCAGCAGCTCGGCCAACAGCTCCTGAATCTGACCCCTCTCATTGGTGACCTCGAACTTCTTGCCAAATTTCCCCGCAGTGTCCAATAGCACCGCGCTGTGCGTGTCCTCTCCACAGTCAAAACCGACGATCCTCTGACTTCTTGACACCTGACGGTCCTCCTCCCGGTACAATGTCCATGCCGCGTGTCGTCGAGCCTCTATCAGCCATCTGGGCAGGGTCCTTATCAGACGGCGCGCATGGCTAGCGAGCACGGGCGGCGATCCAGGCATAGCCACTAAGGCAGGCACGCATAGCCATACCCGTGCTCGCTTCTTTTTATATAGGACCCCAGGTCAGACGATTCAGACGATCTTGTGATCTCGAGAGCGAACGAGGATCACAATTCCTCGAGCGCGGCGGATTCTGGATTGGTGCCACGTTGACCATTGTTGCATTGTCATCGGTACCTTGTGACCAATCCATGGCCTGGACAACCAGCCCATGGGTTGAAACACCAGTCCATGGCCTGGACGACCCCACAGCTCTCCCGATCCTGTTGCCGATTGACGGAGAGAAACGTCCCCGGCCACTCTCTTCTCCCGGCCACGGCTCACAATGCAACCATGGTGAAGGCACCCATCCCTGGGAGATCGCGTCGCCGGCCTCGGCGCCGGTGAGGATGCCCAACTCGTGAACCGTGCCGGGCACCGATCTCCTGATTCATGGCCTCAGGGCTCTTTGCCGGCAACGTGCTCCAACATTCCTGCATCGGCACGTTTCTGTTTCCGTTTCGCGCTCGCCCGGGAGCCGAGTCACACCGGTTCGTAGCGGAAGACCAGGGCGCCCGGCGGAGGTGCACCGGAGCCGCGGATGGTATCGAGGAAGGGTTGCACGAGGTCGGGCCGCAGCTCGAAACCGCGATCGGTGAAGAGCAGTACGGTGCAGCCGTCGGCGAAGAGGTCGAGTGAGCCCTCGGTGAGCGGGTGCAGGCGTTCGTCGAAGGGGTGACCGACGAAGTCGGCGAGCGGCGGCAGGAAGACGAGCTGCCAGAGGGCGTCGCGGCGGACGAAGAAGGTCTTGGCGCAGCCCTCGACCGAGGTCGAGAGCAGCTCGACGGCGCGCAGGGTGCTGCGGTCGATGAGCACCAGGGGCCGATCACGAGGGATCTTCGGCTCGACGGCGGCCAGGCTCGCCACCAGCCGGTGGTGGAGCTCGCCGGAGCGCCTGTAGTCGGAAATCTCGCGCTGGAAGGCACCGGCCTCGACGGCGAGCACGGCGACGCCGACCATGGCGACGACAGCCTGCGCGATCCGGCGCCGGCGGCCGGCCTCGCCCAGGGCGCGGTCGGCGAGGGCCGCGGCGAGCAGCCAGAACCCGGCCAGGGGCAGGTAGTTGTGGCGCAGCACGGCGAGCGGGAAGGGCGCCGTCAGGGCGAGGGTGACGGTGAGCCAGAGCAGCGCCCACCATCCGAGCCGGTCGCGGGTCAGCCTAACAACGGCGGCCACGGCGAGGAACAGCAGCGTGGCGAGAGCGACCGCCCACCAGCCGTCGATCGGAAGCCAGCCGAGCCCGATGTAGCCGAGCAGGGTGTGCGAGGTCTTGATTGCCGCCGAGGCGATGCCGAAGTCCGCGTAGTGGGCCGCGCCCGGCGCGCCGCGGAGCGCCGGCACGATGAGGAAGCCGAGCACGTAGGCGGCCCAGGCGAGCCACAGCACGGCGGTTCGACGCAGCGCCGAGGCGATCGCCTCGCGACGCACCAGCGACACCCAGCCCGCGGCGAGCACTGGAAAGACGATCCAGCTCTCCTTGGCGCCGGCGCCGAGCAGGGCGACGACGGTGAAGGCGACGGCCCGGCCGGCGCCGGCCCGGTCGCACCACCGGTCGAGCAGCAGCAGCGCCGCCAGCCAGCAGACGAGCAGCACGGTGTCCGGCCGACCCGCCGCCCACAGCACGGCCTCGCTGTGCAGCGGCGACACGGCGAAGGCCGCCGCGGCGCCGGCGGCGACGACGGGCCGCACGCGGCGTCCGGCAAGCACGAACAACAGCGCCGCGTTGATCAGGTGGATTGCGAGGCTGGTGGCGATGTAGCCGACGCCGGAGGTCCCGGAGGTCAGGTAGTTGCCCAGGTAGGTCCACTTGACCAGCGGCCGGAAGAAGCGGTTGATGGGCTCGAGGCTGGCGAGCGGGTCGTCGATCAGGCCGTACGACGCCGCGAGCCACTCGAAGTCGTCGCCGGCGAGGTAGATGTCGAGGGCGGGCGTCAACGCGGCGACGACCGCGGCCGAGAGCAGCACGACGACCAGCGGGCGCCAGTGGATCGGGCGGCGATCGGCGGTCTCGGCCACGGGCCTCAGTACCGGTCGCGCACGATGTAGTGCGGCCGCTTTTTGACCTCGGTGTAGATCCTGGCGACGTACTCGCCGAGCAGGCCGATGAGAAAGAACTGGGCCGACGCGGTGAAGGTGACGAGCGTCATGATCGACGACCACATGGGCACCGCGAGGTCGGTGAAGATCTTGATGTAAAAGATCACCGCGATGCCGGCGAAGCCGGCCAGGGCGAGCAGGACGGCGGCGCCGAAGGCGAGCCGCAGGGGCAGCGCCGAGAAGCCGAACAGCCCGTCGAGGGCGAGCTCGGTGAGGCCGAAGAAGCCGACCCGCGAGGGGCCGCTGGCACGGGCGCGGCGCGGCGAGTCGACACCCTCCTGGCGGAATCCGACCCAGGCGCGCAGGCCGGGGAAGTAGCGGTTGTGCTCGGGCATCCGGAGCATCTCGTCGGCGACACGGCGGTCGATGACGCCGAAGTTGCCGGCCGAGCGCGGGATCTCGATCGGCGTGATGCGCGAGAAGATCCGGTAGTAGGTCGCGAAGAGCAGGCGGAGCAGCCACGGCTCCTCGCGGCTGGTTCTCCTCGCGTAGACGACATGGGCGCCGGAGCGCCAGCGCTCGATCATGGCCGGGATCGCGGCCGGGTCGTCCTGCAGGTCGGTGTCCATGAGCAGCACCACGTCACCGGTGGCGTGCTCGATGCCGGCGGTGACCGCCGCCTGGTGGCCGAAGTTGCGCGCGAGATCGAGGATGGCAATCTCGAGCCGATCGGCGAAGGCCTCCTTGAGGCTTTGCATCTCGTCGAGAGACCGGTCGGTGCTGCCGTCGTTGACGAACACCGCCTCGACGGCGTCGAACCCGAGGGGCCCGACCGTGGCGACGAGCTCGGTGAAGAAATCGGCCAGCGTGGCGGCCTCGTTGTGGACGGGGAGCACCATGGACAGTTTCACGGGGCACCCTCCCTGGACCAGGCGCCGCACACGGTCGTGCCGAAGGGCGCCGGCAGCACCCGCTGGAGCGCGCCCTCGAGCCGGCCGATGAGCACCTGCATCGCGTTGAGCGGCCGCGGCAGCTCGATGAAGTCGCTGTGCGCCGGCGACCGCGGCCGCCGCTGCATGACGCGTCGGAAGCTCCACACCACGGGGTACATCCAGGAGAAATAATACTCCAGCGCGAAAAGCCGCCAGCCGTTGCCGAACAGAGCATCCAGGCTCGCCCTGGTGTAGCGCCGCTGGTGGCCGTGCATGTCGTCCCAGTAGCTCCACAGCTCGGGGCCCGCCGGCACCATCACCAGGACCACCCCAGCGGGCGACAGGACGCGGCCGATCTCGGCGATCAGCTCCCCGGGCTCGACGATGTGCTCGAGGACGTCGAGCAGGACCACGGCGTCGAAGACCTCGGCGGCGAAGGGCAGCGGCGCCCGGGCGTCGGCCCGGACCACCGGCAGGTCGCGGCAGAAGGCGAGGGCCCGGACGTCGACGTCGACGCCGACCCCCGAGGTCCAGCGCGACCGGCCGGCACGCAGGTTAGCGCCGGTGCCGCAGCCGATCTCGAGCACCCGGGGCGGCCGGTCGAGGGCGGCGTCGAGCAACCGGAACAGATTGTGCCGGCGCACCCGGTGCCACCAGTAGAAGGTCTCCTTGAAGGCCAGGTCGTCGATCAGGTGGGGCTCCATGAGCCCGGTCGGCCGCTCCACGGATGGGGTCGGGTCGGTCGGCACGGTCACGATCCGATCCCGGGCGCGGGCCCGGCCGCGGCCGGACCATCGAGGAGGTAGTACACCGGCGACGGGCCGAGCTCGACGCGGGCGCCGTCAGGCACCGGCAGCTCGGCGCCGTCCCGCGACAGGACGCCGATCGGCGGCGCGGGCAGCTCGGCCACGACGCCCGGCTCGAGGCTCCAGGCGGCCACCACCGCGTCGGCGCCGCGCCGGAAGCGGAACAGCCGCGCGCGGTCGGGCGCCGGCAGCGGCCCGGTGAACACAGCGCCCGACAGCTCGCCGATCAGGGTCTTCAGAGCGTGCCACGCCGGCCGCCGGTGGATCCCGCCGTCGCGGACAACCGCCAACCCGTAGCCGCGGGCGAGCAGCCGCCACCAGTAGACCCGCTCGACGGCGCCGCCGGCGAGCGCGAGCAGGGAGTAGCGGACCAGGTAGTCCGCCTGGGCCTGCTCGTCCACCGAGACCGTCCGGCCGGCCGGCGAGTGCGGCCCCTCCCAGAGCGGCCAGTTGACCTCGGTGATCCAGACCCGGCCCGAGCTGTTGCGGCCGGTCTCGGCGATCGCCCTGAGCAGCAGCGCCTTGTCGGTGGTGTCGAAGCCGAGCTGGCGGTTCTCGGGAGCGCCCCGACGGTCGACGTAGAGCAGGCTCGACAGGATGTCGAAGCGGAGGCCGCGGCTGCGGGCATTGGCCAGCGCGGCGGTGACCTGGAGCTCGAAGTCGATCACCGCCGGACCGAGCAGGCGGACGCCGTCAAGGCGCCGCAGGATCTCTGCAGCGTCGCGGTAGAGCTCGATGTACTCGCTGCGCGACCAGATGCCCCACTTGCTGCGGTTGACCGCCTGACCGATCTGGAAGTCACGGCCGTAGGGGAAGAAGCGCTCGCCGAGCTCCTCGACCGCGGCGCGCCAGCGCGCCGGGTCGGTGACCAGGGCCCGGACCTGGGGCAGGGCGAAGACCAGCTCCACGCCGCGACGGTGGAGCTCGCGGGCCAGCGCCTCCTCGGCGTCGTGGTCGTCCTGCCACGGGTGGAGCCGGAGCAGCACCTTGTCGACGCCGAGCTCGATGCAGGCCGCCAGGTGGGCCTCGGGGTTTTCGGGCCAGGGTCTCAGGCACAGACCGAAGCCGTCCATGGCGACCGGTTCCGAGTGAAGATCGCGTTTGAGCCGGCGGTACCGGGCGGCGATCTTCGGCGCAGACAGAGCGATCACGCCGAGCTCGCGCAGGTGGTGCGGGCTGTCGACCAGACGGATCCAGCGCTTGGCCCAGCGCCCGGCGTGCTGGTGCGGCTGATCGGACAGGTGGTCCCAGACCGCGAGATCGCGGCGTCCGGCGCCCTCGGGAACGAGCGGGATATGGTCGTAGGCGGTGTCCTTCCTGCGGTGATTGCTGCGCAGGCCGATCCGGCGCAGCCGGTTCTTGACCGAGTGCTTGGCGAGGTAGCCGCCGACGCTGAGGACATACAGCCACCACCTGGGCGACCAGCGGGGCGGGACCGCACCCCAGTATCCGCCGAGGAAGGCCTCGCGATGGGCGCGCGCAAGCACCGGCAGGCGGCAGATGTCGCGGGTTCGGTGCCAGACGCCCGGCCGGACATCGGTGCGGGCCCGGTTGACGTCGACCAGCCACAGCTCGAGCTCGGAACCGTCGCCGGCAGCCAGGATATTGCCCATGGAGAGGTCGCGGTAGACGATGCCGGCGTCGTGCAGGCGCCGGGCGTGCCGACCGAGCTGCGCGAGGAACTCCAGGTCGTCAACCTCCGGGAAGGCACCGGCGCCGGTCTCGCCGTTGAGCCGGCGGAAGAAGTGTCGGACCTCGTGCGCGTCCTCGAGCCGCTGCGTGATGAAGAAGGACGGGCCGCCGGCAGCGTCGGACTCGACCAGCGCCAACGGCGGCGGGGTCCTCATACCGGCGTCGAGCAGATCGAGGGCCGCCCGCCAGCTCCGCATCGCCTTGCTGCCGCGCAGCCGGCGTTCGATGCTCCGTCTCGGCCCGCTGTTGCGAAACTGCTTGACCACCACCGGCACGGCGCCCGAGCCGGTTTCGAGCTCGGCGGCATAGAGGTAGTTCCGGCCCCAGTGAACCGTGGTCAGCGCCGACGCCGGATCGACCACTCGACGGATCTCGGCGACCACGTCGGCGGGCCTGCACGCGACCGCGATCTCACCGTGGAGACCGCCGCCCGCGAAGCTCTCGAATTGGCCGGGTTGTTCCTGCACGGCGGCAGGATAGCAGGCGGTGCGGCGGTCGCTCAGCCGAGCATGCGGGCGAGCTCGTCGGGGCGAGTCGAGCGGGCGTGAGCCTCGTCGGGGCTGATCGCGCCGGTTTCGGCCAGGTTCGCGAGCGCCTGCTCCATGCTCTGCATCCCTCGGGACCGGCCGGCGACCAGCTCGTTGTAGATTCGCTCGGTGGTGCCTCGGCGGATGTGGTTGCGCACGGCATAGGTGGCGAGCAGCAGCTCGACCGCGGGCACCCGGCCCCCGCCGGCGGCGACGGGCACCAGCTGCTGGCAGATGACCGCGCGCAACGCGAGTGACAGCTGGTGACGGATCTGCTCCTGCTGGGACGCCGGGAAAACGTCGATGATGCGGTGGATGGCCTGGGCGCTGTCGGCGGTGTGCAGGGTCGACAGCACCAGGTGGCCGGTCTCGGCCGCGGTCAGGGCGGTGGCGATGGTCTCGAGATCACGCATCTCGCCGACCAGGATGACATCCGGGTCGCGGCGCAGGGCCGAACGCAGCGCGAGAGCGAACTCCGGGGCATCGGTGCCGATCTCGACCTGCTCGAAGAGCGAACGGCCGCCCACGTGCTCGTACTCGACCGGATCCTCGATGGTGATGACGTGGCGCAGCTCGGTCCGGTTGACGCGATCGAGCATGGCGGCAAGGGTGGTCGACTTGCCCGAGCCGGTGGGGCCGCAGACCAGCACCAGGCCGTTGGCGGCCCGGGCCAGGTCGCCGAGGGCGGGCGGCAGGTTGAGCTCGTCGAGCCCGGGGACCTGTCGCGGCAGGGCGCGAACCGCCGCCCCGAGGCCGCCGCCCTGGCGCTGGAGGTTGACCCGAAGGCGCCAGCCGGTCCTGCCGTCGGCGCCGGCCAGCCGAAGCGAGAAGTCGGCGGCGCCGCACTCGGCGAGCAGACGTTCGGCGCGGCGGTTGAGGTGGGCGGCGAACAGCCCGCGCACCGTCGTCAGCTCGATCTCGGGCAGCGCCAGGGTCTCGAGCCGACCGTCGATCCGGACCACCGGCGGCGAGCCCGGGATGAGCAGCAGGTCCGAGGCCGTACGCCGGACCATTTCCTGGAGCACGGCTTCGAGCGGCTCGTCATCGTGAACCTGACGCAGGTCGGGCTCGCCCCAGGCCTCACCGAGTCCGGCGGCGTCGAGACCGTCCTCACGATTCATCTCGTGGATCAGTTGCTCGAGCTCGGGGTCGGGAATCAGCTCACCCATGGAGGGATGATAGTACGCGCCGGGATGGGAAGGTGGGTCCGATGCTCGGCGCCGGCCGTCGCGGCCGGCGCCGAGCATCGGATCACTCGTGAGTGATGCGGGCGAGCTCGAAGCGTCTCGCACTCGCTACCGCAGCACGGTCGTGGCGAGGGCCTCGGCGACGGCCATGCCGCTGGGCGTCGGGGCGAGCCTCGAGCCGTCGCGGTGCAGGTGGCCGGAGGCGACCAGGCGCTTTGCGGCCGCCCCGTCGATCGCCGCCGCCTCGTCCGGGGAGCGGCGGCGCAGGGCGTCCAGGTCGAGGCCGTCAGCGGTGCGCAGACCGAGCATCACGGCCTCCTCGACGAGCTCGGCGTCGGTCAGGGTTTCGCCGCCCGCGACCGGGCTGCCGCCGCTGACCAGCGCCGCCTGCCAGAGCCGGACCTTGGGCCGGTTCCACCATCGGCGGCGACCGCCGTCGAAGCTGTGGGCTGAAGGACCGAGCCCGAGGTAGGGCGTGTGGTTCCAGTACTTGCAGTTGTGCCGCGACCGGTGTTCCGGCCGGGCGGCGAAGTTGGAGACCTCGTAGCCGCACCAACCGGCGGCGCCGAGCACCTCGTGGATCAGCAGGTAGAGATCGGCCTGGGCGTCGAGCCCGAGCTCGGCCAGCTCGCCGCGCTCCCGGCGACGGCCGAACACCGTCCCCTCGTGCACGGTGAGCTGGTAGCACGACAGGTGTTGGACGCCGAGCTCGAGAGCGGTCTCGAGCTGGCGCCGCCAGCCGGCGACGGTCTGGTCGGGCAGACCGAAGATGAGATCGACGGAGACGGTCCCGAAACCGGAGGCAAGCAGCCGCTCCGCGGCGCGGCGGCCCTGCTCGGCGGTGTGGGGCCGGCCGAGGAAGGCGAGCGCGCCGTCGTCGAAGCTCTGGACGCCGAGGCTGGCGAAGTGAAAGCCGAGGTCGCGCCAGCGCCCGGCCGAGTGGGCCGTCACGTCCTCGGGGTTGATCTCGAGGTGCCAGGTCGCGTCGGCGGCGAGGTCGAGGCGCTCCCGGACCGCGGCGGCCAGCGCCCCGAGCTGGCCGGGGTGCAGGCTCGACGGGGTGCCGCCGCCGAGGTAGACGGTGTCGAAGCGCCAGCCGAGCTCGCCGGCGCGTTTGATCTCGAGCCCGAGCGCGTCGAGGTAGGAGGCGCGCCGCTCGGCGCCGGCCATGGTCACCGCGAAGTCGCAGTAGGGACACACCGAGGTGCAGAAGGGAACGTGGATGTAGAGGCCGGCCGCCATCAGGTCGGATTATCCCAGAGCGGGGAGCGTCGCGGGTCCGCGTCCGTTTCCGTTTTCGTATCCGCCTCCGAACCCGTGTCCGAGGCCGAATCCGTATCCGTGGCCGAATCCGAGGCCGAATCCGTGTCCGTGGCCGAATCCGTGTCCGTGGCCGAATCCGAGGCCGAATCCGTATCCGTCGCCGAATCCGTGTCCGAGGCCGAATCCGATTTCGCCAGCCTCGGCGAAGCCGCAGGCGAAGCGGGGGTGGCCGCGGCAGGGGCAGCGGCAGGGGCAGGAACAGCAACAGAGGCAGTCGAAGACCGCCGCGTTGTCACGCTCCTGCTCGATCGGGACGGTGGGCCAAGGCCCACCCCTGGGGTTTGGCCATTTACTAGAGTAGCGGAC
>CAZXMW010000092.1:0-9932 GCA_964641415.1 uncultured Thermoanaerobaculia bacterium | reverse complement strand
CGGCCAAAACATGCTTGATTCAGTCAAACCTGACCTAACCGGAGACGCAGGTTATTAATTTTTTTGTTGACAATGACATTCTTGCCACATTGGGTTTACCCATCAGCTTCCGACGAAGGCCGTCATCAAGAGGATTGCAGGTATTCGACGACTCGAACAACACCCGAAGAAGCGTCAGCTCACAGGGGCAAGGGCGGATTGGATGACACCCATCAGGTGCGGCAACGACGGTTCCTCACTCACCCTGCGGCGGCCGATGGCCGCCGTGATTGCGTTGGCTCTCCTCGTGATCGCAACGCCCGTGATGGCCTGGCAGATGGAGGCCGGTCAGACGTCGCTGCCGGCGACGAGCGCGGGGAGCGGCTTCGTTTCCGTGACGTTCCAGACCCCGTTCTCGGAGGTCCCCGCCGTCTTTGTGATGCCCACCATGGAAGGATCCGATCCCGCCACGGTGAGGGTGACGAACGTTTCGGCCTCCGGATTCAACCTCGTCCAGGTCGAGGCCCCTGCGGCAGACGGGCCCCATGCCGAGATGACGATCGATTGGCTCGCCGTCACCCCGGGGACCCACGAGCTTCCGGACGGCACCCTGCTCGAAGCGGGGGTCGTCAGCGTCGGCGATGTCCAGCACGGGACCGGGGTCACGGGCACGGAGTCGTGGTTCGCGCTCGGTTTCTCCTCGGCATTCGCGTCGACGCCCGCGGTCCTGCTCGCAACCCAGACCACCTCCAACGAGGTGGCGACGATCCCCGAACAGGCGTCCCAGCCATGGCTGGTGGTTGGCGTCGCGAACGTATCGACGTCGGGCGCGTCGATCGCCCTCGAGCGGTGCGAGGCCGCCCCCGGAGCGATCGGCTCGGCTGAAACCGTGGCCTACCTGGCCATCGAGGCCGGCGCTGCCGGCGTATTCGTCGACGACTCGGCCGCGACCATCGAGTACGAGACAGCGGTGACGACTGACTCCATCAGAGGCGTCGACAACGGCTGCTACCGCACCTCGTTTGCCTCGGCATTGTCCGCAACACCGCTCGTCGTCGGCCACCAGAACCGGCACGACGGCGGCGACGGCGGCTGGCTGCGCCGATGCTCCGTGGACGCAACCGGCGTGGAGTTCACGATCGACGAAGACACCCACCGGGACAGCGAACGGGGCCACACCGCCGAGGCGGCAGGATTCGTCGTGTTCTCGGCGCCCTTCGTCGCCACGTTCGGTGCCGGCCCGGCGGTGCCGACGATCAGCCTCGACTCAGCGACGTTCTCGGCGGGTGAAGAAACCGGGACCGTCAATGTCACGGTCACGCTGTCCGAGGTCGCTGCTTCAGACGTGACCGTCGACGTCGCCACCGCCGACGGGACGGCAACCGACGGGGCCGACTACACGGAGCCCTCGAACCAGTTGCTCATCACGTCAGGCGATCTCACGGGCCAGATTCCAGTTGAAATCCTCGACGACGCGGTGTTCGAGGGCGACGAGACCTTCACGATCACACTGAGCAACCCGCAGGGGGCGGACCCGGGATCGACCATGTCCGCGACATGCACCATTGTCGACGACGAGGCGATCCCGCTCGTTTCGTTCGCCGCGAGCAGCTACTCCGTCGACGAGTCGATCGGCGCGGTCGGACTCGAGCTCGTCCTGTCACACCCGTCGGCACTTCCAACGTCGATTGACTGGTCCATCAGCGACATCACGACGACCCAGGGAAGCGACTACTCGGGGTCGAACGGGACGGTCGGCATCCCGGCTCTCGCCACGAGCGCGAACGTACCAATCACGGTTCTCGAGGACAGCGAGTTCGAAGGAGACGAGACGGCTGAGCTGAATCTGTCAAACCCCGTCGGACTCGGCGCGGGCTCGCCATCGACAGCCACGCTGACGATCATCGACAACGATGAACCTCCGTTGCCCGACCTTCAGTTCACTTCCGCTTCTGCCTCGATCGACGAGGATGGAGGCTCGGTCTCGTTGTCGGTCTCGCTGTCTGCCGTGGCGCCCACCGACGTGACACTCGACTACGCCACCTCCGACCAGAGCGCAACGCAGGGATCCGACTACACGGCGGTCAGCGACACCCTGTTGATCACGCAAGGCCAAACGACCGGTACCGTCATCGTGCCGATCCTCGACGACGGCATCGAAGAGCCGGACGAGACCTTCACCGTCACATTGAGCAACGTGGTGGGCGCCGATCCGGGCGCGAACCTCCTCTCCACCGTCACCATCATCGACGACGACCTTGCAGGTCCCGGGTGGTCGATGGCCGCGGGGACCGTCGTGTTGCCGGCGACCGGTGACGGGAGCCCCTTCCAGAGCCTCACCTTCGACCAGGCCTTCTCGGAGACGCCGCTGGTCTTCGTGCTGCCCGGCTCGGAGGGCGCCGACCCGGCGTCGATTCGCGTCAAAAACGTCACCCCAACCGGTTTCGAGATGGCCCAGGTCGAGCCGCCGAACGCCGACGGGGATCACGAACCGCTGACCGCCAACTGGCTGGCGGTGACCCCCGGCGAGCACGAGCTTCCCGGCGGAGCGCTGATCGAGGCCGGCTCGCTTTTAACCACGGCGGTGCAATACGGCGGTGGGGTTTCCGGGGGCGAGTCCTGGGAGAACGTGTCCTTTTCACAAGCATTCGCGTCGGCCCCCGCGGTGCTGGCACAGATCCAGACGGCGGCCAACGAAACCGCGGCGATCCCGGGCGAGGCATCCCAACCCTGGCTGGTCGCAGCGGTCGCCAACGTGTCGGCAACTGGGGCGAATCTCGCGCTCGGGCGCGGTGAGGTCGCGGCCGGCAGCGTCTCGAGCGCGGAGACACTCGCCTACCTCGCCATCTCGAACGGCGCTTCGGCGTCATTCGACGCCATCGACGCATCCCCGGTGGACCTCGAGGCAGTGATCACGGCGGACGCGATCATCGGGTGGGGAAACAGCAGCTGTGTCACCACGTCGTTCGCCGGAAGCTACGCCAGCGACCCGGTCGTGATCGGCCACATCAACCGCCACGACGGCGGCGACGGCGGCTGGCTTCGCATGTGCTCGCTTACGACCACCGAGGCGGGCTTTCTGGTTGACGAGGACACCTACCGTGACACCGAGCGCAATCACACCACCGAGGCAGCCGGGGCGATCATCGTCAGCCGGCCGTTCCACGCCGTGCTCGGCGGCGCGCCGGCCGACCCGGTGATCGAGTTCGCATCGGCCAGCGCGTCGGTTTCAGAAGCCGCCGGCTCGGTGTCTCTCGAGGTCGTGCTCTCCGCAGCTGCGCAGTCTGACGTGACCGTCGAGTACGAAACACATGACGGATCGGCTGTCGCGGGAGCCGACTACACAGCGGTGAGCGACACGCTCACGATCATCCAGGGCCAGACCACCGGCACCATCGTGGTGCCGATTCTCGACGACGGCGTCGACGAGCCGGACGAGACGTTCACGGTTATGCTGAGCAACCCTGCCGGCGCCGACCCGGGAACGAACCTGCTCTCCACCGTCACGATCCTCGACGACGACGAGCCGCCGCTGCCCGAGATCCAGTTCGTGTCGTCCTCCGCTTCGATCGGCGAGGGCGGAGGCTCGGTGTCGCTGGGCGTCTCGCTGTCGGGCATCGCGCCCACCGACGTCACCGTCAACTACGCCACTGCCGATCAGACCGCGACACAAGGGGCCGACTACACGGCGGTGAGCGACACGCTCACGATCATCCAAGGTCAGACCAGCGGCACCATCGTGGTGCCGATTCTCGACGACGGAATCGACGAGCCGGACGAGACGTTCACCGTCGGCCTCGGCAGCCCCGTCGGCGCCGATCCGGGGGTCACGCTCACGGCGACGGTGACCATCACCGACGACGACGTCGCTGCGTCGAGCTTCGCCTTCTTTGACCAGGCTGGATACGGGATTCAGGAAACCGACGGTTTCGTCACGATCACCGTACGCCTGCAGTCGCCCCAACCGGCGATAGTCGAGGTCGACTACCTCACGGTTGACGGCTCAGCGGGATGGCAGGACTACACCTCGGTGTCCGATCGGTTGCAGCTCCTGACCGGCGAGGTAGAAAAGACCTTCACCGTTGAGATTCTCGAGGATTCAACGGTTGAGCACGACGAGCATATCCAGCTCGAACTCCGAGACGCCGCGACCGGCGCCCTGCTCAACACATCGGTGATTACGATCTTCGACGACGACCACGACACCGGTTCAACCACCCGCGTCGTCTACTCCGTTGGGGTCGAGCAGGGCAACCTGCTGACCCAGCCTGCCCGAGCGCAGATCGTCTGGAGCGAGGCGGTCTTCGATGTGCCGATCGACCCGCGGATCGGTGTTGGAGACATCCTCACTACGACCACGGACAGGTTCATCGTGACCCGCCGAAACAGCGACTACAAGCTCGAGGTGAGATCGTTCATCGGTCACGAGTGTGACCACCTGCCGGCTACCGACGTGATTTCCATCACGCGCGCCTTCAACTCACTCGCGGATGCCCTTACCGGCGCATCCGATGCCGATCATCTCGGCACCGCCGACCTTGTCGGCGCCAACCTCGAGCTCGAGCTCGCCGTCTACGCGGATGGACCGGACAACCAGCCGGCGACCATTTCCGGATGGACGACCGGGGCCGACAACGCGATCCGCATCTTCTCACCGGTTGACCCATATTCGGCCGGAGTCCCGCAGCGGGGCGCTGGCATTGCAGGCTCCCGCGGTGGCGGGCTCGAGGTCGTCGACGGAACCTGTCTCACGCTCGGGCAGGGAGACGTCATCGTCGAAGGGCTCGAGCTGTCCTGCGCCGGCGGCGACACGACGCCGTTGGCCGGAATCGCGATCAGCTCCACGGCCACCGGCGAAATCCAGCTCTCGGACAACATTGTCGCCCTCCAGCCGTCGGGCACGGGTGATCGCCTCGGGATCGTCACCGATCCAGGTGCCGCGGTGTCACTGCAGGTCTGGAACAACATCATCACCGGCCTCGGCGACGGAACCGGCTCCGGGCAGGTCGGGATGCTCTTCGACGGCAGCACTGTCAACGTGGTGGTGTCGGCAAACACGGTATTTGGCGGATTCAATGGCATCCAGGTCACCGACGCGGTGGTCCTGGCGGTGGACAATCTCGTCGATTCATCTTCTGCGGCCTGCTTCTCAGGATCCTTCGACCCGCTCTCCCATCACAATCTGTCGAGCGACGGGACCGCTCCCGGCAGCAATGCGGTGCACTCGGCGGCGGTCGCCTTCTCGCAACCTTCTGCCGGCGACCACCATCTCATCTGCGATCCGGTGCTTGGCTGGGCCGAGATCACCACCACCGAGACCAACGACCAGGTCGAGGTGATGTTCGACGGCGACCCCTTCACCCCATACCACTCGAACAACATCAGTCCGGCCTTCGTCCAGTTCGCGTTCCCCACTCCGCAGGAGCTGAATGGCATCAGGATCGCGCTCGGCTGGGGGAACCACTACCGCTGGAAGCTCGCTGTGGCGGACACCGTCTTCGACATGGAGAGCCAGACCGGCAGCTACGCCGAGGTCGTGCCGTGGCGGGACACCTATCCCCCCGATCCGCAGTGGGACCAGGTGGACTTCGCGATGCCGATCACGACCTCGGTCCTGCGGCTGATTGTCGACAAGCTCGAGGGCGATTACGTGGTTCACATCTGCGAAATCGAGCTGTTTTCGCCGACCAATCAGGCCTGCGACGTCGGGGCAGATCTCTCCTCGGATGGCAATCTCGCCTTTACCGAAGACGTTGACGACCTCGAGCGCAGCGCGCCATGGGACGTCGGCGCCGACGAGGGCGACCCGGTTGAGATCGAGTGGGCCGACACCTGGGTGGAGGCCACGGAAGATGTCGGCTCGGTCGAGCTCAAGCTCAAGCTGAACCGGCCGAGCTCGTACCCGGTCACGGTCCAGGTGGATTCGGCCGACGGAGAGGCCACCGCTGCGGAGGGTGATTACGTCCCGGTGTCGACCGCTGTGACCTTCCCTCCGGGTGAGGTTCGGGCGACTGTGCCGGTCACGATTTCCGCCGACGGTGCGCCTGAACCCGAGGAGGGTTTCCAGCTCAGATTGAATCAACCTGGCGCGGCTCTGCTCGGCAATGATCGATGGGCGAACATTCGCATCAACGACGCACGACAGCTGCCGGCAGTCAACCTCGAGGCAGCGGTCAGCTACTCCGAGAATGCCTATTGGTACGAAGTCGACATGTCCCTCGAGTTCGGTATGCCCGAGTCTGTGATTGTGGACTATCTCATCACTCCACAAAGCGCTGTCGAGGGATCGGACTATCGAGGAACGTCCGGCACGGTCATTCTGGCACCATGGAATACGGGCACGCTGATCAAGGTGCGGGGCATCAACGACAGCTGGTACGAGCCAGACGAGACCTTCCTGGTCGAGATCACCAACGTCACCAACGCCGAGCTCGGAACCACCGTTTCCTCCGTGGTCACGATCCTCGATGACGACGTCGCCGTGCAACCGACCGTCAGCCTCGCCGGCTCGAGCTTCAGCGTCGTCGAGAGCGCCGGTACGGCATCACTGACGCTGTTGCTCAGCGAACCCGCCGGGCCGAACCTCTCCGTCTATGTTTCTCTGACTCCGCAGACCGCGACCCCGGCCGTCGACTACACGGACATCAGCGGCAGGTACAGCTTCACCCAGGGATCGAGCGACCTCACCATCGACATCCCGATTCTCCCCGACAGCGACACCGAGCCTGACGAGACCGTGTTGGTTCAACTGGGCGGCCCGTCGGCCGGCCTCCAGCTCGGCAGCCCGAATCAGGCGACGCTCACCATCATCGACGACGACGGTCCTCCGAGTCTCTCGTTCGCTTCGGCGGCCTCCGCGGTCGTCGAGTCAGCCGGGTCGATCGGCCTGACCGTCGTGCTCGACCGGGCCACCGACGTGCCCGTCACGGTCCAGGTCGACAGCCACGACGGTAGTGCCCTTGCCGGGAGCGACTACACCGCTGTCAGTCAGATCGTGACGATCCCGGTCGACGAGACCTCGGCCGTCGTCACCATCGCCATCGCCGACGACGGCATCCCCGAGGACGACGAGACGTTCACGGTCGAGCTGACAGGCCCGTCCTGGGCGATTCTCGGGACGCCCGCCATCGCCACCGTGACGATCCTCGGCGACAGCTCGCTGCCGCAGGTTTCGTTCGGCTCCGCGACCTATGTGCTCCACGAGGAAGCCGGGCCGGTCGTGCTCGACGTCGTGCTCGACGAGCCGCCGTCGACAGGGGTGACCGTGCGGGCGGCAGCAGCCGGCGACACGGCTCTGGCGGGCGACGACTTCACGGCATTCGACGAGATCCTCACCTTCGCGGCGGGCCAGACCACCCAACCGGTTGTCATCGACATCATCGATGAGGCGCTCTATGAGCACGACGAGACCTTCACCGTCAGTCTCTCCACGGTGTCAGGCGCTCAGCTCGGCGCTCCGACACAAGCGACGGTGACGATCCTGCAAAGCGACTGGCCGCCATTTGTGTTCCTCGCGGCCGGCGGATCGTACACCGCGCAGTACACCGCGTTCGAGCAGCTTGGCCAGATCTCCGTCCCGGTTCGCCTGTCCGACGCAAGCGGCGTCACCGCCGAGGTCGACTATGCCACCTCCTCCGGCACTGCTGCGGCAGGGACGGACTACACCGAGACGTCGGGGACGCTTGTCTTCAGCCCCGGCGAGACCGAGCACTTCATCGACATCCCCATCGCGGACGACGGAACAGGCGACAACGGCGAGACCTTCAGCATCACCCTGTCGAGCTCAGTCGACTGCACCCTCGACGGATACCTGCCGTACGAAGGCACGGTCACGATTCGAGACGACGCGTGGGTCGCGCTGAGCCAATCGACGCACTCGATCTTCGAGGATGCCGGGGATCTCACTGTCGGTGTCTCCCTGCCGTACGCGTTGCCGCACGAAGCGAGCGTCGCATACTCCGTGGGCGGTGACACGGCGGTCGCCGGCGAAGACTTTTCAGACGTATCCGGGACCGTGACATTCATTCCCGGATCGACGAGCGAGACCTTTGCGGTCCCGATCCTCCCGGACCCGAACCAAGAGCCGGACGAGACCTTCACCGTCATGCTGGCGGACCCGGTCGGCGTTCCGCTCGGAAGCCCCACTCAAGCCACGGTGACGATCCTCGATGACGAGCTTCCCGAGGCCTCGGTAACCTCGCCCACATACCAAGTCGGCGAGAACGGCGTCGAAGTCTCCGTGGTCGTGACGCTGTCGTCGACCTCAGTACAGGACGTCTCGGTGGAGTATTCGACGATCGACGGGTCGGCCACCAGCGGGACCGACTACACAGCCACCTCGGGTACGCTCGATATCCTCGCAGGCAACACCAGTGGTCCCATCCCGATCGCCATCCTCGACGACAGTCGATTCGAAGGCGACGAGACGTTCTCATTGGAGCTGAGCAACCCGAGCAACGCAGTGTTGCGGGACGGTGACTCCACCGTTGTCACGATCGTCGAGGATGATCAGGCCGGTGTCACACTCACCCCAGCAGCTCTGGAGACGGCCGAAGATGGATTGCCCGTGACGGTCGAAATCGTCCTTACGTCGGAGCCCTCTTCATCCGTCACGATCGGGCTGTTTAGCACCGATACGAGCGAAGGAAGCGTATCGCCTGCCAGCGTGGTCTTCGACACGGGGAACTGGAGCTCGCGGCAAGAGCTCACGATCTCTCCGGCAGACGACGTCGAGATCGACGGCGACATCACCTACGCGATCGAAACCCAACCGGCGACGAGTGCCGATCCGGACTATGCCGGTTGCGATGGCCCGGACATCTCCGTCACGAACGAGGATGACGATCTGCGGATCATCATCGACGAGCCAACCGGCCGCTTCTACGACGCGAATGACACCCTCAATGTAGTCGCATCAAGATCAACGGTGCCTGCGGGGTACGAGTATCGATTGGTTGTGACGGAAGACAACGACGCCTACCCGATGACCTTGGTGTGGGCGACAGGCGCCAGCCTCACAGGTTCCTTCACTGTGCCGACCACTCCTGAAGATATCCCACCCCACTACCGCGTTCGCATGGCCATTGCTCCAGCTGGCGAACTCCCGCCGACCGACAACGACTTCCTCGGCGCCGCTGACCCGTGCACCTCGAGTCCGAATCCGTCGACCTGCGTCAGCCACGAGGTCATCGTCGATCAAGTACCCGAAAACGGCTACTTCTACCCGTTTACCACCGGGTACGTCTTCCCCGATTCCGTGCTCGTGTTGTGGAACCCGTACTACTCCTACCACGACACAGAGCTCGAAAGAAGCGATGATGGCGGCGAGACGTGGATCCCGTTCGAGAATCCAGGCGGGACGGTAGGAAATACGTTCCATTACACGGCGTGGGCAGACCGAACCGTTCTTCCCGGACAGACCTACCACTACCGCATCAAGGGGCCTGACTCTGCCGGAGTCTGGGTGTACCTCGGCAACACCCTCACATCGCCCGGCGATCCAGTCACAACACCGGTATGGCCCCTGCCTCGGCCGATTCCTGCGTTTGGACCGGTGGTGTGGGATTGCCCGGATGAAGCCACGCGGTTCCAGTGCCTCGGTTCGGTGAGCGTGACACTCACGCCCGAGCCAGGAGAATCTCTGATCGGTTACGACCTGGAAGTCTACGTCAACGAGCCCACGTTCGAAGCCACCGGAGGAAACGGAACGCCAGTGAGAGTGCGTTGGCCGCAAAACCACGTCTTCCAGGGGCGCGACGAGCCCGGTTGTGTCCAACGACAGACGGGAGACCCCGCTTACCTGATGTACTCGGGGACGATCACCAGCGACTCGATGACCATCGACGTCCCAGGGGTTCATTACGGAGCAAACGGACTCCGGTTCGTCGTGTCCAACGGTGAGCTATGGTCAATTGTTGTGTATGCATGGCGTGAAAACTGGCCGAAGGTGGTGG
>CAZXMW010000091.1:0-10946 GCA_964641415.1 uncultured Thermoanaerobaculia bacterium | reverse complement strand
AGTGCTACCTTGACACGGTAGAGGTCAGCGGTTCGAGTCCGCTCGCGCCTACCATCTTCCGGTTCTGCAGGCGCGTAGCTCAGCTGGTTAGAGCGCATCCCTCACACGGATGAGGCCCGCGGTTCGAGTCCGCGCGCGCCTACCATCTGGTGAACCGGTTCCCCGATCCCGACCCGTGGTCGGGGTTTTGTTTTTTCAGCGCCCGACACGGAGAGCGACATGGCCGAGACAGTTCAGATCACCCTGCCCGACGGCAGCGTCCGCGAGTTTCGCACCGGCACGACGGTCCTCGACGTCGCCGCGGCGATCGGCCCGCGGCTCGCCCGGGACACCGTAGCGGGGAAGGTCGACGGCCGAATGGTGGATCTGCGCACTCGGCTCACCGAGGACGCCGAGCTGACGATCGTCACCGTCAAGGACCCCGAGGCGGGCGACGTCATCCGCCACTCGGCGGAGCACGTCATGGCCGACGCGGTCAAGCGGCTGTGGCCCGGTACGCCGATCGACGCAGGCCGTCAGGATCATTCGGAGAAGTACCAGTACGACTTCCGCTTTCCGCGTCCGTTCAAACCGGAGGATTTCGAGCGCATCGAGCAGACCATGCGCGAGATCATCACCGAGGACCTGCCCTTTGAACGTACCGAGGTCGGCCGCGACGAGGTCCGCGGGGTCATGAACGCTCGAGGCGAGGACATCAAGCTCGTCCGGCTCGAGGACATTCCGGACGGCGAGGCGATCAGCCTGTACCGGCACGGCGACTTCGTCGACCTGTGCCGAGGTCCGCACCTGCAGCGCACCGGTCAGATCGGGGCGGTGCGTCTCCTCGAGGCATCCGGGGCCTATTTCAAGGGCGACGAGCGCAACGAGATGCTGCAGCGTCTCTACGGCACGGCCTTCGCTTCGAAGAACGAGCTCGAGGCCTACTTCGAGCGCATCGAGGAGCTCAAGCGCCGCGACCACCGCAAGCTCGGCCGCGAGCTCGACCTGTTCAGTTTCCAGCCGGAGGCGCCGGCGAGCCCGTTCTTCCACCCGCGGGGAACGGTGGTGTACAACGCCCTGCTCGAGCTGATGCGCGACAAGTACCGCGAGTACGGCTATGAAGAGGTCATCACCCCACAGATCTTCGACGTCGAGCTGTGGAAGCGGTCGGGGCACTACGACAACTACCGCGACGACATGTTCTTCGCCGACGCGTTCGACGAGGTCGAGGAGCGCTCCTCGAGCGTCAAGCCGATGAACTGCCCGTCGCACTGCCTGCTCTACGGCGACCGCGCCCACTCCTACCGCGAGCTGCCGCGAAGGATCGCGGACTTCGGACGGCTCCACCGCTACGAGCGCTCGGGAGTGGTCACAGGGCTGACCCGGGTCCGGACCTTCAGCCAGGACGACGCCCACATCTTCTGCACGCCGGAACAGATCGGCTCCGAGATCGAGACCCTGTTCGAGTTCATCTTCGAGGTCTACGAGATCTTCGGCTTCTGCGACGTCAAGGTCTTCTTGTCGACGCGCCCGGAGAAGGCCATCGGCGACGTCGAGGTCTGGAAGCACGCCGAGGCGGTGCTCACCCGCTGTCTCGAGGCGCGCGACGACGTGACCTTCACCGTCAAGGAGGGCGAGGGCGCGTTCTACGGTCCGAAGATCGACTTCGACGTGTCGGATGCCATGGGCCGCGCCTGGCAGCTGGCGACCATCCAGCTCGACTTCCAGATGCCCGAGCGCTTCGACCTCAGCTACATCGACGCCGACGGCGTCGAGCAGCGGCCGGTGATGATCCACCGCGCCATCCTCGGCTCGCTCGAGCGGTTCTACGGCGTCATGCTCGAGCACTTCGCCGGCGATCTGCCGCCCTGGCTCGCACCCGAGCAGCTTCGGGTGCTGCCGATCACCGATTCCGTCGTCGACTACGCCGAGACCGTCGCCGACCGGCTCCGCTCCCATGGACTGCGTGCCGACGTCGACCGCCGGTCGGAGAAGCTCGGCTACAAGATCCGCGAGGGCGAGACCATGAAGATCCCCTACCTGCTGGTCGTCGGCCGGCGGGAGGCCGACAACGACACCGTTTCGTTGCGTCTCCGACACGGTCGCGACGAGGGAGTCCAAGCCCTCGACGCGGTCGTCGAACGAGTCGTCAACGCCGTCACCACCCGCTCACGCGAAGCGTGAGACCGAGTGCAAAGGAGACCGACATGCCCAAGATGAAGACCCACCGTGGGGCAGCCAAGCGGATCAAGCGAACCGCGAGCGGCAAGCTCAAGCGCCACAAGGCCTGCACGTCCCACATCCTGACCAAGAAGAGCACCAAACGGAAGCGCAACCTGCGCAAGGCGGTGATCGCGTCGCCGGCCGACGCCAAGGTGCTCGAGCGAATGCTCGTCGGGATGAAGTGAGGAGGCAGGCATGCGCGTCAAGAGATCGACTAACCGCAAGGACCGTCGCAAGAAGATCCTCAACCTCGCCGAAGGCTACTGGGGCTCCAAGTCCCGCCTGCACAAGACCGCCAAGACCCAGGTCGAGAAGTCGCTGCAGTACGCGTACCGCGACCGCAAGCAGCGCAAGCGCCACTTCCGCAGCCTGTGGATCGCCCGCATCAATGCGGCGGCGCGGCAGAACGGCACCACATACTCGGCCTTCATTTCGGGTCTGAAGACCGCCGGCTGCGAGCTCGACCGAAAGGTTCTGGCCGACATCGCGGTCCGCGACCCGAAGGCGTTCACCGAGCTCGTCGAGCTGGCCAAGACCGCCGGCTGAGGCGGCCATGGCCCTCGAGCGTCTCAACGAGGTCCGATCGGCGTTTTTTGCCGACCTCGAGGCGGCGGGGTCCGACCCCGACGCGGTCGAGAAGCTGCGGATCGCCTACGCCGGCCGGAAGTCGGGCGTGCTCCAGGAGCTGACCGCGGTGTTGCGCGATCTGCCGAATCAGGCCAAGCGCGACTACGGCCGCTCACTCAACGAGCTCAAGAAGCTGGTCGAGGGCGAGCTCGCGGCGGCTCGCGACCGGGCGGCCTCGGGCGCCGGTCCCGGCGTCGGCGACGCGGTCGACGTCACCCTGCCCGGCCGGGATCTGCCGCGCGGCGCCGAGCATCCGGTCCACCTCGTCCGTCGCCGGATCGAAGAGATCTTCCTGCGCATGGGATACGACGTCGAGGACGGTCCGGAGATCGAGGACGACTGGCACAACTTCGAGGCGCTGAACATTCCGCCCGACCACCCGGCGCGGGACGATCAGGACACCTTCTACATCGGCGCCGGTCACCTGCTGCGAACCCACACCTCGCCGGTTCAGGCTCGGGTCATGGAGCGCAGCGCGCCGCCGATCAGGACCATCGTCCCCGGGCGGGTCTACCGCCGCGACTCGGACCTCCGGCACTCGCCCATGTTCCACCAGATCGAGGGTCTGGTGGTCGATGAGGGCATCACCGTCGGCCACCTCAAGGCGACGCTGGAGACCTTCTTGCACGCACTGTTCTCCGACGACGTCCGGGTTCGGCTGCGGCCCGGCTACTTTCCCTTCACCGAACCGTCAGCCGAGGTCGACATCTCGTGCATCTTCTGCCGGATGGCCGGCTGCGGCGTGTGCTCGGGCTCGGGCTGGATCGAGATCCTGGGCTCGGGGATGGTCGATCCGCGGGTCTTCGAGGCGGTCGGCATCGACCCCGAGCGCTACACGGGATTCGCCTTCGGCCTCGGGCTCGACCGCGTCGCCATGCTCCAGTACGGGATACCCGACCTGCGCCAGCTGTTCGCCGGCGACCAGCGATTGACGAGGCAGTTCGCATGAAGTTCGACGCCGCGTGGTTGATGAATCTGCTCGACGGGGCCCCCGACCCGGACGAGGTTGCCGAGTCTCTCACCGCCTGCGGCTTCCTGGTCGAGCTGCGCGAAGCCGGTGACGGCGGCGAGATCTGGGACGTCGAGGTCACGACCAATCGCCCCGACGCCATGAACCACCGCGGGCTCGCCCGCGAGGCGGCGGCGGCCACGGGCGCGACCCTCGAGCCGCTGACCTTCGAGCTCGTCGAGGCCGGCCCGCCGACCGGCGAGCTGGCCGCCGTCGAAATTGCCGACGACGAGATCTGCCGGCGGTTTTGCGCCCGAGTCATCCGTGGCGTCCGCAGGACGGCGTCACCGGACTGGATGCAGCGTCGGCTCGCCAACGCCGGCGTGCGGCCGATCAGCGCCATCGTCGACGTCACCAACTACGTGCTGCTCGAGCTCGGCCAGCCGCTCCACGCATATGATCTCGCCAAGGTCGGGGGCGCCAGACTGGTCGCCCGGCGCGCCGAGGCTGGAGAGTCGCTGGTCACCCTCGACGGCGAGACCAGGAGGCTCGAGGCCGGGATGCCCGTGATCGCCGACGCCGAGGGAGTGGTCGGTCTTGCCGGGATCATGGGCGGCGCCGACTCCGAGATCGGTGACGACACCGCCGACATTCTGCTCGAGGCGGCCAACTTCGACGCGCTGAGCATCCGGCGGGCGGCGCGCGCGCTGGGCATGCACACCGAGGCGTCGCACCGGTTCGAGCGCGGCGCCGACCCCGAGCTGCCGCCGGTCGCCATCGACTACGCTGCGGCGCTGATCGCCGAGCTCGCCGGGGGTGCGGTGTGTCGTCAGCGCATCGACGTCAACCCGCGACCCCTCGAGCCGCGCCGCTTGACGACCAGCGCCACAGCCGTGTCGGCCTTCATGGGGCTCGAGGTCGGGGCCGAGCGGCTGCGCGGTATCGCCGACGGTCTCGAGCTCGATCCCGAGCTCGACGGAGAGCTCCTCACGGTCGTCGTCCCCTCCTTTCGGGTCGACCTCGAGCGCGAGGCGGATCTCATCGAGGAGTTCGTCCGCCACGTCGGGTTCGCCGCCATTCCCGCCGAGCTGCCGGCGCTCGCCACCGCGCCCGGCCGACGCAATTTGAACTGGGAGCTCGTCGATCGTGCTCGAGCCGCGGCGGTCGGCGCCGGCCTGGCCGAGATCATCACCTGGTCGTTCATCGACCCGGCCGCCGACGCCGAGGTCGCGGCCTGGGCGATGGCGCCGGGCCCGCCCGTGGTGCTCGACAACCCGCTCGCGAGCACTCAGGCGGTGATGCGCCGCTCGCTGCTGCCCGGGGTACTGTCCGCGGTGCGCGAAACTCTGAACCAGGGCGAGCGCGCTGTGGCGGTTTTCGAACAGGGCCGGATCTTCTTCCTCGACGACGGCGCGCCCGCGGAGCGCGAGCGGCTCGCGGTGGCGCTGGTCGGCGGCGCCGTCGGCCGCGACGACAGCGTCGACTTCGCCGATCTCAAGGGTGTCGTCGAGCGGCTCCTCGAGCAGCTGCACGTTCCGGCCGTGAGCTGGCGCCGGGGCGGTGACCCCTGGCTCGACCCCGCCGAGGGTGCGGTTCTCGTCTCGGCCGACGGCACGACCGTCGGCGGCGCCGGTCGGATCGCCGGCGGTTTGGCCGCCCGGTGGGACGTCAAGATCCCGGTGTTTGTCGCCGAGCTCGACCTCGGGGCCGCCGCCGCCGAGCCCCCGATGCCGCGGTTCGAGGCGCTGCCCCGGTTCCCCGCCGTGGTCGCCGACATGACCGTCGAGCATCCGTCGACCCTCGACTTCGCCGACCTCGAAAAGGCCGTTCGGAAGCTCGCCGCCGACCTCGTCGAGGGCATCGAGCTGCGCGCCCGCTATGCCGGCAAGGGGTTGCCGGAGGGATCGGTTCGGACGACGTTGCGTGTGATCTACCGGGCGGCCGACCGGTCGCTCACCCAGGGTGAGGTCAACGAGCGGCAGAGCGCGCTCCGCGCCGGGCTCGCAGAGCGCCTCGGAGTGAGCTTCGCCTGACGACAAGGAGTGTGGACATGGCCATGGAATCGGTTCTCAAACAGCTGGAAGCCCGGATCGAGGAGCTTGTCGGCGCCTATCGTGCCGCGGTCGATCGCGCGGCGGAGCTCGAGACCAGGGTCGGCGAGCTCGAAGCACAGCGGGACGAGCTCGAGGGCAGGCTCGCCGGCGAGTCGGAGACGGGCGAGCGCGTCGCGACGCTCGAGCGGCAGCGCGACGAGCTCGCGGGTCGGCTCGAAAAGGTGGTCGGGGTCATCGACGACGCGTTGAAGGCCGTCGACACGGCCGACTGAAGGCTCAGCCCGGCTCGGTCGTCACCGGGCTCGGGTCCGGTGTGCCGGCGCCGGTGACGGTCGCGGCTGCCGGCTGGCCAAGCCCGGCCAGGACCCGCAGCCGGAGTTTTTCGAGACCGGGCTCGACGGTGCCCGCTGCGACGGTGAACCAGGCGAGCTGGACGACGAGCGCCACGGAGGCGACGCCCGCGGACCAACGAGAGGCGTCGGGCGCCAGCCGCGCCGCGGCCCACGCGACTGTGGCGAGCAGTCCCACGCCGACCGCAGCCCACACCGCCGCGGCCGGCACCGCCAGCGCGCCGACCAGGGTCGGCGCCGCCGCGCCGTCGCTCAGGCTGGGAATCACGAGCTGGGTCAGCGGCCGGTCGAACTCGGGCGGGAAGAACGGCGTCAGCACGACGGTCAGCAACGTTCGCGCGACCGACACGGCCGCCAACGCGGCGACCACCATGGCGAACCCCGGACGGCGGGCCGCCGCGACGGCCGCGACCAGGGTGGGAACGAGCAGCAACGGGACCACCGGAACCAGGTGACGGGCTGCCGCGCACCAGCCGGCCCGCCAGTCGACGAAGCCGGCGGCGAATGCAACATAGGCGAGCGTTGCGACGATCGTCGGCGCCGCCTCCCGCCAGCCGCGCCGCCGGACCATCACGGCCAGCCCGACCGGCGCCAGGAGGAGCACTGGCGAGTAGAAGAACAGCCCGCGCGAAGCGCTGCCGAGAACTCCCCAGAGCGCGTTCGCGGTCGGCCAGGCGACGCCGGAGAGCCCGGTGGAGTGGATGTCGGCGAAGCCGACGTCGGCCTTGAAGGCGTACCCGGTGAGCCAGGGAGCGCCGAATGCGATCTGGTGGTAAATCGCGCCGGGCACGAGGCTGACGACGATCGCGGCGCCGGTCAGCAGCAGATGCCGAGCCGGTGTCCGTCGGACGACGAGGGTCACCACGATGACACCGAGAAGAATCGCTGTCGGGTACTCGGTGACGACCGCAAAGCCGGCCGCCAGACCGCCGACGGCGGCCCGGAGGCCGCGCGGCGGCTCGTCGGACCCGGTCCCGACCAACAGCAGCCAGGCGACAGCAACCAGTGCCGCTGCCGGTGCGTGACCGAAGAACACCGTGCCGTACGTCCACAGGGGTGTCGCGAGCGCGGCCAGGACGAACAGGGGTCGCCAGTCGGCGCCGTCTGTCGTCCCGACCCTCCGGGCGATGAGGGCTGCGCCGGCGATCGTGCCTACAGCGACCAGCAGACCGGTGGCCAGATGACGAAGAGGCCAGTACGCGGGCAGCGAAGCGCCCGGCGCCCGCGGCAGCAGCGGGGCGGCGAGCCAGACCACGGGGACCGCGGCCAGCGACAGCCCCGGCGCCTTGTCGGCGAGAATCCGGCCGTGCTGGCGGGCGACGTCCTCCGACAGCCCGTAGACATGGGCCGGTCCCTCGAGGTCGACGGTTCCGGCCTCGGCCAGCGCGACCGCGAGCTCGAGGCGGACGAGCTCGTTCGGATTGGTCATGAGCGGCTGTCCGGCCAGCGGCAGGAGATACAGGACGAGCACCGCGAGCACCGCCAGCACCGCCGGGACGGCCCGCCGTCGACGGTCGGTCGGCCGGGGAAAGGAGAGGGAATCCATGCGTCGTGCCCGACCTTATCCTACTCGCAGTGTAATTGGCCGCCGGCGACAAGCGGGGCGCGTTCACGCTGATTCGATGCTGTATACTCATCGATGGGAAGGAGTGACGAATGGCAACCGTCCGAGCCACTGTCGAGATCTTCGGTCAGCGGCTCGGGCTTCGCGCGGACGGTGACGCGGACCGGCTTCAAGAGGTCGCCCGGTTCGTTGATTCCAGGATGCGCGAGGTCGCCGATCGGAGCTCCAGTGTCGACACGGTCAAGATCGCGGTCTTGACCGCACTCAATATTGCGGACGAGCTCTTTCAAGAGCGCGAGACGGATCAAGACGTCCGGCAAAAACGTTTGGAGAAACAGGCGGAACGACTCGTCGACAAGCTCGAAGAGGCCATGAGGCCCACTGATGTCGGGAGCGAAATCTAGGACTTGGAGGTCCCTGCGCGGTTGGTGATGAGTGAAACTATCGTTGAACCAACACCTATTTGAAGGGTTGCCGGGTTTTCCCGCTCCGATGCCCGCCTCACGGTGGGAGACGAGTGGGGGACAGGCGCCCACCTGTGGTATCGCAGGTTCAAATAGATCAGCTCACACGGCCGTAGTGGGGGCCTCCGCTTTCGCCCCGTTTTTCCGTCATTAGATTGCCGGGCGTTCTGATCGCTCCTTGACAAGGGGGTGGATCGTGGACGTGACGATGATCGCAGCCCTCGCTGTGCTGGTGGTCGCGATCCTCGGCATGGGCGTGGTCTGGGCCATGTGGCGTCGCTCGAAGCGCGCCGCGTTCAGACTCGTCGCCAACGCCGAGACCGAGGCCCGGCGGCGACTGGCACGTTCCGAAATCGACGCCGAGCGGATGCTCAAGGACGTCGAGATCTCGGCCCGCGAGCGGTTGCTCGCGGCCAGGACCGAGTTCGAACGTGAGACCCGGGGCCACCGGCTCGAGCTGGTCGGCCTCGAACACAAGCTGCAGGAGGACAAGTCCGAGCTCGGCGAACGTGAGGTCCGCCTGTCGGAGCGCGAAGGCGTGGTGGCGTCGCTCGAGAGCGAGCTGCGCGAGACCGAGGCCATGCTGTCGGCGCGAAGCCAGGAGCTCGAGCATGCGCTTGCCGAGCAGCGCGTCAAGCTCGAGCAGATCGCGGGTTTGACCAGCGAGCAGGCCAAGGCCGAGCTCATGCACGCGATGGAGAACGAGGCCCGGATGGACGCTGCCAATCTGGTCCGAAAGATCGAAGAGGAGTCGGTCGAGAAATCCAAGGAGAAGGCACGGCGGGTGATCTCCATGGCCATCCAACGGATCGCGTCGGAGCACGTCATCGAGTCCACCGTGTCTGTGGTCGACCTGCCGTCGGACGAGATGAAGGGTCGGATCATCGGCCGCGAGGGGCGCAACATTCGCGCCTTCGAGCAGGCCACAGGGGTCGACCTCATCGTCGACGACACGCCCGAGGCAGTCATCCTGTCGTGTTTCGAGCCGGTTCGGCGCGAGATTGCGCGGCTGTCGCTGATGAGCCTGATCCAGGACGGCCGGATTCACCCCGGCCGGATCGAGGAGGTGGTCACCAAGCTCCGGGGCGAGATGGAGGAGAAGCTGCTCGCCGACGGCGAGGCGGCCGCGCTGGAGGTCGGAATTCCCGACATTCATCCCGAGATCCACAAGCTCATCGGTCGGCTTCAGTTCCGGTCGTCGTACGGCCAGAACGCGCTCAAGCACTCCATGGAGGTTTCCTGGTTGGCCCACCACATGGCCGCCGAGCTCGGCGCCGACGCCGAGGTCGCCAAGCGGGCCGGTCTGGTGCACGACATCGGCAAGGCGGTGGATCGCGAGATGGACGGGACCCACCTCGAGCTCGGTCGCGAGCTTTTGAGGAAGTACGGTGAGACCGATCGGGTCATCCACGCCATGGAGTGCCACCACGGCGACTACGACCCGCACTCCGTTGAAGCGGTGCTGGTGACCGCCGCCGACGCGCTGTCGGCCGCCCGTCCCGGAGCGCGGCGCGAAATCCTCGAGAACTACATCAAGCGACTGGAGAAGCTCGAGGGAATGGCGACCGGCTTCGACGGCGTCGAGAAGGCGTATGCCATTCAGGCCGGTCGCGAGCTGCGGATCATCGTCGAGTCCGATCACATCTCGGACGACAAGGCGATCTGGCTGGCGCGGGACGTCGCGAAGAAGGTCGAGTCCGAGCTCACCTACCCGGGTCAGATCAAGGTCACGGTGATCCGCGAGACCCGAGCGGTGGAGTACGCGCGGTGACCCGATGATCCGACTGCTCTTCGTCGGCGACATCCTGGGGTCGGCCGGCCGCAAGGCCGTCGCCGTCACGCTCGAGGCGCTGGTCGACCGCGAACGGATCGACTTCGTCGTCGCCAACGTCGAGAACGCGGCCGGCGGCTTCGGCATCACCGCCGCGGTGCTGGCCGAGCTCGAGCAGTACCCGATCGACGTTTTCACCACCGGCAACCACGTCTGGGACAAGAAGGAGGGTGTGCCGCTGCTCGACGCCCACCCGAGCCTGCTCCGACCGGCCAACTACCCGGCCGGCAATCCCGGCCGGGGATGGTGCGTCGAGCCGACCGCGACCGGGGTGCCGATCGCCGTGGTCAACCTCCAGGGCCAGGCGATGATGCCGCCGATCGACAACGCCTTCCGCGTCGCGGATGCGGTGCTCGACGAGATCGCCGCCGCCCATCCGGAGGTCCGGATCGTGCTCGTCGACATGCATGCCGAGGCGACCTCGGAGAAGCAGGCCATGGGCTGGTACCTCGACGGCCGGGTCAGCGCCGTCCTGGGCACCCACACGCACGTGCCGACCGCGGATGAGCGAATTCTGCCCCAGGGCACCGCCGTGCAGACCGATGTCGGGATGACGGGGCCCTACGAGTCGATCATCGGAATGAAGCCGGCCAAGGTGCTCGAGCGATTCCTCTACAACACCCCGCGGCCCTTCGAGCCGGCCAAGCGCGGCCTCGAGCTTCGGGGCGCAGTCATCGACGCCGACGAGACAACAGGAAAAGCCCTCGCGATCCGAAGGGTCAAGATCGAGGTCGGTTCATGATCAGTCATTGGCCATGAGCCATGAGCCATGAGCCATGAGCTATTAGCTATTAGCTATTAGCTATTTGTTTTATCGCAGGGGTTGACAATTGCACTCTCAGCTTCAATCATCTCGCAGCTAACAGCTAACAGCTAACAGCTAACAGCTAACAGCTAACAGCTAA
>CAZXMW010000090.1:0-10964 GCA_964641415.1 uncultured Thermoanaerobaculia bacterium | reverse complement strand
GCCGTACGACCGCGAGTCGAAGCGCCGCAGCCTCATCGAGGCGGCCCGCAAGGTGTTCTCCCGACAGGGCTTCCTGCCGGCGAGAGTGGCCGACGTGGCGGTCGAGGCCGGGGTCGGCAAGGGCACCGTCTACGAGTACTTCTCCTCCAAGGAGGAGCTGATGTTCGCGGTGTTCGAGTCGATCCAGACGAACATCGCCGGCCGCGTCGAGGCGATCGTCGCCGAGGGCGGCGACGCGGTCGAGACCTTCCGGCGGCTGATGTGGTTCGGCGCCGACGTCACCGCCGAGCAGGTCGAGCTGCAGGCGGTGATGCTCGACTTCTGGGCAGCCTCCCGTGGCGGCGCCCTGGAGGGACGGTTCGCCGAGCACAACGTCGCCGAGAAGCTCCGGGGATCGGGCGCGAACCTCGTCAACGTCCACGGCGAGCAGTTCGTCAACGAGCGCGAGCCGCGGGACGTCGAGGCGGCGTCGATCATCAAGGAGTGCGTCCACGACGGCAAGGGCGTGCCGACGCCGACCGGCCAGCTCGGGGTGTGGCTCGACTCGCCGATGATCGAGACGCTGGCGGGGGAGGTCGCCGTCGAAAGAGGTCGCCGCCGGCCGCGTGCCTCGAGAGGATGAGCTGAGCCGGCCGCGGAGTCCACCGGCGCCACGGCCACGATCTCGGTGCGCCCCGGAGCCGGGGGCATACGGGGCGGATTGCGGGTTCAAGCTTCACTCTTCACACTTCACACTTCACACTTGGGACTTCAGACTTCGGACCGTCGCGGTACCCGGACATCCCCGAGGCCCGTCAGGCGTTGGCGGTGAGTCG
Source organism: uncultured Thermoanaerobaculia bacterium (assembly GCA_964641415.1). Taxonomy (GTDB): domain Bacteria; phylum Acidobacteriota; class Thermoanaerobaculia; order Thermoanaerobaculales; family Sulfomarinibacteraceae; genus JAHECW01. The sequence continues at coordinate 10,149 of CAZXMW010000090.1, read as the reverse complement.
TTCGATGGCGAGACGGAGCATCCGATCGCCAAACCCCGCGACGGACCTCGGCCCGGCCGGCTGGGATGCCGACTACGGTTGGGGCCTGCTGCAGGCCGATGACGCCCTGTTGGCCGTCATCTTCGGCGACGGCTTCGAAAGCGGCTCGACCGGCGCGTGGATACAGGGACCCTGAGCAGACCGCTGACGTCTCCGACAGGTTTCCAACCGGCCGGAACCTGAGACGCCGTGCTTGCCGGCTGTTTTCTCGGCACCGGCAGTCCTGGAGGCGGAGACGGAGATTCTCCACGAGTGCCGAGTGAAGCGCTCGCGAAGATCTTTCGCGACCAGCTGGCGAGGCCTTCGGTTGCCAACGTGATATCCGGCAGGACTGTGAGCGTGAGCGGCGACGGCGACATCAGGCCGCCTATGGCGGTGCGCACCATCAAATCGCAGGACAGGCCGCTGACGGCGAGTGACAACAGACCGATGATGATGGTGGTGGCGGCAGTCTTCAGGCTCAGCCGAAGACGATTCTTGCCTGCGCGGAGAATCGAAAAGGGACAATGTGTCAGAATTGGAAATGTCGGCTTGGTCGAGATTACCTTCCGGATTTCAGCGTGCATTCGAGCACCGCGGCGACAAACCGCTCGAGATCTCCGAGGCGGTGCTCGACGATGTCCCCCAGGATCTCGGGGTCGATTTCGGTGTAGAGATGGACGGCCACGTTCCGGAAGCCGATGACGCCGCGCATGGTCGTTTCGAGGGCCCCGTCGATGACGCCGTGACGGGCGGCGATCGACATTGCGTGGCCGCCGTCGCGGGGCAGCTCCCAGCGGTTCGAAGCGATCAGGTGGTGGACCAGATCGAGACACGCCTGCGCCGCCCGCTGGAGGTTGAGGATCTCGAGGTCTCGGCGCATCCACTCCTCGAGCGACACCCGGTCCGACGCGTGGACCTGTCGGATCGTCGTCAGGCAGGACCTGACGGTTGAGGCCTTGGCGAGGACGACGTCCTCGTCAAACGCCAGCGGGCCGGTCACGGCCACGTCTCCACGAGGCGCCGCTCGGCCGCCCGCCGCTCGATCTTGAGGTCGAGGTACTCCGAGAGCGTCTTCATTTCGAAGCGTGCCCGGACAAACGGATCAGTCAAGCGGACCACGATTCCTCCCGCCACGATCTGCCGCCGGATCACGGGATCGGCAGTGGCCAGGTCGACGAGGTCAACCGGTCGGCCGATCGCCTTCTCGATTGTCCCGCACAGCTCGATGCGTCCGTCGGCGGACAACGGCTCGTCGAACAGCACCGCGATGTCGACGTCGCTGTCCGGACGCTCAGCGTGCGAACCGGCCGACCCAAAAAGGTATACCAGCTGCGCACCCGCGGTTGCGGAGGCGATCGCCTGCACCAGATCGTCGTCCCCGGAGGTCATGCATCAAGTCTACGCCATTTGGGGGGCTAGGCTTGGCGGGTCAGGTCCAGTTCAGCTCGATTCGAGTTCCGGGTCCGCACTTCCGAGGTTGTTGGCGATCCCCGCCATTCGCCGATCAGAACCTGATCCGATTCTTCGTTTTTTTCCAAGAGCTCTTCGCCAGTGGCGGACGCAAGGTCGAGGTGTGCGGACCGGTGCTCGAGCACGAGTCCGTGGCGGTGCACCAGGCCTTCTGGTGCGGCAGGTGACGGATTCAGCTCGATCCGGCAGCCATTCCGAGGACGAACACGGCGCGCAGCGACCACGCGATCGTGCGCAGCCAGTTGCCGCGAACGAGCCTGCGGTGGATCCGCGTGTCGAAACCGCCGGCGAGCCGGTTGTGGCAGGGAACCTGGAGGGCGAAGGTCGAGCACCAGATGATCACCACCAACGCCAGCCTGGCGAGAGCCGCTATCCCCGAGGCGCGCACCTCAAGAAAACGGACTCCAAGCCAGGACGGAGTCGCGCTGTCCAGTAAGCCGAACCGGCGTAGGCCGGCCCAACCTCGTCGATCGTGCCTCCTCCGCGTCAGCGGATCGGAGATCCTGCGCCCTGAAGCCTCCGCTACACCTCCGCCAACCTCCTCACCGGCGATTCCGGACCGGTCTCTCACCGCCGTTCCCACTCACCCACCCATCTCACCCCTCACCAGGGCCCTCAATACCCCTCCAACAACCTCGGGAGCGACGCTCGACCCAGATTGACGTCCACCCCACTCCTGCGGACTGAAAAGCATTGCACTATCCGGCTGACGGTCGACGAGGCAATTCGCTTCATCCTGTCGTGTGGCGTGCTGTTGCCGGCCTCCGCGCAGCGCCCGGACGATCTGGAGTCGCTCAAGCGCGAGTCGTGACCGGCGATCCGTCGCAGGCCTGAGATCGTCGATCTCAAACCTGCAACCGGACCTCGCCCCGCTGAATTGAGTCCATCGCAGAAAGTCAATCCCCACCGCCTTTCCCAGCCGGCGCTGCGCCTGGCACGGGGATTGCTCGCCCATCTCGACAGAACCCGCGGCACCGATCTCCGGGGCCGCACGACACAAGCAAACAGGCCGTGCAACGGGGCGGCACCGAACGAGATGGAGGTCACCATGACACGCACAAACCCGACGACGAACCTGATCATCATGCTCAGCGCCAGCCTCTTGGCTGCATCCGGTCTCGCAGTCGCCCAGGACGGCGACCTCGACACCACGTTTTCGAGTGACGGCAGGGCCTACGTCGCCTTCGACGTCCCCGGAAGCACACTTTTCGACTACGCTCAGGACGTCGTGATCCAGCCGGACGGCAAGATCGTGTTGGTCGGCGCCGCTGCCAGGGATACCAATGGTCACGAATACAGCACCGTCGCACGTCTGCACTCGAACGGGACCCTCGACACATCCTTCGGGACCAATGGCAAGGTGCAGTTCTACTATGGTGACGAATCGCAGCAGTTCAGCGCCGTCGCCCTGCAGGGAACCAAGATCGTCGCTGCCGGCTGGCATCGATTCACCGACCCCGCCCAGGACATCAACTACGACTTTCACATCGTACGTTTCAACCCGAACGGTTCGATCGACGGCACCTTCGGTAACTCGGGATCGATCAGCGTCGACTTCGACGACATCTCTCCCGGCAAGTGGGACATTCTCGAGGACATGGTCATCCAGCCGGACAACAAGATCGTCCTGGTTGGACGCTGCCGCGCCACAGCCGGTGACTTCGACGTTGCCGTGGCGCGCCTCACCGCCGACGGCGTCCTCGATTCGACATTCGACGGCGACGGCCGGCGGGTGTTCTGGTACGACCAGGGCTGGGACAACCACGACCAGGGCGAAGCCGTCGCGCTGCAGCCGGACGGCCGCATCGTGATCGCGTCGAAGACGGACACCAGCAGCGGCAACACCGACTGGGCGGTGCAACGCCTCGAGGCCAACGGCAGCACGGACTGCAGCTTCGGCGGCACCTGCGCCGGCGTCATCATTCCCTTCGACTACGGTGCGCCGACCTACGAACTCGACTCGCCCGCGGCAATCGCGATGATGGGGCAGAAGATCGTCATCGTCGGCACGGCCGCGACCGCCTCGGGCGATGATGACATGGCCTTTGCCCGGCTCAACGCGAACGGCACGCTCGACACCAGCTTCGGCGAGAACGCGAGCGGCAAACGTCGGCTGGCATTCAATGCCGGTGGGGACAACGACGACTGGGCCCGGTCGGTCGCCGTGCGCGGCGACGGAAGCATCGTGGCGGCCGGCGTCGTCTCCACCCACTCCGACGCAGACATGGCTTTTGCCCGGCTGACTCTGGACGGTTCGGTGGACTTCGATTTCGGATCCTACGGCCAGACGACGGTTGCCTTCGACTGGGGCGGCGACAACATCGACTTCGCGGCTGCGGTCGTGTTTCAGGATGACGGCAAGATCATCGCGGCCGGCCGTGCCGGCGCCGAGGGATCATCGACCGACGCGGACATGGCGATCGTGAGACTCCACCAAAACGACGTGCTCTTCGCCGATGGTCTCGAAACCGCCGACACGGAAATCTGGTCCAGCTCGAGCCCTTGAATCCGCGAGCTGCGGGACAACGACGGGCGGTGCACGACGTGCACCGCCCGTTTGCGTTGACGTCGTCACCACCCCCTTGGCGAATCGCAACAGATAGGGGCATTGCACTATCCGTCCTGACAATCTCCTGAGGAGTTCCTCAGGAGATCTTCCTTGGCTCCGCCCATGGCGCCGCCCATGTTGGGGATCGGGAGGCAACCGATGACCAACCCCACCGTTTTTGTCCTGATCGTGCTCTTTTTGATCCCCGTGGTGATTCACGCCCAGCCGGTGACCGATCACCCGCGGCTGTGGTTGCAGACCTCCGATCTCGATCGTCTACGTTCGTGGGCGGTGGCGTCGAACCCCGTGTACCAGGACGGCCTGCTGCAGGTCGCCCTCGCCGCCCGCAACGACATGGACAACGGCCTGGTGCCCGACCTCGACGAGGGCGGCAACACATGGGATCAGTACCCGTGCGAGATGTACGCCGAGCTGTTCGCCTTCATGTCCCTCGTCGACCCGGATCCGGTGGCGCGGGCGGACTGGGTGCAGCGCGCGCGGACCCTCTTGATGTGGGTGATGGACCGGGCGGTGCTGGGGGCGGCGCCGGCGACGGTGAGATCACCCGAGCGGTGGCCGGAGAGGACTACGTGGCGGTGCTCGGCGACGCCACCGGCCTGTACAACTCCACCGAGTCGAACGTCGGCGACGTCCTGCACGTCAGCCGGTCGGCGGTGTGGCTCAAACCGGATGTGGTGGTGCTCTACGACCGTGCGGACACCGCCACCGCCGGTCGCTTCAAGCGTCTGTGGCTCAACCTGCCGGCAGCGCCCGCGGTGATCGGCTCGCAGGCGACGGTGACCACTCCGGGCGGGCAGGAGCTGTTCGTGACCTCCCTGCTGCCGGTGGGTGCGGTGGTGTCGAGCAGTGCGATGGCCGACCTGCCCGACGAGGCGGTCGGCGAGCCGATGACCCACCGTCTGTTGGTGGAGTCGGCGGGCGGTCCGGCGTCGGCGCGCTTCCTGACCGTGCTCGAGGGGGCCGACGGCGGCATGTCGGCGAGCCCCCTGACGCTCATCGAGAGCATCGCCGGCGATGCCTTCACCGGTGTTGCCTTGGGCGCCTGGGCGGTGGTCTTCGCCGCCGATCCGGGAGCCTTCGCGGGCACGACCTTCGACGCGCCGGCGGCAGCCGCGACGGTGCTGGTGACCGGTCTGGATCCAGGCGCCTCCTACGATGTCGGCAGTGGCGCAGCGCCGGGTGGCGGCGCCCGGTACACGATCTCGCCAGGCGCCGCGGTCACAGCCGATCCCGGCGGCGTCGTTCGGCTCGGGACGCTCGGCAACGCCCTGCTCATCGACGGCTTCGAGACCGGCGATCTCGTGCCCTGGTACTCACCAGAGAATAGTCACTTGTGGCGCCAACCACGACGCGGATCGCAAGCCGGATGTCGCAGGGATGTTGCAGGGATGTGGCAAGGCGACTGCGGCGAGCCATTCCTGGGTACTCTCGCGACCACCCGGTGGAACTGTGGAGATGATGGGCGGCCACCCAGTGCCGCGACTGCGAGTACCTGCCACTGTGCGGCGGTGGTTGTCCCAAGGACCGCCCGACCGACGCCGCCGGCCCGCGTCCGAGCGCGCTGTGCCCCGCCTATCGGCGGTTCTTCAAGGCCGCGCTGCCGATCCTCACCGAACTCACGGAGGCCGCATGAGCCGCGCGATCCTGTTCACCGGGCTGTATCCGACCCAGCACATGGTGCAGCGCACCCTGACCTACGGCGGCGCCGTGTCGGATGAGGAGACGCCGCTGTCCGCCAGTCTGCCGAACCTGGCGAAGATGCTGGCTGCGACCGGCTACCGTGTGGTACTCAAGGGCAAGTGGCACCTGAGCAAGCATGCTGACGGCGGCCCGCCCGACGCCGACGACGTCGCCGCGTTCGGCTTCCAGGAGTGGGTGCCGACAACTGCCGGCGAGGGCCCTGGGGTCGATGACTTCGGCGGCGGCTGCGCCGACCACGACAGCGACATCGTCGACCAGGCGGTTGCCTTCCTCGCCTCCCAACAGGATCCGGACCGGACGCAACCGTTCTGCCTGGTGGTGTCTCTCGCCAACCCCCACGACGTGATCGCCTACCCACGTACGTGGGATCTCGTGGAGCCGGGTACAGGCTGTGACAACTACGCTTCGAGCGCAGTGTTCGATCTCGGCGTCGGCCTGCCGCCGAGCTGCTACGGCGACGATCTCGGCCTCAAGCCGACCGCCCAGGATCAATCGCGCACCCTGTATGCCGTCGGCCTGGGACCCCTGAACACCCACCAGGAGCGGCTCGACTACGTCAACTTCTACGCCTGGTTGCAGGCCCTGGTCGACGCTCAGATCGGCCAGCTGCTCGACGCCCTCGGGCCACTGATCGACACCACGGTCGTGATCCGGACCTCCGACCACGGCGAGATGGGCCTCGCCCACGGCGGTCTGCGCCAGAAGATGTTCAACTGCTACGAGGAGACGATGCGGCTGCGGATGGTGGTGTCCAGCCCGCTGCTGTTCCCCCAGCCGGCGACCACCGACGTCCTTGCCTCGCTGGTCGACGTGGCGCCGACCGTGGCCTCTCTGGCCAACGTCGCACCCGCTGACCGGTCGTGGAGCGCCGGCATCGACCTGACGCCGCTGTTTGACGACCCCGCCGCAACAGTGCAGAGCGTCGTGGTGTTCTGCTTCGACGACGAGCAGGCCGGCCTCGGCGACGGCCAGACCACCGTAACCCAGCCCAACCACATCCGTGCCATCCGCGTCGACGACGACTGGGGCGAGTGGAAGTTCGCGCGCTATTTCGATCCCGCAACCGACGATCCCGAGCCCGACCAGCTCGAGATGTACCACCTCGCCGACGCTGCCGGCGCAGCGGTCGACCGGGACGAAATCGACAACCTGGCCAACCCAGCGAGCCCGAACTACACCGCCTACGCCAGCCACCGCGACCGCCTCGCCGCGCTGCTGGCTGTGGTCGAGGAGGGTCCGCTCGCCACGATCTTCAGCGACGGCTTCGAGTCCGGCGCCACCGCCGCCTGGTCGGGTGGTACCCGATGATGACGTGCGGCGACCTCGGTGGTCGCGTCGCCGCCATGTTGCATCCCGGGCGGCGAGCCGAACCCTGATTGCGGGCTCGATTGCGCGAAGGTCCCCGGGGGGTCGTGGGGAGCGGCACCCCGTCGGTGTCGGGCGCCACCACGGGCGAGAACGCCTACCTCATCGACGGCATGAACACCACCAACCCCCGCGACGGCGGCTGGACGATGCTGTTCAACGTCGACGCGGTGCAGGAACTCAGCTTCCAGACCGGCGGCTTCGAGGCCGAGCTCGGCCAGGCCATCGGCGGCATCGTCAACCTGGTGACCAAGTCGTGCGGCAACCGGTTCACGGGCTCGCTCGACCTGCGCTACCGCGACGAGAGCTTCAACGAGTCCGGTGACCACTACCACCCGGACGAGCTCGACGAGTGGCTCCGCCAGGCCGCGGCCACCCTCGGCGGGCCGCTGCTGCGCGACCGGCTCTGGTTCTTCACCTCGGCGCAGCTGATCAACTACACACGGCGGCCGTTCAGCTCAGTTGGTGGGTACAAGGTCCGTCGTTTTGGTGACTCCCCAGGACGGCATCCGAGAAGTCTCTACGACGTCGCTCCCAAGCCCGAGATCGGCACCACGTCGGGCATCTCACTCCGCGCGCGGCCCCCGAAGTCGACGTCATCGATCCGAGGTGCCGACACATCTGTGCCCGTCGCGCCAGGTCGGCCTGGCGGCCGAACGTGGCTGCAGCTGATCGCCGGCCGTCAGGCGGCATGCGGGTGGGCTTGCTTGATCCGGCTTACACGTGTATTATACGTGCAGGAGCGGCATGATGCAGAAGAAACTTACCATCACCGTTGATGAACAAGTGTACCGAGGCCTGCATCGCGTTGTGGGCCGCCGGCGCATCAGCCGCTTCATCGAGTCGCTTGTCCGGCCCCACGTGGTTCGTGAGGACCTCACGGCTGCGTATCAAGAGATGGCTCAGGACGAGGAGCGGGAAGAGGATGCCCTCGAGTGGGCCGAGGCGACGGTGGCGGACGTGGCGGATGAAGCGCGGTGAGGTCTGGTGGGTGAACTTCGACCCGTCGGTCGGCGGTGAGATCAGAAAGCGCCGGCCGGGGGTCATTGTCAGTCATGACGCAGCCAACCTCCACCTCAACCGTGTCCAGGTCGTTCCCCTGACCAGCAACGTCTCGAAGCTCTATCCGAGCGAGGCGTACGTCGATCTTCTCGGCGAGCGAAGGAAGGCGATGGCCGACCAGCTCACGACGGTCAGCAAACAACGCCTGTCAGAGCGCGTGGGGGCGCTCTCTCAGGCGGACATGATCCAACTCGAACGGGCGATCAAGATCCACCTGGCTCTTCTGACGTGACGGGATGACGTCATTCAAGCGGAACCCGAGGAGATGGGCAGAAATGATGGGAGCAACATACCTGACATGGCGATGCAGCTGACATCTGCTCGCCGCCGTTCTTGAACACTTGGCTAAATCCTTTTCTTTCAGGTGCCTGGCCCGACGATTTGGCGATCTCCAGATCGCGGAGGTTGAACGAGGCCGCTTCGCGGCCGACCGGCTGGATCGGTCGAAGAACTCGCCGGGGCGGTGTTCGAAGCTTGTGGATCAGCCAGGACATATCGGAAGGCCGTGGCCTATCGTTCGCATAGGCCTCCTGTGCAGGGCGCGGATCAGAGGAGGAGATCGCCAAATCGCCGGCACCCATGAACACCACCCCTCCGCACTCTCTGCGGTTCCGAATCTCTCGCACGCCCGGGAGCGGATCGCGGCCACAAAACGTCGTGCGCCAAGGGAGTCGGGCGATCGCAACGACAGCGGCAGCGACGCAGGTCGCCCCCCTCGACGGCGATCGGGAGCTGCACGGAGGTCAGGATCCCGATCCCCGCCGCCCCCAGCCGGCCGCCCGACCGGCGCCCGCCCGTCCGCGCTCCTCCGCCCCGCCGCACTCGCCCAGGATGAGGGCGATCACGAGCGCCGGCCCTGGGGCTGGTCGAGGTCTTGCCCGACGTCGCCAGGCGCGAAGCGGGATGGAGGCTCGCTGGCGAGCGTCGCGGGGTGTTCGACGGCGAACCACGTCGCCCCATCGGTTGCGGTGAGCTGGCCCGCGGGGAAGGGGGTGGAGGACCCTGTGTCTGGCGCCGTGGAGTCCGACATCCACCTCGTCGGCGCGCCGGCCCGGGACGCGGGGGCCTCGGCGATCGGAGGATCGTCCACGATGACATCGGACACCTGCATCGGCTCGACAGCAGTTTCGGTGGCGCCGCGCTGTGGAGGCTGCTGGGGGCCGGCATCCGGCTCGAACACGCCGGGGGCGAACGCGTAGACGGCAGCCGTCACGAACACCGCCAGCAGCACCGCCCGGTAGATCGTCCTCATCAGCCTCCTCCACATGGCACGTCAGAGCGGGACGTGAGGGACCTTCGAGCCCCGCCTCACAGGTCGTACGGACGCGGGACGCCGGACGTTGGGACCCGCACCTTCCTGGCGAGCCGCCGGCCGGGGGCGTCGACCGCGCAACGCCGCCACGACCCGTGCCGTAGCGACCGCCACCGGCGCTGCCGCTGACGCTGACGCGTCGGACACGGACGCGGACGCGGGTGCCGCCCACATTGTTCCCGGCCGACCTCGCGGGAACCTCACCCGGACCTCTTGACAGCTCCTCGGCCGGCGCCTATCTTCTGCGGTCGATGCGCTGACCGACCAGTCGGTCAGCGCCGGAGGACGACCCGATGACCCAGCCGTACGACCGCGAGTCGAAGCGCCGCAGCCTCATCGAGGCGGCCCGCAAGGTGTTCTCCCGACAGGGCTTCCTGCCGGCGAGAGTGGCCGACGTGGCGGTCGAGGCCGGGGTCGGCAAGGGCACCGTCTACGAGTACTTCTCCTCCAAGGAGGAGCTGATGTTCGCGGTGTTCGAGTCGATCCAGACGAACATCGCCGGCCGCGTCGAGGCGATCGTCGCCGAGGGCGGCGACGCGGTCGAGACCTTCCGGCGGCTGATGTGGTTCGGCGCCGACGTCACCGCCGAGCAGGTCGAGCTGCAGGCGGTGATGCTCGACTTCTGGGCAGCCTCCCGTGGCGGCGCCCT
>CAZXMW010000089.1:0-11564 GCA_964641415.1 uncultured Thermoanaerobaculia bacterium | reverse complement strand
CTCCCGTACAGATCCTGAGCCTGAACCCTGTGGTAGCCTACCGGCAGTGCGAAAGCAACTTCCTATCCCCTTCGTCTTGACTTTGTGCAGGCTCCAGACCTCAAGCTATGTTGCGCTCAACATAGCAGGAGGTCTGGCCTCAGCCCCCCTGCCGGTCAAGACCGCACCCGCGACTCGAATCGACCATCCCTTCCCTTGCCATTACCCCGACAGGCTCCTAGCCCTTCGAAGTGCTCAAGAACGGGCCGGTACCCGCAGGCAATCTAATCGGAAAAGAACGGTTCAATGAACCCCGGCTCTGCAGAGATGAACAGCGGGTCATTAAACGCCGGGACTCCAGTAGCTGGGTCGGGCGCGAACACTGTCGATGCATACGCGAGATAAGGAGCGTCCGAATCCGGAAGTAAGCTCATGACGAATCCTGCGGTAGGTACAGTCGGGTCGCCCCAAATGTTCGCGCCAAATACCAGATTCGATCGCCAAGGAAACTGATGCCAACCGTACGGTGGAATCGTAATGGTAAACGTTTGATAGCCATGCGTGAAATTCCACAATTCGGCCGTTAGGCCTAGGGAAGGGTAACCAAATGGGATCGCAAGACCGGTGATCGTCAACGGTGTCGGATTTGGATTCACGACACCAATGTTGACCCGATAGAAATCCCAGATGGTCGAGCTAGTACAGGGGACGTTGCGACACCCGCCAAGCCACGGGAGGTGTGATGGCCCGAGGATCGCGTCGCGATTGGTTGGGATTGCTTGGCCCTGTCCAAATGGGGTTCTCCAATCAAGACTACCGCGATAGATGTCTGCGATACGTGCATTCACGATGGCTTCCCCGCCGGTGATTTCTAGAGCCACGGCGCCAAGGTCTTTGCCTGTCCCGGAAAGCAACTCCCAACCGGAAAGCGTCAGCATTCTGACAAGGTGATCGTCTTGAGTCATGTCCCAAGTAGTTGCAGTCGCGGGGTCTTCCTCGAATCCTCCATCTCCTGTACATACCCACACGCGCCGTACGGTGAGATTGTCGTGCGAATTTTTCTTGATGATCTGCACCTCCGTTTGCCAGATGCTGTTGTTGACGCCCAGTACTTCGTCTGCAATCACTGGAATCACGATGAGCTGTTGCCCAAGAGTTGGTCCAGCAACAAACGAAAATGCAATTGTCAGTAGCAGTCGTCTCACAATAGTCATCCCTCCTTCCAATCTATGCTTCAGGATGTTGGAGACGCATTACAAATGTAAAGTACAAAGTCTTGATTGTCGCCTGTGCCATCAAGCCCCGGAACAGCCCTGGCATTGATTGCCGTCCCCGTGACCTTGAGCGTAAACGGAACGGTGAGATCATCGCCATCAATGCGAATTACTTCAACATTGTTGACCGGGTCACGCGCCCCGGCCACCGGAACCAGGTACCCCTGCGAGTACCAACTGTGGGTGGCGAATTTGTTGCCAAACCAGTGCCGCTGAGTCCTGACGCTACCGGGTTTTGAGATTCTCAGGGTCAGGTCGTTGACGGTGAGGCTATCGGATTCAGATGTGCTTGCTGCAGCATCAGTGAACACGAGCGCTGCGATGATCGGTTTGGACGAATCGTCTACCTGGAATTCCTCCGTCCAGTACTGGCCTGCCGAGGTGAACCTCCTGGGAGGCGAAGACGATGTGCGGTCTTCGTCATATACCGAAACCTCTACGTCGTCCTGGAACCGAGCATCGAGATTGACACGGCCCCAGCCTTGCGCTGGAGAAGGCGAATGCGGGAGCGTCCCGCTCGTGAGAGGATCGTCACCGCCGTAAAGGTCGTCTGCGTGTGCGATCAACATCGCTTTGACCATTGCGGGAGATGGGACGGCGGTTTCGTTACTAATCACATAGTAGTACCAAGCATCAGCCAGGATTCCGGAAGCTGTAACAGCCGGGGCAGCGGAGCTGGTACCAGAAAAACACTGATAGTGGTTGGTCGATGAACTCGTCTGCTTGCGCGCGGCAGCGATCTGAGTGCCAGGCGCGACCAAGTTTGGCTTGAATCGTGGGTGTCCGTTGCCGGAATCGTCATCGCCCGGGTACATCCGGCGGGAGTGCCAATCCCAGTTGGCCGCGTTGTAGTCCTCGCCACCTGCAGTCGCTGTGATGTCGTGGTTTTGGCTAGGACAGTCAGCGTGCGCCGCACCCGCTGCACCCGGGGTTGACCATCCTCTACTCGCACCGACAACCAGGGCGTTCTTCGCGTTTCCAGGAGACGTCATCCACGTGCCCAGATTCTCGATCGGGTTGTCGTTGCCGTCGAGGATGTAGTTTCCAGCAGAGAACACTATGCTGATCGGATCCGAATAACCGTCGAAATCTCCGCTTCCGTCCCTGACAAGAGTGTCGACCATCTGAGAAAAGCCCGTGTAGCCGGTTGGGGTCAGCGTGGCAGAGCTGTTTGGGTCGTGCCAATCCAGGTTGCCATTGAGGTTCGAGCTGTTCGACGCGAACCGAGCCCCGGTTCCTTCCACAAGGGCCATAAGGTCTTCGTACTGGTACTCCGACATTCCGTCAAGCAGGCCCCCTGCTCCTTGGTAGATATTCGGGATTTTCGAGATGATGAGCTGGGCTGAAGGTGCCAGCCCCGTCCCTCGGAGATAATCGGCATCGTCCTTTTGGACTGGGTTCGTACCAGGGATTGACGCGATGATGGAGGCGGTCGCGGTTCCATGCTCAAGACTTCCAGCTTGGTCAGTGAAATCAGATTGATTGTTCGTCAAACAATCGTTGTTTCCGCTTGTGTCGTTTGCACAGAAAAACTTGTGCAGTACGTCGCCATAACACTGAGAGCTGAGACCCGTACACGCTGACTGTAAATTGGATGTGTGATCAAGGTCGAAATGATCTTCGTTCGTTGCCCATGACGAACACATGCCGGTCGTTTGGTTGTAGTAGGCGCTCGCACACTCCATCGTGTTGAGGCCGGAATCGAACACTCCCACCTTCGTCCAATAGGGATTGCATCCGGTTGTCGCATCATTGGGTGTGCAGAATCCATTGTCGATGAGCCACTCCTCGTAGCCGCCATGGGAAGCAGCCGGCTCTGGGTCGTTCGGCCGGGTACCGTTGTGTAGACCAGCGCTAATCATTGCCTTCCGTTCCCCGCTGAGGACAACCGACAACACCGGCTCGATCCAAACTACCTCGGTACGTTGTGCAGCGGCGATTACTTGATCACGAGTCAACGTCATTCGCGCTGTCTTCCTCACAGATCTTCCCCGGATGTCAACATCTCCTCCGGAGAGTTGCTCCAGATACGCATCGACTTCGTCGAGGTAACGACTGCCGTCAAACCGCACATGGAGATCGACGGGGTTATCCGAATCGAGCAAGATGCCATGAATCTTGTACGCTGGTTGATAGAGGCTCACATGCTGCACATTGGCCATCCGACGGACTTGCTCAATCTTGAAATTGGCCAAACGTACACGAAAGGTGTTCCATGGGTAATACCCAATAGTCTCGCCGACTGATCGGAGTTCTGCGAGCCACATATCTTGTGCGGGGAGTCGAAACTGAATGAGAAAAACCCCGACGTCGCCACCATACGACTGCAGCCGCAACTCATCTGGGAGTATCGGCCCATCGCCTTCCGACGAAAACACATACCCGTTTACTTCGACTAAATCGAAATCCCGCCGAATTTCAAAATCCACCAGGAGGGTCTGAGCCGCAGCCTCAAAGTCGGCAAGATCAGTTTCTGCAACCTCGCCGGCCACAATCGTCGGATAATCGGCAATTGGCGTGAACGACAGAGTCTCAATCACGGAATCATCGAAAGCTTGGTGCCCCACGAACCTCCCACCGTCCGTGAATGTCATCGGCTTGTGCAGCAAGACCTTTGCCGCTTGGAGAGGCTGAACCCAGCCAAAGGCCGCCAAGAAGACAATGGAACAAGCCGTTCGGTTCATGGGTGCCTCCATCCGTCGATTCATGTCTTCCCTGATTACCTGTTTTCCACAGTATCCCCGCACCATCGTCGAGATCAACTTTGTCAAGAGGGCATCGAGCGGATTTTACATTCATCTCCTGCCTGCAGTCCACGGAGCGCGACGAGGTCGCCGACGTCCACGCCTTCTACGAGCGCCTGGTCCGCGCTGTGAAGGCGCCCCTGATGATCGACACCACAAACCCCGAGGGGGTGGAGGTGGCGGCCGACGATGCACCGCACCCGGCGGTGTTTTCTCGCCTCGGGGTGCTCCACGTACTGTCGAGTACGCGTCCGCTCCCCTCGGGGCGCAAACCCCACCGGGTGCGGGACCTCGCCGCCCTCGTGACGAAACCTGGTGAGAAGTGCGGGCTAGGGGGCTTCTTCTTCTGCTTGCCTGGCTGTTTCTCGGGTTCGGCATTCCTCTCAGCAGCCAGGCGTTTCTCCCGGGCGAGATCCAACTGCTGCAGAGCGACGATCCCGCCGACTGGGAAAAGGCGGTGACGCTGATCCTTCCCGATGACCAGAAGACGGTTCCGCCTGTCCTGGTCAACGCCGTGACCCGGCGCCTTCCCGACCTGCCGCCGGAAGCCCAGTTGCGGCTGATTCGTGGCCTTCGTCATGCCCTCGCGCAGGACAGCCGCGTGCAGGCCGCCTTCGCCCACCTTGCCGGCGGCAATGCCGACCCGCGGGTAGGGCAGGAGGCACTGCGCGCGCTCGACCGGTTGCGGAACAGCAAGGAGAGTCCACAGCCCACCCACTCACCGGCTTCGCCGCCAGGCTGGCAGCAGCCGCTGCTGGCGGGTCTGGCGCTGCTGCTAGTGCTGGCGCCCTTGTTCCTCGGCCTGGCTCTTTCCCTGTGGTGCTTCCGTCTGCTGCAGTTGCATCGATTGCTTCGCGACCTGCCTCTTTCGAGGATTCGCTTGCTGACGCCGGGACTGGTGCTGTTGCGCGGCGAGGTCCAGCTGCACGGCGAGCCGCTCTTCCATCCGCAGACCGGAGAACGCTGTATCTATTCGTTGGCGCCGGGGATGAGGGGCTTCGCTTCAGCCTGGTGGACGACAGCGGCCGGGTGACGGTCGATCCCGCCGGGATGGTGATGCTCTCTGAAGACGGCACCCTCGTGCCCGGCGAGGAGGTGTGCCTCATTGCCGGCGCCGAGAGGGCGGGAGAGGGGAGAGGACCGGAGCGCTGGCTGATTCGTAAGGCGCGCACACCGCGTACGGCCTTCGAACGTCTGGTGCACTTTCTGATCGGCAGGCTCTTTGGCTTCTGCTCCGGCAGCGGCCTGTCGAAGATGCTCTTCACCGACCCGCACCGCTGTTTCTGGATCTGGGACGATCTCGAGGGGAAACCTTTCGGCGGCCGCCGTGAAGTCGCCCTGATCATGACGGTTTTCGCCCTTGCCGGAGTCTGGATCGCGCTTGCCGCCCTGGTCGCGATCACCGTCCTCGAGCGCGACCTCAGCCTGCTGTGGGCCTGGCTTTACTGAAGATTTCGAGGACCGGCCCCGGGGCGGCCTAAAGAGATCCCGTGAAGACTGAGGGAGCTCGATGAGATGATCCTCGCAAAGCGATCACCACGAAACCCGTAAGCGGCATAAGGTCGTGAGATTGTGAGATCTGGCACGACTTTCGACCTCCCATCCGACCATTCCGACGAGGCGCTCTCTCTCGAAGAAATGAATGGTTGAAATTTTCTTCATCTCAACCTATCTTTGGTGCGGGAGGCGATATTGGCCCTGAACATCAAGAACGACGAGGTCGAGCGGCTGATCGAGGACGTCGTGCGGCTCTCTGGTGACACAAAGACATCTGCGGTGAAACGTGCGCTTGCCGAACGGCGAGAGCGCCTCCTGCTGCGTGGGGCGAACGCCGATCGCGGCACTCGACTCCGCCGGTTTCTCGAGCGGGAGGCCTGGCCGCGAGTCCCTGCCGGTGAGCTGGGCAGGACGCTGACGCGCGAGGAGGAAGAGGCCATCCTGGGGTATGGGGCCGACGGCGTATGATCATCGATACATCGGCGATCGTGGTACTTCTGGTCAAGGAGCCCGGCTTCGAGGAGCTGCTCAACAAGCTGGCGGACGATCCGAACCCTGCCGTCAACGCAGCGACCCTCACCGAGACGGGCATCGTGATGTCGGCGAGGATCGGCGACGACGCCAGGGGCATGCTCGCCAGGTTCGTTCAGGAGGGTGGGATCGAGATTCTCCCGTTCGGAGATGCGCACTACAGTGCGGCTGTTGACGCCTGGTTGAGGTATGGCAAGGGTCGGCACCCCGCGTCACTGAACTTCGGTGACTGTCTAACCTACGCGGCCGCGACCCTGTCTGGGAAACCGCTTCTGTGCGTGGGAAGCGACTTTGCTCAGACCGATCTGGAGCTGGCTTAGCCCGTACTTCTCACAGGGTTTCGTTGCGAGGATGGCGACGCACAAGTATCCGTTGGGTTTGTCGTGAATCGAGTGACGCAATCGTAGTAGCACTACGTTAAGGAGAACGATCTGCGACAAGCACGGCGGGGCGCCGTGATTCGCCGTCCGCAGTAGGCACCCTGTGAGAAGTGCGGGCTAGCCCGCCCTTCTCACCAACTTTCGACTGCAGCCGACGATGCACTGTTTTCTCGCTACACCAACCCCGAGGTCAGGGAGCGCCAGCTCACCGCCAAGTACGTCGGCAACGTGCGGTAGCGGACGACATCAGCGCACGATGACTCACCGGCGTGTGGGGCCGCGGCCCCCGCCGGCTTCGTGTCTGGAGAGAGCGAGGCGAGTTGACGGGCGAACGCGTCGCTGGCAGGTTGGATCTGACCCGTCCGCGCTGCGGCAGGCCGGGAGACCCACCTGTCCGCAGACTGCGTGCCGGTCGGGGTGTACCGCCCCCGGCGCCCTCGCGCCTCGCCCCTGTACCGCCTCGTCGAGGCGCACTACGACGAGGTCAAGGGCCAGTGGGGGGCGCGCTTCGAGCGCCGCTACGGTTTCTGGCGCGGCTTCGTCGACGAGCAGGTGAGGCGCTTTCTCGACTGCGGGCTGTTCGACAACGGGTTCGCCCGGATCCGATGCCCGAGCTGCCACGAGGACCTGCTCGCGTTCTCGTGCAAGACCCGGGAGCTGTGCCCGTCGTGCGCGGCCAAGCGCTCGGCGGCGACCGCGGCGCTGGTGGCCGAGGACGGGCTCGAGGACGTGGGCCACGCGCAGTGGGTCCCGGCGCCATACGTGGACGAGCACGCGGCCGAGCTGCTGTTCCGTCACAACGTGCTGCGGTTGCTCCAGGGCGCCGGGCTCCTCACCGAGGAGCGTTTCCAGCTGGTGCTGTCGTGGCGCCACACTGGTTTCTCGGTGCATACAAGGGTTCGGGTGGAGCCGGAGAGGACCAGGGTGGGGTAGAACGGCTTGCGCGGCACATCCTCCGGCCGCCCATCAGCCTCGAGAGGATGAGCTGGGACGGCCGCGGCGAGGTGCAGTACCGGCGCAAGACCGGGCACGACAGCGCCGCCGGGCCCAACCGCCAGCCCGAGGAGCGCTTCGACCCCGCCGACTTCCTGGCCCGGGTCCTCATGCACGTCCCCGAGCCCCGCCGCCGGGTTTGAAGTCCTGATGATGCTGACCTCGTTCCGCTCAAATTCGGCAGATCGTCAAGCCCTACGTCAAGCCAGCGGTCTATGGTGCTTCGTCGAAGGGACGTTAGAATCAGACTATGCCCGTCGTGTCGGTCTTCTTCGGGATCGTGGTTCGGATGTTCTACCAAGAGCATGGGGTTCCCCATTTCCACGCCGAGTACCAGGGCCAGCAGGCAACCTTCACGTTCGACGGTGAGCTGCTGGCCGGAGCGCTCGAGTCGCGGACGGCGCGGCGGTTGATCAGAGAGTGGGCGACGACCCATCACGGGGACCTCGAGGCCAACTGGAACCGAGCGAGAGCCGGCGAGGCGCTCGAGCGCATCGCCCCGCTGGACTGAGGAGAGCGTCATGAGGTTTCTTCCAACTGTTGTGCGCGCCGAGTTTCGCGGCGGTCACAGAGTTCACCTGGTCTTCAACGACGGGCTGGAAGGCACCGTCGACTTCTCGTCCTGGCTCGACGGTCCGGTCTTCGAGCCGCTCCGGGACCCTTCCTTTTTCCAGCGGTTCTTTCTCGACGGCGGAACGGTGACGTGGCCCAATGGCGCCGACGTGGCGCCCGAGACTCTCTACGAACGCGCAAAGGCCGACGAAGCCGCCTGAGCCAAGACCCGCCCGGAGGCCCGTCAGCTTCACATGAGTGCCTCTATCAGCCACTCCCAGAAGGCCGGGCCGAAGTCGAGCCTGAAGAGCAGGTCTTGGCGCGGATGAAGACATCGGCGTCCAGGAGATAGGCCATCAGAAGCCCACCCCCAGGCTGCGACCCAGCTCCTTGAAGGTCGCCATCCTCTTCACGCCGAGCAGCCGGAACGACTCCGTGAACGCGGTCCGGCCCTCCAGTGTGCTCACCACCAGCGCGCGGGCGAGCCGCTTGCTGACCCGCGCACCGACGTTGGAGTAGAAGTTGCCGCCGCGTCCCTTCGCCAACTCGCTGAGCCGGGCAAGCTCGGCGCCGTAGGCAGCCCAGTACTCGCTACACCCAAGTCCGCCCGCATCGTGAATCCGCCGCAGGACCACGAGGGTGCTGACCTTGAAGCGTCGCGCAAGGCGGTCGAGCTCGTCGCGCAGCGAGGCATCAGCGTCGTACTCAGTCCGTAGCAGGTCCATCGGCACCAACAGCTCGGCCGCGACCCGGTTGCACCAGCGCTCGGTCGCCTGATCAGGCTCGACTCGGGCCTTCTCGTCCGAGATCGCCGACTGACCCAGCCAGATGTGGGCCAGCTCGTGGGCCACGGTGAACATCTGCGCTGCTTTGGTGTCGGCGCCGTTGACGAAGATCAGCGGGGCGAGGGGATCCGCCAACGCGAAACCCCGGAACTCCTTCGGGACGAGCTTGCGGTGCGTGTTGCTCCCGACCACGCTGGTCGTCATCATCAGGACACCCGCCTCGTCTGCCAGGGTGATGAACCGGCGCAGAGCATCCGTCCACGTCGGAATTCGGCGCCGATCCTCGACGTCGAAGCCGAGCGCCTGCCGAATGCCCGCGGCGGTTTCGACCACGTCGTCGCCGAGGCTGGCCGAACCGACGAACTCGAGGGGCGGCTCGCCGTAGGACCGCGCGAAGTCCCGGTACCACCCCTGCCGCTGCTGACAGAGGTACACCGTCTCCAGCAGCCCGGGGCTGGGTCTCGCCAGGGGGGTGGCGGCGATGGTCCGGAAGTCCGGGATCGGGATTGGCTCCACCGGCGGCTCCGGCAGGAAGAGGAAGTCGATCGGTGTGTAGGTCGCCCTGGCGTAGCTCTCGAGCTGTTTGAGCGTCGGCCTGGCTTCGCCGTTCTCCCAGGCGGCCAGGCGCGCGAAGCGACGAGCCAACGCGTCCGCGCCGACGTCGGAGCGATCACGCGCCCAGCGCAGCATCCGCGGCTCTACATTGACCCGGATCGCCATCCTGCGGCCATTGCAGACAGTCCAAGCACGGACGTGAATACCGCCGTCTACGCGATCCTCGGTCACCTCGGGCGTACCGGCCGTCACCCAGAGCGCGGCCCGCCCCAAGGGCAGGTCCTGCCCGCCGTCGCCTCCTGAGTCGGCCGCGGAGTCCACCGGCGCCACGGCCCCTGTCGCTTCCCCTGCCGCCGTCCTTGCCCCTGTCGCTGCCCCTATCGCTGCCCCTGCCGCCGTCCTTGCCCCTGTCGCTGTATCCGTACCGGCAACCGCCGCCATCTGATCTCTCCGCCTCGCTAAGATAATCCGATGCCGGTGCTGGTCATTCTTGGCAATCTGACGGCCGCATGTCTCCTGGGCGCCGTCTTGACGGCCTCCGGCGCTCGCAGCCGGAGATGGCTGTGCTTCCCGGTGCATCCCCTGTCGAAATGGGCGGTGGATCTCAGCCTTGGTACCACTGTCATGGGGTTCTGGGTGCTCGGCATCGGCCTGGCCGGCCTTCTTTCGACGCCGTGGCTCGTGGCCGGGCTCGTCATTCAGGCTGCCGTCGGTCGATGGAAACGGCTTCGCCGTCCGCCGTCGTACCTGCTGATTGCCGCTCTGGCGGGCCTGCCGAACCTCGGCGTTGCTGGCGGACCGCCTCACTTCTACGACGCCATGGTCTACCACCTCGGCCTGCCCTGGCAGGCTCTGATGGAAGGCGCTTGGTTGCCGCATCCCGAAAACCTCTTCGCCTCTTTCCCTCCACTCAATCAGCTGGTCGCGACGCCATCGCTTACGTTCGGGGCCCTGCGTACGCCGGCCCTGCTGCACTGGTGGGCGTGGGTTGTCGCAGCCACGGCCGCGGCCGGCCTTGCCCGCAGCCTCGGAGCGGGACGAATCCACAGCCATCTCGTAGCCGCCGCCTGCATGTTGTTGCCTGCCACACCCCTGGTCCCGGGCTTCCCGGCAGCCGAAGGCTGGCTCCTGGCGGCCCTGATTCCGGCCGTCTCCAACGCTGTGCGGCCGGTTCTTCGGGCACGGCAGATGCCAGGAATGATGCTGCTGCTCGGCATCGCCTGCGCCTTTCGCGTCCAGGGCCTCGCCTGGTTCGTGATTGCCGGCGGGCTGTCCCTTTTGCGAACCCGACAGGCCGTAGATCTGTTGCGGGCGGCCCCGTGGGCGGTGCTCGGCTCGGCGCCGTGGTGGATCAAAAACGCCGTTCTGCTCGGAAAACCGATTGCACCGATCGGTGACCGGCGCGAAGGGGTCGAGACGCTGTGGCGAGACGGTGGATCGACGATGCTAGCGGGAGCTTCCCCGATTGAGGCTTTTTTCGGTCTGGTGCACGCCCTGTCCTCGATGTCAGCATCCCTGGCGCCGGTTTTCCTTACCGCCTCCGCCGCTTTGTTGTTCAATCGTCGCACTCGTCCGTTGGGAGCGGCGGTCGGCGCCGGCGTGGTGGCCTGGGCCGCGACAGGAGTTCTACCTCGTTTCTTCGCTCCGATGTCGATCCTCCTACTGGTTGTGGCGTCTGCTTTGTCGGCGCGACGGACTGTGCGGTGGTTGGCCGCCGCGGCCGTCGTCTGGCACCTCGCTTTCGGCGTCGGCGCCCAGCTGCGTTACTTGCAGATGATCCGACCATTGGCTCTGCTGCCCCTTTCGTATGTCGAGGCCGCGAACCACGTCTCCCCCAACCCGCCCTTTCGCCTGTATTCAGAGTTCGGGGACCTGCTCGAGGAGCGCTCTCGAGTCCTGGTTGTCGGTGAGGTGCGGCCGTTCGGTCTGCCGGCGCCAATGACCATCGGCTCACAGCACGACGTGCCAACGATCCGGACCCTGCTCGAGGCACAGGCCGAACCGCCGGAGATCATCAATAAGCTTCGTGCCACGGGCATGACGCACCTGATCGTCAACTTCGGTGAGTTGGAGAGGTTCGCACATCACTACCCGGTCATTCCCTGGCGCACGCAACGCGGTGAGGCCCGTTGGTGGCGGTTCGTGGCCGCCCTCGGCAACCCGATGCTTGAGGTCGATGGCGTCAGGGCTTACGAACTCAAGCTGATGCACACCTTGCCAAGGTGAGCACCGGAGGCCATGTAATCGAACGCCGACCGGGTGTCTGCGAAGTTG
>CAZXMW010000088.1:0-11993 GCA_964641415.1 uncultured Thermoanaerobaculia bacterium | reverse complement strand
TCAGCCGGGTCACTCTATCCGAGCGCCGGTGGGTCAATTCTCGCGAGCGCCGACGCACTATTGAAGCACCCGCCTAACCCCCTCGTTGCACGGGACGAAATCCGCGCGTTGCGCGGCCCGTGTCCCGTGAACTCCAATCGTTTCGGCCAGCCTCGGGATAGAATGGACCCATGGGAAATGTGAGCATCTCTGACGTGTTCCGACTGCCGATCAAGGAGAGGATTCGCCTTGCCCAGGCAATCTGGGAGAGCGTCGCCTCAAACCCCGACCAGGTACCCCTCACCGCGGCGCAAGTCGAGGAGCTCGATCGATGCTACGACGAGTACCTCACTGACCCTGACGAGGGTTCCCCCTGGGACGAAGTGAAGGCCAGACTTGAAGCCGACGGATGAGACGTGATCTGATCGTTCGACGTCGTGCGGAAGCTCAGGCGTTTCGCGCGCGGCACTGGTACGAATCACAACTCGAGGGACTCGGGCAGAGGTTTGTGGCGGAGCTCGACAGCGCAGTGCGGAAGGCGCACGAGAATCCCCAGCACTACCAGACTGTCCACCGTGAGATCCGTCGCGTTCTGCTCCGCCGTTTTCCGCACGCGGTCTTCTTCGTCGCGGAGCGAACACGCGTTGTCGTGCTCGCGGTTCTCCATCAGTACGAGGACCCGGCAAAGTGGAAGCAGGTACCGTGAGGCCTAACCCCTCGCTCAAGCGGACCCAAACCCTGCCGGGTTTGGTCCGCTTCGCTCGAAATCGTTAGGCAGGCATAACGCTTGACGTTATTAACGAGGGACGTTATTATTCAACCATGATCCGGAGCTTCAAGGGATCGGCCGCTGAGACAATCTTCAATCGGAAGCGGTCGAAGCAATTCCCCGCGATCCTTCATCACCTGGCACTGCGCAAGCTCCTTCTCATCGACGGTGCGGACTCGCTGGATGACCTACGAATCCCCCCAGGAAACCGACTGGAACAACTGAAAGGGGATCGAAAAGGTCAGCACAGCATTCGTATCAACGATCAATGGAGAATCTGCTTCACGTGGCAAGACGGTGAAGCAGACGCGGTGGAAATCGTGGACTATCACAAAGGGAAATGAAGATGACTGCTGCATTCCTTGACCCAATTCACCCCGGCGAGATCCTCCTGGAGGAGTTTCTGAATCCCCTCGGGATCAGTCAGTACCGCCTGGCGAAGGAGATCAGTGTTCCTCCGAGGCGGATCAACGAGATCGTTCACGGGAAACGAGGCATCTCCGCTGACACGGCCCTGCGGCTCTCCCGTTTCTTCGGAACGAGCGAGAGATTCTGGCTGAACCTCCAGTTGCGGTTCGACCTTGAAACCGAGAAGGAACGGCTGCAGGGCGTCTTGGAAGAGGAGGTTTCGGTCTACCAAGAGGCGGTGTAATCCGATGCCTAACACACTGGTTCCACGGGACCGAAACCCGCGCGAGCGCGGCTTTCGTCCCGTGAACTCGGAACGTTAGGCTGGGTGACAGATGCTCGCTTGACAATTGTCACGTGACACATTACATTCAAACCGTGATCAAGACCTTCGCGGACAAGCGCACTCAAGAGCTTCACGTCTCCGGAAAGGCACGGAGGCTCGCTCCTGAAATCTTGTCCAGAGGACTCCGCAGGCTCGAGCAGATCGATACGGCAACAATCCTCGGCGATCTTGCGGTTCCGCCAAGCAACCGGTTACATGGCCTCGAGGGAGATCGGAAGGGCCAATACTCTGTGTCGATCAACGATAAATGGAGAATCTGTTTCCGTTTCGAGGACGGCGACGCTTTCGACGTCGAAGTCTGTGATTACCACTAGAAGGGAGGAACAACATGAGCATTCCAAACGACCGACCAAAGAAGCGACCTCCCATCCACCCCGGGGAGTTTCTTCGGGAGGATTTCCTCCCAGACTATGGGCTGACAGTCTCGAGTCTGGCCAAAGCGCTAGGGGTTTCTCGTCAGACTATCAACGAGCTGCTCCGGGAACGCCGCTCCGTGAGTCCAGAAATGGCTCTTCGGCTTTCAAGGCTCTTTGGCAACTCAGCGGAGTTCTGGCTGAATCTCCAACGCAATGTCGATCTCTGGGAGGCCGAAAATGCGATCAAAGAGGATGTCAAGCGCATCCAACCTCTTCGCGTGGCCTGACCACTCGCTCAAGCGGACCCAAACCCTGCCCGGTTTGGTCCGCTTAGCTCGAACTCGTTAGGCAGGTTGACGTTTTGACGTTGTGACGTTACATTCAGAGTATGAGCGAACTTCGACGAGCTACCGTTTACCTTGATCCCGAGATCCACAGAGCCTTGAAGCTGAAGGCCGCCTCTTCGGACCAGTCGATCTCAGAAATGGTCAACAATGCTGTTCGATTGGCGCTGGCGGAAGACGCAGAAGACCTCGAAGCATTTGAAGCGCGAGTGTCGGAACCCGAGGTTGACTTCGACACCTTTGTCAAGGGTCTGAAGCGCAGTGGCAAAATATAGCGTTCGCCTGAAGGCCTCCGCAGCAAAGGAAATTGAGGAGATTGAGCCGAAGAAGGTGCGCCGTCAAATCGTTCGGCGAATCGAACGGCTTTCGGATGAACCCAGACCACCTGGGTGCGAGAAGCTCGCAGGGTATTCAGATCGGTATCGCATTCGCCAAGGCCACTACAGGATCGTGTACTCAATCGAGGACGACGTCCTGACCGTGATCGTGGTAAAGGTCGGTCACCGCAGTGCGGTGTACCGGAGGAAGTGAATCCTAACATGTCGCTCAAAGGGACCGGAACCCGCGCGAGCGCGGGCCGCGTCCGCTGAACTCCTGTCATGAAGCAATCGAAGACAAAAGGCACACGTTGTCATACAATGGGCGTCATGAAGTACTTCTCCTGGAATGACGAGAAGAACGCGTCTCTCATCCGGGAACGCGGCATTTCATTCGAGGAGATCGTATTTCATATCGAGAACGGAGATGTACTGGATCTGTTGGAACATCCGAAACAGAATCGGCACCCGAACCTAAGACTCTTCGTCGTCAACGTCGACGTGTATGCACACCTGGTCCCGTTCGTCGAGGACGAGCAGGAGGTATTCTTGAAGACCATCACCCCCAGTCGTAAAGCGACACGGGATTACCTGGGAGGTTGAAGATGGGAAAGCTCACGAAGGACGAAAAGGAGCTGCTCGATTCCGTCGAGGCCGGCGAGTGGCAGTCGGTGCCGGACCGCGAAAAGGAGCTCGATCGCTACCAGGAGTATGCGGCGGCGACCTTCAAGAAGGACAGGCGCATCAACATCCGAATCTCGTCCAAGGACCTCAACGCTCTCAAGAAGCGCGCTCTTCGTGAGGGTATCCCCTACCAAACTCTCGTCGCCAGCGTGCTCCATAAGTACGTGTCCGGGCAGTTTCGGGAAACCGATGCCTAACACGTCGCTCAAGCGGACCCACACTCCGCCTGGTTCGGTCCGCTGAGCTCGAAGCCGTTCGGTCTCTCCGGGCCAACGCCTTCACCATGGCCGGTGTCGTGCGCGATGCGGGTTCGAAACCCGAAGAGTTCCCCACGTTACAATGAACCAGGACCTGAAGGTGATCGCGAGGAACAGCTGCCGGTCGACGCCGCTCGCCCAGCACGAGCAGCCGATCGTCCGAACCTATCTGGAGGTGGACGACGTCGAACGAGCAGTCGAAAACGCCGACGCGGCGGGGGATCTGATCGCATACCCTCCGGCCCGACAAGGGGACACCGGCACATGGGCGATCTACCTGCTCGGCGATGTCCAGATCGGCCTGTGGCAACGCTCGGCGCGGCAATGATCCCGGCGCGGCCGATACTCGCAGCGTGGGAGCTCGAGTTTCATGCGCGACACGGACCAAGCAACGGCGATTCAGCCGGACCGCGACCCGCACCGGTTGCCGCGTGCGCGATCACGCGATCCCGAAGAGAGTCGGCCGTACAGCCGTGACCGAGCTCAAACGCATCGTCGTCTGTCTCGACGGAACCTGGCAGAACCCGTACCGGGTCCGGCAACGGGACGACGGGAGCCGCGTGCTCAAGCCCACCAACGTGCTCAAGATGAGCCGGGCCGTGATGCCGGCCGACCCGACGGACGGACGGGTTCAGCTCACCTACTACGACAGCGGAATCGGCGCATTGGACTTATCCCGGGCGCGCGAATCGGATGCTGAGCCTGCTCGACCGCCTGCTCGGCGGAATCTGGGGAGCCGGTTTCGAAAGCGGGGTCGAGGCGGCCTTCCGCTTCCTGGTCGACAACCACGAACCGGGGGACGAGGTCTTCGTCTTCGGATTCAGCCGGGGCGCCGCACAGGCGCGGGCGCTGACCCACTTCCTCGACTGGCTCGGTGGGCTGCCGGCGAAGGGCGATGCCTACTTCGGGCCGCCGCTCTTTCTGCACTGGGTCCAGACGCGGGGCCGGGGCGACCCGAACGACGTCGTCAGCTCCGACGGGCGTCGTCCCGACGAGCCAATGGCGCCGGCCGCCGTCCGTCTGCTCGGGGTCTGGGACACGGTCACCGCCCTCGGTCCCCGCCTCCACATCGCTCGCGGGACGTCGCAGAGCAAGTGGTCCTTCTTCGTCCGGCCTCTCCCCGCGGCCTGCGTCGACCACGCGCGCCAGGCCCTCGCCGTTGACGAGCGCCGCTTCGACTACCAGCCCGAGATCTGGACCGGTTGCTCGGCGGATCAGACCCTCGAGCAGCGCTGGTTCGCCGGCAGCCAATCCAACGTCGGCGGCGGGTACGTTCAGGACGGCTTGGCCAACATCCCGTTCCGATGGTTGGTCCGCGAAGCTGCCGCGCTCGGCCTCGCGATGGATACCGGATACGTCAAGCACTACAACCCATACCCGCAGGCCAGGCTCTACCCGTCGACCGGTGTCCTGACCACCCTGCTCCAGCTCGTCAGGTTGCGCACTCGGGGCGGACGTCGGAGCCTTGTCGGCCACCCGGCATCAGCCGGGCTCCGCATCGACCGGTCGCTGATTCACCGCATCCGATCGAACCCGGACGGCCATGACCAGCTCGACCGGTACCGACCGGAGAACGTGCTCGAGCTGCTCGCATCTCGGTTCGACGAGGTTGAGCTGTTGGCCGAGATCGGAATGGCCCCGGACGATCAACAACTGCCGGACGATGTCGCGGAAACGGTGCGCGGTCTGCGGGCGGTTCGGACGACACCATCTCGACCTGCCTAGCGCGCCGACGCTTCGGGCACCTCTCCGCCCTCGATCCACGCGGCCATCATGGCATTCACCGTGTCGGGCGCCTCCTGTTGAACCCAGTGCGATACGCCAGGCAGGAACCGCAGCGTCAGATCGCGGACCAGCTCTTCGGTGCCGGTGGTGAGGTCCCTCCCGAGGGCTGTGTCGTCCTCGCCCCAGATCATCAGCGTCGGCGTTTCGAGGGTGCGGAACACCGCCTTCGTCAGATCCGGGTCCTGCGCATACCTGAAGAAGGCCCGGTAGTAGGCGAGCATGGCAGGGATGGCGCCCGGCCGCGCCGCGTGCTCGCGGTAGACCTCGAGCACGTCCGACGGGAAGCGGTCTTTCTTCGACGCGGTGCCGCGGATGATGCCGGACACGGGGCGAGCCCGGCGCCGGCCGAGGAACCACTCGGGCAGCCAGGGCAGCTGAAAGAAAAAGATGTACCACGAGCGCCGGAGCTGTCGCCACGTCTTGAGGCCGCGGCGAAACAACCGTGGGTGCGGCAGATTCATCACGACGAGACCATCGAGAGGACGCACTTCGGCCAGCGCGCTGACCCAGGCGATCGCGCCGCCCCAGTCGTGTCCGACCAACAGGGTGTCGGACGCCCCGGCGGCATCGATGAGTCCGGCCACGTCGTCGACCAGGTGCCGCATCCGGTAGTCGCGAACCCTCGGTGGCCGGGACGACCCCCCGTACCCTCTGAGGTTGGGCGCCCACGCCGTGTAGCCGAGCTCCGCGAGCATCGGCATCTGTTGCCGCCACGAGTAGCTGCACTCGGGAAACCCGTGCAGCAACAGCGCGAACCGTGGGCCGTCGCCGCACACCGCGACCTCGAAATCGAGCCCGTTGGCCGGAACGCGAATCGTGGAGATGTCGGTCACGGCGCGACCATTTTCCATGACGGACCGGTCACCGCCGCGTCGTCTGCGGGCGTCGTCTCAAGCTCATCCTGATCGGCTCCATTCCGGTTGAGTCCAGTCTCAGCCTACCACCAACGGATTCGAATCCGACGACAGGCCCACGTACACTTGCGATCCGGAGGAATCATGCTTTCTCGGACATGCGCGTCGATCGTCCTCGGTCTCGCCGTCGTCGTCGCCGCCTGCTCGCGTCCCGCAGTCGAGCCCGCTCCTGGGGACCCCAGCCGCGAGCTCCAGGCTCTGATCGACTCGGTCGTCGCGTCCGACGAGGCCATCCCCGGCGTCGCCCTGGCGGTGATTTCGCCGCGGCTCGGGATCGACTGGGAGGGTGCCGCCGGCCTTGCCGACCCCGACGCCGGGACCCCGATGACGCCGGCGAACCCCGTGCGCATCGCGAGCAACACCAAGACCTACACGGCCGCGGCGTCCCTCCGCCTGGTCGAGGACGGCAGACTCGACCTCGACTCCCCCATCGCCGACCACCTGCCTGCTGAGCTGACCGACCTGCTCATGATCGACGGCTACGACCCGTCGTCGATCACCGTCCGCCACCTGCTGACCCACACCGCCGGTCTGGACGACCACGGCGCCGAGGAGTACACCGAGGCGATCCTGGCTGATCCCCGGCGCCACTGGACCCCGGCGGACCAGATCGAGGGGCTGGTCGAGTGGGGCGACAAGCTCGCCGAGCCCGGCGAGGTCTACGCCTACTCGGACTCGGGCTACGTCCTGCTCGGGCAGATCATCGAGCACACTACCGGCCGAAACCTCGGCGAGGCGGTCCGGCAGCTCGTCGGGCTGGACGGTCTCGGGCTGGGCTCGACCTGGTGGGAGATCCTCGAGCCCGCTCCAAAGGGCGTCGGCGATCGCGCCCACCAGTTCCTCGGAGATCTCGATGTCTGGGCCTTCGTCCCGACCTTCGACCTCTACGGAGGCGGCGGCATCGCGACCACGGTCGGCGATCTCGCGCGTTTCTTCGACGCGGTGGTTCGGGGTCGGGTGTTTCGCGATCCCGCGACCCTCGATCTCATGCTCAGCACCCTGAGCGACCTGCAACCGGCGACCGGCGCGAGCGAGCGGGCACTTCCGCCGGGTGCGTACCGCATGGGTCTCTGGACAACCGAGATCGGGGGCCGAGCGGCCTACAGGCACACCGGGTTCTGGGGGACGTCGGCTGTGCACGTGCCGGAGCTCGACCTGACCATTGCCTCCACGGTCAACCAGAATCAGTGCGGCGACGCCCCGGAACGCATCGATGTCGGCGTCGTCGAGATCGTCGGCGGCCTCCTCCCCTAACCCGGTATTCACGAGCTCAGCCTCTTACAAGAGCCACCGATCACACGTCCTCGACCCGTGCGGATGCGACACGTCGAAGGCGGGGACGCCTTCGCCACAAGGGTTCTCCGCGGTTTGAAACGCCCGCGTCCTCGCGGGCGACGGCCGGCGTCTCGATTTCTGCACGCGGCTCAGCTGTCTGCCGGGGTTCGTCGGGCGGCGATCACTCGCCGCGCCGAAGCACCGCGAGGGGCCGGACCGCGAGCGCGCGTCCGCTCGCGGCGAGCCCCGCCACAACGCTCATGACGATGGTCGCGAGCACGCCCGTCGCCAGCGCGACCGGCTCGAACGCCCAGTCGAGCTCGAACCCGAAGTGGATCACGGCGGTCGCGAGCGCCTGCGCGCCGACCACCCCGAGCACGCCCGCGACCAGTCCGATGAGGGCGTACTCCAGAGCGAAGACCGCCACGACCTGCGCTCTCGTCATGCCGAGGGTCTTGAGCAGCGCCACCTGCCGCCCGCGCCGCGCCGAGCCCGCACTGACCGCCCCGGCGAGGATGGCGATTCCGGTCAGCACGGTGAACCCGCCGAGCATCCGGATCCCGTTGCCGAGCTGCTCGAGAATCCCGACGACCCGGTCGAGCACCTCTCGGATCCGGAGCAGGGTGACGTTCGGGTAGTCCGCCGCCAGCCTGTCCTGGAGGGGCAGCTCGGCTTCGGGGGCGAGCCGGGCCGCCGCGATCCGGAAGCGGGGGGCACGGTCGAGCACTCCGGGCTCGACGACGAGAAAGAAGTTGATCGAGAAGCTCTGCCACTCGACGGTGCGGATGCTGCTCACGAGCAGCTCGAGATCGACGCCCTGGATGTCGAAGACGATCGTGTCGCCGACCGAGACTCCGAGGTCGCGCGCGAAGTCGGCCTCGACCGAGACCTCCGCCCGATCGGGGTGCGCCCAGAGCGCGCCGTCGACGATCTCGTTGTCGTCGGGCAGCGCCTCCATCCAGGTCAGCCGCTGCTCGCGGGTGAGCACCCAGCGCCGATCGCTCGACGGGTCGGCGGCCGCCGCGGCGAGCTCGGCGACGGGCACGCCGTTGATCGACGCGAGCCGCCCCATCACGACCTCGACCGAGTCGATTCTGGAGGCGTCCGCGGCCACGAGCTCGGCCTCGACGCCGGACCACTGGTCGGGCTGGATGTCGACGAGAAAGACGGTCGGCGCCTGATCCGGCAGGTCGGCCTCGAGCTGGGCCGACACGCGATCCTGGATGAGCCACATGCCGACGACGGTGAGCACACCGAGACCGAGGGCGACGATGGCGCCGAGGGTGCCGGCTCCGGGCCGCGACAGCGCGGCGAGGCCGTGCTGGATCAGGACCGGTCCGCGATCGCGCGGGGCGAGGGCCGTAATCCGAACGACGAGGGACGCCGACCACGCCAGCACGACCGCCGCCGCGACCAGACCGGCCGCGAACAGCACACCCCGTACGACCGACCCGGACTGCACCCACGCGGTGATTGCGATCCCGCCGACCAGCCCCCCGAACAGCAGCGCACTCAGACCCCGGCTCACCGGCAGCGGATCGGCGTCGCGCCGAAGAACCCGGATCGGCGGCACGCGCATGGCATCGACAATGGGCCGCAGCCCGAACAGCAGCGCGACACCGAGACCGAGGGCGACCCCCCGAAGCATCGCCGCGGGCTGCCAGCCGACCTCGACGGCAACCGGCAGCAGCCCCTCGAGCAGATCTGGAACCAGCCGGGCCACGAGGGTCCCCGCAACGGCCCCAACCGCGCTTCCGAGCAGCGCGAGGGCCGCCGTCTGGCCGAGGTACAGGGCGAAGACCTCGCGCGGACGCACACCGAGCGCACGCAGCACGGCAATGGCGTCGAGCCGCCCGGCGAGCCACGCGCGCACCGCCTGGGCGACCCCGATGCCGCCGATGAGCAGCGACAGCAGGGCCACCAGCCCGAGAAATCGCTCGACCCGATCGAGCCCCGATCTGAGCGCGGGCTGTGCGTCGGACGCGGTCTCCAGCTCGACGAACTCGGGCCGTTCGATGGCGTCGCGAATGGTTGCCGCGGCCGCGGTCAGCTCGGTCGCGCCCGACGCTGCGGGGAGGGCGACCAGCAGACGGTGGTCGACCAGGCTGCCGTCACCGGCGAGGCCGGATCGCTCGAGCCCCTCGAGGGACAGGAGCACCCGGGGCCCCAAGGTGAAGCCGATGTCCATCCGATCGGACTCCGAGGTCACCACGCCGGCGATCGAGAACCGCTCGCTGCCGATCCTCAAGGCGTCGCCGGTCTCCAGACCGAGCCGAGTCAAGAGCTCCGGCGCGACGGCCACGCGTTCGGGGCCGAGCAGGTCCGACAGCGGGCGCGCCGGATCGGTGACCACCCGGCCGTAGAAAGGGTATCCCGGGCTCACGGCCTTGAGATCGGCGAGCACAGACGGACCGGGCGCGGTCCCGCTCTCTTCCGGGACCGCCGAGACCACGCTCGGCAGCTCCCGCAGCCGAGCCAGCCGTGCGCCGGCGATCGACGCCGCCGCGTGCTCGACCGCGTCGGGGATCGGCCGGTTGCTGGTCACCGCGAGGTCCGCCGCGAGCAGCTGCCGGGCCTGGCCGCGGATGGTGCGGTCGAGGGCGGTGGACAGCCCGGCCACCGCCACGACCGCTGCCACTCCCAGAGCCAGACAGGCGGCGAAGAACACGATCCGCCCGGCCGAGCCGCGAAACTCGCGGAGCGCGATCGACAGCCACCGCCACCAGCGCACGGCTCAGCCCCGCTCCTCGCGCTCGATCCGTCCGTCGACGAGGTGGATCCGGCGGTCGGCCATGGCCGCCACCGACGGATCGTGGGTCACGAGCACGAGCGTCGCGCCCCGGCTCGCCCGCATCTCCGCAAGCAGGTCGAGCACGACGCGACCGGTGGTGCCGTCGAGGTTGCCGGTCGGCTCGTCGGCGAGCAGCAGCTTGGGATTCGGCGCGAAGGCGCGCGCCAGAGCGACCCGTTGCTGCTCGCCGCCCGACAGCTGGGACGGGTAGTGGTGGCCCCGCTCGCCGAGGCCCACGGACGCCAACAGCTCGTCGGCCCGCTGCCTCGCGTCCTGTCGGCCGAGCAGCTCAATGGGGAGCATGACGTTTTCCCGAGCGGTGAAGTTGCCGAGCAGCTGGAACGACTGAAACACGAAGCCGATGGTGTGCCGCCGCATCAGCGCCAGCTCGTCCTCCGACATTCGATCGATACGTCTGCCGCCGAGGAGAATCTCGCCGCTGCTCGGACGGTCCAGACCGGCCATGAGCGCAAGCAGGGTTGACTTGCCGCTGCCCGAGGGGCCGAGCACGGCGACGAACTCGCCCTCGTCCACGTCGAGATCGATCCCTGCGAGGATCTGTAGCATGGTGCCGCCCGACGGCAGCACGCGGCCGACGCCTTCGAGCGACAGCAGCGTCCTGGAAGCTCGTTCACCCATCTCGGACCGCTCCTCTCCTTCGTCTGCCACCGCAACCACGACGCCGGCCCCGATCATTTCATCACGAACCGTTTGCGCAGGCACCAAGCCGCCCACACGCCGAGGGCTCGGCGGCGTCGCCGCGAGGCAACGACAGCGTGGTGCGAGGGTGCAGGCGGGAGGGGCGGCCGTTCCGAAGAGACCCGCCGTCGCAACCAACGCCGGGACGGGTACGACCGCGGAGCGGGCGCCGGCGGTACAATCCCGAGAATGACGAGGTTGACACGAGCGCTTCGCCTGCCCCGCCGCGCGGCCGTGCTGCTCGCCGGGGCGTTGGTGGCCGGCGTTGCCTGTGGAGGGCCGACGGCCGACACGCCGGCAATGCCGCGGCCAAAGCCGGCAGCCCCGCCAGCCGCCTCGCCCTCCCCAGAGCCTTCGGTGCGAGTGGTGGTGCTCGGCGACAGCCTGGCCGCGGGGCTCGGGCTCGCCGAGGACGAGGCCTTCCCGGCGGTGCTCGAGCGGATGCTCCGAGACCGCGGCCGCGACGTCGAGGTCGTCAACGCGGGGGTCAGCGGCGACACCACCGCCGGTGGGCTGTCGCGTCTCGACTGGGTGCTCCAGCGGCCGACCGCGGTGCTGGTCGTCGAGCTCGGCGGCAACGACGGGCTCCGCGGCCAGTCGTTGGCCAACACCGAGGCCAACCTGAGGGAGATCGTCCGCCGCGGCCGGGCCGCCGGTGCGGCCGTGGTGCTCGCGGGGATGGACGTGCCGACCAACTACGGACCGGACTACGGCAGCGCGTTCGCCGAGATCTACCCCAGGGTCGCAACCGAGGAGGAGGCCGTGCTGGTGCCCGGCTTCGTGCGGATTCTGGGAGAACAGCCCGAGCTGCTCCAGCCCGACGGCCTCCACCCCACCGCCGAGGGCCAGCGACGGCTCGCCGAGCAGCTCTTGCCCGCAGTCCTCGAGACGCTCGGAAAGCGGCCGTCGGAGACACCGTAGCGGCGGCCGGCGACCGGCCCGCTCATGGAGCAGTCGATGTCCACTGCGACGT
The DNA here is from genome assembly GCA_964641415.1 of uncultured Thermoanaerobaculia bacterium. Lineage (GTDB taxonomy): Bacteria > Acidobacteriota > Thermoanaerobaculia > Thermoanaerobaculales > Sulfomarinibacteraceae > JAHECW01. Next base: position 96 of record CAZXMW010000088.1, on the reverse strand, counting down.
GTCGTCTGTTTCGAATCCGTCCATAGGAACGATCACGCATTGGTGCCACCCATTAGAAGGCGCTTGTCAAGCAGGCAGACCGAATCTAGAAACGAG
>CAZXMW010000087.1:0-12122 GCA_964641415.1 uncultured Thermoanaerobaculia bacterium | reverse complement strand
CTCTTTGGCCTCAGTGGCCGGATGGGAAAGCCTGTCCTATTTTGGACAGCAGTGACTTTTTCTCAAAAATGGATCCCGAGGAGGTCCTTTCGTCAACGAGAGCTCTACGCGAGAGTCCGGCCGTGCCGGAGCCTCTCCTCGGGGTTCGGCGCCTTGAATGTCGGACGCGTCCGGGCTACGCTGGAAAGGCCCGTCCACGCTACGGCAGACATCGAGCGTCGCCGTAAAAACCCCAGGTTGATATTTATACATTCTCCGCGGCGGGTTCCGGGTCACTGGGCGAGGGCGCGTAAAAGATGCCTTACTAAGTTGCCTGGCACGCCATGGCGCCTTGACGACTCATTTCGGACCATCCGCGACCTGGCCGTCTGTCAGCACGCGGTTGAGCGCCTCCAAGTGCTGACGATCCCGACCGTCAGCTCGCCAAGCTCGAAGCCGAGCTCAATCAACTCAAAAATACGTTCGCGTCGGGCGAACCAGCGGGCCGGGATGTGATGGAATCGAATCCCGGTTCGGCGTCGTTAGCCGAGCGGAGAGGAAAGGGAGGCAGCATGTCTGAACCGAAGGCGGCCGGCACCGCGCCGGTGGTGCTCCAGCTCGACAAGGGAACCTACTACTGGTGTGCCTGCGGGCGCTCCGCCAACCAACCGTGGTGCGATGGCGCCCACGCCGGGACCGGATTCCAGCCGGTCGCGGTGACCGTCGAGGGTCCGTCGAAGATGGCGCTGTGCCTGTGCAAGCACACCGGCGACCGGCCCCGCTGCGACGGCTCTCACTCCAAGCTCGGCTGATCAGAATCAACCGCCAAGACGCGAAGACCTCGAGGCGTTGGCCCGTGCGTCTACTTCGCGTTCTTGGCGCCTTCGCGGTTCAGTCCGCAGCTGCGGCGACGGCGGTCTCCAGGGCGAGCAGGATCATGTCGTCGAAAGTGGTCTGGCGCTCGGCGGAGCTCAGGTGGTCGCCGGTGCGGATGTCGTCGGAGACCGTGCACATGGCCAGGGCCTGGACCCGGTGCTCGGCGGCCAGGGGGTACAGCCCCGCCGACTCCATCTCGACGCCCAGGATGTCGTACTTGGCCATGAGCTCGAAGAGCTCGGGCTGGGGTGTGTAGAAGAGGTCGGCCGAGAAGATGTTGCCGACGTGGTACGCGAGACCCTTGGCCTCGGCGGTCCGGACCGCGTGGCGCACTAGGTCGAAGCTCGCCAGCGCCGCCAGGTCGTGGCCCATGAAACGCACCCGGTTGACGCCGGAGTCGGTGCTCGCGCCCATGGCGATGACGACGTCTCGCAGCTTGACGTCGGGGTGTGAGGTGCCGCAGCTGCCGGCCCGGATGATGCGCTTCACGTCGAAGTGCTCCATGAGCTCTGTGAAATAGATCGACGCCGACGGGATCCCCATGCCATGGGCCATCACCGAGATCGGCAGGCCGCGGTAGCTCCCGGTGAAACCGAGCACGTTGCGGACGTCGCACACCTGCCGCGGTTGATCGAGAAAGGTCTCGGCGATGAACTTCGCCCGTAGCGGGTCGCCGGGCATGAGCACGGTCGGCGCGAAGTCCCCCGGCCCGGCGTTGATGTGCTTGGTGGCCATGCGGATCCTCCGACCGCGGAGTATAACGGGTCCGGGAAGCACAACGGCGGCCAACGCCGCCGTCGTGGTTCTCGGAGCCTGTGAGCCGTTTCGGCTAGGCTCTCGGTTTGAACCAGCACGCGAGCGCCGGCAGCAGCACGATGGCGCCGGCCATGTTGAGCAGGAACATGAAGGTCAGCAGGATGCCCATGTCGGCCTGGAACTTGATCGGTGCGAAGATCCAGGTGGCGACGCCGACCGCGAGGGTGATGCCGGTGAAGACGACGCCGTTGCCGGTCACCGTCAACGTGCTGCGGTAGGCCTCCTGGATGGAGTGGCCGCGCTCGAGGTAGGTTTTGAAACGGCTGTAGATATAGATCCCGTAGTCGACGCCGATGCCGACGCCGAGCGCGACCACCGGCAGGGTCGAGACCTTGAGACCGATCTCGAGCATGGCCATCAGGGCGTAGGCGAGGATCGACACCAGGCCGAGGGGGATGACGATGGCGAGGGTCGCCTTGACCGACCGGAAGGTGATCAGACAGAGCACGATGATGGCCGCGAAGACCCACATGAGCATGGGGAACTGAGCCGCCGACACGACCTCGTTGGTGGCCGCCATGACGCCGACGTTGCCGGTGGCGAGGCGGAATTTCACGTCATCGGAGCCGTGCTCCTGCCGGAACGCCTTGACCTCGTCGACGATCCGGTCGATGGTCTCGGCTTTGTGGTCGACGGTGTAGATGTAGACCGGCATCACGGAGCAGTCGCTGTTGAGCAGCCCGGTGGAGGTGTCGATGTAGGTGACCGCCTGGGCCATGGTCGACGGATTGCGCGGCAGCACTCTCCACCACAGGGCGCCCTCGTTCCAGCCGGCGTTGATGATCTTGGCGACAGTCCCGATGCCGAACACCGACTGGACGCCCGGGACGTTCTTCATGTGCCACTCGAAGTCGTCGATGAGCCTCATGATCTCGTGGTCGGTGCAGGCCTGGGGGGGGGCCTCGACGATCGCGGTGATGACGTCGACGCCGATGGTGAAGTGGGTCGTGATGATGTCGGTGTCGATGTTGTACTGGGAGTCGGCGCGGAGCTCGGGAACGCCGGGGTGGAGGTCGCCGATCTTGATCTGGGTCGCCTTCCACGAGCCGATTGCGAGCAGCGCGACCGCGACCGCGGTGATCACCGCCGCGAACCTGGGCTCGGCGACCCGGCCGAGAGAGTTCCACAGCGGGTCCATGTGACGGTGTCTCCGGTCGAGCTTGAGGCTGAAGATCTCGTCGAGCGTGACGTACGACAGCAGCACCGGGACCAGCACCAGGTCGGTGAGGATGATGACCGCGACTCCGAGGCTGGCGGTGATCGCCATCTCCTGGATCATCTGGATGTCGATGAGCATGATGGTGATGAAGCCGATGGTGTCGGACAGCAGCGCGATGCCGCCCGGTACCAGCAGCCGCCGGAAGGTGGCCCGCGCGGCACTCTCGCTGTCCCGGCCCTCGTAGACCTCGGCGCCGAAGGCCGACACCATCTGGACGCCATGGCTGACCCCGATGGCGAAAACGAGAAACGGCACCAGGATCGACATGGGGTCGATGCCGAAACCCATGAGGGTGAGCAGCCCGAGCTGCCAGATCACGGCCATGAGCGAGCACCCGACCACGATCACGGTCAGCCGGAGGCTTTGCGAGTAGATGTAGACGAAGATCCCGGTGATGAGAAAGGCGATGAGGAAGAACAGCACCACCCGGGAGGCGCCGGCCGCGATGTCGCCGATGACCTTGGCGAAGCCGATGATGTGGTAGTCGAAGTCGACGCCGATGTCGTGATTGCTGTACTTCTGCCGGATCGACTCGAGCTGCTCGGCGACGTTGATGTAGTCGAGCCGCTCGCCGGTGTTCGGGTTGATCTCCAAGAGCTCCGCCACCACGATGGCGGAGGAGAAATCGTTCGCCACCAGCCGGCCCATGTAGTTCGACTTGAGGATGTTCTCCCGAACCTTGGCGAGTCCCTCGGGGGTCGGCTCGAAGTCGGCGGGAATCACGTTGCCGCCCGAGATCCCGTCCTCGACGACCTCGGTGAAGCGGACGTTGGGGGTGAACAAGGACATCACCCGGGTCCGGTCGACCCCGGGAATGAAGAAGACGTCGTCGGTGATGTCGGCGAGCACCCTGAAGAACCGCGGCGTGAAGATGTCGCCGTCCTCGGCGCGGATGGCGATGACCACCTTGTTGGCGCCGCCGAAGTTGTCGCGGTACTCCAGGTAGGTTTTCATGTAGGGGTGCTCGAGCGGCAGGAGCTTGGCGAAGCCGGCATCGATCTTGAGGTGGGAGGCCTGCCAGACCATGACGACGGTCAGCACGACGAAGAGAATCAGCACCGCCCGACGGTGGCCGAAGATGAGGTTTTCGAGTGTGTTCTTCATGACCGCTCCCGTTACTCGGTCGACGCCATGAGCTCGGCGACGGTCGTCACGCGGACGCCGAACTCTCCGGTCATCAGCAGTCGGCCGCCGTCGATCTCGGTCACCGACGAGAAGCCGTGGCGCGCCTCCTGCTGGTGAAGAGTGAAGCTCCGGCCGTCGTCTTCGGAGGTCAGCACGGCGCCCCCGAGGCCGACGATGAGCACGGTGCCGTCAGCGAGCCGAATGCCGCTTGTCAACATCGCCACCGTCCCGGTCCCGATCTCGACCCAGCTCTGGCCCCGGTCCTCGGTTCGGAAGAGGTGGCCGCGCAGGCCGTAGACGAGGGCGCTGTCGGCGCCGAGGGGCAACACCCCGAAGAACGAGCCCTCGTACGGTGACGGCAGCTCGATCCAGCTGGAGCCGCCGTCGTCCGAGCGGTAGATCATCCCGGCTTCGGCGGCAATGTACATGGTTTTGTCGGCGGCGCGGGCGAGTTGGTGCAGATGCCAATCAGCGTCGCCGATGGGCTCGAAGCTCCAGGTCTCGCCGCCGTCGGCGGTTCGGTAGAAGCTGCCGTAGGCGCCGATGGCGATTCCGTTGTCGGCGTCGGCGAAGCGGACGTCGAACAACGGCGACTCCTCCTCCGGCGCCCAGTGCAGGAGCTCCCATGTGAGCCCCGCGTCCTCGGTGCGGAGGATCGCCGAGTCGTGGCCCACCGCCCAGCCGAGCCGGTCGCCGCCGAAGGTGATGGCGGTCAGCATGGCGCGCGTCGGGACCTCGGACTGGCGCCAGTTCGTACCGCCGTCGACGGACACGAGGACGTGCCCGCGCGCGCCGACCGCAACCAGGGTGTCCCCCGCCGCCTCCGCGTCGAGCAGGAGAGAGGTCGAGGCCTTGGGCATGACGATGACGGGCTCGGGAACCATCTCGTCGGAGTCGCCCCGGGCAGGTACCGGGGCGGTGATCGACGAGATCAGCCCGAGTGCCAGAATCAGCGCCACACGACGGCGGATGGCGGGGTTGGTGAGGGGGCGGGTGGCGGCGCCGGTCACCCGAACAAGGTCCATGCCCGATGGAGCGTCCATCTCCGGTTCTTCCCTTCGAGAGCTGCGTTGCAAAGGGTCGGACGGGCACCCGGCCCGTCCGACCCTGGGAAATGTCGTCGTCAGCGCTTGCCTCCGCGGCGCAGTGCCGCCGGCGTGTAGTCGTCGAGGCTGCGTTCGATACCGAACTGATAGGGTGGGTGCTCGCTGTTCAGGCCGATGGCCAGGTAGCGGCCCGCCTGGAGGTCGGTGTGCACCTCGAGGGAGGTCCACAGGCTGGGGACGTTGTAATAGGTCATGGCGTGGCCCTCGGAGACCCGCCAAAGCTGATCGCGGTTGTCGTAGGTGTCGTTGACGAGAATCTGCCAGCTGTCCTCGTCGAGGTAGAAGGTCCGCCGCTTGTAGATGTGGCGGGCGCCGTCCTTGAGGGTCGCGTCGACCACCCAGACCCGGTGCAGCTCATAGCGCGGGTAGTCCTGGTTGATATGGATCGGAGTCAGGATGTCCGAGAACTTGACCGACGGGTCCTGGAGCTTGTACGAGTTGTACGGGACGTAGATCTCCTTCCGGCCGATCAGCTGCCAATCGTAGCGGTCGGGAGCGCCGTTGAACATGTCGAGCTGATCCGAGGTGCGCATGGAGTCGGCGGCCGTGCCCGGGTTGTCGTACGCGACGTTGGGCGCGCGACGCACCCGCCGTTGGCCGGGGTTGTACACCCAGGCACTGCGGTGCTCCTTGACCTGGTTGAGAGTCTCGGCGACGAGCAGGATACCGCCTGCCAGGCGCGCGGGCGCCATGACCTCTTGTTTGAAGAACAGGATCCGGTTGTTGAGGTCCTCCTCGGTCTTGCCTTCCATGCTGTACAGCATGAAGAACTCGTCACTGAACTCGACGAGGGTGTAGCTGCCCCCGCGGGTCGGCGCAGCCTGGCCGATGGTCCGGGAAGCGCTGTCGGCGCGGTAGCGCAGGAGGTGATTCCAGATCGCCTCGAGCCCGTTCTTCGGAATCGGGAACGGAATGCCGTTGATGGCGCCGGTGACGCCGTTGCCGCCTTCGGCCAGTGTCGCGGTGGCGGCGTTGGCGATGGTCTTGTCGTAGATCCGCTGCGGGAAGGCGGCGCTGCGGTGGCTCGGGTAGACGTTCATCTTGTACGACGGGTAGGTCTTGAGCAGCTCGATCTGGCCCGGGGTCAGCTTGTCGGCATGCTGGTCGACGTTCTCGCCGGTGATGGTGAACAGGATGTCGTCGTCGGCGTAGGGATCGACGTAGTGCATCCCCGGTTCCCAGCCGGCAGGCGGGGTCTTCAGGCCCCCGTCCCATGCCGGAATGGTGCCGTCGGCGTTGCCGGCCTTGACCGCGCCCACCGGCGTGAGCTCGGTGCCGAGCTTGGCGATTTCCTCCGGTGAAAGCTGTGCCGATGCCGGAATGGCGAGTCCGACCGCGAGCACCAGCGCGCAGCCGAAGGTGAAGACTGAGTTGCGTCGCATGTTGGTTCCTCCCTTAGCCTAGAACGAGTAGCGGATGAAACCGCCGACGAAGTCCCGGTCGTTGATCAGGTTCCAGCGGTCGGCGCCGTCGTACATGGTGTAGCTGAGGTCGATCTCCCATCGGTTCTGATAGCTTGCGCCGACGCCCAGGGTGAGCGCGGTGCGTCCGTCAATGAAGTTGCCGCCGGGTCCCGGGGTCACCCCCTCGACGTCGTGCTGCCAGCCGAAGCGCGGGTTCAGGGACCAGGCGCCGATGGCGTTGTTGTAGGTCAGTTTGCCGGCCAGTCGATAGCCCCACGAGAACGGGTCGGCGAAGTGCTCGGGCAGCTCCGATGCCTTGCCGGCATGGATGCCGCCCGGGTCGTCCATGAGCGGATTGCCGCTGGTGTAGGTGCCCGGTCCCTCGTAGCGCAGCTCGTCCTTGTCGGGCATGTCGAAGACCCAGTTGAAGCCGGGCTCGATGAGCAGCACGCCCTGGTCGGCGCCGAGGATCCGCGACCAGACCTTGGTCAGGGTGAACTGGAGCTGAGACGAGTCGTGGAGCCGGTAGCCGAGAGCGGTCTCCTCGAAGCCGAGCGGCGTGCCGTTGGTGATCTGGCTGGCGTTGGCGAAGGTGGCGCTGAGCGGCGACAGGGCGGCGAACAGCAGCTCGACGTCGTCGACCAGATAGGGCGCGTCCTGGCGGTAGGAGGCCTCGCCCTGGAAGGCGATGCCGGTGGTGCCGAGCTGGGCGTTCCAGCTCAGGCCGTAGAGCTTGATGTCCTCGGGGTAGGCGACGAAGTAGTTGGCTGTGTTGGCGAAAGTCGACACCGCGGCGGCCTGTCCCGCGTCCGCGGCGGCGGCATCGGCCGCGGGGCTGACGCCCGGCGGCACGCCGAGGGCGGCGTAGACCGCGAGGGCCGCGCTGGGAACCCTCGCCTGGGCGTCGAGAGCGCCCTGCAGGCTGCCGGTGACACCATTGATGGTCGGCAGGCGGCTGTGGTAGTTGATGAAGTAGAAGCCGAACTCGGTACCGCCGAGCTGGGGCGCGTACCAGCGCAGAGCGATTCCGTACTGGCCGCCGTCCTCGGGTTCTTGGTCGGGCCCACGTGGAACGCCCATGAACGGGTAGTCGACCGGCGGTTGCATGAAGAACGGCGACTCGCCGGTGTCGGGGAAGCTGGCGAAGGCCAAAAAGACCCGTTCGCCGCCCCGGCCCGCGAAGTCGTTGGTCGAAAAATAGGTTCCCGGAGGATCGATGACCGTTTCCTCCCACTCGAACTGGTAGTAGCCCTCGATGGAGAGCTGCGAGCTCAGGTCCAACGACAACCACGCCAGGCCGACGGGGCGGAAGGCCTCGCGGAGCTCCGCTCCGGGCACCCGAAGCGCCGAGACGTCCACCGGGTTGGTGACACCGATGCCCCCCGGGATGAAGGTGCTCTCACCCCAGTTCAGCACCTGCCGCCCGACCCGGATCTCGCCGCGGCCGAACTGCCACCAGGCGTAGGCATCGAGCAGCTCGGTCCGGCTGCCCGCCCAGTCCAGGGCGTCCTCGCTGAGCTGGGTTCGCGCACAGCAGTCGTCGTCCTCGAGCTCGAAGTCGTAAAAGCCCGAGCCGCGCAGAAAGATGCCCATGCTGTGTCTGCCGCCCAGGTCGAAGCCCATGTCGAGGTCGACGGTGGCCTTGAGGACGTTGCTGACGAGGCCCTTGTCGAAGTTCAGGTTGCCGTCGTCGCCGTTGACCGACCAGGCGGTGCCGCCCTCGAACGGACTGATGATGCTGAGGTCGCGCTCCTGGACGCGGTAGGTGGCGCCCCAGGACAGCGTCGTGTCGATCTTGAGTCGGAAGTTCCCGGACGAGCCGGAAAGGTCAACCGCCTCGCCGGGGCTGGCGAAAACAACGATCATGGCTGCGATCAGGATCCATCGCCCTGGCAAACGGGCGGTCGTGCACAGCCGCGCGGAAGAAACACTCATCTCCCCCTCCTCTTCGGTTCGATCACCCACGGTACCGCCGATGCGCGATCAGCCGGATGCGCGCCGGTCGGCGTTGCTGAACGCCCGCTGTCGGGCGGATGAAGCTCTGAGCTGTGAATGGAGTGGCAGAGCGCGGCCGGAGATTCTGTCGCGTTCGGAGGTTTTCCCGGGTTTGGTTGCAATCCGCGCATCCCTTCACCGGTTCATGGGGCCGGGCTGAACGACATCGAATCTCCGCTCTGTGAGCCGTCCTCACCTTAGCACAGCAGCGGCGGAATTCGACGTGCGCCGGGGTGCAGAGACTCAGCTGTCGTCGAGATCGACGCCCTGCTCTTCGACCAGCCGGTCGACGAGAATCGTCTGCAGGTGGTTGCGCGACACATGGACGCGGTCGAGCAGCTCGGCAGCGTCCTCGGCGGGCATCGGTCTGGCGATGTAGAAGCCCTGAACCTGGTCGACGCCGAGCTCTCTCAGGGTCTCGAGCTGGGCGTCGGTCTCGACGCCCTCGGCGATGGTGGTCTTGCCCAGGTTGTGCCCGAGGTCGATGATGGTGCGGACGATTTCCATGGAGTCGACGTCGTCGAGCATCCGAGCGACAAACGAACAGTCGATCTTCAGCGAGTCGATCTCGAATCGCTTGAGATACGCCAGCGAAGAGTAACCGGTGCCGAAGTCGTCGATCGACAGACCGATGTCGAGGGCCGACAGCTGGTCGAGCATGGCTGTCGCGTGCTCGGTGTTCTCCATGAGCACGCTCTCGGTGACCTCGAGCTTGATGTCCCGTCCGTACAATCCGTTCTGGCGTAGCGTGTGGTCGATTCGAGACACCAGCTCGAGCTGGAGAAACTGGGTCGTCGAGATGTTGAGACTGATGCAGATCGGTGGATCCATGCGGTACTGGACCTGCCACGGCCGAACCTGCCGGCAGGCCTGGTCAGCCACGATGCGGTCGATCTGGACCGCGATGCCCATCTCCTCGGATGCCTGGATGAAGTTGCCCGGACTGACCAGCCCTCGGGTCGGGTGGTCCCAGCGTGCGAGCACCTCGAAGCCGACGAGGTTGCCCCGGTCGAGCGAGATGATGGGCTGGTAGAACGGACGGAACTCCTTGCGCGCCACTGCCCGCCGCAGGTCGTTCTCGAGTTCGAGGGTGGCGACGACCTCGGCGTGCATCTTCTCGTCGAACACCGCGTACCGATTGCGGCCGAGCTCCTTGGCCCGGTACATCGCATTGTCGGCGTCGCGTAGGAGGTTCTCCGGCTTCTCGTAGCCCGGGTGCCACATGGCGATCCCGGTGCTGATGGTGGCATAGGCCTCGGAGTCGTCGAGCCCGAAGGGGACCTGGAACTCCTGGTGCAGGCGGCCGGCGATGGAGGTGGCGTCGCGCACCGACTCCACGTCCTCGGCGACGATCACGAACTCGTCGCCCCCGAACCGGCAAACGGTGTCGCTCGGCCGGCAGATCGAGCGGACCCGATCGGCGATCGCCACCAGCAGCTTGTCGCCGATCAGGTGGCCGAGGCTGTCGTTGACGTTCTTGAACCGGTCGATGTCGAAGAACAGCACGGCGAAGGGCTTGTCCTGCATTCTCGACGCTCGCGCGAAGGCGTGCCGGAGCCGGTCCAACAGCACTGTCCGGCTGGCGAGCCGAGTCAACGGATCGACCAGGAGATTGGACCGCGGCTCCTCGAAGGAAACATGGTCCTCGGTGATGTCGGTGTGGCGGCACACCAGCCGGGTCGCTTCGCCGTCCGCGTTGCGCACCGTCTCGCCCCGCATCATCACCCGGCGGTTGCTGCCGTCGGACCGGACCAGAAGGTAGTTCTGCTCGATTGACTGAAGCTCACCGCGGGCCACCGAGTCGACGAGCTGGCGGATCCGGTCCCGGTCCTCGTCGTCGACATGCTCGAGCCAGCTGTCGACCGTGGTCAGCGTCTCGACCTGGCTGCCGAGGAGCTTCTCCCAGTCCGGTGTCAGGAGCAGGTCTCCGGTCTGGAGATTGAGGTCCCACAGCCCGTCCTCGTGGGCGCCGCACGAGATCAGCAGCCTTTCGTGGCTCTGATGGAGGTCGGCGTAGGCCTTCTCGAGCTTGAGAAACTCGGCCGCGATCTGCTCGTGAACCCTGATACGCGCTTCAACCGAGGCCGGCTCGAGAGGCTCGACGAGCACATCGCAGGCGCCGCTATCGAGGATTCTCGAGATCTCGGAGCCGGTGTTGGCGTCCGCCACCGCGATGATCTGACAGCTCGGCGCGAGTCGGCCGTTGTCGCGAATCTGGCCGATCAGATCCGATGCCCCATCGTCGGGCAACCGCCAGTCGACGATCGCGAGGTTCGGCGCCAGCGCGTTGAGCTCGACCTCCGGGAAGTCGGGCGCATCACAGGTCGTGACGACGTGACGGCGCACCTTGAGCATCGACTCGAGCAGAGACCGGACGTCCGGGTCCTGAGAGACCACCAAACAGCGGAGCACGGGCATCGACGGGTCGCTCAGCGAGCGGGCGACCGCGGTCGCGGGCGTCACGCGCTCGGAGGTTCCAGACGGCGACCTTTCCGCCCTGTCTGGTGAGGAATCTGAGGGATTCATGACCATTCCAACACCATATTATAGCTGCGAACCGATTCTCCGCTTGCTCATCTGGCACACCGACGCCGGCAGGGACTTCCGGACTTCGCACCCGACGTGGACTCCCTGGATCTCCTCGGGCGGCTCGTGGGGCGGTTCGTCGTTCGGCGGCGGGGGCTTCTCGGGTGGCGGCGGAGCTTCGGGTGGGTGGTAGCGCGGGCGCGACCGGGATGTGGCAGGTTTCTCCGAGAGCGGCCGTCTGCTCCGCCCCCGCCTCGCGGCGGGTGCGGCCCAGCGTCGCCGGTCGGCATGGCCGCGCGGTGAAATCCGGAACGACCAGCGGCCATGCCGACGGGCGCCGGCGGCCTTCCTGCAGGCTGAGCGCTCGACGTAGGGTGGGCCTTGGCCCACCGTCCACGACTACGAGAACGGCCTTCTGACCCGCCCCGTCTGAGCGACTCCAACGTCCGCATCCGCGCCCGAGTCCGGGTCCGAGTCCGAAACTGAATCCGAACCCGAAACCGAGCCCGGGGGCACGGATGCGGCTACGGTTACGGTCACGGCCACGGATACGGCCACGGATACGGCTTCGGAAACGGTTCTACACCATCGGCCTTCTGCTCCGCCCCCGCCTCGCGGCGGGTGCGGCCCAGCGTCGCCCGAGCAGCGCGGTCGTGCGGAGGGGGCCGGAGGAACCCAGACCGCGCTGCTCGGGCGCCGGCGGTCTTCCTGCAGGCTGAGCGCTCGACGTAGGGTGGGCCTTGGCCCACCGTCCACGACCTTGAGTGGAACGACCACGTGCCGGTCTACGAGAACGGCCTTCTGACCCGCCCCGTCTCAGCGACTCCAGCGTCCGCATCCGCGCCCGAGTCCGGGTCCGAGTCCGAAACTGAATCCGAACCCGAAACCGAGCCCGGGGGCACGGATGCGGCTACGGTCACGGCCACGGATACGGCCACGGATACGGCTTCGGAAACGGTTCTGCACCATCGGCCTTCTGGTCCGCCCTCGCCTTCCGGCGAGCGCGGCCCAGCGTCGCCCGGGCAGCGCGGTCGTGCGGAGGGGGCCGGAGACGAGCGAATCTGGGCTGCCGAGGGC
>CAZXMW010000086.1:0-12543 GCA_964641415.1 uncultured Thermoanaerobaculia bacterium | reverse complement strand
GCCGCTTTGAGCGGCTCACATTGAATGCCCCCGGCTTTGCCGGGGGATTCTTACGGGTGTCCTGCCCAATGGGCAGCGCGGCTGAGAGCAAACCCTCGAACCTGAACTGGGTCATACCAGCGTAGGGAAACGGAGTGCAGGTCTTGGAAAGGGATTGTCCGCCATGGTCTGGAGCTCAGCGCGGTTGTCGAGCACAGTGATGCGGAATGGCAGGGTCGCCATGACCCGGGAAAGAGCCAGCGACACGTGACCGCCGCCGATGATGGTCAGCGTATCGAGCAGACCGATCGGGTGGGTGAAGCTCCAGGCTTCGCCGTCGCGCTCGAGTGCCGAAGGGCCTGCATCGCGCTGGTTGAAGTCGAGTCCGTTCGGCGAGAGGCAGCTCCGTGACTGCGGATCTGACGCCGGTTTTGTTGATGGGTATCGACCTCAATTCAGTTTCCCGTCCCCGAAACGCGAGTACAATCGGGGTCAACCAAACCAGGAGGTTGAGATGGGTCGAAGAACTGCATCGATACTCGTCGTCATCGTTGTCTGCCTGTCGATCGGGGGCCAGGCCGCGGAGGTCACGGGAACGCTGTTCTACGACGATCAGCTCGTGGCGGCGGCCTTTCTCGACGTCCAGGATTGGCGCGTGGCCGCCCACCCGACGCAGGGCGGCGCCTCGATCTACGGCACCGTGGAGCTGGCTTCCTCCACCTACGCCATCGAGGGGCTCGACGCGGCCGAGTACGTTATCATCATCGTGCTCTACCGCACCCTGCCGAACCCGGGGTCAGGGCATCCGGGAGATCTCTCGGCCACCACCACCGTCGAGCCCACCGATCCCGGCGAGCACATCGAGCTCGATCTCGACGTCCGGTGCTTCTACCACGTCGTCAGCCCCGTGGACTCTCTCGATCCGCTGGACGGCCTGAGGTCCGACTGCACCGATCATCCCGCCGTGGCCTATCCGGTGACCTTCGCCATCGAAGCCGTTCCGCGAGCTACGACATACACATTCGAGGCTGCTCTCCGGGCCTGCCCATCGGGCGCTCTCGGCTACACCTACCTCGACTCAGCGGATCCCTCAGCCCAGATCGAGTGGGGAAGCGCCGACGAGGACTTCCAGATCCTCTCGGTCCGCTGCACGGGTGCGAGCGGCAAGCAGCTCTGCGCGACACCGATGTTTCAGTACAGCGACGGTACGGCGTGGCGGCTGGCGCTGACCCGAGATGAATCCAACGGGCGCGGCACCCACCGCACCGACTCGGTAGTGATTCCAGCAGTGGCGGGCACTCCGGGCGCCCAGGGGACCTACTGGTCGACCGCCGTGAGCGTCGCCAACCTCGCCGCCACCGATCGCACGATCGAGATCCTCTACACGCCTCGCGACAGCAACGGCCTGGACAGCTACTCGATGGAAACGGTGCTGATCGACGCACACTCGCAACGCTCCTGGAACGATGTCCTCGCCGAGCTCTTCGCAACCACCGGCGCCGGAGCCCTGGAGCTCCGCGGCGCCGATCTCGCTGTCACCAGCCGGACCTCCACTCCGGCCCCCGCGTCGGGCTCCTACGGACAGGGGATTCCGCCGCTACAGCCCGAGCAGGTTCTGGCCGCTAAAGGTATCGACACCGCCACCATCGGCGGCCTTGAGGAGACTGCGGCCTTCCGCACCAACCTCGGCCTGTGCGAGATCTGGGGCGAGGCGGTGACCGTTCAAGTCGCGATCCTCGACGACGTCATGACCGAGCTCGGCCACAGTGACATCACCCTCGATCCGTACGAGAACGTCCAGATCAACCGGGTGGCGAAAACCGTGGCCGGGGTCAGCTCGCTGTCGGGCGGTCTCGCCCGGGTCACCGTTCTCTCGGGCGACGGCCGGGTCGGCGCATACCTTTCGGTGGTGGACGGGGCCACCGGCGACCCGACCTTTATCACGATCGCGCCGCAGACGCCGGCCGGAGGATGAGCAGCAGCACGAGCCCGTCTTCGACGAGGTGAGGGGGAGCTGTGCCCGTCGTGCGCGGCGAGGCGGTCGGCCGCGACGGACAGGAGAACCGGTTGCGCCCGTGTGGGTGCCAGGCTGAAGCCAGGCACCCCGTCCGCGCGGACCGGTCGCGAAATCCGGAGCCGGGCTTCAGCCCCCGCTGCCGTCTCCGCTCACTCGGCCGAGCGGGCTCGGGCGGCCTTCTTGCGCTTGAGCTCGAGGGCGGTGCGCAGGCCCTTCTTGCGAATGGTGTTGACCGCCAGCTTGAGGTTGGTCATCTTGAAGAAGCGGGTGCCGTAGCGACGCAGCTTCCGGGGGTCGATGTCGAGGCCGAGGCCGGGCGCCTGGGGCACGGCGACGGTGCCGTCCGGGCGAACGCCGATCGGCTCGGCGAGGATCGCGTCCCGGCCCTCCGGCACCCATCCGGGAGGCTCGTAGGGGTACTCCAGGAGGTTCCGCTCCGGGTAGGCGGCGAAGGCGTGGAGGTTGACCAGGAAGCCGATACCGTTGGTCCAGGTGTGGGGCGTGAACTCCAGGCCCCGCTCGAGGCAGGCCTCGTAGATCCTCTTTGAGGTCGCGAGGCCGCCGCAGAAGGTGGCGTCCGGCTGGTAGACGTCGAGGCTGCCCTTGTCGAGCAGGACCTTGACCTCGTGCCAGCCGGCGTTGAGCTCGCAGCCGGCGATCTTGAGGGCCGTCATCCTGCGCCGCAGCTCGGCGAGGCCGTCGTGGTCGTGCATGTCGAGGGGCTCCTCGAGCCAGCGCACGCCGAGGTCCTCGCAGGCGCGGCCGAAGTCGGTGGCCCGCTCGAGGTCCCACAGGGGCGCGTCGTCGATGAGGGTGACGCGCCAGCCCTGGTTGGCGTCGACGCCGATGGTGAAACCGTCGCCCAGGTGCCGGCGCGCGGCTTCGACGATCGCGATGTCATTGCGGATGTCGAAGTCGTGGACCCGGAGCTTGACCGCCGCGAAGCCCATCTCGCGGATGGCATCCAGATAGGCGAGCCGCTCGGGGACCGGCTCGAGCGAGCCTGAGGACGCGTACACCCGGGCTTCGGTGACCGGTTCCGAAAGATCCGGGTTGAGCAGCCGGTAGACCGGCTCGCTTTCCACCTTGCCCTTGATGTCCCAGCAGGCGGCCTCGATCCAGGGGTTGCGCCAGCCCAGGAACGACGCCTCGCGAAGCAGCTGGCGCACCCGTGGGATGTCGGTGGGGTCCATACCGAGCAGGTAAGGTCCGAGCAGGCTGCCGAGGCCCTCGCGCTCACTCTCGAAGGCATTGCCCGCCGCCCAACCGGCGATGCCGTCCGAGGTCGTCATCTTGATCAGGGTGAAGCGGCACTCGGTCTGGGGGTAGCCGGGGATCCACGCCGGGTAGAACGGCGCCTCGAGGGGTACCGCCACGTGGAAGAGCTCGAGCCGGTCGATCTTCGGCATCGCAGGTCCCCTTTCTTCTCGGGTGGTCGAGCCCACTGTAGCGGCACCGAGGCCCGGGGAGAACTGTAGCCGACAAGCGAACGCCCCGGACGCGTGCGCGACCGGGGCGCGTCGGGTCGGTCTCGGGCTCCGGGCTCAGCCCTCGATCTTCTCCTTCGTCTCCTCGGCGGCATCGCCGACTGCCTCGCCGACCTCTTCGGCGGCCTTCTCGGCGTCGTCGGCCATCTCCGTGGTGGCGTCATTGGCCTCCTCGGCGAGCTCGTCGGCGGTCTCCTCGGCAGCCTCGGCCATGTCCCCCGCGGCCTCCTCGGCCTGCTCGGCGGCCTGGTTGGCGGTGTCGGAGGCGTCCTGCTGCTGCTCCTGGCTGCAGCCGGAGACCACGGCGATGGCGCCGATGACGAAAGCGATGAGAACGATCAGTCGAATGTCACGCATGAGATCCCCCCTGTGGAAAGTATCTGCGGAGTCTAGCACAGGGCCGGCTCCTCGAGCCGACGATACCCAGAGCCGGCACGATCGGGACGGGACGCTCCACTGATGCCGTGGCGAGGAAGAGAAGGACGGAGCTCGGCCGGTGGCTGCGACGGACGCTCATCGCTCTGCTGATCGCGCTCGGCGCGGCGGCGTCGTGGGTGGCCCTGACATGGCCGGACGTCGCGGCTCTGGCGACCACAACATCCGTGCCCAACATCCGTGCCAGGAGAAACAAAGTTAACAAAGCGAAAAGGCCGGCGTCAGCCGGCCTTTTCGTTCTTGAACCACCGATCCGGTGAGCCTCATCGGCTGGCGTCGACCGGCGAACTGGTTGGCAGTGGGCGCCTACGAGCGCGGCGGGACACCTACACGTTGACCATGGCCGTCGTCGAGGGGGCAGCACCGGCCCGGCGGTCGGCGACCACGAGTTCCCGGTCTGCTCGACGATTCCCGTGGAGGAGATCCCCGACCCGGGTTGGACCTTTGTCGAGTGGACAGGGGATGTCTCCGATCCGCTCTCCCAGGTGACCTATGTCGAGATGCTGGCCGACAGGTCCGCGACCGCTTCGTTCTTCGACACGATGACGATCGTCTTCATCGACGGGTTCGAAACGGGCGATACGTCGCACTGGACATCGACCGTTCCGTGAGAAGGACGGTCACCGGCCGACGCTCATCATGTCGGCCCGGCGTGAGTCGGCTCCGAGAACCTCGTGCGCCGATTCCCGAGCGCGTTGAGGAACGCCGGGACGGCGGCGCCGAGATCGTCGATGAGCGTGTAGAAGACGGGCACCACCAGCAGGGTCAGCACCGTCGCCGTGGTGAGCCCGCCGATGAGGGTGAGGCCGAAGCTGGTGTAGCTCAACCCGATGGAGTTGGTCCCTGAGAGCGTCACTGGGATCATCCCGCAGATCGTGGTCATCGCGGTCATCATGATCGGCCGGAAGCGCCGCTCGGCGGCGGTCAGCAACGCCTCGGTGCGCTCCATCCCGGCCCTCCGCAGCCGGTTGATGTAGTCCACCAGGACGATGCCGTTGTTGACGACGACGCCGATGAGCAGCACCAACCCGACCCCGCCGAGGAAGTCGAGGTTGTAGCCGAAGGCGAAGTGGGTCCAGTAGACCCCGAGCCCGGCAAGCGGAATGGTGAGAATGATCGACAGTGGCAGCGTGAAGCTCTCGAAGAGAAAACCCATCAGCAGATAGATGAAGATGACCGATAATCCCGCCGCCAGCATGAGCCCCCGGAGATCCTCCTCAGCGCTGTCGGCGCGCGGCGGCTGGCCGAAGCGGACGCCCTCGGGCAGATCGATGACCCTGGTCAGCGCGTTGATCCGCTTGCGGGCCTCGTCCTCGGCGCCCTGCTCGAGCTCGAGGGTGATGGTGTGTGACGTCTGCTTGTCGCGCCGGAAGATCCGCCGTGCGGTCTTGAGGTAGGTGGTGTCGGTGATCGACGACAACGGGACGAACCCGCCGGTTCCGGTGGGCAGGTAGAAGCTCTTGAGCTGGCTCAGCGTCTTGCGGTCCGACTCGAGGAAACGGATCCGCACCGGGATGTCGTTGCCGTCGGTGCGGTAGCGGTTGAGCTGCTGGCCGCGCAGCGCGTAGCCCACCATCCCGGCGACGACCATCGGGTTGATGTTCTGCTGCTGCGCGCGCTCGCGGTTGACCACGAGGCCGAGCTCCGACGGCGCCGGATCGCCGGTCGCCTTGACTCCGAGCACGCCCGGGATCGCGGTGAAGAGCGGCTCGAGATCCGCGGCGGTCTCCTCGATCTGCCCGGCATCGTCGCCGAACAGACTGACCACCTGGACCTGCTCGCCGGTTTCCTCCGACTCGGACTCCTGGCCGGTGTAGTAGGTCACTCCGGGGCGCTCCGGCAGCCGCTCGAGGACGATCTCGGTGACCTCCCGCGGGCTCAGATCGGTGGTCCGCGGGTTGTTGAAAAAGCCCTGGAGCTCGCCGAAGGTCTCGCGGTGGAAGAGGAACCAGCCGGAGAGCCCGAGCTCCTCGGCCGAGCCCTCGATGATCTTCTCGCACCGGAGGAAGAACTCCTCGGCCTCCTCGAGGGTGGTGCTGCGCGGCAGCCGGACCTCGATCTCGAAGCCGCCGCGCTCCTCCTCCTGGACCTCGACGAACTTCACGTTCTGCATCGGGAGGGCAACGGTCACGGCGAAGACGGCGCCGACCAGGATGACGAGATCGAGTCGCCGCCGGAGGAAGACACCGAGCAGCCGGCCGTACAGGTGATTGAGCTGGCCGAAGCTGACGGCGTAGAGCCGCTCCATGAAGGCGACGAAGCGCCGGTAGGCGGGTCGAAAGAAGGCCTCGCGGCCGTCGCCGTTGCCGTTGGAGAGCGTCAGATAGACGCTCAGCGGGACAAAGACCCCGGCCACCACCAGCGACGCGAGCAGCGCAACGGAGATCGGGATCGACAGCCGCAGCAGGAAGAACTGCGCCTGGCCGCCGACCAGTGACACCGGCAGGAAGACCACCACCGTGGTCAGCGTCGCCATGGTCACCGCGAGGGCGATCTCGGCGGTGCCGCGGATCGCGGCCTCACGGCGCGGCAGTCCGGCGCGGTGAAGCCGGTGGATGTTCTCGGCCACCACCACCGAGTTGTCGACGAGCAGCCCGACCGAGATCATCAGCGCGAGCAGCGACAGGATGTTGAGCGACTCGTCGGCGAAGAACATGGCGGTCAGCGCGATGAGCAGGCTCAGCGGGATCGCCAGGGTGATGATCAGCGTCATCCGCAACCGACGCAGGAAGAAGTAGAGCACGACGATGGCGAAGATGCCGCCGATCTTGCCGCTTGAAAGCAGCGTGTCGAGGCTCTCGGTGATGACGCGCCCCTGGTCGAAGAGCGGCACCAAGAAGATGCTCTGCAGCGCGGGGTTGTCCTGCATCCCGCGGAGCTCGTCACGGATGGCGCGAGCGACCTCGAGCGTGTTCGCATCGCCCTCCTTGAGCACCACCAGCGCCACCGCCGGCCGGGAGTTCGCCCGTACCTTGAACCGCGCCTCCGGCGGTTTGTAGCTCACCGAGCCGATGTCCTTGAGCCGGACTTTCGGTGCCACCATCCGGTTCTCGATCTCCTCGAGGCTCGAGTAGCGCGCCACCGAGCGCAGCAGCAGCTTGCGGCCGCCGGTGCGGACATCGCCTGACGCCATCGTGAAGTTGTCGCGGCCGAGCTCCTGCGCCAACGCGTAGATGTTGAGCCCGGCAGCCTCGGTGCGCTCGCGGTCGAGCTCGATGAAGATCTCCTTCTCGAGCAGCCCGTTGACCTCCACCGAGGCGACCCCGTCGAGCCGCTGAAGACGGACGACGATCTGCTTCTGGACCAGGGTGTAGGGATCGCTCAGCCCCGGGTCCATGGCGAGCCCGACCACGAAGACCGGGATCGCGGCGTGGTCATCCTTGCGGATGTAGATGCGGTCGGCGTCCTCCGGCAGCAGCGCGCGGGCGCGCTCGATCCGGTCGCGGACCTCGCGGTAGGCGACAGCCATGTCGGTGCCGCTCTTGAAGTTCATGAAGCAGCGGCCGAAGCCGGTGGTGGAGAAAGAGAAGAGCGACTCCAGCCCTCGGACTGTGCTGAGCTCGTCCTCGAGGGGCATGACGACCTTCTCGAGCACCTCCTGTGCCGGCGCATCCCGCCACGGGACGTTGACCGCGAGGAACGGCGGCGAAAAGCCGGAGGGGATGAGCTCGAGCGGGATGCCGAGCGCCGAGACCAGCCCGACGACGACCATCGACGCCAGCAGCACGAGCACTCCGATCCGCCGGTTGAGCGAAAACCGTGGCAGCGTCTCCTCGAAGTGGTGCTTGTCGCCGGTCACAGGGTCTCCTCGCGGGGGCGGACCGCCTGCACCCGAGCGAGCACCCGGTCGCGGAACCCGTCCACCACCGCGTACAGCGCCGGGATGATGAGCAGGGTCAGGGCCGTCGAAGCGATGAGACCGGAGATGACCGCGATGGCCATCGGTGTGCGAATCTCGGCGCCGTCGCCGAGACCCAGCGCCATGGGCAGCAGGCCGAGAACCGTGGTCGCGGTGGTCATGAGGATCGGCCGAAGCCGCACCGCGCCGGCGGTGACCACCGCCTCGACCCGGTCCATCCCCCGCCGTTTGAGCCGGTTGATGTAGTCGACCAGAACGATGGCGTTGTTGACCACGATCCCGGCGAGCATGATCATCCCGAGAAAGACCACCACCGACAACGAGATCCCGAGCGCCTTGAGTGCGAGCACCGTGCCGAAGAAGGCGAGCGGGATGGTCAGCATGATGATCAGCGGCTGGATCAGGGACTCGAACTGGGCCGCCATGATGACGTAGACCAGAAAGACCGACAGCGACAGCGCGAGCAGCAGGCTCGCCCGGCTGCGCTCCCACTCCTGGTTCTGCCCCGTGATGAAGAAGGTCATCTCGGCCGGCCAGTCGATCTCTCGGACCAGGGACCCCTCGAGCGCCGACACCGCGGCGCCCAGCGATCCGGCGCCGAGATTGGCGGAAAGCACGGCGACCCGGCGGCCGTCGATCCGGCGAACCTCGGACGGACCCTCGGCCAGCGTCACGTCGGCGACCGCTCCGAGTGGGATCGGACGGTCGCCGCCGGGGTTGACCAGGAAGTCCTCGACATCGGTCACCTCACGCCGGTCGGCCTCCTGGAAACGGACAACGATGGGAATCCGCCGGTCGCCGAGGTTGTACAGCGACGCCTCGGCGCCCTTGACCGCATCGCGGACCCGCGCCGCGACGGTCTCGATGTTCAGCCCGTAGCGCGCGAGCTGCTCGCGGTCGTACGCGATCTGGACCTCCGGGGCGCCCACCTTCTGGCTGGTCTCGACATCGGCCAGCTCCGGCAACGCGCCCATCACCGCCGCCACGCGCTCGGACATCCTGCGCAACTCCAGAAGATTGTCGCCGTGGATCTCGACCTCGATCGGCGTGCGGAAGCTGAACAGCACCGGCCGGACCATCCGCGACTCGAGATCGGGGATCTCGTCGAGCCGGCCGCGGATCCGCTCGAGGACCTCGGACTCGATCCGCGGGTCGGACGTGTCGAGGATCAGCTTGAACCTGGCCGAGTGTTCGCCCTCGTCGGACCGCTGCGACGTCGCCGGGTCGAACCCGAAGGTGACGATCAGTGCCTCGATGTGGTCCCGCTCGGCCACGATCGCCGTTTCGACCGGACCGAGGATCTCTTCGGTCTGCTCGAGCGGAGTTCCCACCGGCAGCGACACCTCGACGGTGAACTCGCCCTGGTGGACCTCGGGCAGCAGCTCGCTCGGCAGGTTCATGGCGGTCAACACCGTGATTGCCAGCGTGGCCAGCGCGACGACCGCGACGACGCCGGGCCGGCGCAGCGCCCAGCGGATCGCTCGGGCGTAGACCCGGTTGAGGAACTCGAGCAGGGGTTGGGTCGTGAACCTCGTCACCGACATCAGCAGACGGACGATCAGGTTGAAGACCGGGATGAAGACGTATTTCACGAGGGCTGCAGCCACCCCGAGCAGGACCAGCAGGACGGCGCCGATGCACTCCACGATCGTGCCGATGATCGCGCGCAGAACGAGATACACCGCCAACGGCGCCTTCCACCACCGATCGATGAGCCTGAAGTCCCGGCGCGCCTGTCTGAGGCTGCGGACCGGGGCGAGCATCGACAGGCTCCCGGCGGCGCCGCCCAGCTCGAGCCCGGTGCGGCTCGCCAGCATCGGGATGAAAACCAGCGCCACCACGAGTGCCGCCAGCAGCGAGATCACCACCGCCAGCCCGAGATCGCCGAATGCCTGACCCGCCACGCCCTCGACGAAGACCATGGGCGCGAAGACCGCGATGGAGGTCAGGGTCGAGGCGATCACCGCCATCCGCACCTCGGTGACGCCGCGCACCGCCGCGGTGGGGGTATCGTCGCCCTCCTCCCTGCAGCGGAAGATGGATTCGAGGACGACGATGGACGAGTCCACCAGCATGCCGATCCCCAGCGCGAGCCCGCCGAGCGACATGATGTTGAGGCTGACGCCGAAGAGATTGAGCGGGGCGAAGGTGACCAGAATGGAGATCGGGATCGAGATCGCGATGATCGTCGTCGAGCGGACGTTGCGAAGGAACAGGAAGAGGACCAACACCGCGAGCACACCGCCGAAAATTGCCGCGTTGCGGACCTCGTCGATGCTGTCCTGGATGAAGACCGAACGGTCGGCGACCAGCGTGAGGATCGCCCCCTCGGAGAGATAGAGCTCGTCGGCGAGGGTGCGTCCGGTGCCGCCCGGGCCGCCCCGCCGCCTCTCCTCCGGCCGATCCGTCGCATCGAGGGCCGCGCGATCGAGCTCGCCGACCCGCGCCCTGACCCGGTCCGCGAGGGCGACGATGTTCGCGTCGGCCTCCTTGAAGACCTCGATCTGGACGCTCTCGAGACCATCGGTCCGGGTCGTGATCTGGCGTTCGCTGTTGGCCCAGACCACCTCGCCGAGATCGCGGATGCGCACCTGGCGGCCGTCGGTGAAGGCGACGATGGTGTCGCCGATCTGGTTGAGATCGGTGTACTCGTTGAGGGTGCGCACCATGTACTCGGTCCGGCCCTCGCGCAGCGTCCCGCCGGCGACGTTGATGTTCTCCTCGGCGAGCCGGCGGATGACGTCGTCGGTGCTCAGACCCGTGTGGCGCAACCGATCGGCGTCGATGAGGACGTGGATCTCCTCCTCGAGCCCACCGCGCACCCGCACCGCAGCGACGCCCTTGACCGGCTCGAGGGCGCGCTTGACCTGGAGCTCCGCGAGCCGCCGGAGACGGCGCAGCCCCTCCTCGCCTTCGAACTGGACGCCGTCTCCCGACAGGCTGAGCTCGAGCACCGGGTCGAGGGTCGGGTCGAAGCGGAGGATCAGCGGCCGCTCGGCCTCGTCGGGGAGAAAGACCAGATCGAGCTTCTCCAGGGTGTCCTGAATCGCCTCAGTCATCTCGACGCCCCAGCTGAACTCGAGGACCACGTCCGACACACCGGCGCGGCTGATCGACGAGATCCGCCGCAGACCACCCACCACGCCCAACGCCTCCTCGATGGGCCGGCTGACGTCGTTCTCCACCTCCTCGGGTGCGGTGCCCGGGTACTCCGTCCGCACGGTCAGGGTCGGGTAGCTGAGCTCCGGCATCAGCGAGACCGGGAGCCGGAGGAACGAGAAGAATCCGAAGACCACGGTGGCGAGAAACACCATGAGGATCGCCACCGGCCGGTCGACCAGAAACGACCGGTCGGCGACCACCGTCGACGGAGCTTCGCGCTCTGCGATCACGACTCGGCCTCGTCCCCGGTCTCCTCGTCGCTCTCGTCGTTGGCGTCGGCTTCGTCGGTTTCGTCAGCGGGATCGGGATCGCCGGGCAACCGGACGAGCGCGCCGTCCTTGAGGCTCGCCTGGCCCGCCACCACGATCTGGTCTCCCTCGTCGAGGCCGCCGGCGGGCTCGATGTGCTCGATGTCCTCGAGCACCGGTTCGACCTTGATCCGCTCGACCCGGCGCTCGTCGCCGAGACGGAAGACGAAGAGCTGGTCGTTGTCGTAGACGATGGCCCGCTTCGGCACCAGCAGCGCGTCCTCGTGCACCGCCGTCACCAGCTCGACCTCGACGTACATCCCGGGCCGCAGACCTTCCTGACGCGGGGTGGCCACCGTGACCTTGACCGTGCCGGTACCGGGATCGACGACGGGCGAGATGCGGTCCACCGTGCCCACGAAGCTCGCGCCGCCGATGGCCTCGGCGGTGAGCCGGGCGTCGAGACCCGTGGCCAGAAACGGCAGCTCTTTCTCCGGAACATAGATTCTCGCCACGATGGAGTCGAAGTCGACGATCCTGAACAGCGGCTGGTTGAGCGTGACGTAGTCGCCGACATTGACCAGCCGCTCGGTGACGATCCCGGCGAACGGCGCTCGAACCTCGGTGTAGGTGAGATTGCGTCGGGCGTCGGCCATGGCGATCTCGGCCTGGTCGTAGATCAGAGCGGCATCGTTGTAGACCTGCTCCGAGACCAGCTCGCGGTCGTACAGGCTCTTCTGACGGTCGTACTCGCGCTTTGCCTGGCGGAGCTCGACCTCCGCCTTGGCGAGCGCGCTCTGCTGCTCGTCGTCCTGCAGACGGACAAGCAGGGCGCGGGCGGTGACGGAGTCGCCCTCCTCGACCCGCAGCTCGACCACCCGGCGCTGGGCCTCGGCGAAGACGCGGACGTCGCGCTCGGCCTCGAGGGTTGCTGAGAAACGCAGTGCCGACTCGATGGTGCCGCGACCGAGGGCGACGATCTCGACGGGGACCGCTTCCTCGGGGCGATCCTCGGGGTTGGCCGCCCCTTCTGCCCATGTTCGTTCGTCCTCGCTGCCGCGCGAGCAGGCGACGAGGCTGAGCAACAGAATCGGGATCAGAAACGCGGCGGTGGGCTTGGTCATGGGCGGTGGGTCGTCCCTTCGGCTCGGTTCGGTCTCCCCGAAAAAAGCAAGACGGGGTGACGAGTTCCCCCATTGTGTCACGGTGAAGTCACTCTGTAGATCGAATCAGATCGGGATCGGTACCGATTGCTGCCGGGATCGGTGGCGGAGAAAGCTCGTTCGACTTCGTTGCGTCTTCTGAGAATCCTCTAGAAGGCTCCCCCTTCGATGAGCGGTTACGCTCGTTGATGGG
>CAZXMW010000085.1:0-12709 GCA_964641415.1 uncultured Thermoanaerobaculia bacterium | reverse complement strand
GGGGGGGGGGGGGGGGGGGGGAGAAAGTCAAGGGGTCAGCGAAAAATATTCAAGTTCCTCACGCCAACGGTCGCCGCCGGTGCAGACCTTCGACCCTGCGATGGTTCAGCGCCCCTGTGCCTTTGCGTTGATCTGCGATGGCAGTGGTGCTTCGCATTCTCTTCGTCCTTTGCGTTGGTTCCTGTGATGGCTGTGATGGATGGAATGGCTCTGCGCCTCTGCGATTGAATTGCGATGGTGGCGATTTCCTGGCGTTCGTTGCGCCTTCGCGGTTCAACACCCGGGAGATGGTCGGGACGGGGACGCGTACAATGACCCGTTGGAGGATCGATGACCTCGACGATACTGACCGTGCTTCTCGCCGCGACCACCATCGGATCGGGCGCCCCCGCAGGGCCGCCGGACGGGGTCTTCGACCCGCCTCCGTCGGTCCGCCACCAGCTCGAGGAGGCGGCGAGCAAGCGGGCTGCCTACAACGCCGCACGGTCCCTGTACGGGATCGATGCCAAGAGCTGGGCCGAGGACCGGCCGCCGCTGACCTTCGACGTCGCCTCCTACGAGATCGATGTTCACGTCGATCCGCAGCTCAAGGTCCTGTCGGGCTCGGTCACCGTGGCGCTCGAGGCCCTCGTCGACGGCCTGTCCGTCGTCGAGCTCGACGCCGACCTCGGCCTCCGCATTCTGTCGGTCATCCAGGTCGCCGCCGAGCCCTTCACCTACGACACGCCGACCGAGCTCGGGTTCGAGCACCGCGACGACATCCTGACGATCACGCCATCGGGTCCGCTCGCAGCCGGCCAGCACCTTCATCTTCAGATCACGTACGGCGGCCGGGCGTCCCGCAGCGGGCTGATCGGCGCCACCGGGGTCAACTGGTACTCGAGTGGCGGCACTCCGGTGATCCACACCTTCGCCCAGCCGTACGGCGCGCGGGTCTGGTGGCCGTGCCACGACCGGCCCGACGACAAGGCCACTGTGACCCTGCGGGTGACCGTGCCCGGCGACCTCGACGTCGCCGCCAACGGCACCGAGAGCTCCCGGATCGACAATGGAGACGGCACCTCGACCAGCCGTTGGATCTCCCACTACCCGATCTCGACCTACCTCGTGGCCATGCACATCTCCGACTTCGTCCACACCGAGGACACCTACACCGCCCTCGACGGCTCGACCACCATGCCGGTCGGCCTGTGGGCCATGCCCCAGGTTGCAGACCAGGCCGAGGCCGATCTCGCCGTCACCGTGCCCCAGATCGAGGTCATGGCTTCGCACTGGGGCGAGTACCCGTTCCTCGACGACAAGTACGGCAATGCGACCGTGTTCTTCGGCGGCGGCATGGAGCACCAGACCGTGACCACGCTGTCGGTCTACCAGGTCGGCGACCCGTGGATGGAGTGGCTCAACGTCCACGAGCTCGGCCACCAGTGGTGGGGCGACTGGGTGACCATGGACGACTGGCGCGACATCTGGCTCAACGAGGGCTTCGCCACCCACACCGAGTGGCTGTGGGCCGAGCACAAGGGCCCGGACGTCCTCGCCGGGTACCTCGAGGACGAGGACTGGCGCGGCTGGTTCTCGGGCCCGGTCTACGACAACCCGGTCCCGTTCTCGTGGACCATCTACGCCAAGGGTTCGTGGGTGGTCTGGATGCTGCGCCACGTGATCGGCGACGACGCCTTCTTCGACGCCGTGGCCTCGTACCGCGCCGCCGGCGCCGGCGCCACCGCGACCACCGGCGACCTCAAGCTTGCCATGGAGACCGCATCGGGCGAGGATCTCGACTGGTTCTTCGACCAGTGGGTCTACGGCCTCTACCGGCCCCGCTACGTCTACTCCTGGAGCAACGTCGCCGGTCCCGCCGTCGAGCTCACGGTGCGCCAGGTCCAGACCAACACCGGACTGTTCCGGATGCCCATGGACATCCGTGTCACCACCACCGCCGGCGCCGAGGATCACCGGGTCTGGTTCGAGGCAGAGTCCGAGCAGACCGTCACGATTCCGCTGTCCGCCGTTGCTGCCGGTGTCGTGATCGACCCCGACAGCCGTGTGCTCGCCGAGATCGCCCACGTCTCCGAGCCCGATCTCGAGCTCGGCCCCGACTTTCCCGACGGTTATGACTTCGGGCTCGTCGTCGGCAGCGGGCAGGCGACCAAGAGCCTCCCGATCACCAACACCGGCGGCGCCGACCTCGTCGTCGACGGCATCTGGCCCCAGAACGGCGCCGCCTTCTCCCTCGCCGAGCAGCCGCAGTTTCCGCTGACCATCGCACCCGGCGCCTCCGAGACCGTCGAAATCGTCTTCGACCCGAGCGGTCACGGCCGTCAGACCGACGTCTTCTACATCCAGAGCAACGACCCGGACCGCGGCGGCGCCGTCTACGTCTACGTCGCCGGCGCCGGCACCCTGTACGACGATGCCCTGCTCGCGGTCCCGTCCTCGATGTCGCTCGGCCGGACACGGGTCGGCGGTACGGCCGAGGCCGGCTTCGACGCGCTCAACCTCGGCGGGCAGCCGCTCGCGGTCGAGGTCGCCGTCACCGGCGACGGCTTCTTCCTCGCTTCCTCGATTCCGCCGGTGCTCGCCCCGGGCAGCGCCAACCGGGTCCAGCTCCGCTTTCACCCGACCGGCGTCGGCGACGTCGACGGATCGGTGGTGTTTCACACCGGTGACCCCGACAGCCCGCTCAAGACAGTGCGTCTGACCGGCGTCGGCGAGGCCGCACCTCGAATCGGTTTCGACCCGTCGGCGCTGTCGCTCGGCATCGGTGACGACGCCACGACGGCAGCCCTGTCGATCACCAACACCGGCGGCGAGCCGCTGTCGGTGTCGGTGATCGATCTGCCGGTCCCCTACCGCCTCGTCGAGACCATCAGCCTGCCGGCCCAGATCCCGCCCGGGTCGGCGCTGCCGATCGAGATCGGTCTGCAGGGGGGGCACGGGACCTACCAGTCCCACCTCACCGTCCACAGCGACGACCCGGCAGTACCGGTGGCGCGGATTCCGCTGCGGGCCCACGTCACCGACGATCCGACGGCCCGGATGAGCTTTCCGGCAGCTGCCGACGGCGCCGGCATCGGCGGTTCGCGGTGGTCGACTCGAGCCTTCCTCGTCAACCCGACAGACGAGACGGTGCTCACCGACCTGGTGTTCCGCCCCGGCGCCCAGCGCACCGCCTCCCGGCCCGATTTCGGTCTCGAGATTCCGCCCCGCTCGCAGCGTGTGATCGACAACCTGGTGGCGGCCGTCGGCGCGACCGGAACCGGCGGCGTCAACCTGCAGACGACCTCGGAACGCCTCGTCGCCGTGTCGAGGACCTTCGCATCCGGCCCGGGCGGAACCTACGGCCAGTTCATCGGCGCCGTGGATCACGACGACGCTCTGACCGGCGGCGACCGGGCCGTGCTCGTCGGTCTCGCCGGCAACGGCGGTTTCCGAACCAATCTCGGCGTGCTCAATCTCGGCGTCGATCCGGTCCAGGTCGACGCGACCTTCCTCGACGCCGACGGCGCGGTCATCGGCAGCCGCCGGCTCACCGCCCAGCCCGGCGCCTTCGCCCAGCAGGTGGCCGTCATTTCGAAGCTCACTGGCGCGGTGGTCCGGGGCGGCTCCGCCACCGTCACCGCGGTCGAGCCCGACGCCCGCTACCTGGCTTACGCCTCGGTGGTGGACGACGCCACCGACGACCCGACGCTGGTGCTGCCGCAGGTGATCGGCTCCGACAGCGCCGGAGTCGATTGGGTCGTCCCCATCGTCGCAGCCAATCCCGGTGTCGGCGGTACCCGGTGGCGGTCCCAGCTGTCGGTGGTCAACACCGCCGCCGAGCCGCGGTCGGTGACCATCGAGTACACCCCGGAGGCCGGCCCGAGCGTCGCCAGCTTACCGATGGAGTTCGTTCCCGGGGCCACCCTCCACTTCGACGACGTGGTCGGCGGGCTGTTCGGGTCCACGGGCAAGGGATGGCTTCGGATCACGTCGTCCGGCGTCGGCGTGTTTGCCGCCAGCAGGACGTTCAACGACGATCCCGACGGGAGCTACGGTCAGCTCATTCCCGCGTTTCCCCTGACCGACGCCGGCGGACCCGACGATACGCTTGTCATCGGTGGATTGAGCTCGGCGGACGGCTTCCGGACCAACCTCGGTCTGACCTCGACAGCTCCGACCGGCACCGTGTGCCGGGTCGACCTGTTTGCCAGCGACGGCGCCGCCATCGGCACCAAGGTCGTCGAGATTCCGGCCGCGGGGCTGCTCCAGATCGAGCGCATCCTCGGCGACGGGTTCCACCTCGCCGGCGAGGCCTGGATCGAGATCGCCTGCCCCGGTGTGACGACGTCGATCTTCGTCCACGCCTCGGTGGTCGACGACGGCACCGGCGACCCGACCTACATTCCGGCAGTTCCGGTGGATCGTGGCCGCTGACTCCGATCGAGGACGACCGCCGTGGCTCGGGTCGCGGGCTGGGGTACACTCGATTTCGTGATGAACACGATCTCCCGCGGTCAGATCCTGGTGACTCGGATCGACGATCCGGTCTACAACGCCATCTGCAACGTGCTCTCGCCTCTGGGGTTCGACATCCACCGCGCGCCGTGGGACAGCTCCCTCGCCGATCTGGTGCAGATCACGCCGTTCGACGTCGTGATCGTCGGGTTCTCGATTCAGCGCGGCGCCATGGAACCGTTTTTCAAAGCGTTGCGCACCCGCGGCTCGGCCTGCCACCATGCCGGCGTCGTGGTCATTTCGTCAATCGAGCAGCACGAGCTCGCCGAGAGCTTCGTCGGCCGCGGCGCCAACAAGGTGATCGGCGAGCGCGAGGTGTCGTCCCGGCTTCAGGATGCGGTGTCCCAGCTCATTGGCGTCGCGCCCCGGGTGCCAGTCACCGCCAACGCCCGGATCAAGATCCACGTCGAGGGCAAGCCGATCCAGTCGTTCTGTCAGACCCAGAATCTGTCGATGAGCGGCGTTCTGATTCGTGGTTTCGGCCACTATCCCCAGGGTGCGAAGATCGACTTCGAGATCGGCCTGCCCGGCGGCGCCGACCCGATCCGCGGATCCGGCGAGATCAGCCGCCGCACGAAAAAGCCGACCGAGCGGGTCGACGGCCTGGGCATCAGGTTCACGTCGTTCCAGGGCACAGACCAGAAGCGCCTCGCCGAGTTCCTCGCCGTTTCCGAGCTCCGCAACTCGAAGGCGAAGCTCGACGCCATGGCCAAGACGAATCCGAAGGGCGGCGATACCGCCGATTGACGGCTATTTCTCGTCCGCGCGCTCGATCAGCCAGCCGTCGGCGCCGTCACACTCGGCCGGCCGTGCCCTGCGGTAGCCGTCGGGAACCGGCGAGTCGGCGGTCACCACCTCGCGCCGTCCAGGACGCTTGATCACGATGGCGTTGGCGCCGTCGCCATCGCACGCCGGGCTCGAGTGCTCACCGACCACGACCCAGCCCTCCGGGACTACGGCGCCTCGGCAGATGACTCGGTTTCTCCGCGCCTTGGGGTTGTCGGGACGGTCAGCCACCGGCGCGCTCGCGCCACATCCGTTCGAGCTCGTCGACAAGATCGCGATCAGCTCGGATGCCGTTGACCTGGTTGATCTGGACGATGGTGGTCGGCGACGTGATGTTGATTTCGGTGAGAAACTCGCCGATGAAATCCAGCCCGAGCAGGTGCAGCCCGAGCGGATTGAGGTCCTCGGCCACGACCCGGCACGCCTCGAGCTGGCGCCCCGTGGGCGGCAGCGCAGCCGCCGTCGCCCCCTGGTGCAGGTTGGCCAACCGTGACCCCTCCGCCGGCACTCGGAGCACCGAGCCGAGCACCCGCTTTTCGAGGGTCAGGATCCTCAGGTCACCGCTCGATTCGATGGCTTCGAGATATGGCTGGACGATGACCTCGGGCCCCCACTCCCGCCAGTACCGGTGCACCGCGTCCTCGTCGGCGTCCGCCGGCACGAAATCGATACCGATGCCGCAGTAGGTGCTCTTGGGCTTGACCACCGCCTCGCCCCGCTGAGCCCGAACCGCGGCAACCAGCGCCTCCGGGCTCGCCGCGATCTCGGTCGGCGCCGCGTACTCCGGATAGCGCAGGTGGATCGTGTGCTCTGACAGTTGATAGGTCGCCGGCGGCCGATTGATCTGGAGTACCTGCTGAGAAGCGGCCTCGAAATGCCGCGCGTATCGGATGAAGCGCTCGTTGACCGGCGGGTCGGTTCGGTGCAGTACGACCCGGTAGTCGGTGATCGACGTTCGGTGCACCTGCCCGAGCTCCCAGAACTCACGGCGGTCGGGATCGGCCGAGGAGACGGTGCGCACCGGCAACGATGCCAGATAGTCGTCGGTTGTCTGTCCTACATCGCTGGCATACAGGTCGAGGTAGTCGACCTGGATCCCGCGAGCGAGAAGCTCGACGCTGACGCACACCCCGAGGTCGAAGACCGGGTTGAGACGATCGAGAGCATCGGCGACGATGAGGTAGCGAGTCTTCATGAACACGATCCTATCGAATCACGGTTCGCCGAGCCAGATCTTGCCGCGGGTTCAATTCCGCCCGCCGGTGTCGCCGACGTCACCGACGGGCAGAATTGAAAGAGAATCTCGCGTGTTGACGCCAAACCGGTTCGCTGCCAGGATCTGGAGATGCTTCAGATCTGGCCGATTCCGATCTTCGACGACAACTACGTGTGGGTGCTCGAGCGCGAGGGATCGAGGCGGGTCACCGTGGTCGACCCCGGCGACGGCCCTCCGGTGATCGATGCGTTGACCGCTCGCGGGTTCGAGGTCGCGGCTGTGCTCGTCACCCACCACCACCACGACCACATCGGTGGCCTGACCGACGTGCTTGCCGGCTTTGGCCCGGCCGTCTTCGGCGCCGCAACGGACCGGGTCCCGGGCGTCGACCATCCGGTCGAACACGGAGACACCGTCGAGTTGCCGGACCTCGACCTGACCCTCGACGTCGTCCACCTCCCCGGCCACACCGCCTCCCACCTCGGGTTCATCGGCTCTGGCCTCGCCCTCGTCGGAGACACCCTCTTCGCCGGCGGTTGCGGCCGAGTGCTCGGCGGCACCTTCGACGAGCTCCACGGATCGCTGACGACTCTCGCCGGCCTGCCACCCGACACCAATGCCTACTGCGCCCACGAGTACACCATCGCCAACCTGCGATTCGCCCGCGAGGTCGAGCCCGACAACGCCGTGCTCGCCGACCGCCTCGCCGCTGCGGAGGCGACCCGCGCAGAGAGTCAGCCGACCGTGCCTTCGACCATCGCCTCCGAGCTCGCCACCAACCCATTCATGCGCTGCTCCGAACCCCGTGTGGTCGAGGCCGCCGAGCGACACGCAGGACGGCCGCTCGAGCCCGGCTCGGAGGTCTTTCGGGTGGTTCGCGAGTGGAAGGACGGGTGGCGGGGCTGATGGCAACTCCGCGAACCCGGCTCCGGCTGGTCCTTTTTCAGGTCCGCGAAGCGCCGATCCCGTTGCGCCACGAGCAACGGTGCTTCATCGAGCGCTGTCTGGTCGCCCGGAATCACTTCACCTTCATCAACATCGTCGACACTCCTCTCGTCTCCTGGAAAGACGTCGCGGATGCGCACGCGGTCTTCATCGGCGGCGCCGGCGCCTACTCGGTGACCGAGGACCATCCCTTCACCGAGGCCCTGGCCGATCTCGTCCGCGAGATCATCGAACGCGACCGCCCGCTCTTCGGCTCGTGCTGGGGGCACCAGTTCATGGTCAAGGCCACCGGCGGCGAGGTGGTCGAGGACCCGGCACAGGAAGAGGTCGGCACCTTCGCCGCTCAGCTCACGGACGCCGGACGCGCCGACCCGTTGTTCGAGGGAGCTCACAATCCGTTCTGGGCTCAGCTCGGCCATAAGGACAGCGCGGTGACGCTCGGCAACGGCTGGTGCGAGCTCGCCTTCACCGAGCGGTCGCGCAATCAGGCGATCCGCTTTCTCGACAAACCGGTTTACGGCACCCAGTTCCACTCCGAACTCAACCAGGAACGGCTTCGCGAACGGCTCCAGGTCTACCTCGAGTCGTATGTCGGCGATGACGACAACTTCCAGCGGATCATCCGCAGGCTCCGGCCGTCCATCGACGCCGATCGTCTGATGGCGAGGTTTCTCGAGCTGTACGCGTAGCGATTCGTCGGACGAATCGCGGTGGCGCTCGCGGCGAGCGCCACGCATCCCCCGCTCCGGATCGCCTGAACGTCGCTGATCGCGGCGCCAATCGCCTCCGGCCGGCGTGTCGTGTCTCGAGTTGTTCGCTTCCGCTCGAGCAAACCGGCAGAAGACACCCGGGATCGGGATCGGGTTCGAGATCGAGATTGGAAAGAAGCGTACAATCCACCACCGGGGAGGACGCCATGAAGAAGCTCATCCTGTTCCTGACCGCAGCGGTGCTCGCGGCAGGCGCCATGTTCGGCTTCGCAGACGACGAGGGCGCGACCATCGAGGATCTCGAGCGACGGCTGCGAGGCGCGATCCACGAACGGGACGTGCTCGCCAAACTGATCGACGACGTCCTGTGGACCGACCGGGTCGGCGACGTTGCGGTGATCGAGAAGGTCCGGATCTACGGCCCGCCCAAGTGGCGTGAGAACAATCCCAACGGGATCGGCGCCGGCAACCCGGTCAAGTTCTACGCCTACCTGTTCACCCCGAAGGCGCACGACGGCGCCGGCAAACTCCCCCTCCTGGTCCTGCCCCACGGCGGCGTCCACGCCGACTTCACCACCTACTACGGGCACATCGTTCGGGAGCTCGCCTCCCAGGGCTACATCGTCATCGCCCCCGAGTACCGCGGCTCTACCGGTTACGGCAGGGGCTTTTATGAGACCATCGACTACGGCGGCCGCGAGGTCGGCGACGCCCTCGCCGCGCGCGACTGGGCGGTCGCCAACCACCCGCGAGTCGACGCCGATCGGGTCGGCATCCTCGGTTGGAGCCACGGCGGGCTGATCACCCTGATGAGCCTCTTCGACCATCCCGACTCCTACAGGTGCGGCTTCGCCGGCGTTCCGGTGTCCAATTTGATCATGCGGATGGGCTACCTCGGCCAGGACTACCGCGATCTCTACGAGGCGGACTTTCACATCGGCGAGGATGTCGAGTCCAACATGGCCGAGTACAAGCGCCGGTCGCCGGTGTACAACGTCGACAAGCTGACCCGGCCGCTGCGGATCCACACCAACCCGCACGACGAGGACGTCAACGTCATCGAGGTCGAGCACCTCATCGAGGCGCTGAAGGCCGCAGGTAAGGACTTCGAGGCCGAGATCTACGACGTTCCCGGAGGCCACAGCTTCGACCGCCTCGACACCCCCGAGGCATGGGCCGCCCGGCGCGAGATCTACGCCTTTCTCGCCCGCTACCTCAAGCCGCCTGAGCCGAAGATCTCCCTCGGCCTCACCCCAGAGGGCCGCGCCGCGCCGTAGGGACCGGGTCCGCGTCCGTTCCCGATGCGGGATTCTGCCGCCGGGTCCGCCTTCGCGACCCGTGAGGTGATAGAGTTCGATCAGCACTGACCGCGGCTGGTGAATCTCGAGGAGGACGGATGGGCCTGCTTCCAGGCGAGGCGATGTCGAACGTCGATGCCGCGTGGCTCCACATGGAGGACCGCACCAACCTGATGATCATCACCGGGGTGCTGTCCTTCTCCGACAAATTGGACTTCGCCAAGCTCAAGGAGCTGATCGAGGACCGGCTCCTCGGCTATGATCGCTTTCGTCAACGCGTGGTCGAACCGGCGCTGCTGATGGCCGGACCACGCTGGGTCGAGGACGAGTACTTCAATCTCCGCTCCCACCTGCAGCGGATCGCCCTGCCCGACCCCGGCGGGCAGGAGGAGCTGCAGGAGATGGTCAGCACGTTGATGTCGACACCGCTCGACCCGACCAAGCCGCTCTGGCAGTTCCAGTACATCGAGAACTACCGCGGCGGTTCAGCAGTGGTTGCCCGCATCCACCACTGCATCGCCGACGGCATCGCGCTCGTCCGTGTCCTGCTCGGAATGACCGACGACTCACCCTCAGGTTCAGCCACGGTGCGTCGGACCAGACGGCGGCGACGTCCGCTCGGCGGCGGTCTGTGGTTGCCCGAGGTCGTCAACGATGCCCTGTACTCAGTGCGCAAAGCTACCGGAAAGGTCGTCGAGGGCACGGTCGAGACCATGCTCGACCCGTCTCGCGCTGCAGCCATGGCCGAGGAGGGCGCCAAGGCCGGCGGGGTGCTGGGGCGGCTCGCCCTGATGTCGTCGGATCCCGACACCGCCTTCAAGGGTCGGCTCGGCACCGCCAAGCGCTGCGCCTGGTCGGAGATTCTCGCTTTCGACGACGTCAGGGCGTACAGCAAATCGGTCGACGCGACCATCAACGACGTCCTGCTGTCGGGTGTCTCCGGTGCGCTGCGGCGGTATCTTCTGACCCGCGGCGAGGCTGTTCCGGTCCATCTCGACGTCCGGGCGATCGTTCCGGTCAACCTGCGGCCGGTAGACGCGGTCGAGCAGCTCGGCAACCGGTTCGGGCTGGTCTTCCTGGCTCTGCCCGTGGGCATGACCGACCGGATGCGGCGCCTGCGCGAGCTGAAGGCCCGTATGGACGCGATCAAGAACAGCACCGAGGCCATCGCCACCTATGCCGTGCTCAACGCCCTCGGAACGGCAAGCGTGTCGGTGGAGAGCCAGGCGGTCAGGTTTTTCGGCTCCAAGGCGACCGCGGTGATGACCAACGTGCCCGGGCCGAGGGAGGAGCTCTACCTTGCCGGAAAGGCGGTGCGCAGCATGATGTTCTGGGTGCCGCAGGCGGCCCACCTCGGGCTCGGCGTGAGCATCCTGAGCTATGCCGGTCAGGTCCGTCTCGGTGTCGTCAGCGATATCGGGCTGGTGCCCGATCCTGCGCGCGTGATCGAGGCGTTTCAGAACGAGATGGCGGCCATGCTCGAGGGCGGGACCGCGAAGTGATCGGCGGCCGCGTCAGGCCGCGAACGCCGGCGGCACTGAACCAGCGCGACTTTTCCTTCGGCTTCACACCCGTCTCACGACATGTTCACGTCAAGAAAGCACACTCTTCCCACCTGCACAGGAGCGGTCATTACCCTTCCCCTCCGCTCCCTCCCCCGCCGAGAATCCGGTCCTCTCGGCGGGGTTTCTTCGTCTTGTGAACCGGTGTCGCCGGCGGTCGAGCTGAAGTAGTTCCCATCCGGAAACCCCGATGGGGACTTCGCAGTTCTCGATTCGGAAACGAGGGGTTTTTGTGCAAGGTCAAGGAAGATCAGAATGTACGCGGAGGCGTACTTCTGTACGCCGCACAAGGAAATTCGTCATCTGACGCCGAGATTGCCAAAAAGCACCGTTTCCGGACGGGAACGAAGTAGAATCAGTGGGTTCCTCGGAGGTCCGCCATGGCACTCGAGCTGAGCGAGCGACAGCAGGCCACCGCCGCCGCCGCGGTGACCATCGTTTCGGCGGTCGTCATCATGGCCGCCGTCGCATTGGTCTGCTGGGTGATCGGCGCCTTCGTCAACCGCTTCGCGAACGTCTTTCTGCCGCTCGCGGTGGCGGCCGTGGCGGCACTGGTCTTCAAACCGTTCTACGACTGGCTGCGGAACACGCTCCGCACCGGCAAGATCGTCGCCTTGGTGCTCGTCTTCCTGGCGGTGATCATCCCGCTCGGTGGAATCGGCTTCTTCTTCGGGTCGGTCCTGGTCGACCAGGCGACGGAGATCGCCAGGGCCGTTCCGAACTGGTGGAAAAACGTGATTGAATGGGTGAAGACCAATGCTCCAGTTGTCAATCAGTTTATTCGTGACAACCGGTATGCGCAGGAAATTGCATCCGGCATTGAAAGCCAGCAGTCGCAACTGATCGAAGGTCTGAGCTCCGTCGGCCGTCAGGCCTGGTCGGCCGGCGCTGGACTGGTGTCCTGGGTGGTCGGGCTGATCAGCTGGGCGGTGTTCCCGATCTACTTCTCTTTCTTCCTCATGGCGGACACGCCGAGAACCGACAGGTTCGAACGGTACCTGCCGTTTTTGAAAAAGGAAACCCGCGAGGACATCGTCTACCTGCTCGGCGAGTTCGTGAACATCGTCGTCGCATTCTTCCGCGGCCAGCTGGTTATCGCGTCGATCCAGGGCGCCCTGTTCGCCATCGGATTCACGGCGGTCGGTTTGAAGTACGGAGCGGTCATCGGCATCGCCCTCGGCTTTCTCAACATCATTCCATACCTGGGAAACATGGTCGGTCTCGCCACCGCGTTGCCCATCGCCTTTTTCCAGTCCGACGGCGGCATCGTTCGACTCGTCGCCGTTCTCGCCGTGGTTGCCGCGGTCCAGGCCATCGAGGGCTACCTGCTGACACCCAAGATCATGGGCGACCGGACCGGTCTCCACCCGATGGTGATCATCATCGCGATCTTCTTCTGGGGTTCGGCCCTCGGCGGAATTTCCGGCATGATCCTGGCGATCCCGCTGACCGCCTTCCTGGTGGTCTTCTGGAGGCTGGCGCGCGAGAAGTACGTCCGCGAGCTCGTGTAGCAGCGTGTCCGATCGGGCATCGGACGAGCTTCGCCGGGCCCGAGGTTCGGATTCGGAATCTCGCGCATGAGCGAGATCACCGGTGGGAGAGGGAAGGCGATCGGGTCGCTTCGCGTTGCCTATAAAATGAAACCTGCGTCTCCGGTTAGGTCAGGTTTGACTGAATCAAGCATGTTTTGGCCGA
>CAZXMW010000084.1:0-12937 GCA_964641415.1 uncultured Thermoanaerobaculia bacterium | reverse complement strand
GCCGTTGTCAGGAATAGGCGCCACCCCTGAACGGCACGAGGCCCGAATGAACGAGGTTCGCCGGCAGCTGGAGAGCTCCTCGACAACTGTCCGCTGACGGCTAATCCGGACCAGCTCGACAGCGATGGCAACAAAGCGGATGATCGACTCGAGCCGCCGCATTGCGCCGGTGCTCGGTCAAGGTGCTCGAGAGATAAATCGGCGCCGGATCCGCATGGCGCCTTTCTGCTTTCCTGGCTGGCGCCTTTCGGCCGGCTCGGTCGCGGCGGCTCCCTCCGGTCTACTCAATGCCGAAGCTCTGCAGTTCGACCGACACAGCCTCGCAGTGCTCGATGGCGATGTCGTCGACCAACCAGCCCGGCCGGTTGACGACCGTGGTGGCGGAGACCCCGAACACGATCTCGACCGAGGCGTTGCCGGCGGAGGCCGAGTGGTCGCCGACCCGCTGCTGCCAGTCGGAGACGTTTGCGTTGGCGTGACGCACGGCATGCCCGACCGCTGTTTGGCCGCTCGCAGAGGCCGCTATCCCCTTGCAACCGGTCACACAGCCGCCGGGCGGCGCTACGGTGTCGTGGCGCTCCAGGCCGAAGTCGATCCCGACTCGAAGCGGTCGGTGAAGATCACCTGATCGAGGATTTCATTCAGGGAGTTGCAGCCGGTGAGGTTGCCGCTGAGGATCACATCGCCGTTCACGTCGGGAATTCCGGCCGGTCCCGGACCCGGCCCCGGCGTGCCGTCGTCGACGCCGTCGAGCAGGATGACGAGGCCGAGGCATCGTTCGAGAGCCGGATTGTCGGTGATCTCGAGGTCGGCATCGAGGCTCTCCAGGTCGGCGAGACCGTCGAGATCCGCCAGGACGGCGTTGTCGTCGATGAACAACGACGAGATTCCGTTGCCGATGGTGGTGAGCCCCGAGAGCCCATCGAGGTTGGTCAGCGAGTCATTGTTGTCGATGACGAGACCGGCCAGTGAGGCGGTGCCCTGCATCCCGTCGAGCGAGCCGAGCACGGGGTTGTCTCGAACCGTGAAGGAGGCGGTGAAGCCGGTGAGCCCGGACAGTCCCGAGATGCTGGTCAACGACGCGTTACCGTTGATGCTGATGCTGGCGGCGACATGGGTCAGGCCCGTCAGATCGTCGAGATCGGCCAGCGAGTCATTGTCCCAAATCCCAAGCGAGGCCCCGATGCTGCCGAGATTCGCCAGGCCGCTGAGGTCGCTCAGGCTGAAGTTCTGCTCGATGAAGAGCGCTCCGCCGGGCAGCGTGGTCATCCCTGTCAGCCCGTTGACGTTCGCCAACGAGGTGTTGCCATGGATGAAGACCGGGCCCGTGAACATGATCACCGACGACAATCCGCCAATGTCGGTCAGCGAGCCGTTGTTGTTGATCTCGGTCCAATCCAGGCTGACGAGACCTGCGAGACCGTCGAGGTTGGTGATGCCCGCTCCGGAGACGGTCAACGTTCCGACGACGCGGTCGCACGGTCCGTGGTTGGTCTGAAAGTTGTCGACGTCCGCCTGGGAGCTGAGCGTGATCGAGGCCGGAGTGCAGTCGATGGCCTCGAGGTTGCCTGGCGCCAGAACCAGCCAGACCGCAAGCATCATGGGCAACCAGATCCAACGTGAGCTCGCGAGACGGTGCCCGGTTGCCACCGTGGGCTGTGCGGGAGTCCGGGCGATGCGATCGCAATGCAAACGCGAACACTGCTCGTGCACGTCACACCTCCTGTCGGTCATTTGACGGCTGCTCGATTCCGATCGGAACGACCGAAACCGCCGTCCGCGCGAATTATCTAAACACGTCGAGATTGAGTCCCTTTTCTTCAACAGTCGAGATGGTCGGTCGATTCCGGCG
The DNA here is from genome assembly GCA_964641415.1 of uncultured Thermoanaerobaculia bacterium. Lineage (GTDB taxonomy): Bacteria > Acidobacteriota > Thermoanaerobaculia > Thermoanaerobaculales > Sulfomarinibacteraceae > JAHECW01. Next base: position 11,085 of record CAZXMW010000084.1, on the reverse strand, counting down.
CCCAGCGTTTCCGCGGAGCTCGACGGTGGCCCCCGGACCTCACGAGGCCGGGTTCCGAAATCGCCCGCGGCCGCGACCGACTTCGACTGTGATCTCGCTCGGCCGTGTTCTTCAGCGTTTGCCGGGGGACGCCCGGCGGCCGACGCCCGGGCTCACTCCCCGGCAATCCCGGTGCGGAACGTGTCAGACACGACCGTTCGTCCGTCGGGAAGATGGGCGGTGATGCGCCACAAAACCTCGGTGGCGGAGGTCGGGATGACCTCCGGAGCCAGCTCGTACTCCGGTCGCTCGAGCCTTCTGACCGTCACGAGAGTATTCAGCCGCTCATCGGTCGCGATCAGATCGTAGAGGGTTCCCTCGGGGCCTGCGCTCCACTCGAGGCGGCAGGCACTCCGAGCACGCCGCTGCGTTTCCGGAGAGGCGAGAATCCTGCCGGCATCCGGCTGCTGACGGAAGACGGGCTCGGGCGAAGCCCCCCTTCTGATGAGCCACGACGCACCCAGCCCGATGCCGATCAACATCGCGGCGGCGATCGCCGGCACGACCACCTTGCGCCAGGTACGCCACCGACCGCCGCGGCTGATCGGGATTACGGAGGATGACGCATCCCGGTCTGCAACGAGCATCTCCCGCGCCAATCGCCAGATCAGTGAGCACTCGCTGCACCGCGCCAGGTGGAGGATGACCGCCTCGTTCTCGACGGGATCGAGCTCGCCGGCGGCGGACTCCCACAGCTCCTCACTGCCGGGACAGCCTTCCGGTGCCGAGCGCGGCGGCTGCTCGGCGACCGCCTCTCTGAGACGGCTCAGGTCCCCATCCTTGAAATCCTTCACGGTCTGAGCCCCTTACCGGTCAGACAATCCCTGAGGTTCTTCATCCCTCTGTAGAGGCGGTTGTCCGCGCTCTTTTCCGCGATTTGAAGCCTCGTGGCGATCTCTCTCACCGGACAACCGAGCAGAGAGAGGGTGACTGCCGCCCGACGCGCCGGCACGAGTTTTTCAAGACAGTCGCGGATTTCACGGCCCAGGGATCGCGACATCGCATTCCGCTCAGGATCGGGGGCCGCACTCTCATTCCCGAGCATCTCATCCTCCATTCCCGTCCGCTCGCGACGCCGGCTCCTGCGGCGAATCTCATCGACGGCTGCGCCGTGCGCGGCCTTCAGGAGATACATCGAAGAGAACTCGGCTTTCCCCTCAGTTCGCTGCAGCTTCCTCATCAACTGGAGGACAACCTCCTGAGCGATATCATCGGCCCCGGAGGCGAGATACGACGGACAGCTCCGACGAACCGCTTGGCGCACTCTGCAGACGAGCTCCTCCATCGCCCGGCTCGTCTCCTGCGGAGAATCCGGCATTCGAGCAGGTCGATCTTCAACCGACATCGACGCGAGTGTACTGCGACCTGCGATGAACCGTTCTGGCGGATGAGATGTGCCAGGATCTCGATGCTCGACGAGCCTGCACCGATTCCGGAGCCGCCGGAGCGCGAGTCGGATGCGTCGGATACCATGGGAACGATGGCTCGACAGCGGCTCCGAATCTCGGTCTCCGTCGTTCTCGCAGTCCTCTCCACCGCGGCGGTCGGCGCGCAGGCGCCGTCGCTTGAGGAGTGCGACACCGAGATCCGGAAGAACCCCGCAAACCCGGTCGCCTACTACTGTGTCTACCGATCAGTGTTGGCGAATGGGCGCCTGGACGAGGCGGTAGCCCTGCTCCGTCAACACCTTGCCGACAACCCCGAGGTCTTCCGGATTCAGATGTTCATCGCCTGGATCGACCGGATGCGAGGTGTGCCGGGATCGGACGATCTGCTCCGCGAGGCGATCGACAAGATGGAGTCGACCGGCGACGCCCATGGCGTGGTCTACGGCGGACTGGAGCTCGCCTACAGGCTTGGCGAACGAGGAGACCGCACCGACGCGGAAGCCCTCCTCGATCGGTGTGCCCGGGCCGCCGAGGCGACCGGCGATCCGGCGATGGAGGCCAGGGTCTGGGTCGGTCGGGCAGGTCTGGCCCAGCAGCATTCCGACTACTCGCAGTGGCTCCACCTGACGCGCCGGGCCGAGCGGGTTGTCTTTCCCGATGGCCCGTACGACCTCCAGTGCACCGTCCTCGACAACCTCGGCGCAGCCTATTGGTACCTGTGCCGCTATCGGGAGGCCTTCGACGCCTTCGAGGCAGCGGCACAAATCCGGGAGCGGGCCCACGACCTCTGGGGACAGGCGCGCTCCGTCTACAACATGGCCCTGTGCGCCGGAAACCTCGTCAGCCAAGGCGAAATGGAGGTCGGCGAGTACCGGCGAATCCTCGACAGTGGCCTGGATCTCGCGATCGAAAGCGGCAACCACCGGGCCGAGCCGGAGATGATCCTGCTTCTGGGAAATCAGCTCTCGGGCATGGAAGCTCTGTCGTATCTCGACCGGGCCCTCGAGATCGCTCGGCGGCACGCCGTGATCCCGGTCGAGGTCAACGCGCTGCGGTTCTCGGGGCTCGTGACGGCGGAAATGGGGCCCCGGTTCCGTGCCGAGAGCGACCGGCGGTTTCAGGAGGCCCGGGAGAGATCCCGGCAAACCGGTCAGAATTTTCTTCTGGCACAGACGTTGGCCGACGAGGCGCGGGCGAGAGCCTGGTGGGGACCGCCGGAACAGGGAATCGCCGCGCATCTGGAGGCGCTGGATGTGATCGAAAGAGTTCGGGCGCCTCAGGTCGGAGGAAACATCCGGGCGCAGGCGTTCTCGTACTGGGCCGGCGTCTACTACCGGCTTGCTGGTCTTCTTCTCCAGCGATCCGTCTCATCGGCCGGCCGACAGGACGATCGCGCGCTGGCATTTCGCACCATCGAACGCTTTCGAGCGCGCGAGCTGCTCGAGGCGATCGACGCGCCCCACCGGTTCCGTCAGGCCGGCATCGACAGCCCGGCCTTCACCGAGCGGCAGGCGGTGCTCGCTCGGATTTCCGGTGTCCAGCGGACCCTGTCGGACCCCGGGCTCGACCTGTCGGCCCGGCAGGCAGCCCTTCGCGAGCTGGAGTCCCTCGAAGCGCTCGAGTCCGATCTCAGAGATCAACTGCTCCGCGAATCCAAGTCGTTTGCGGCCGTCCATCAACCGGCAATCCCCGATTTCGCCGAGGTCCAATCCCTCCTCGGGCCGGATCAGGCATTGCTGTCGTATCAACTCTGGGACGGCGAGCCATCAGCGCGACTCCCGCTGGAAATCGGCCGATCCTGGTTGACCCTGATCACCCGGGGCCGGGTGGAGGTCTTCGCCCTGCCGGCTCGTCGGGATCTCCGCGACCGGGTCGCCATCCTCGACGGCTTGCTGTCGTCGAGAGATCCGGCCGGAGACTCGGCGGCCAACGCATCGGTGCGACTCCACGAGGATCTGCTACGACAGGCTCTGACGACGCTTCCCGCGGAGATCCGACGACTGGTCATCATCCCCGACGACGTGCTCTTCCGGTGCCCGTTCGGGGCGCTGCGCGCGTCCCATGACGCAGATTTCACGGGCAGCCGTTTCGAGATCTCGATCGTTCCCTCGGCCGCCGTCTGGGCCCGTCTCAAGAACCGGGCGCTCGGGGGGCCGACCGAACCGCGATCGGCCGCGCTGATCTTCTCGGCGCCCGCTATCGGTGAAATCGGCGAGGGGCCCGGTTTCCGGGCCGCCGGCCCCTGGGTGGAAGGCCTCCGCCTCGCTTGGCTCCGTCATGCCGAGCTCGAGGCGCGGTCCCTGAAACGGGTCGCAGGCCGGGGCAGTCGTGTCCTGTCGGGCGCCGACGCCAGCGAACGGGCGCTGAAAGAGACCCCCCTCGAAAGGTACGGGATCATCAGTCTCGCGACCCACGCGGTGGTCGACGAGAAGCAACCAGAGCGCTCGGCCATCCTTCTCGCGCCCGGTTTCGGCGACGAGGACGGCTTGCTCCAGATCCGCGAAATTCCGGATCTCGCCCTCGACGGCCAGCTGGTGATCCTCTCTTCGTGCAGGAGCTCGTCGGGGCGGATCCTCGGCGGCGAGGGGGCCCAGAGTCTGTCGCGGGCGTTTCTCCAGGCGGGGGCCGGTGCGGTCCTGGCCAGCTTGTGGCCGCTCGAGGATCGAGAGGCGTCGGTCCTTTTCAGCCATTTTTCCAGGGCCCTGGGTCGTGGTGAGAGCGTCGCCGGCGCGCTGAGGACGGCGCAGCGCGCCGCCGTCGCCGCCGGGATGCCCACCGCGAGCTGGGCCGGGCTGGTGATCCTCGGGGACGGAGATCTCAGACCGCTGCCCGCCGATCCCGGTCGAGCCGGAACGTGGATCCTGATCGTGCTCGGCGTCGCCGCCTCGTACCTTGCCTTCCGAATCGTGCGCTCTCGCCGAGGATCACGATAGCCCCTCGACCCGACGCGAAATTTTCTGAAGAGCAGCTCGCGTCGAGTGAGGGAAATCCCGCCCGCCGTCGATTGAACACTCGAGACAACGAGCTTCGTTCGACCGGAGCTCGCATCGGCCAGGAGGTTTTCATGCGTCCGTTCTTCAGCTTCGTTGCCGGCATCGTCTTCTTCGTCGTGGCAGCCACCGGCGGTGTGACCTGGGCCGGGCCCCCGATGGGACCGGTGACCGTCACCGCTTCGAACCCGGGCGACCAGTCCACGCCTGCGCTCGCCTGGGACCACGAGCACAGTCAGTGGCTCGCGGTCTGGGAGCAGGATGTCTCCGGGGTGCGCACGATCGTCGGCAGGTTGGTCAACACCGACGGCTACCCGATCGGCAATTCATTCTTCATCTCCGATTCCACCCTCGATCAGACCGACCCGGATGTCGTCTACGACCCCGGTCACGACCGGTTCCTTGTGGTGTGGACCAGCGAGTTCTCGGCCTCGGACACGGACATCACGGGACGTTTCGTGCCGTGGAACGGCCTCGACCCCGCCCTGCTGCCCTTCGGGATCGAGTTCCCGAGTTCGCTCCAGTTCGCGCCCGCCCTCGAGTACGCGCCGTTTCCCATCGACGAGTACTTTCTGGTCTGGGAAAACGTCGTCGGCTTCGACCCGTCGACGATCCGGGCCAAACGGCTCCATACCGACACCGGCAGCGAGATCACGCCGTCGTTCGAGGTCGTCGGCGACGCGACCTATCAGCGGCGCAAGCCGGCCGTCGCCTGGAATCCCGACGCCGGCCGCTATCTGGTGACCTACGAGCGCTACCAGGGCACCGATCAGGAACACGTCTTTGCGGCCAGCGTCAGCTTCTCGGGCACCGTCTTCAGCCCCGATCTCGAGATCGCCGGGTTCACCGCCGAGGAGAACCAGATCGACGTCGCCGCCTGCGACGGCAGCTGGATGGTGGTGTGCAAGGTCGGTGAAGAACCCAGCGGAGTCATCTTCGCTCGACCGGTTGCCGACGATCTCACGCTCGGATCGATCGTTATGCCGTATCCCAATAGCCAACTACGGTGGCCGGAGGTGGAGTGCGTCCCGCACGGCGTGGGCTTTTTCCTGGTCTTTGAAGCGACGTATACGAATCCGAGCGGGCCGAAGGGGGTCATCGGGGCGTTCATGGGCGCCGACGGTACGGTCAACGGCACATTCAAGATCGAGGGCGGAGTCGCGGGTCAGACTCTCGATTACACCCGCCCTGCAGTCTCGGTCGGCGACTACCAGAACCGCGCCTTCGTGGTCTGGGAGGCCGACCGCGACGGCAATCCGGCCCTGCAGGATCTCGCCGGCCGCTGGGTCGAGATGGCGCTCTTTGCCGACGACTTCGAGACCGGCAATACGTCGCGCTGGTCGGCGACCGGCCCGTAGTCGCCTTCGGACGAAGAACGAGCAACCGCCGTGCAGCCGTCACGACGACCCGGGTCGTCGTGACGGCGGTGTCATCATGACGCCGCCGATGCCAGGACCCGAGGATCTCGAGAACGAGTTCGACACCTCGACCGGCGCCGGCGATTCAAAGCCTGACCCCGCCGCAGCGGGCAGCAACAACTGGGCGGTGGCCGGATTCCGGACCGCCGGCGGCCGGGCCATCGTCGCCAACGACACGCACCTGCCGCTCGGCGTGCCGACGATCTGGTACCGGGCCCGATTGTTCCGGCCCGTCGACGACGGCTGCGGCGCCGACCACGACACCCCTCCGGGTGTAGAATGCGGGGTCGGGCGGCCGCGGCGGCGGCTCGTTCGAAGGACCGGAGAAGCCGATGCTGACACTGCCTCGCTGGGTCATCGGCACCACGATCGCCATCGCCGTGATCGCGGTGCTGCTGGCCCCCAAGCTCCTCACTGTCGACGGGCCGGACCGGCCGAAGAGCGCGACCGGGTCCGAGGCCCTGGCCGTTGAGGTCCACACCGTCCAACCGACCCGGCTCGAGGAGACGCTGGCCACGATCGGCACGATCCGAGCGAACGAGGAGGTCGAGCTCGTGGCCGAGATCTCCGGCAAGATCTCGGCCATCCACTTCGACGAGGGCAGTCGGGTCGCCGAAGGGCAGCTGCTGCTCGAGATCGACGACTCGGAGCTCGGCGCCGAGCGCCGGAGGGCGCTCCACCGGGTCGAGCTCGCCGAACGCGCCGAGGCCCGACAGCGGCAACTGCTCGAGCAGGGCGTCATCTCGAGCGAGGCCTACGACGTCGCACTGGCCGAGCTCAACGTGCTCCGCGCCGAGCTTCAGCTCATCGACGCCCAGCTCGTCAAGACCCGGATCCGGGCGCCGTTCGGCGGCGTCATCGGCCTGCGCTGGGTCAGCCCCGGCAGCTATCTCACGGCGCAGACGCGGATCGCCTCCCTCCACGACCTCGACCCGGTCAAGCTCGACCTCACCGTGCCCGAACGCTACGTCTCGTTGCTCGGCGCCGGCGACGGCGTATCGTTCCGGATCGGCGGCCTCGACCGGGAGTTCGACGGCGTCGTCTACGCCATCGAGCCGAGCATCGACAGCGCCACCCGTTCGCTGCGGGTTCGCGCCCGCTGCCCCAATCCGCACGGCCTGCTGGTTCCGGGCGCGTTCGCCAACGTCCGGATCGCGGTCCGCACCGTGGACCGGGCGCTGACGGTGCCGGCGATCGCCGTCATCCCGGAGCTCGGCGGCACCAAGGTCTACGTCGTCCGTGACGGCCGCGCCGAACCGGTGCCGGTGACCACCGGCATCCGCAGCGAGCGCGAGGTCGAGGTCACCGACGGTCTCGAGCCCGGCGACCGCGTCATCGTCACCGGCATTCTCCGGCTCCAACCGGGCCTCGAGGTCGAGGTCGTCGGCCCGACGGACCAGCGACCCGACCCGGCATGACTCTCTACACGCTGAGCATCCGGCGGCCGGTTTTGGCCATCGTCATGTCGATCACGATCCTGCTGTTCGGTGTGCTCGGCTTCTCGTTCCTCGGCGTTCGGGAGTTCCCGTCCCTCGACCCGCCCATCATCACCGTCTCAACCGACTATCGGGGCGCATCGGCGGACGTCATCGAGTCCCAGGTCACCGAGCCGCTCGAGGCGTCGGTCAACGGAGTCGACGGGATCCGGACCCTGACCTCGACCAGCCGCGACGGCCGCAGCACGATCCAGGCCGAGTTCAACCTCGGCATCGACCTGGAACGGGCCGCCAACGACGTCCGCGACCACGTCTCGCGGGCCATCCGCAGCCTGCCGCCGGACATCGAACCGCCGACCGTGTGGAAAGCCGACGCCGACGCCCGGCCCATCGTCGGCGTCTCGGTGCGCAGCGACCGCCGGACCCTGCTCGAGCTCAGCCGGCTCGCCCAGGACGTCTTCGTCGAACGTCTCCAGACCATCCCCGACGTCGCCAGCGTCGACATCTGGGGCGAGAAGACCTATGCCATGCGGTTGTGGATCGATCCCCAGAGGCTCGCAGCGTACCGGCTGTCGCCGCTCGACGTTCGCGACGCCGTCGAGCGGGAGAACATCGAGCTGCCGTCCGGACGCATCGAGGGCGCCGACGTCGAGCTGCCGGTACGCACCATGAGCCGGCTCGAGACCCCCGCAGAGTTCAACGACCTGATTCTCAAGAGCGAGGCGGGGCGGATCATCCGGCTGCGCGACGTCGGCCGTGCCGAGCTCGGGCCGCGCAACCAGCGCACCGTGCTCAAGCGCAACGGCGTTCCCATGGTGCTCGTCGTCGCCCGGCCGCAGCCGGGCGCCAACTCGATCGCCATCACCGATGAGTTCTACCGGCGCGTCGAGAACATCGAACGGACTCTGCCTGCCGACATCGAAATCGCACCGGCCTTCGACGCCAGCCGTTACGTCAGGAAGTCCGTCGCCGAGGTCCAGCAGACCATTCTCATCGCCTTCTGCCTGGTGGTTCTGGTCATCTTCGCCTTTCTGCGCGACTGGCGAACGACCCTGATCCCGCTGCTCGTGGTTCCGGTCGCCCTGATCGGCTCGTTCTTCGTCATGTACATCGCCGGGTTCACCATCAACGTCTTGACCCTGCTTGCCCTGGTGCTCGCCATCGGGCTCGTGGTCGACGACGCGATCGTGGTGGTCGAGGTCATCTACTCGAAGATCGAAGGAGGTCGCGATCCCATTGACGCCGGCGTCGAGGGCACCCGGGAGATCTTCTTCGCGGTGGTCGCCACCACCGTCGCACTGGTGTCGGTCTTCCTGCCGATTCTGTTTCTCGGCGGCCTCGTCGGTCGGCTGTTCCGTGAGTTCGGAATCACTCTCGCCGGCGCGGTGCTGATCTCGTCGTTCGTCGCATTGACCCTGACCCCCATGCTGTCGACCCGGCTGCTCAAGAAGCGGGCTCGGCAGCCGCGACTGTACCGCGCCACCGAGCCCTTCTTCGTCGGCCTGGCCGAGCGCTACCGGGCCGCGGTCACGGCGATGCTCAGTCACCGCTGGCTCGCCGCCCCCATCGTCATCGCCTGCCTCGGGCTGGTGGCGGCCTTGCTGGCCGTGCTGCCGCGCGAGCTCGCGCCGCTCGAGGACCGCAGCTCGATCAGCATCAACGCCCGCGGCCCCGAAGGCGCGACCTTCGACTACATGGACCACTTCATGGACCGGCTCAACGAGCTCATCCTGCGCGAAGTGCCGGAGACCGACAACGTGGTCACCGTGACGTCGCCCGGCTTTGGCGCCTCGACCTCGGTCAACTCCGGCTTCGGCCGGATCACGCTGGTCGATCCCGAGGACCGGGAGCGGACCCAGGCCGAGATCGTGACCGCCCTGTCACCCGCGATCGCCCGCTTGACCGGGGCCCGCACCTACCTGTCCGAGGCGCCGACCATCGCCGTCGGACGGCGCCGCGGGCTGCCCGTGCAGTATGTCGTCCAGGCGCCCAACATGGAGCGGCTGAAGGACGTGCTGCCGGCCTTCCTCACCGCCGCCGAGGCCGACCCGACCTTCTCCTTCGTCGACGTCGACCTCAAGTTCGACAAGCCCGAGCTGCGGGTCGCCATCGACCGCGAGCGGGCCCAGGATCAGGGGATCTCGGCGCGACGGATCGCGAGCACCCTCCAGCTCGCCCTGAGCGAGCAGCGGCTCGGTTTCTTCATCATGGACGGCAAGCAGTACGAGATCATCGGCCAGGTCGAACGCGACGCCCGCGACGAGACCTTCGACCTGAGAAACCTCTTCGTCACAACCGACGGCCGTCCGCCGGTGCTGCTCGACAAGCTGGTCACGGTGACCGAGACCTCGAGCCCACCCCAGATCTTCCGCTTCGACCGCTACGAGTCGGCCACCGTGTCGGCTGCGCTGGCGCCGGGCATGACCATCGGCGACGGCATCGCCGCCATGGACCGGATCGCCGGCGACGTGCTCGACGAGACCTTCGCCACGACCCTCGCCGGCGAGTCGCGGGACTTCGCCGAGAGCGCCACCAGCCTGGTCTTCGTCTTCGTCCTGGCCCTGGTCCTGATCTATCTGGTGCTCGCCGCCCAGTTCGAGAGCTTCCGCGATCCGTTCATCATCATGTTCACCGTCCCGCTCGCGCTCGCCGGGGCGTTATTCGGTCTCTGGTACTTCAACCAGACGCTCAACATCTTCAGCCAGATCGGCATGATCATGCTGATCGGACTGGTGACCAAGAACGGCATCCTCATCGTCGAGTTCGCCAACCAGCGCAAGGCTGCGGGGGCGTCGGTGACCGACGCCATCATCGACGGCGCGACGTCGCGCTTCAGACCGGTGCTGATGACCAGTCTGTCGACCGTTCTCGGCATTCTCCCCATCGCGTTGGGGCTCGGGGCCGGCGCCGAGAGCCGGATCCCCATGGGGCTCGCGGTGATCGGCGGACTCGTGGTCGGAACCTTCCTGACTCTGTTTGTGATCCCGGCGATGTACTCCTTCCTGACCAGCCGGAAGGCCCGGGAGTCGCGCTTCTCCTGAAATGCGCTTGCCAACCGAGACGTGCACGATTCCCCGAAAAAACCGACGGCGCCTCCGAAGGCGCCGTCATTCATTTCAGGGGACCGGATCTCAGTCGAGCCCCAGGTTGCGGAGCAGCGGACTGATGTCGGGCTCGCGGCCCCGAAATGCGAGCCACATCTCCATGTAGTCCCTGGCGCCGCTGGGCTCGAGCACTTCGGTTCGGAATCTCTGCGCCGTCTCGGCGTCGAACAGGCTGGTCTCCTCGAAGGCCGCGAAGGCGTCGTGGTCGAGCACGCCCGACCAGATGTAGCCGTAGTAGCCGGCGGCATAGCCGCCGATGATGTGGGCGAAGTAGGTGGTGCGGTACCGGGGCTCGATCTCGGGAATCAGGCCGATCGAGTCGAGATACGCGGACTCGAAGGCGTTGACGTCGAGCTCGGTGGGCTCGGTTCTGGTGTGGTACTCCATGTCGAGCAGGCTCGCGGCCAGATATTCGACCTGGTCGAAGCCCTGGTTGAACAACTTCGACGCCTCGATCTTGGCGACGAGCTCGTCCGGGATCGGCTGACCGGTCTCGTAGTGGCGGGCGTACACCTTCAGAACCTCCGGGTGCACGGCCCAGTGCTCCATGATCTGGCTCGGCAGCTCGCCGAAGTCCGACGACCAGAACGAGGTCCGGTGGGTGACATCGGCCAGGATCCCGTCGAGGGCGTGGCCGAACTCGTGGAACAGGGTCTCGACCTCGTCGAGGCTGAGCAGTGCAGGTGTATCCCCGGTCGGAGGGGTGAAGT
>CAZXMW010000083.1:0-13628 GCA_964641415.1 uncultured Thermoanaerobaculia bacterium | reverse complement strand
TTCTCCCTTGAGTCAAGCACATCCCCCGCTTACACAGTTCAGCTGACAGCCTGGGAGAGCGCCAATGCCAGCCTGGACTTCATGACGCTCAACGCGCCCGATGTCCTGACCTCGGTCGGTGCGGTCGACTTTACGAGCTTCATCGGCGGCTCCGACTTCGCCTTCAACGACTTCACGCAGCTGTACTGCGGTGACAGCGCCAACAGCTTGTTTACGCTGAGCACCGCGGATGCGGCCAGGACCGTCATTGGCGCCCTCTCGCCCGCCGCGCCCAATGGTGAGACCGTCTCGGGATTCGCATGGGACGGCACGACCTCCACGATGTACGTGTGCACAACGAATGTCAGCACCTCCTCGCTGCTCACGGTGGACCTGGCCACGGGCGCGACGACGCTCGTGGGTGCGATCACAGGTTCAGCCGCCAGGCTTGAGAACCTTAGAAGTTCACATTACGGTCCCTCGAAGGTTCTCAAGTCTGGCATCTGTCCGACCTCAGCTTGGGTTCGATTTATATTTCCAGAAGCTCACTCGCCGAGCGCCCTTCTGAGCGCCGCGAGGCGGTCGCGGGCGACGGGGAGGACGGAGTTGACCGGGGGCTCGAGCTTGACCTCCCAGTCGCGGCCGTCCGATTGGAGTCGGATGGTGTGGATGCGCGAGGGGTTGACGGCGTGTTGGCGGTGGAGGCGGAGGATGCCGGCGGCCGCCAGGGCGGGCTCGAGGTCTCCGAGGGGGCGGATGTCGACGAGGGGCCTGCGGCCGCGGAGCCGGACGAGCGAAGCGTCGCCGCGAGCCTCCACGAGGTAGATGTCCTCGGCATCGACGACCCGGTGCTCGGTCCTGGAGAGGTGGATCACGACACGCTGCGTTGACATGCCGATCCAGTATCACATACCCGAGCTGGTCGTTGAGACGATGGGTTGGTGTCTGAGGCCATGGGCTGGTTGTTTGGGCGATGGGCTGGCAGGGTCGCGGCTTTCGGACTCGGACCCGGACCCGGACTCTGATTCGGACGCGGACCCGGATTCTGATTCGGCCTCGGATTCGGATTCGGTTTCGGATTCGGCCTCGGATTCGGATTCGGCCTCGGACCTGGACCCGGCCTCGGCCTCGGACCCGGCCTCGGATTCGGTTTCGGATTCGGACCCGGACCCGGACCCGGCCTCGGCCTCGGACCCGGCCTCGGATTCGGCCTCGGATTCGGATTCGGATTCGGTTTCGGAGTCGGGTTGGGATTCGGACTCGGACGCGGGTTCACGGTCGGACTCGAAGCGTGGGTCAGGCCCGGGCGTCGAGGCGGCGCAGCGGGCCTGACCAATCGAGCATGCGGCGGTCGGCGGTGACCAGCGTCTGCCGGACGAGGGCGGCGGTGGCGATGATCAGCCGGTCGGACGGATCGGGGTGGAGGTCCTCCAGACGGGCGGCCTCGATGCCGATCTCGCCGGTGATCGCCAGCTCGCCGATCCCGAGGGCGAGCACGTCGCGCCGATAGGCCGCCGCCGGCTGGACCATCGTCAGCCGCCCCTTGCGGGCGAGCATGGCAATCTCCCAGAACGAGATCGCCGACACGAAGATCTCGTCGTCGGCGCGGGCGCGGTCGATGGCCGAACGGGCGTCTGTCCCGAGCTCCGACATCCCTTCCGTCAACCACACCAGGACGTGGGTGTCGAGGAGCATCAGCCGGCGGCCTCCCACTCGACGTCGACGGGCGCCACGATGTCGCCCGAGACCTCGATGGCGCCCTCGAGGGCGCCGAACAGCGTCTCCGGCCTTCTGGCATAGGGCTCGAGTCGGCTGACCGGTCTGCCGTGCTTGGTCACCACGATGGGCTCGCCGGTCTCGGTGACCTCGTCCATGAGGTGCAGGCACCTGGCCTTGAACTCAGATGCCTTGATCGTCTTCATCCGTTTCTCCCGTTCCTCCCGCAGCATATGACCATAGTCATGACCATAATCATATTCAGCTCGAGCTTTGGTGTCAAACGCTGACCCGCTCGCGGATCTCGCGCCACAGCGCGGTGAAGGCGCGGGCGGCGGGCTGGGAGGGCAGGGTGGCGGCGACCGGGGCGCGGGTCAGGCCCATCTTCTCGATCACCGAGGCCGACGGGATGGCGGTGGTCAGGAACGCCGGATCGGCGAGACAGGCGAGGCTGAGCTCGGTGTGCATCCTCTTGCGCCGGTCGACCATGGACAGGAACGGCAGCACCTCGGCGCCCCGGCCGTGCTCGGCGACGAAGGCCCGGACCTGGTGCAGGGTGCGCATGGACAGGGTCGAGGGGATGACCGGAACCAGGATCGCGTCGACGGTCTTGACCACGGTCTCGGAGACCAGGGAGACCGACGGCGGACAATCCAGGATCGCGAGGTCGAACCGCGGCGCGAGGTCGCCGAGCTTGGCGGCGAAACGCTTGCGCGGTTTGCCGGCGGCGTCGAGGGCGAGGTCGAGATGGCGGAAGGCGAAGTCGCCGGGCAGCATGGCGAGGTTGTCGAACTCGGTGGCGCGAACCAGCTCGCCGAGGTCGACCGACTTCCTGGTCAGGGCCGCGACGTCGCCGTCGAGCCGGGGCGGAATTCGAAGGTAGAAGCTGGCGGCGCCCTGGGGGTCGAGATCCCAGAGCAGCGTCCTGATGCCGTCGCAGGCGGCGGCGTGGGCGAGGTTGACGGCGGCGGAGGTCTTGCCGACCCCGCCCTTGACGGTCCAGACTGCGAGGCTCTTCACGATCGCGTGCTCCCGTTCGACAGCTCGGCGTAGGCGTCGCGCACCGGTCTGCTCGAGAACTCGGCGAGGGCGTCGTGGAAGGCGAGCCGAAACTCCTCCTGCCGTTGCTCGAGGGTGCCGGCCAACCGGCCGAGGGTCATGAGCGTCGAAGGGCCGACCGCGGCGTCCGCGTGGAGCGTTGCGGCAAACCCCTCGAGCCGGTGCTGCTGGACCTCCATGTCGTTGAATCCGCCGAGGATGTCCTGCAGCCTCTTGAGCTCCTTGATCCTTCCGGCGACCGCATCGGCGGGGTAGAGGTTCTTGAAGAACTCGAGCAGATAGCGCAGCTTCTTGGCGTCGATCCGCAGCCGGTGCAGCGCCTCGGCCGGCGGGTCGTCGTCGAGCCGGCCGCCCTTTTTCAGGATCCGCCGGTAGGCCTTGGCGATGCGCTCGGCGGCGAGCTCGGCGACCGGACGCCCGGCGGCGGAATCGTCGAGCGGCTCGAAGCCCTCGAGGGCCGCCCGCCAGCTCGCCGCGAGGGCGGCGAAGCGCGCCGACTCGAGGGCGTGGACCACGGCCCGGTGGGCGCGGCGGCGCGAGATGCGGATCAGCTTCTCCAGGGGCTCGAGGTCACGGGCCGCGTGGTCGGGCAGCATCGCCTGGTAGGTCGGCATCTCGAGCAGGTACACGTCGAGGTCGCGCAGCGGTCCCGTGACGCCCCCGAGCCACTTGAACTCGGCGTTGAACGGCCGCGTCAGCTGCGCGGGAAGCACGCCCTTGAGCTGGGTGAGGGCGGAGCGGGTGCGCCGCGCGGCGACCCGGAGATCGTGGAGGAACTCGGTGTCGAGGTCGGCGGTGGTTCCGTCGATGTTGGCCTCGAGGGTCGCCAGGAGATCGAGCAGGATCGTCACCAGGGCGCGATCCGAGCGCTGGTCGGGCTCGAGCGGGATGTCGAGCTTCGAGCTGTAGTCGCCCGGACGGCGGCCGCGGGCCCCGGCGGCGGCGGCGAGGCCGTGGTCGGGCGCCGGCTCGAGACCGGCCTGCCGGGCGACGGCGGTCGCTGCGGCAGCACCGTCGAGGCGGACAGCCACGAGCCGGCCGGCGGGCGACCCGCCGGCGTCGAGGGGCTCGGTTTCCTCGAGCAGGAGCCGCGCCACCAGATCGCCGTCCGCGTTCTGGATCCGGCCGTCGCGGCGCTCGATGCGGGTCGCGCCGGCCGCGATGAGGGCGCGGATCCCGAGCAGCGGTCCGACCTGCTCAAAGAGGTGGCCGGCGGGCAGGTCGTCGGGGGTCCGCGGCGTCGCCCGGGTCGGCGCCGAGTAGGGCGCCCGTCCGGTCTGGTACAGAACCAGACGACGGTCGCGACCGCGCTCCTCGACGAGCACGCACCCGGCCCGGTGAAGCCGCCAGTCGAAGCTGTCGAGATAGGTCAGGGTCAGGGTCTGCGCCGGGCCGAGCACCAGCTCGTGGCGTTGGTCGATGGCCTCTTCGAGGGAGAGCCGATCGAGGTCCGGCGGCAGGGTGTAGCTTCTCATCATGGCTTCGGGCGGCGGTTCGCGGCAGCTACGATACCATGCGTGCGGGTCTCGGCAGGACCGTGGGATGAGCTCGGCGGAAAGGAGCGAGAAACCGGAGATGACCGACACTATCGAGGTCGAGCGCAAGTTCGTGGTCGACGTTCTGCCGCCCGGGCGGACCGGCGCAAACGGCGTCGAGATCGCCCAGGGCTACCTGGCGGCGGACGATGTCAACGAGGTGCGGCTGCGGCGCAAGGGCGAGGCCTGTTTGCTCACCGTCAAGACCGGCGTCGGGTTGGTCCGCGTCGAGCGCGAGGTCGCGCTCACCGCCGAGCAGCTCGAGGTCCTGTGGCCGGCGACCGAGGGGCGGCGGGTCGAGAAAACCCGCTCCGGGGTGGCGGTCGGCGGCCGCACGGCGGAGGTCGACCACTACCACGGCGCGCTTGCCGGTCTGGTGACGGTCGAGGTCGAGTTCGATTCGGTCGAGGAGGCGGAGGCCTTCGAGCCGCCCGGCTGGTTCGGGCTGGAGGTCACCGGCGACCCGCGCTATGCCAACCGCCGCCTTGCGGCGGACGGGCGGCCGTAGAGGTCCGGCTACTTCTTCTTTTTCTTTTTCTTCTTCTTCTTCGCCTTCTCGGCGTCGGCGGCTTTCTTCCCGGCGCCCGCCGGGTCAGCCTTGGTCTTCTTCTTCTTCTTCTCGTTCTTCTTTTTCTTCTTCGGCTTCTTGCCGTCTGCCTTTTTCGAGCTGCTCTCGGCCTTTTTCGCCTTCTCGGCGTCGGCCGACTTCGTTCCCGCCTTCGCCTTCTTCGCCTTCTTCGCCTTCGTGGCGCGGGCTGACGAGGGCAGCGCTGCCGGCGTCGCCGGCGCCTTTTCGATCAGCTCGGCCGCGGCGTCCCTGACCGCGGTGGAACGGCTGGCGAAGAAGCCCGGGAGGGTGGACAGGAGCTCGATGGGAGCGGAGGCCAGCGCGGTGATGGAGTCGATCCCCAGAGCGAGCAGACCGTCGGCGGTCTTCGGCCCGATGCCGCGAACGTCGGTGAGCTTGCTGTCGGCCATGTCGTTCTCCCGTGTCGGTCGCCGGTCGGGCCGACCGTCTGATCGCGATCCGTTGTTCGGAGCGAGTTCACGCGATTTTAACACACGGGAGGATTCGGAGCTCGGACGATCTCGTGCCGTGGCTGGAAAATCTCGACGCTCGCGTGCTCGGTGGCGTCGGATGAGGTCTCGAAGGGGCCCGACGGGGCCGGTCAGGCGACCTTGGCGCCCGAGCCCGACGCCGGTCCGCCCTCCGTCGCGCTCGGCGCGGTCTTCGCCGGGGGCGGCTCGGGGGTCTTCGAGCCGGCATCGGGGCCGGCCGCGGCCGGACAGCCGTTGCCCTTGCCGTAGTCGGTGACGTACCAACCCGAGCCCTTGAACCGGAGCGCCGGGGCGCTGAGCAGCCGGCGGGCCGCGGCGCCGCAGGATGGGCAGACGGAGGCCGTCGCGGCGGACGCCGTTTCGATTCGTTCGAAGTGTCGGTGGCAGCTGTCGCACTCGTACTCGTACAGGGGCATGGAACGTCCTCCACGATCGCCCGGGCAACGGGCCGGAATTGTCCGCCTCGTGCCGCCCATTGTCAAGCGTGGTCGCCTCGTCGCAACAGCGCACCGAGCCTGAGGCATCCCGTGCCCGGAAGGTGTCAGACCTCGATCGAATGCAGTTGATACCGGGTCCGGGTTATGATGAGTCGCCGAACATCGAATGGAGTCTGGCGAGTTGGATATCTCACTGCAGGTTGTGCCCGTGACCGGCGTGCCGTTCGTACACCGGCCGACCACCGACACGGTGGTCATCGGCCGGTCGTCAGATGCCGAGATCGCCGTGCCCGACCGCGCCATGTCACGGCGCCATGCGCGTCTTTTCTACGACGGCGGCGGCTGGATGGTGGAGGATCTCGGCTCGCGCAACGGGACCTTGCTCAACGGGCGGCGGATCACCGAACCGACGCCGGTCGGGGTCGGGACCAACCTGCGAGTCGGCTCGACGACGATCAGTGTCGGGCAGAGCTCCGACCCCCCGGCGACGGATGCGGCGCCGGCCTCTGACGTCGACAGTCACACTATTTTCCGCTCCGCAGCCGACCTGCTCAAGGAGCCGCAGGCCATCAGCAGCGGCGAGCTCGGGATCGAAGACGAGGTGCTGCGCCGCTACACGGCCCGTCTCAGGATGCTCAACGAGGTGCACCAGTCGCTCGACCGTTCGTTGCCGTTGGACGAGCTCCTGGAGCTGATCCTCGACCGGGCCTTCGACAACCTCGGGCCCGAGGAGGGGACGATCTTTCTCAGGGGTGCGGACGGCGAGTACTACCGGGCCGCAACCCGCTCGATCAGGGGCGGCGAGGCGAGGTCGCTGTACTCTCGAAATCTCGTCCAGCAGGTCGTCGAGCGGGGCCAGGCCGCGCTGGTGCTCGACACCACCGCCGACGAGCGCTTCAACCAGGCCGTGAGCCTGCTCGACGCGGGGGTCCGGTCTCTGGTTGCGGCACCGCTGCTCGACCCGACGGGCGCGCTCGGCCTGATCGTTCTCGGTTCGACCCTGGGCATTCGCCAGTTCAACGAAGGCGACATGGAGCTTCTGACCTCGCTCGCCGCGGTCGCCGCCATGCGGATCCGCAACACCCGGCTCGCCGAGGAGGCTGTCGAGCGCGAGAGGCTCGAGCGCGACGTCGCCCTGGCTCGGCAGATCCAGGTCGGGCTGCTGCCGAAGATGCTGCCGGAGCTCGACGGCTGGCGACTCTACGCCCGCAACATTCCGTCGCGAGGCGTGTCGGGCGACTTCTACAAGATGGAGCTCATCGACGACGGCAGCTGCACGGTCATGATCGCCGACGTGTCGGGCAAGGGGATCGCGGCGTCGCTGCTGACCGCGTCGCTCGAGGCTCTGGCCGCGGGTCCCATTCACGACGGCGTGCCGCCGCACGAGGTCTTCTTCCGCGTGTCCCACCTGCTCTTCGAGCGAACGCCGCCCGAGAAGTTCGCAACCGGGGTGCTCGCGACCTTCGAGCCGACCAGCGGCCGGATCCGCTACTGCAACGCCGGCCACAACCCGGGCATCGTGCTGCGCTCGGGAGGCGAAATCGAGTGGCTGTCGTCGACCGGGCTGCCGCTCGGGATGCTGCCCACCGGCGCGTACACGGAAAACCAGGTGAGCCTCGACAAGGGCGACACCGTCGTGCTGTACACCGACGGTCTGACCGAGGCCGAGAACCCCGAAGAAGAGGAGTACGGCGAAGGGCGGCTCGCCGAGCTGTGCTCACGCCATCGGTCCGACGATCTCGGTGATCTGGCCGCCGCCATCAGCTGCGACCAGGAGGAGTTCGTCCGCGGCGCCCCGTACGCCGATGATCGGACCGTGGTGTTGATTCGTCGGGTCTGACCCGTTTGTCTCCAGCAGGGCGCCCCGCTCCAGAACCGAATTCCGCACCGACGGCACGGTCAAGGTGCTCGACTTCGGTTTGGCGAAGGCGTGGCAGGCCGACACCCTGCTCAACCTGATGGTCCACTGGCCGCTCGAGATCGAGAGGAAACGATGATGGAGGCGAGGATGGGAGATGACCCGGGTATGATGAGCGGCGCGAAGCCGGATTGACAAGGACGACGGGAGAGGCCGATGCACATGCGCTTCGTTCGCCTCAAGATCGACGAGGACCGGGTCTGGGATTCCAGGACGTTCTACGAAGAGCGCGTGCTGCCGCGGCTCAGCCGCACCGACGGGTGCGTTTTCGCGTCGCTGCTGCAAGGGACCATCCACGGCGATGAGTACATTTCGATGACGGTCTGGACCAGCGCCGAGGCTGCGGCGACCTATGAGAGCAGCGGCGAGTTCGACCGTCTTCTCGACGAGTCCGAGGAGATGCTGCAGGAGTCGGAGGAGTGGGTCACCGATCTGCCCGGAGCAGGCGACGCGGTCGTGTTCTCGGACATCGAGCCCGAGGTCGAGGCCTGGCAGCTCGCCGGCACGCCCGACGACGACGTCCTCGAAAGGGTCGAGGACGGGCGGATCTACGTTCGGATGGTCGCGGCGAAGCTGCGTCGAGGCGCGTTCGAGGAGTTCGCCCGTCGCTTCGAAGAAGAGGTCCGACCGGCGTTGGCGGCGACGCCCGGGTGTCTCGGCGCGTTTCTCGTCGCCGGAGTCGACGACGAAACCCGGGTGCTGTCGGTGACCATGTGGGTGCGCGAGGAGGACGCCGTGCGCTACGGTCTCAGTGGTGAGTTCGAGCGGCTCACGCTGCGCCTGAAGGACACGTTCTCCGATCTCTACCAGTGGAATCTGGCTCTGTCCGGTGAGCCGATTCCGTCCTCGTTGGAGGACAAGCTGGACGTCGAGGGCTATCACCTGGTCATCGGTCGAAAGCTGTGAGTCGCCGAACCGGTCGGCCGGCAGCGTCGGATCGGGCCGGGGCAAGACCGCAGTGATAGGATTCGGCCAGCTCGAGTCGTCATCTGAAAAATTCCGGCGGTCGGTCGATGAACCGCCTGCTTCGTCCGGTTGGAGTCAGCGATGAGTGAGTCCTCGGAGTTCGAGTGTCAGTTCGATCCCGACCGTCTGCTGCTGAAGCTCGACTTCAAGCTGCCCGGAAGGGTCGAGGCCATTCAGCCGGCCGTGGACGAGATCATGGAAGTGGTCAGCGTCCAGGAGTGCGCTGTCGGCAAGGAGTTCGAGGTCGAGGTCGCGCTGCTCGAGGCGCTTGCCAACGCGGTGAAGTACGGCTGTGAGGGGGATCCGAACAAGTGGGTGGAGGTCTGTGTCGCCTGCGAGGAGGGCCGTGGGATGCTGATCGTGGTTCGGGATCCGGGCGCGGGCTTCGACCCCGCCGAGATCGCCAGCCCGGTGACCGGTGAGAACCTGTTCTTCAACCGCGGTCGCGGAATCTTCCTGATCAACCAGCTGATGGACGAGGTCGAGTACCGGGGCGGCGGCACCGAGATCTGGATGCGGAAGCGATGACAGCGGCGCCGTCCGAAGGGCCCTTCGGACGGCGCGGGCCCGCTCGACGGGGTCGTCGGCGACCTCCTCGACCGGCTCGACGGTGGTCTCGAGACGCCACCGGGCTGACGCCGCTCCCCGGTCCGCCGCCGGTCGTCCGCCGCGCTCCCGATCATCCGGGCGGAATGGGTTAAACTGCGGCGCTGCCCGGTTCCTCCCGGAACCGTGATCGGTGGAGGGGACCCATGAAGCTGCCGGCTGCGTGCCTGCTCGTGGTGTCGTTGGTGATGGTCATGACCTGTGCAGAACGCGAACCAGTGCCGCCCGCGGCCCGAGTGGCGCCGCACGAGCTCGAGGCTCACGGCGATGTGCGTGTTGACGACTACTACTGGCTCCGCGAGCGCTCGAACCCCGATGTCATCGCCTACCTCGAGGCTGAGAATGCCTACGCCGACGAGGTTCTGGCGCCGACCGGGGCGCTCCGGGAGGTCCTGGCCGACGAGATCAGGAACCGAATTCCGCAGACCGACTCGACGGTACCGGCGCCCGACCACGGCTCTCGGTACTACCACCGGACCGTGGATGGCCGGGCCTACCCCATCTACTGCCGGGTCAAGGACGATCCCGGCGCCCGTGAGGAGGTGCTGCTCGACGTCAACCGGGTCGCCGAGGGGCACGAGTTCTGCTCTGCGGGACGGATCCGGGTCAGCCCGACCACCGACATCATGGTCTGGGCCGTCGACACGGTCGGCCGCCGCAAGTACACGCTCAGGTTCGAGGATCTGGCAACCGGTCGGGTTCTGACCGACGAGATCCCCGACGTCACCGGCGAAACCGAGTGGTTCAACGACGGCCGGAACCTGCTCTACAGCCGGCAGGACCCCGACACCCTCAGGTCGTATCAGGTCTGGCGTCACACCGTCGGCGCCGATCCGGCCGACGACGTGCTGGTCTTCCAGGAGGACGACGAGACGTTCAACGTGTCGCTGAGCCGAACCCGATCCGGCCGCTTCCTGCTGATTTCTTCGAATCAGAGCGTGACCTCCGAGGTCCGGTTCATGGACGCCGACGACCCGGTCGGCGAGCCCGTCGTGATCGAGCCCCGGCGACGCGGCGTCGAGTACTCGGTCGCACACCAGGGCGACCGGTGGTTGATCCTGACCAACCTCGGCGCGACCAACTTCCGTCTGGTCGAGGCGGCGATCGAGGCCCCGGGTCGATCCGACTGGTCGGAGGTTGTGCCGCATCGCGAGGACGTCCTGCTCGAGGGAGTGGAGGCCTTCGCGGATTTCCTGGTGCTCGAGGAGCGCAGCAACGGACTCGGTCGGTTGGTGGTCACGAAGCCGAATGCCGGGCGCCGCGAGGAGATCTCGTTCGACGAATCCGCCTCCGTCGTCCGAACCGGCGACAACCGCGAGTACGACACCGGGACCTTCCGTTTCACCTACTCCTCTCTGGCGACCCCCGAGTCGGTCTACGAGCTCGACGTGGCGACCGGCGAGCGCCGGCTGCTGAAGCAGGCCGAGGTCCGGGGCGGCTACGATCCCTCGCACTACGTCAGCGAGCGGCTCTGGGCGACGGCGCGCGACGGCGCCCGGATTCCGATCTCGGTGCTCCGTCCTCGGGATTTCATCCCCGACAAAACGGCGCCGCTCCTGCTCTACGGCTATGGGTCGTATGGTCACACCCTCGAGCCGTCCTTCAACCCGACCGTACTGAGCCTGGCCAACCGAGGCTTCAGCTATGCCATCGCCCACGTTCGGGGCGGTCAGGCGCTCGGCAGGCAGTGGTATGAGGACGGCAAGCTGCTTAACAAGATGAACACCTTCACCGATTTCATCGACTGCGCACGGCATCTGGTCGATGCCGGCTACACGTCGCCGGACCGGCTCGTCGCCCGCGGCGGCAGTGCCGGCGGGCTGCTGATGGGCGCTGTCGTCAACCTGGCGCCGGAGCTCTTCGCCGGTGTCGTCGCCCACGTGCCGTTCGTCGACGTGGTGACCACGATGCTCGACGAGTCGATCCCGCTGACCACCGGCGAGTACGACGAGTGGGGCAACCCCAACGATCCAGAGTTCTACGACGTCATGCTGGCGTACTCGCCCTACGACAGGGTCAAGGCCGGGAGATACCCGCCGATGCTGGTGACGGCGGGCCTGCACGACTCACAGGTCCAGTACTGGGAGCCGGCCAAGTGGGTGGCGAAGCTGCGCGCGCTCAAGACCGACGACCACCCGCTGCTGCTGCGGACCAGAATGGACGCCGGCCACGGGGGCGCCAGCGATCGCTACGACTCGTACCGGGAGACCGCCGAGGAGTACGCGTTCATGCTCATGGTCGTCGGGGCGGTGTGACGGCGGGGCCCGTTCCGGCGGGATCGGCTACAATCCGCCGGTGACAAAGGGCCCTGGTTTGTGATCGGGAGGCACTCGTGGATCTGAGTCAGTTCAAGGTGGCGACCGCCACCGTGCGCTGTGAACCTTCCGGACGCGAGGTCGTCGTCATGCACGAGTCGAACCTCATGGACGCCATTCACCAGACCGGCCTCGGCCTCGGCCAGTCGTGCGACGGCATCGCCCTGTGCGGCTTTTGCCGGGTGAAGGTGCTCGAGGGCCTGGGCAACCTGGGACCGATGTCGAGCGAGGAGGAGAAGGTCTTGGCCGCGATGCACGCCGGCGACGACGAGCGCCTCGCCTGTTGTGCGGTGGTGCACGGTCCGGTCACGGTGACGACGACCTACTGGTAGCCGCCGGCCTGGGACGTCGCCCGGGCCGCTGACAAAACCGGACCCCGGCGAGGGCCAGGATCACCAGTGCAAGCCCGGGCATGGCGAGTCCCTGCGGCCACAGGGTCTCCAACCCCACCCCCGTGGAGCACCCGCCGCAGCAGCGTCACGGAGTCGCGCAACGGGTTGGCGTGAGCAATCCGCTGATCGCGGCGAACCGTCACCGATCGACTCACTCGCAAACCGCCGACGGGGGCGGGTTTGACACTCGCCCGCCGCGCCGCCTGTCCGCTGCGGTCACGAGGACGCCTGGGCGACCAGTCGGAGCGCCAGCCGCAGACCGCCGTAGGCGGCGAGGAGCTGGAAACGGTCGGGGTCGAGAGGGAAGCTGAACTCGCGGTGCACTGCCGCGTCGTTGGTCGCCGCGGCGATCACGAGGGCGCCCGGCAGGCGGCCGTCTCCGCCGGCAGCGGTGCCGAGCACGGCGACCCCCACGTCCGCCGTGAACCGCGCCCGCGCCGCACGGGCGAACGCCGCGGCGTCGGTCGTGTCCGGGTCGAGCTGCTCCGCGAGCACGGACTCTCGGGACGCCACGAGACCGCCCACCAGGCAGCGAGCGCCGTCGCCGGTCAGGGCCAGGAGCTGGGCCAGCCGGCCGCCGCTGGCGACCTCGGCGACGGCCAGTGTCAGCCCACGCCCGGCCAGGACGGCGGCCGCGTGGGCGGGGTAGTCGGTGTCGAGGCAGGCGCCGCCGACCGCGAAGACGTGCCGCTCGAGCCGCCGGCGGGCGTCGACCGCCACGGCCTCGAGCATCTCCGCGGTCGCGGGCCGGCCGTCGTCGCGCAGCACCAGGCGGACGTGGATCTCGGGGAAGCTCGCCCGGTACTGGACGGTGAGGCGGACGCCGTCGGCGACCGCGTCCTCGAGGCCCAGGAGGTCCTGTGCCACGTCGCTCTCACCGCGGCCGAAGAGCTTCAGGGTGGCGACCAGGGGCGGCGCCGCGGCGAGGCGGCGGGCGAGGTCGGGCAGTACCGACTCGGCGGCCATCCGCCGCAGCTCGCGGGGAACGCCGGGCATGAAGTAGAGGCGGCATGATCCGGCGTCGAGGCGGAAGCCGACGGCTGTGCCCTCGGGGTTGGGCAGAATGGTCGAGCCCGAGGGCAGGTCGGCCTGCTTGTCGTTGCTCGGCGCCATCACCCGCCCCCGGTCGGCGAAGAAGCGCCGCGTGTGCTCGAGGGCATCGGGGAAGCGGACGATCGCGCGCGTGAAGGCCGCGGCCGCTGCGGCGGCGGTCAGGTCGTCGGATGTCGGCCCGAGGCCGCCCGAAACCAGCACCGCATCGGCGCGCTTCGCGGCGGTGCGAAGGGCCTCGACCATGGCCTCGAGGTCGTCGCCCACCGACCGGTGCTCCGCGACGCCGAGGCCGATGTCGGCCAGGCTGGCCGACAGCTCGCCGGCGTTGGTGTCGACCAGCCGGCCTTCGATGAGCTCGTCGCCGATGGTGATGATCTCGATGCGCGGCATCGGGTCACGCGTCGCCGCGAATGACCGACCGTGGGGCGAGATCGCCGATGCGGGTCCGGTCGACCATGCGGAGGTCGCTCGTGGGCACTCCGGTCGCGGCCGAGACGTCTTCGTCCCTGACCTGTTCGCCCGGGTGGCCCGCGAAGTGGCCTAGCGCGAGTTTACTGAAGCGAGACGAATTCTTCGTCTTAACCGCTGCCATC
>CAZXMW010000082.1:0-14451 GCA_964641415.1 uncultured Thermoanaerobaculia bacterium | reverse complement strand
AAGACGGCACGTCCGTCCCAACGCGCCCGTTCCGGCCCTGGAGGGCGGCGGTCGCGATCCGGCGCTGAGGCCCCTTGGCGCTCGCCGCGAGCGCCACCGCAATTCGTCCGACGAATTGCTCCTCCTCGTGATGCCACCGCCGATGACACGTGGTGCCGGAGGAGGGATTCGAACCCTCACTGAGTTGCCCCAGGCGGATTTTGAGTCCGCTGCGTCTGCCATTCCGCCACTCCGGCGTGAGGATCATTCTCCGTTCCCGAAGCGAAACGGTCAAGTCGGAGGCGGCGCCGGTCGGACTTTTCCCCTCCTTCACATCTCGGCTCTATGGTGGGACACGGATGGGGAAGATGCGTCCTCTCGTGAGCTCGACTCTGGTGGTATCGGCTGTCCTGGCTGTCGGCTGGAGCCTGGCCGCCTTCATCGGACTCACGACCTTTGCAGCCGAGGCTGACAGGGTCGACGAGCACTTCCGACGCAACGCCAAGGACCACGCATCGGCGATCGTGACCGGCGTCGAGGCTCATCTCGAGGTGGTGCGCGTTCTGGGTGACTTTCTTGCCGTTCACCAACCAGTCGAGCGCGAGCAGTTCGGCGCCTTCGCGCGCTCGCTGGCTCGACGTCACGACTCGATCCAGGCTCTCGAGTGGGCGCCGAGGGTGACCCGGTCGGAGCGGGATGAGCTGGTTGCGCGCGCGAGATCGGAGGTTGCCGGGTTCGAGCTCCGCTCCCGGCGCCCGGACGGCGGCTGGGCGCCGTCGCCGGTCCGCGACGTCAGCTACCCGGTGTTCTACGTCGAGCCGCTGCGCGGCAACGAGGACGTGCTCGGTTTCGATCCCGTCGATCAGCCGGCGCGCGAGCAGGCGCTCAACACGGCGGCCGCACACGCGCGCCTAGTGGCGAGTGCGCCGATGACGTTGATTCAGGTCGACCCGCCGCGGCCGGCGATTCTGGTGTTCGTGCCGGTCTTTCGGGCGGGTCCGGTTCCCGCGACCGCGACCGCCCGGCGGGCGGCTGTAACCGGCTTCGCCGAAGGCGTGTTCCTGGTCGGGGAGCTCTTCGAGAACGCGCTCGCCATGCTCGAGCCGGCCGGACAGGACATGGAGCTGTGGGATCTCGCCGGCCAGGGGACCTTGCTTCACGAGCACCTCAGCCGTCGGGCGGGGACCGGCGACAGTCGATGGCACTTCATCCAGGGCCGCCAGGAGCACCGATCCCGATTCGAGGTTGGCGGCAGACAATGGGAGATCGTGGTTCGGCCGCACACCGGCTTCTACTTCTACGACACCTTCGACAGCCTGCTCATGAGTGCGACGGTCGCGCTGCTGACGCTGGTGCTCGCGGTGTTCTCGGGCTCGGTCGTTCGCCGCGAGCAGGAGATCCGCGAGGTCGTCCGCAAGCGGACCCGACAGCTGTCCTATCAGGCGACCCACGACACCCTCACCGGATTGCCCAACCGCGCCGAGTTCGAGGTCCGCCTCCTGGAGGCGCTCCAGCGATGCCGGGCGACCGGCGAGACCATGAGCCTGTGTTACCTGGACCTCGACCAGTTCAAGGTGGTCAACGACACCAGCGGGCACGCGGCGGGCGACGAGCTGTTGCGTCATCTCGGCCCGATGCTCGCGTCGGGAATCCGGGACGGTGATGTGCTCGCCCGGCTCGGCGGCGACGAGTTCGGGCTGCTGTTCCGCGGCTGTGACGTCGACGTCGCTCGCCGCTTGGCGGAGCGGCTCCTCGATGTCGTCGGTAGCTATCGGTTCGCGTGGAAGAACCGGATCTTCACCGTCGGAGCGAGTATCGGTCTGGTGCGGCTCGACGCCCACACCGAGAGCTCGGCGGCGGCGTTGAGCCGCGCCGACGCGGCGTGCTACATCGCCAAGGAAAAGGGTCGCGGGCGGGTTCACGTCTTTGCCCCCGGCGACCATGAGTCGGAGCATTTTCGGCGCGAAATCGAGTGGGTGTCGGAGCTGAGGCTCGCCATGAAGGAGGATCGGCTGGAGCTCTGGCAGCAGCCCCTGTGGAGCATCAGGGACCTGCCGGCCGGCCCCGAAGGGCGCGAGATCCTGATCCGGATGCGGTCGCCGGACGGCGCCATCATCCCGCCCGGGTCGTTCCTCCCGGCGGCCGAGCGCTTCCAGATGATGGTCGATGTCGATCGCTGGGTCGTGGAGCGCGCGGTCCGCGAGGCGGCTCGGCTGTCCCAGTCGGATCCGACCCGCTTCTGGTCCATCAATCTCTCGGGCCAGTCGTTGAACGACGGCGCCTTCGGCGACTTCGTGCTGTCGGTGATTCGGGCCAATCCGGTCGACGCCCGGCGCCTCTGCTTCGAGATCACCGAGACCGCGTTGGTGACCAATCTGGCTCAGGCGCGGTTGCTGATCGATCGGCTGCGCGCCGAGGGTTGCCGGTTCGCCCTCGACGACTTCGGCAGCGGCATGTCGTCCTTCGCCTACCTCAAGAACCTCCCGGTCGACTTTCTCAAGATCGACGGGAGCTTCGTCCGGGGGCTCGCCGACGACCACATGGATCGCGAGATCGTGCGAGCGATTCATGCGGTGTCGGCTCAGGCCGGGATCCGCACGGTGGCCGAGAGCGTCGAGAGCGAGTCGGTGCTGCGGATCCTGTCGGCTCTGTCCGTCGACCTGGTCCAGGGCTTTCACATCGGACGCCCGGAGCCGTTGACGACCTTCGAGGCCGCGGCCGACGGCGGTCGGGCGCGTGCCGGGGTGTCGTGATCGGGAGGGGGCGGCCATCTCCGGTCACGCGAGTCGAAGAGGATTTTGGTAGACTGACGGCTTCCGGATGGGCGTGGTAAGGCAATGACGGCGACCAAGAAGACGATCATCGACAACGAGACCTTCATCAACCGCGAGCTCAGCTGGCTGCAGTTCGCGCGCCGCGTCCTCGAGCTCGCAAGCGACCCTGAGGTTCCGCTGCTCGAGCGGGTCCGGTACGCCGGCATCCTCGGCATGCTGCACGACGAGTTCTTCATGAAGCGGATGGCCGGGCTCAAGCGGCAGATCGAGAGCGGGGTCAAGAAGGTCTCGATCGACGGTCGCACCCCGGAGCAGGAGTACACCGAGTGCCGGGCCGAGATCCTGACCCAGGTCGACCAGCTCGCGGAGCTCGTGAGCGGTCAGATCCGGCCCGAGCTCGCCGACATCGGCTTTCCGATCATCGATCACGACGACCTCACGAAGGCGCAGAAGAGCGAGGTCGAGGCCTACTTCAAGCGCGCGGTGCTGCCGATCCTGACGCCGCTGGCGGTCGATGCCGAGCACCCGTTCCCCTTCATCTCGAACCTCGGCCTCAACCTGGCCGTGGTGATCAAGGAGAAGAAGCGCGAGCGGTTCATCAGGATCAAGGTGCCGGCCAACCGGGAGCGCTGGGTCGTGGTCGGCGCCGGCGCCGGCTGCGTGCCCCTCGAGCAGGCGATCGCGGCCAACCTCGCCCTGCTCTTTCCCAAGGCCACGATCGGGCCGGTCCACCTGTTCCGTCTGACCCGGGGCGCCGAGGCCGACGAGAACAGGCAGCAGGACCTGGTCGATCCCGGCAAGCTGACGACGCCGGGCAACATCGTCGAGCAGGTCGCCTCGGAGCTCAAGGCGCGGCGCTTCGCCGGCGAGGTTCGGCTCCAGGTCTCGTCCGGCATGCCGGGCGACACGCGGGACTGGCTCCGGGGCCAGCTCGGGTGCCAGCCCGAGGAGGTCTACGTGGCCGGCACGCTGCTCGGGATCGCCGACCTGCTCCGGCTCGACGTGCCCGGCAGGTCCGAGCTCAGGTACCCGGTGCACCGGCCGGTCACCCACCCGCGGCTGCGCGCCATCAGCCGGCGCGAGCCGTCGGCGATCTTCCGCGAGATCTGCTGCGGCGACATCCTGCTCCACCACCCGTACCAGAGCTTCGACAGCTCGGTGCTGCGGTTTCTCGAGTCGGCGGCGAGGGACGACCAGGTGCTCGCCATCAAGCTCACCATCTACCGCACCTCGAACGACTCGCCGATCATCGGTGCGCTCTTGGAGGCCGCCCGACGGGGAAAGCAGGTCGCGGTTCTGGTCGAGATCACCGCCCGCTTCGACGAGGCGCCGAACATCGCTTGGGGCCGCCGTCTCGAGGAGGAGGGCGTCCATGTTTCGTACGGCGTCGAGAAGCTCAAGACCCACGTCAAGCTCGCCCTGGTGGTGCGCGAGGAGAGTGGCGGCATTCGGCGCTACGTCCATGTCGGGACCGGGAACTACCACACCGGAACCGCGCGGATCTACGAGGATCTGGGAATTCTCAGCTGTGACCCGGAGCTCAGCCAGGATGTCGCGGCGGTGTTCAACGAACTCACCGGAGCGACGCCCTACGAGCAGTACCAGAAGCTCCTGGTGGCGCCGCGTTCCATGCGCGACCGGTTCACCGAGCTCATCCGGCGCGAGATCGAGCACGCCAGGGCCGGTCGCCCGTGCGGCATCAAGGCCAAGATGAACCAGCTTCAGGATCCGTCGCTGGTGCGCGAGCTTTACTCCGCGAGCATGGCCGGGGTGCCGATCAGCCTCAACATTCGCGGTCTGTGCATCCTGCAACCCGGCGTGCCCGGTCTGTCGGACAACATCCGCGTCTTCTCGGTGCTCGGGCGGTTTCTCGAGCACGGCAGGATCTACCGCTTCGCCAACGGCGGCGATCCGGAGATCTTCATCGGTTCCGCGGATTGGATGAAGCGAAACCTCGATCGTCGGGTGGAGTCCATCGCCCCGGTGTCCGATCCGAAGCTCAAGACCGAGCTCGACGGCATCTTCGCGGTGCTCGAGCAGGACAACCACACGGCGTGGGACCTCCAGTCGGACGGCACCCACATCCGTCGGACCCCGGCCGAGGGCGAGCCGGTTCGGGCGGCGCAACAGGAGTTCATCCGGATTGCGGAGCTGGATGCCGGCGCGGCTGAGACCGATGATGCATGACCCGGACAACGAGGCCCGAGAGACTCTCGCAGCAGCAGGCAGGCCACGAGCGTTCCGGGATCGATCGCGGCGCCCGGCGATGAACCGCCCGGCTGGCGGTCAGGCGTCGGAGCGGGGAACCAGCGCGCCCTCGTTGAACCAGTGCTCGAACAGCCGCATGACCCGGTAGCCGTCGACTTTCGCCGTGGTCTCGATCTCGATCGGCGGAATGCCCTTGGTCGCCTGGACCCAGATTGAGTTGACGAAATCGGCGTCGTCCTCGTCGGGAAGGCCGGTGGGCTGACTGCCGGTGGCGGCGTATCGGCCGTCGTCGGAGATCACCGCTGCCGCCCGGTTGAACTCGTCGTACCGGCGCATCCCCTCCATGAGCAGCGACATCACCGGCTTGCCCGACGGCCCGCCGTCGTCGTGCTCGACCGGAATAGGCTGGTTGACGAAAATGAACCGCCCGCTGATCGGCCGCTCGAGGAGCTGATAGATGGCGATCTCGCCGGTGAGCTCGCCGATTTGGGCGTCGACCATCATGCCGTCGGCAAGGCTGACGGAAGCGGTCGAGCTGCCCGACTCGTCGAGCACGGTCAGGATGCCCTGGACGCGCGAGTCGGCCAGGTTCTGCATCAGATTCGGCAGCCCGAACAGCGACAGGTCGCCCGACAGCGACGTGATCTCGTGGTCGGCGTCGGAGGCCTGGTCGGCCTGGGCCTTGCTGCCGAGGCGGGTCAGTGCTTTGGCCGCCGCGTTGGCGAACTTCTCGCCCGCGTAGTTGCGGACGATGCCGTCGTAGACCTTTCGGACCTTGGGAATGTCGGTGCCGCCGAGGGACTCGATGAGCCGCTCAAGGGCCTGGGTCTTGCGCGAGGTCTTGACCGACATGCCGAAGACCTTGACCGGGAGCTCCTCGCGGATCGCCTCGATGATCCGATTGACCGTGGCCTGGTCCTGGGTCAGGTCGTGGCCGCCGAGCATCGCGAGACGGGCAAGGGTGTCGCCGAACTCCGGGCGTCGCTTGAGGCCGTGGGCGACGACGCACTGTCGGGCTTCCCGGGAGTCGAAGGAGATCAGCGCTTTGATCGCAGTGTCGAGCAGCGACTGGATCTCTTCGCTGTCGTGTGCGGCCTTGCTCTTCTGCAGCAGAACGTCCTCGAGATCGCTGATGCGGGCGGTCAGGGTCTGAACCGATCTCGGGTGGTCGATCTGACCGAACGCGGTGAGCGCCTCCCGGATCAGGGGCAGCTCGCCTCCAGGCACGGACGCCCGGACCAGGAGATCAATCTCCTTGTCGATCTCGTACTCCCCGGTCGGGGGAATCGCGCGCATGAGGTAGATCAGGTTGCGCTGCACGTACCAGGGCTGCGGCACGTTGCCCGACAGAGAGTCGTCGAGCAGCTCGATGGCCCTGCCCCGCGCCTCTTCGCCGTGGGTCATGAGCAATCGGAGGATGAGCCGGCGCCGGTCGCGTCGATCCTCGGTGACCAGGTCCTGGATCAGACTGTCGATCCGGGTGGTCGGAAAGAACGAGAGGACCCGCCTCAGCAGCAGCTGTTTCTCGTCGTCCTCGGTGTAGGCCCGCAGACGGTCCTCGTCGAGCCTCTCCGAGCTCTGATCGAGGACGTTCGACGCCATCGACGCGTCGACCTCCTTGAGGGCCAGCATCCGCTGGGCAAGGTCGAGGACGGTGACGGTCCGCCCGAGGGCGCCCTCGTTGAAGTGCTCGACGCCCGTCGTGACCAGTTCCTTGAAGCGTTCGGCGAGCTCGGCCGGGTCCTTGGCGAGGTCGA
Organism: uncultured Thermoanaerobaculia bacterium; assembly: GCA_964641415.1. Taxonomy (GTDB): domain Bacteria; phylum Acidobacteriota; class Thermoanaerobaculia; order Thermoanaerobaculales; family Sulfomarinibacteraceae; genus JAHECW01. The sequence goes on along the minus strand of CAZXMW010000082.1, from coordinate 7,733 downwards.
CGACCTTGCGCATGGTCTCGGCGGCGCCGAACACGCTGGTGGGGGTCGAGCCGTCGTCCGCGGGCGCCTGGGCCGGCGCCCAGTCGGGAAGGGTGCCGCTGAGCGCTCGAAACACGCCGCTGCCGAGGGAGGACACCCCGAAGTCGCCGAGGTAGCGGAGCTGGTTTTCGAGATCCGCGCTTGACCGGGCCGAGGTCGCGACCTCGTCGATGATGCGCGACAGGATCGCGTTCTGCGCGCCCGCCAGCGACGAGTTGAGGTTGGCGGTCGGCGCTTGTCGAGTCGTCGAGGCGACCCGCTCCCAGCGGTCGAGGAGCAGGTTGAGACGATCGATGTGGGCGCCGGTGGGTTCCGCTGAGCTCTGGGCGGCGAGATTGGCCGCGGGAGCGTCGGGCCCCTGAGCGCCCGGTGGGAGATCGGGCGGCGGCTGAATGGACCGGGCGCCGGAGGGCGCTCCAGTGGTCGACCCCGTGTCGGAGGGATTGAAGCTGCCGGTGATCGCGTCCTGGCCTCCTCCTCCTCCTCCTCCGCCTCCGCCGCCGCGGCTCGGAGCGACGGAAATCCTGGTCGCGAGAGCGCTGTCCTCGGTGACGTCGAGACGTTCGAGCGCCTCGGCCAGCTCCGCCCGGTCGTGCTCGGGACAGATGCTGATCAGCATCGGGCGGAGCTTGGTCAGATAGGCTCTGAGATCGGCCTTGGGGATCAGCTCGAGCTCGCCCAGGTGATGGACCTTGCGGGCCGAGTGCAGGAGATAGTCTCTGATCGCCGAGGCCTGCGGCCCCTGCAGCTGGGTTCCGACCCAGGAGTGGATCTCACGTGCCATGACCTCGACCGGCGCGGTGAACAGAACCTCCGCGGCCTCGGCGAAGATCATCGGAGCGATCTCGTCCGACAGATATCGCGCCAGCTGGTTCCGCGCCTCGTTGATTTCGCCGGTTTCGGCGGTGGTCACCAACGGTCCTCCCATGTCCGCCCCCGCGCCATTTTGAAGTGCCCTTGAACGCGGCAGCGTCACAACCGAACCCGAACATGCGCGAACACCGTCGGGTTGCCGAGTTGCTTGGCCATGATCGCATTAACCGGGGAGGTCAGGCAAGTCGGAGTCGCCGGTCGTGCGGTCACGATTCGGCGAGCACGGGCGGCGGTTGCAGCTCGGTCGGGCAGTAGCTGTCTCGTCGCCGGGTCAGGTCGGCGATCACCGCGCTGCGGAAATCGAGGTCGGGCCGGTCGGCCGCGAGATGTCGCTTGTAGTCGGCGATGTCGATCATCTCGAAGCGACACAGGATCGGCTTGAACGGCCGAGGACACCGATCGCCCGGCGCCTGGATGTGGTGCAGGCCACCCGAGTAGACCATGAGAACGCGTCCCATCGGGAGAGCCTCGAGGATGTCGGCGATACCGCCGCGAACAGTCATCGGCCGGCCGCTGGCGTCGAGACCGGTTCGACGTTTCATCCGGCCTTCGGGAAGAATCACCACGATGGCCCGATCATCGACCCGGTTCAGAACCTCGTCCCATGTGTGGTCCCGCTGCCGCGTAACAACCACCACGTAGCGCACGATGAATCTGAAGAACAGACCGATTCGGCGTTTCATGGTCTTCTCGGCGACCGGCAGCACGCCGTGCCGAGCGAACCGCCACAGCAGCCGGGTCGACGCGTAGCCGGCGATCAAAGGCTCGTACAGGCTGGTGTGGTTGAGGATGGCGACGATGCGTGTGTCGTCGGCCATCTCGGCGGGTTTGCTCGGCATCCAGTCCTCATGCAGCCGGAAGAAGAACCGGCTGGACGCGCGGATGACGAGCAGGAACAGAAATACCAGAAGTGAGCGCATGGTCGTCTGTGTCGGCGCCGATGGGCACCATGTCGATGGCCACCCTAACCGAGCCGCGGAGATTCGGCACGTCGCGGCGCGGCAATCCTGACCGGCGGGGCCCGGACCCGCCGATGGCTGACGCCATCTGCCGTTCCTACCAGTCGATGACCAGCCCGGCGTAGGCGTTGCGGGTCGCGGCGGGAATCCAGACCGGCTCGGTGCCGTCGAAGTAGCCGAAGGTCGTGTACAGCTCATCGGTCAGGTTGTTGACCCGAATGCGTACCCGGGCCTGTCGTGCCCCCACGACGCCTACGATCTGGCGTCCGAGATCGATCTCGAGCCCGAGGTCGACTGAGGTGAAGCCGTCGTTGACGCGGTGGATGTAGTCGGGGTCATCACGAATCTCCGGGAACTTCCGCATGTCCTCGGTGTTGTCGAGGAAGAAATCGTCGACGAACCGGACGGCGAGCGTACCGCGCAGCGCGCCCACGCCCCCGTGGAGCTCGAGACCGGCCAGCCATTCCGGGCTCGCCGGGAGGCGGTTGCCGGAGTGTTCGACCGGATTACCGGCAAAGTCGAACTCGGTGAACTCGACGATCTCGTTGTTCGACCAGGCCAGATTGAGCCGCCCGCCGAATGCTCCGACCGGATTCCACTCGACGTCGACCTCGACGCCCCGGTGCTCGGTGACCGCGCCGTTCGCGGTCACCGGGTCGCCGTTGTTGTCGAGCCCTCCAGCCCAGACGATGGCGTTGTCGAAGTCGAGATAGTAGAGCGTCACCGACGCTCTTCCGGTTGTCCACTCGTAGGTCGCTCCGAGTTCGGAGTCGGTCAGCTCCTCAGGGTCGAGGTCGAGGGGCGGAGGCGACCAGAAGCTCTGTGGATCGTAAATGTCACGGAACGCGGGCTCGCGGCCTCCTCGCGAGAAGTTGGCGAAGAGGCTCAGGCCGTCGGCGGGGCGGAAGGACACACCGATCCGCGGCAGGAGAAAGGAGAACGACTCTTCGAGCCCGACGCCGAGCAACCGGTCGTCGTGCATCTCGTACCGGTGCGAGGTCCAGGTCAGGCCGGCCAGCGCGGTCCACAGCTCGGAGAACGACCAGGTCTCCTGGACGAAGGGTTGGATGGTCTGCTTGTCGAGCCGGTAGTCGTAGTACCGTTGGTCGGGTGGAAGACCGGGCGGATAGGTCTGCGCCCACTGGACGAAACCCCAGTGCCGTCCGCTGTGCAGCCGGATCGCCGCACCGACCTGGAGACTGCCGCGCCCTCCGGCGTGCCGCCACTCGAGATTCGGGATCCACCCGGCGTCCCACTCGTCGACCTCCCTCCGGGTGACGAGATCGGTCGTGTCGACGGTGGCGCCGTCGGGCAGCTCGACGGGGTCGAGTCCGTAGGCGGGCATCCATTGGTCGGCGCCGAACTGCTGGAAGTAGCCGTCGCCCTCGAACAGGAAGAACGTGTTCTGCCAGACCAGCGAAGGGTCGATCTGCCAGCTGTGGATGATCTGGTAGTGCGGTTGGAAGAATCTGTCGACCTCGTTGCTGTAGGTCAGCGGGTTGAACCTCCGATCGACCCGCTCGTCGCCGGTGATGTCGCCGTCGAGGACCGAACGCGGGATGCCGACGTAGGCGAGGTGGGTCTCTTCGGGCCCGCCGAACAGGTTGACGCGCAGGCTCGTCTTGTCGCCGTATCGGATCACGGAGAGGAAGTAGTTCCACGCGTCGGTCCAGCTCCGGTCCCGGTACCCGTCCGACGAGACCTTCGAATAGCGCGCGCTCACCGCCCAACGGTCGTCGATGAGCCCGCTGTCGAACTCGAGCCCGAATCGGCCGGTGCCGTACGATCCGCCGAGGGCGGTGACCCGGAGCCGGCGTTCGCCGAGGGGCGGCCGGGTGCGGAGGTTGACCGAGCCGCCGATGGCGCTGCCGCCGTACAGGTTGGTTCCGACCCCGCGCTGGACCTGGATTTCGTCGGTTGTCGACAGGAAGTCGGCGAGATCGACGAAGAACACGCTGTGCGAGTGCGCGTCGTTGAGTGGGACGCCGTTCAGGCTGACCGCGGTGCGGCGCATGTCGAAGCCGCGCAGAAAGTAGTAGGAGTAGCCGATGCCGTTGCCGCTGTCGTTGTAGGCGTAGAAACCGGGCGCCTGCTCGAGGAAGATCGGAACGTCCTGAGCCCAGTAACGACGATCGATCTCCTCGCGATCGATGGTGCTGAAGGTCACGGGAGTTTCGCCGGCGGTGGCCCGCAGACCGGTCACGTCGATGGTGCTGCGAAACACCGCCGGCGCCGGATCGAGCTCGAGCATCAGGGTGTCGGGAAGCTCGTCGAGCACGACCTCGAGCGGCTGGTACCCGGTGGCGGAGACGAGGATTCGTACCGTTGCCGGCGTCGGTTCCGGCACCTCGAGCACGAAGCTGCCGCTGTTGTCTGTCGCCGCGTCGACAGAGATCCCGTCGGCGGTCATGCGGATCGATGCCTGTTCGATCGGCGAACGGCTGCCCGAGCCGATCAGTCGGCCCCGGAGCTCCGCGGCGAATGCCGCGCCGGTACAGAGCGACAGGACGACGGTCGCAACGGCGAGTCGAAACGAAAACATGCCGGCCCTCCCGGTCCCCTCGGGTTGTTGCCGGGAAGGGGAGAGCGCGGCACGTGGCGTCGACTCCAGTTCCCTCCGCCGGCATGACCCGGTTCAGGTTCGAGGGGTGTGATCTCAGCCCCGAACGGCGGGGCACCCCCATGGAATGCGAATCGATTTCGAAAGAACCGGCCACAGTATGGTTCCCGGAGGCAGCGGTGTCAAGCGGGGGTGCGACCGTCGCCGCTGACCCTGCCGCTGCCCTCGTCCCTGTCCCTACCGTTGGGCTCTACCGCCCCGGTCTGAAAACAAGCGCCCCCAGGGTCCTGAGCAGCACGATGGCATACATCGCCGGACCGTGGTGCCGGACGGCATAGAGGTCGAACTCGAGCTTGGCCACGTGGTCCTCCGTGCGCGCGCAGTACGGCAGGTGGACCTGTGCCCAGCCCGTGATCCCGGGTCGAACCGAGTACCGGAACGCGTAGAACGGGATCTTCCGCTCGAGCTCGGCCGCCACATCGGGCCGCTCGGGGCGAGGACCGACCAGACTCATCTCGCCGCGCAGAACGTTGATCAGCTGGGGCAGCTCGTCGATCCGCCACCGGCGCAGCAGGCGCCCCACGGGCGTCACTCTGCCGTCTCTGGGCGCAGTGAAGGTCGGCCCCTCGCGATCCGAGCCGATGCGCATGGTACGGAGCTTGACGAGCTCGAACTGCCGGCGAAATCGGCCGAGTCGTCGTTGCCGGTAGAGCACGGGCGAGCCGTCGGTGACCATGACGAGCACCGCTGCGACCGCCAGGAACGGCGCGGTCACGACGAGCAGGGTCGACGCGACCAACAGGTCGAAGAACCTTTGAAGATAGTGAAAGGGTGTGGTGGCGAGGGACGAGAAGTCGCCGGTGGCGATGAACCATCTGGAGTCGACCTGGCGGACCGGAATCCGTCCGGTGAGCGCGGCGTAGGCGCCGGCGGCGTCGACCACCGTGGTGCCGCGAAAATTGAGCGCGGCGAGGCGATCGGCCGTGGTGTCACCATCGGCGAGATGGGCGACGATGACCAGGTCGGTTTCGGCGATGTCGAGGCCGTTCAGCGGGTCGTCGTTGCCGTTGTCCGTCGGAGTGGGCAGATGGCGCTCGATGGTGAACGGCGGGTTGGGCCGTCCCTCGAGCTCCCGTCGCAACGCGCCGACGATGGGTCCGTTGCCGATCACGGTGGCGGTGCGCGCCGCCGGCCGGTCGGCGACGGCGAGCCAGATGAAGCGAAGCAGCGCCTGGGCCGGAAGCGACAGCGCCAGGGTGATCGCCATCAGGCCGCGTCCGAAACGCCAGGGCTCGACGATGTAGACGCCGAGCGCGAGTGCGATCACCAGCGACACAGCGAGGGCGAAGGTCCGGGCGAGCACGTAGTCATGGGTGCGCCAGGAGGACGGGCGGTAGAGGTCGAAGGTGGTGGCGAGCCCGAACTGGGACCCGAGGGCGTACGCGATGAAGCCGGGGTGATGGAGGATCCGGTCGATCTCGACCGCGAACCCCTCCGATCCGAAGCGAATCCACGCGGCGAGCGTGCCGACGACGAGCAGGATCAGGGCGTCGGCGCCGGCGAGCACGATCCTCGTCCGCAGCTCACGAACCGCAAACTTCTGCATGGCCAGTCATTTTGACCGGATCGTGGCGGCTGTCAACCGGTCCCTGCCGGTCCGAGCTTCCGATCCGGCACGAGCAAACCGTGTCGCGCGCTTGTCACTCACTTTCACAAGCTTTATACTCTTGGGTGTGAATGAGCGTTCAGTCCAGGAGTTGGAGATCATCGATTTTTGACCGCGCCGGCGAGCGGCGGTGCTGCGCAGCGGCGCCGGACGTTGCCGCCGCCGCAGAAGGAGAGAGAAAATGTTGGCTTTGAAAGAAACCCTCAAGCAGAAGATCGACGAACATCGGCCGCGCACCACGCGCCTGCTCAAGGAGCACGGCGACGTCAAGATCAGCGATGTCACCATCGCGCAGGCCATCGGCGGCGCTCGCGGCGTCAAGTGCCTCGTGACCGACGTGTCGTACCTCGACCCGTTCGAGGGCATCCGCTTCCGCGGCCGCACCATCCCCGAGACCTTCGAGGCGCTGCCAAAGCTCGCCGGCAACGATTACCCGAGCGTGGAGGGCTTCTTCTACTACCTGATGACCGGCGACATCCCGACCGAGGAGCAGGGCGCCGAGCTCGTCGAGGAGTTCAAGAAGCGCCGCGGGCTGCCCCAGTACGTGGTCGACATCTTGCGGGCCGCCCCCACGGACACCCATCCGATGACGCTGTTCTCCCAGGGCATCCTCGCCATGCAGCGCGAGTCCGAGTTCGTCAAGCGCTACAACGAGGGCATGAACAAGTTCGAGTACTGGGAGCCCATGCTCGAGGACGTCCTCAACCTGCTGCCCAAGCTGCCGGTGCTCGCGGCCTACATCTACCGCATGAAGTACAAGGCCGACGTCCACATTCCGGCCGACCCGAATTTGGACATGGGCGGCAACTTCGCGCACCAGATGGGGATCGCACCGCCGTATGACGATGTCGCGCGGATGTACTTCATCCTCCACTCGGACCACGAATCGGGCAACGTCTCGGCTCACACCACTCATCTCGTGGCGTCGGCCCTGTCGGATGCCTACTACTCGCTGTCGGCCGGTATGAACGGCCTGGCCGGACCGCTTCACGGCCTCGCGAACCAGGAGGTCCTGAGCTGGACCATGAAGTTCATGGACGGTCTCGGCGGTCAGGAGCCGACCGAGGAGGTCATCAAGAAAGCGCTGTGGGACACCCTCAACTCGGGACAGGTGATCCCCGGCTACGGCCATGCGGTGCTGCGCAAGACCGACCCCCGGTATACCTCGCAGCGCGAGTTCTGCATCAAACACCTGCCCGACTACCCGCTGTTCAAGGTCATCTCGATGATCTACCAGGTCGCTCCGAGCGTGCTCCAGGAGCACGGCAAGGCCAAGAACCCGTGGCCCAACGTCGACGCTCAGTCCGGCGTCATCCAGTGGTACTACGGCCTCACCGATTGGGACTTCTACACCGTCCTGTTCGGCATCGGCCGCGCCATCGGTGTGCTGACCAACATCACCTGGGACCGCGCTCTGGGGTACCCCATCGAGCGGCCGAAGTCGGTCACCACCGACATGCTCGAGGAGTTCGCGGGTATCAAGTAGCCGCCGGGCTTCCGACAGCTTCCACGGGGCGCCGCCGGCGCCCCGTTCTCATTTCCTCTGCTCTCCGGAAGCCGGGCTGGAGCTTTCAAGCTCCAGCCCCTGGGGTTTGGCCATTTACTAGAGTAGCGGACTAGATTTTCTTGATCCGAG
>CAZXMW010000081.1:0-14899 GCA_964641415.1 uncultured Thermoanaerobaculia bacterium | reverse complement strand
ATTCGCAATCTGACGCCGAGATTGCCAAAAAGCGCCGTTTCCGGACGGGAACGAGACAAGTGCCCTTCGAAGCCGTCCGATCGGCCGCCGAGCCGCGACCGGGGTCGCGGTCCCCCTGCGGCAACCGGAATCCGGAGCATCTGTGCGCTTTTGCCTCCTCGCGTCGTTTCCACCGATGAAGGACGCAGACCAGAAGGAGGAAATGTAATGGCGATACGTGGTGTTCAAATCGCGGCTCTGGCGTTGGCAGCGATTCTGGTGGCGGTGGCGCCTCTTGCGGAGGGGCAGAACCTGGTGTTCAACGCCGATTTCGACAGCGACGTTGCGGGATGGAATCCATTTCCGCTGGCTTCGATCGTGTGGGATCCCCTCGATTCCACCGGTAACCCCGCTTCGGGCTCGGCGTTGGTCAGCAACAACTCCACGACCGCGGGCGACGGGACTGGAGCGTGGCAGTGCATTGATGGGCTTGTCGGGGGGCTGACCTACCGCATTGCCGCAGACATCATGGTGCCGAGCGGACAGTCCAACACCGGCAGTGCGTATCTTCTGGTCCAGTGGTATTCGCAACCTGGATGCTACGGGTCCCTGGGTCTCCTTTCCGGGCCGGAGGTCACGACGTCGATGCCCGACGTCTGGTACAGCACCGTCGACTCGGGCGAGGCGCCGCCGGGGACGCAGTCGGCTCGCCTGAGGCTGAACATCTTGAAGGGGGAGGACTGGGGCAGCCTCGACGCCAGCTTCGACGCCGCGTGGTTTGAAGAAATCCTCTTCTATGACGGGTTCGAGTCCGGCACGACAGGTGCCTGGTCGTCGGTTTCAGGCGGCTTTTCGCCGACCCTCGAGAGTTGGTGAGCCGGCATGCATCCGCGCCATCTGTGCGCTTTCGCATCCTCGCGTCGTTTCCACGATCGACAGCTCTCGACACTCAGGAGGACAGCATGATGACGAAACGAAATCGCAGTCCGGCTTCGGCCATGGTCGTCGCCGCCCTCGTCGGAGCGCTGATCGGCTTCTCGGCGCCGTGCGTGGCGGCCGACTCGCCGAGTCCGCCCGAAAACGCTCCGTCCACCAGCCGACAGTCGCTCACCAGCGCCTTGGGGACCCAGGTGCGAGCGACGCTCTCCTCGCGGCAAGCCGCTGCTGCGTCGTGCGGACGCGGCAAGAAGCTCGTCGCGACGAGTTCTGGCTACGTCACCCGCGCGACGGTCAAGACGCTGCGGGTGGACTGCTACTCGTGCTGTGAAGGGTCGATCTTCTTTGACGACTTCGAGACCGGCAACACCTCTGGCTGGTCGGCCACCAGTGGCGGATGAGGCGGCGCCGTTTCCCCGAGACTCATGCTCCCGAAAGGAGAACCCGATGAGAACACCCAATATCGTGATCACCCTCGCAGTCACGGCCCTCGTGCTGCTCGCGCTGACGACGGCATCGCACGCCGACCAGATGACATTCGAAGGGACCCTGACCGGACCTGACGGGCTCCCGGCGGCCGATGGCGCCCACGCCTTCGACTTCGCCCTGTTCTCGACACCGACCGACGGATCCCTGCTGTGGGCCGAGACCCACGCCGGTGTGCCCGTCCATGATGGGCTGTACTCCATCGTGCTCGGCGCGCACACGGTCCTGGACCTGCCGGCAGGCAGCTACTGGCTCCAGGTTACGGTGGACGGCGAGGTCCTCGAACCACGAACCAAGGTCCTGCTGACCGAAGGCGACTGCACAATCACCGGGAACTTGATGCTCGACGGAAATCTCGGGGTGGGAACTGCGACCCCGGCATTTCCGCTGCACATCGACCAGGACAATCTCGCGTCGGGAATCCGAACCGTCTGGGGTTCGGACTGCACGACCTGCTATGGCGAGTTCAAGGTCGCCCAGGCGGATGGACTCGTCATCAACTCGAACACCGGCGGCAGCTGGGCCGAAATTCGATTCCAGAACAACGGCACCACCAACATGTACCTCAGTCATGACGGCAAGCTCGGCATCGGTACGGACGCGCCCGGGACCGCGCTTGAGGTCTGGGGCGATGGCCGTTTCGGCGACTGGGACCAGGCGGCTACGGTTCAGGGTTCGAGGCTCCAGGTTCACAACGCGACCGGAACCGGGAAGAGCTTCCTCGTGACCCACTACGCCTTCCCATCCTCCACGGCATTCGTCATCGAGGGCGGCGGCGACGTCGGGATCGGGATCGAAAATCCGACCCACCTGCTCGACGTCGGAACCTCAGGCGCGTACTGCGACGGCGGCGCCTGGGTGAACGGGTCTTCCCGCGCCTTCAAGGACAACATCGTGCAGCTCAGCCTCGAGCAGGCCCTCCAGACCCTCCAGGCGCTCGTGCCGAGCTCGTTCACGTACAAGGACGGCTCCAGTGAGACCTACCTCGGGTTCATCGCAGAGGACGTACCGGACCTGGTCGCGACCGTCGACCACAAAGGGCTCGTCGCAATGGACTTTGTCGCCGTACTGACCAAGGTTGTGCAAGCGCAGCAGAGCCAGATCGAAGAGCTCGAGAACGTCCTCCAGACGCTCCGCCAGCCCTGACTCGAATGCATCGCGGCATCGGTCGCGACCCGGACCTTCCAACGCCCCGCCGCTTCGGCGGGGCGTTTCTCCCCTGTTCTCGAGCGATGAGTTCGTGCGGCGGGGTTCTCGTATTTTCCTTTGTCAATGTGCGCAAGACTGAACCGTTCCGCTTTCACAACAACGAAAAGTCGATCCGGCTCATGCCGCAGCGTGAAAAGGCTCCCACTCCGTACCCCGATCTCGACCGCCGGTCGAACAAAAGCCTGTGGATGCTACCCTCGACTCGTGGACCGAAACGAGATGCTCAGAGTGCCGCATGGCTTCGAGGATGTCGATCTCGAGTACGTGCTGATCGGCACCGTCGGGAACGGCATTCGCTTCACCTCGGCTCGGCCCCCTGGCTGATGCTCGCCCCGGGGCTGGCCGTCACCCTCGCCGTGCTCGGCTGCAACCTCGTCGCCGAGGATCTCCAGCGCCTCGGCGAGCGGCCGCCGCGGGAGCTGGCGTGACCGTGCTCGAGATTTCGGGCCTGAGGGTCGGCATCCCCGGCCCGGAGGGGCGAACGCTGGTCGACGGTCTCGATTTGACTCTTCGAGCGGGCGGCGCCCTCGGGCTCGCCGGAGAAAGCGGCGCCGGCAAGACCCTGACGGCCTGCGCCCTGTGTGGGCTGCTGCCCGAGCCCCTCAGGGTCCTCGGCGGCCGACTCGAGATCCTGGGCGAGAGCATCGACCCGGCCGACCCGCGGGCCTTCCGCCACCGCCGCGGGCGCGAGGTCTTCCTGGTCTTCCAGAGCCCGGCCGGCGCCCTGAACCCGATCGCGAAGGTCGGCGAGCAGGTCGCCGAGGCGCTGTGGGCGGTCAGGGGCCGGACCCGGGCGGACGCCCGCCTTGAGGCCGAGCACCTGCTCGAGAGCGTCGGTCTCGACAGCGCCTTCGCCCGCCGCCACCCCCACCAGCTCAGCGGCGGCCAGCGGCAGCGGGTCCTGCTCGCCATCGCCTTTGCGCTCGAGCCGCGGATCCTGATCGCCGACGAGCCGACCTCCGGGCTCGACGACGTCGGCCGGGACCAGGTACTCGACCTGCTCGCCGACCTCCGCGCCTCGCAGGGAATCGCCGTGATCGTGATCTCCCACGATCTGCGCGTGCTGGCGCGTACAGTCGAGGAGCTGGTGGTGCTGCACGACGGGCGGCAGGTCGAGGCCGGTCCGGTCGCCGAGCTCCTCGAGCGGCCCGTCCACCCCCACACCGCAGAGCTCGTGCGCGCCATGCGCATCCTCGACGAGGCGGCGCCGTGACCGAGCCGCTGCTCCTCTTCGACCGGGTCTGCCGGAGCTACCGCCGGGACGGAGGCGGGGAGGTGCCGGTTCTGCGCGAGCTCGATCTCGAGCTGTCCCGGGGCGAGGCGGTGGGCGTCTTCGGCCCCAGCGGCGCCGGCAAGAGCACCATGGCCCGCCTCGCTCTCGGCCTCGAGCGGCCCGACGCGGGGAAAATCTGTTTCCGCGGCCGCGACCTGGCTGCGATGAACCGGCGGGAGCTGCACGCCCTGCGGCGCTCGGCCCAGATCGTCTGGCAGGACCCCACGGTGTACCTCAACCCGTACCTGAGCGCGCTCGACTCGGTCGCCGAGCCGCTCGTGGTCCACCGGCTCGCCGACCGGGCCGGACGCCGGCGACGGGCGGTCGCGCTGATGGACATGGTCGAGCTCCCCGAGTCGGTCCACCTCCGCCGGCCCTACGAGCTCAGCGGCGGCCAGTGCCAGCGGGTCGCCATCGCCCGCGCCCTCGCCCCCGGCCCTTCCCTGCTGGTCTGCGACGAGGCCCTGTCGAGCCTCGACCTGGCGCAGCAGGTCCGCCTCCTCGAGCTTCTCGCCCGCCTGCGCGGCGAGCTCGATCTGAGCCTGCTGTTCATCTCTCACGACCTGGCCGCGGCGCGGGTGATCTGCGACCGCCTGCTCGGGATCAAGGGCGGGCGTCTCGCCCCGGCGACATCCGGATCCTGACCCGGGCTCAGTCCTCTGCCGGTGGCGCGGCTGCCGCAAAAAGCCGGTTCGCCTCGCTCGAGTTGACGATGGTCCAACCGCAACGGTGCTCAGGTCCGCAGATCCGTCGTTATGGGCTTGAACTACGGAAATGCGGACCCTGGCACTCGTCGGGATCCGTCAGAACGGGTTCTCGACCGTAACGCCGTCGAAGTCCTGGCCGTCTTGAAGGTCTTCGGTCAAAACGCGGTCGCAGCCGGAGCTCCGGGCGGCCTCCACGATCAACGCGTCCCACACGGCGAGCTGCCAACGGCGGGACGTGGTGATCGCACGGCGGACCAGGTCGGGGTCGGTGCTCACGACCGGCAATCGGCAGAACTCGCCGATGGCCTCGCTCGCCGAGTCCTCCGAGAGCGGTCGCTCGAGCCGGCGAGTGAGCACCCACCAGGTTTCGACCAGCACCTGCGTGCTGACGACCAGGCGTCGTCCCGACTTCAGTACGGCGATCGCTGCCCGCTGTTTCGCCGGGTCGGCCGCGTCGAACGCGTAGACGACGACGTTGGTATCCAGGAAATCACTCATTCCGGTTCGTGAACCGAATCTGCCGTTTCATCGCGTGCCGTTCGCTGCTCATACAGCTCGTCCCGCGTCCACCGGCGACCACCCGTTCCGCTGGAGGCGGGGGATCTCCGTGCGAGTGCCGCGAGACGATCGCGGGCCTCGGCCTCGGTTGCCGATCCGGCATAGCTTTGAAGGAACTGGCGAAGCACCGCGTTGACCGACGTGCCCTGCTCGAGCGCTCGAATGCGAGCCCTCCGCAGCACCTCGTCATCGACGACGATCGTCAGATTCATGATCCGTGCTCCACGGAATCAGTGTAGCACGGGTCAGCCGTGGTTTGGTTGCTGCTCGATCTCGAACGATCGTGGCCGTCCGGCAATCATCGCGCGCACCCCCGAACACGATGGAAAAAGGTTCCGGTCACGCTATTCCGTGATTGTGTGGCGATACAGAAAAGGCCCCGCGCGACGGCGCGGGGCCTTTGGTCTTTTCGTGCTCAGACCCGGTCTACTCGACGGAAAAGCGCTCGAGCTCGACCGGAATAGGAGTCGGATGATAGAAACACACCGCGGTTGCCGCAGGAACCGAGGCCGCGACATTGCAGGCGTAGGTAAGACCGTCCGTTGCTGACTCGTTTTGAATGCCCGTCGTTGAACCGCGGCTCTTCAACACTGTGACATCCATCACGGACCATACCACGGTAAATCAACAGAACAGTGTCGGGCAGTCAGCCGCCAGGTCGCGTGCCTGGCCTTCCGGTTCGGCGACGGGCTCTCCAACCTGGTCTGACCGACCTGCGGATGCGTGATCATCTGCGCCATCGGCGGCATCCCCCTGCAGAGGTGGTGGCGGTGGTTCATGCCCCTCGCCGGCATCCTCTTCGTGATGCAGATGGCGCTGATCGCGTTGGCGACGGCGATGGGGCTGTAGCGCCGCATCGGGACACCTCGGGAACCGAGGAGCGGAGAGGCGCCACCTTCCGCCAAGCCGCGGACCGCGCTCGTATCCCACCTCATGTCCAGAGAACTTCAGCGGTCGTTCGAGTCGGGCGTTCGACCGGGCTCTGAATTCTGGGGAAACGGCTGGATTCCGGAGAGCTTATCAGATATGATAAGCAAGATGGTTGATGTCAGTCCGACGCTCGAACGCGTTCTTCTGTCCGCTGCCCGACTCCAGGAGGTCGTTCCAGACGCAGTTCTGGTCGGGGGTTCGGCAGCGGCGCTTCACGCCGGTCATCGCGATTCGTTCGACCACGATCACGTACTGGCCGATCTCGTCGATCGGTATGAGACGGTGCTCGAGGCCGTGGAGGCCACCGAGGGGTGGGCCACGTCGGTGCGGGCGTCAAAGCCGCCGTTCACCATCATGGGCAGCCTCTGGGGCGTCGAGGCCGGGCTTCGACAGATGCGGCGGAGCCGTCCCCTCGAGACCTGCGAGGTCGAGGTGGGCGAAGACGGCGTCGTCGTCGCTCCCACCGCAGCCGAAGCTCTCCGCGTGAAGGCGTTCCTCGTCGTCCAGCGCAACGTAGTTCGCGACTATCTGGATGTCGTTGCTTTGGCTGAGCACCTCGGCACGGACACCGCGGTAAAAGTCCTTTCGGAGATCGACGCCTACTACCTGGATCGATCCGGCGAGCGGGGGTCGGTCCTGACTTCGCTCGTGATCTCACTCGCCGATCCCAAACCGCGAGATACCGAGGTGATCGACGAGCTGCCTCGCTACAAGGGGCTCAAGGAGCGATATCACCGTTGGCAAGGTGTCGTCGAGGTCTGTCGCTCTCTGGCGCTGGGGCTGAGCGGAGCCGTTTGATGCCGGTCGCGTTCCGCAACGTCGATGCATCGCCCTCCGACGATATCCGTACGTGGCCGTACGAAGCTCTGGTCGCGGTGATCGACCGCGGGCTGGTCGAGGACTGGCGGCCGATCTTCGTCGAGTTGCGTCGGTCGCCGTGGGGCGAGGTCGCGCGGCGCGTTGAGCACTATCTCTCCTACCGAGAGCCAGACGGGGTGAGCACCCTGTTCGCCCTCGCCATCGAACGCTCCCGCGTCGACGCCGACAGCGCTGATCGAGCCGAGGTGGCGGCGCGCGTTCGGGAGGCGGTCGCCGGGTCGGGGCTCACCAACGGCCAGTTCGCCCGGCTTGTCGGCACCAGCGCGTCGCGACTGAGCACGTACCTCAGCGGCCAGGTCACTCCCTCGGCCGCGATGCTGCTGAGAATCGAACGAGCGGCAGGGAACACCCGGTCCTCCGCGACATCGGCGGCATCCCCGTGCACAGGTGGTTGAGGTGGTTCGTGCCCCTCGCCGGCATCCTCGTCGTGATGTGCAGACGGCGCTGATCGCGGTGGCCATGGCGATGGGTTTGGAGCACCCGGTCCGGAACCCTCATGATTGACAGAGAAAAACCCGCGCTCCTCTGAGCGCGGGCCCCTTCTCTTCTCCTGCGAAACTGACCGTCCCCCTTCTCCACCGCTTGCGCGAGCTGCAACCCCACTTCTCCGTCGACCCGGCACGTTTACGCGATGAGATCGACCTTTGGGGACACCCTCCGCGATCATGGCACTCGCCAATCCAGGAACGGCCCGCACGCGAAGGGAGGCACCCGTCGGGGCCCGGCTGGGAAGGCCGTGGTCGGCCGGTCGGATCAGCCCTTGTGGCCGACGCGAGCCGCCGCAGCCCGGAAGGCGTAGAGCATCTCGCGGGCGATCTGGCGGCAGCGCTCGTCGTAGATCCGGGCCTCGTCGGGCGTGCCGTCGGCGGCCTTGGGATCGTCGTAGGGAATCGCGATCCGGGCCTCGGCGCCGAACACGATCGGGCAGGCCTCGTCGGCGTCGGAGCAGGTCATGACCGCCGCGAAGCCCTCGGTCGGGTTGGGCGGCTGGCCGTAGACCTTGGAGAAGCACTCCATGGCCGCCGCGTCCTCGGCGAAGCGGACCCGGATCACCGGGTTGTCGCCGTCGCCGGGGTCGTCGACGAGGAAGCCGGCGCGCTTCACCGCCGCCACCGCCCGAGGGTTGAAGGCGGTGGCCTCGGTGCCGCCCGAGAAGGTCTCGACGCCGTCGATCCCGAAGACGTGGGCCGCGGTCTCGGCCCAGATCTGGGACAGGTGCGAGCGACGCGAGTTGTGGGTGCAGATGAAGGTCAGGCGCACCGTTTCACCGGCCGCGCGGCGGTCGGCGATCCATGCCCCGAGCTCGTCGAGCTTCGCGCGGCGCTCCTCGGGAATTTGGTCGAGCTCGGCGCGGGCGGTCTCGACGAAGCTCGCCAGCTCGGGGGTCAGGTCAGCGGTGTTCGTGGCCACTGCGGCCTCCTTGTCGGCGGATGCTGCCGGCGCCGGCGCCTCGGTCGGCGCCGGCTTCGAGCAGGCCGCCGTCAGTGCGACGGCGGCGATGACGATCAGGGTCCCGACGTGCTTCATGACTCCTCCGGGTTCGGTCGGGACCAGCATCACCGGCCGAGGTTCGGAGGAGATGAAGCGGCGGCTCAGACGGCGCGGGCTTGGGTCCCGGAACCACGGAAGAACCGCCGTCGGAAGTACAGCGCCACGTTGACCAGGCCGATCAGCACCGGCACCTCGACCAGCGGTCCGATGACCGCCGCGAAGGCGACGCCCGAGTCGATGCCGAAGGTGGCGATGGCAACCGCGATGGCGAGCTCGAAGTTGTTGGACGCCGCGGTGAAGCTGAGCGTCGTCGAGCGCGAGTAGTCGGCGCCGACCCGCTTCGACATGAAAAACGAGACCAGGAACATGAGCACGAAGTAGATCACCAGCGGAATCGCGATCCGGACCACGTCGAAGGGAAGCTGCACGATGTACTCGCCCTTGAGCGAGAACATCACCAGGATGGTGAACAGCAGGGCGATCAGGGTGATCGGCGAGATCTTCGGGATGAAGACCCGGTGGTACCACTCCTTGCCCTTGAGCCTGATCAGCGAGAAGCGGGTGATGATCCCGGCCAGGAAGGGGATGCCGAGGTAGATGAAGACGCTCTCGGCGATCTGGCCGATGGTCACCCTGACCTCGGTGCCGGCGAGCCCGAACAGGGGCGGCAGCACGCTGATGAAGAACCAGGCGTAGACCGAGAAGAACAGCACCTGGAAGACCGAGTTGAAGGCGACCAGGCCGGCGCAGTACTCGGTGTCGCCGCAGGCGAGGTCGTTCCAGACGATGACCATGGCGATGCAGCGGGCGAGCCCGATCATGATCAGCCCGACCATGTACTCCGGCTTGTCGGCGAGGAAGGCGATGGCGAGCAGGAACATCAGGATCGGACCGACGACCCAGTTCTGGAACAGCGACAGGCCGAGCACCTTCCAGTCCCTGAACACCCGGCCCATCTCCTCGTAGCGCACCTTGGCGAGCGGCGGGTACATCATCAGGATGAGCCCGATGGCGATCGGGATGTTGGTCGTCCCGACCGAGAATGTGTTCCAGAACCCGGCAACCCCCGGCCACAGGTAGCCCCAGCCGACGCCGACGGCCATCGCGACGAAGATCCACAGCGTCAGGTAGCGGTCGAGCAGAGAGAGCTTCTTGGCAACGCTTTCGTGTGCGGTCATTCTTTTCCTCCATGGGCGTGCTGCCCGTTTTCGACGGCGGCCGTCGGGCACGTCGAAGCGCGCACCGCATCGAGACCGAGCCGACACAGGTCCTCGACCGGGATCGAGCGCAGCTCGGCAACGAGCCGGGCGTCGTCCACGAACTGGGGGTCGGCGCCGGCCGCAGTGACGGCCGTGGTGACCCACTGGCCAGCCGACTGCTCGTCGGACAGGCGGACGTACACCCAACGTCCTTCCTTGCGGTCCTGGACGAGGCCGCAGCGCTTGAGTTCCTTGAGGTGCGCAGACACGGTTGACGCCGCCAGCCCGAGGACCTCGGCCACCTGGCAGACGCACAGCTCCCCTGTGCGCAGCATGGCGACGACGCGCAGCCGGGCCGGGTGCCCGAGGGCGCGGGCGGCGGCGACGGCGGAGTCGAGATTCCGATCAATCATTTCGTCTTCTCGCAAAATATAGAATTGAAATTTCGATCTGTCAAGCGCGCGACGCCGGCTCGCCGCCGGCGAACGGAACGAGGTGTGGTGTAGTATCATCTTCAAGATGGGCGATACTACAGACGGTGATCGCGGCGCGCCGTGCTCGGGACGCTTCCTGCTCCGCATCGAGCCGGGCCTGCATGCAGCGCTGCGCAGCGCGGCCTCGGCGGCCGGGATCTCCCTCAACGAGCACTGTGCCCGCAAGCTCGCGGCCCCGGTCGGCGATCTCGCGGCCTTCGATCTCGCCGCCGCCGCCGTCCGACGCGCGGCCGCGGTCGCCGGAGGGTCGCTGATCGGAGTGGTGGCCTTCGGCTCCTGGGCGCGGCACGAGCTCCACGATCTCTCCGACGTCGACCTCCTGGTGGTGATCGACGACTCGCTCGCCCTGGCGCGCAGCCTCTACTCCCGCTGGGACGAGGACCCTCTCATCGCCGACAACCACCGGGTCGAGCCGCACTTCGTCCACCTGCCGAAGACCGCGCCGGACGCGGTCGGCCTGTGGGCCGAGGCGGCCGTCGACGGCATCGTCCTGTTCGCCCGCGATCTCGGAATCGCCTCCCTGCTGGCGGCGCTGCGCCGCCAGATCGCGGACGGGCGCGTGCGGCGCAGGACCGCGCACGGCCAGCCGTACTGGGTCATGGAGGGCTGAGCATGAGAAACCGCGATCTCGCCGGCGACTACGTGCAGCGGGCGTCGATCCGTCTCGAGGCCCTCGACGTGCTCTTCGACCACGAAAGCTGGGCCGACGTCGTCCGCGAGGCACAGGAGGTGGTGGAGCTCGCCCTCAAGGGGCTGCTGCGCGCCCACGGCATCGAGCCGCCGCGGATCCACGACGTCTCCGAGGTCCTGCTCGCCGAGCGCGACCGGCTGCCCCCAGCCTTGCAGCCCGAGCTCGAGGCCCTGGCCGCGGTCTCGCGCGACCTGCGCCGCGACCGCGAGCTCGCCTTCTACGGCGCCGAGGACCTGACGCCGTCGGGCTTCTACGCGATGCCGGACGGCGAGCGCGCGCGCGACGGCGCGCGACGGGTCGTGGCCGCGGTGCGGCCGCACGTCCGGATCTGAACCGGCAGCGCGAACGCGGCGCCGGCCCTGACGGCTGACTCCGCCGCACCCGAGGTCGGTTATACTCCGCGGGTCGCCCGGCGGCCGTCCGGCGCCCGGCGGCAGGGGATGGAGTCCCCCGTCAACCGCCCGTCGCGGGCTGATGACTCCTGGCAGACCGCCCCCGGGGAGTCGGGGCCAGGAGGTGACGCTCGTGACCGAAATGTACGCCCTCGCCGCCGCGTGGCTCGTCCTCGCGATCCTCGCAACCGTCCTCGCCAACCGGCTCAAGGTCTCGATGGCCCTGACCGAGATCTGCGTCGGCATGGCGGCCGGCTTCGCCGCCGAGCGCTGGCTGCCCCCAGGCGCCCTCGGCGCCGACGAGCCCTGGCTGCGCTTCCTCGCCGGCGCCGGCGCCGTGCTGCTGACCTTCCTCGCCGGCGCCGAGCTCGAGCCGGTGGTGCTGCGCGCCAAGGCGAAGGAGGTCCTCGTCGTCGGCGCCGTCGGCTTCGTGGCGCCGTTCCTCGGCTGCGCGGCGGTCGCCCGCTTCGTCCTCGGCTGGGACCCGGCCGCGAGCTGGCTCGCCGGCGTCGCCCTGTCGACGACGTCGATGGCGGTGGTCTACGCGGTCATGCTCGAGACCGGCTTCAACCGTACCGAGTTCGGCAAGGGGATCCTCGGCGCCTGCTTCGTCAACGACCTCGGCACGGTGATCGCTCTGGGCCTCCTGTTCGCGCCGTTCACCGGGCGCACTGTGGTGTTCCTCGTGGTCAGCGCGCTGCTCATCGCGCTGCTGCCGCGGCTCACTGCCGCGCTGACCCGCCGCTACGCCTACCGCACCGCCGCCATCCGCACCAAGTGGGTGCTGGCGGTCCTGTTCGGCCTCGGCGCCCTCGCCCTGTGGTCGGGCAGCGAGGCGGTGCTGCCCGCCTACCTCGCCGGCATGGTCCTGGCCGGCGCGGCCGCCGAGGACCACCACTGGATCCGCCGGATGCGGACCCTCACGATCGGCTTTTTGACCCCGTTCTACTTCCTGCGCGCCGGCGCCCTGGTGTCCCTGCCCGCGGTCGCCGCCGCCCCCCTCGTCTTCCTGCTGCTGTTCGGCGCCAAGTCGGCGAGCAAGATTTTCGGCCTCTTCCCGGTGGTCGCCCGCTTCCGGCGCGAGCGCAACGAGCGCTGGTACTACACCCTGATGATGTCGACCGGCCTCACCTTCGGCACCATCTCGGCGCTCTACGGCCTGAGCCACGGCATCGTCAGCCGCCAGCAGTACTCCTTCCTCGTCGCCACTGTCATCGCGAGCGCCGTGATCCCGACCCTGATCGCGAGCTTCGCCTTCACCCCGCGCCACCTGCTGCCGGCCGCCGACACCACTCCCGGCGCACAGCCGCCGCGCGACGAGGACGGCCTCGGCGAGGAGTGACGGCGGCCGGGAGTCGGCGCCTGGTTGCCCTGCAGCCTGCGGCGCCTTGTTGCGGATCCAACGGGCGCCCCGCGCCCCTCGTCGCCACCCCGACCGGCGCCCCGGTGGTCGTGACCTGCTTCGTCCCGGACTGGCCGCTGCTCGGCGGGGGCCTGCTCTGATGCTGCGCCACCCGATCGTTCGCCTCCCTCCGAGCGTCGCACCACGCTGCCGCGGTGGTAGTCTTCGTCGACACGACGCACCACCGAGAAGGCGCAAGGCCGCCTTGAGGAATACGTCCCGTTCGAGGGAAGGAGAGCCGCCATGAAAACGCGCCCGATCAAAGCGATTCGTTGCCGCCGGGCCTGCATCTTCAGCCTGACGGCGGTCGCCATGCTGACCCACCCCGCCACCAGCGTCCACGCCCACCTGATCTGGGACGACCCACTCACCGGGCAGCGTCTCACCGGCCACCTCGAGCGCTTCGGTCTCGCGCCGGGCGCGGTGCTCAGGCTCTCCGCCGAAGCACGGCCCCAACCCGCCGGTGGGTCGTACCATCAGACCCCAGCACCATGAGCGACGACCACTACCGCACCGCGGAGCTCGTCGAGCTTCTCGTGGCGCCGCGGATGGTCGACGGCCCCCGGTGGGCCCGCGCGCTCCTCCTTCGCACCCTCGAAACCCAAGGCTGGTGCCGCTACCGGCGCGACCGGCTCTCCGGCAGGGGGCCGGCCTTGACTGCGGCGTTGTCGCTGCGCATGGCGTACCGGCTGCTCGAGGGCGCCGACCGGCGGCTCTTCACCCGCATGATGCTCGTCGTGCCGTGGGAGCGGGTGCGGCGCGACACCGGGCTCGGGCTGAGGATCGCCGAGGTGCTGCAGTTGCTGTCGGCCGAGGCCGGCCTCGCGGAGTGCGTCGAGGCGGCACACGAGGTCGTCAGCGCCGGCCCGCGAGTCGTCAGCGGCTTCCCGTTGGCGGACCTCCTCGTCGAGGAGCGGGCGACCGGCGGCATGACCTTCCGCCTGCCGGCCGAGGCCCGCGCCCACCTCGGCGTGACCTCTGCGACCGTCCGGATCGACCGCGTACAAGGTGCCGTACAGAGTTTCCGCGGGCGCGGCTGGGAGGCGAACCTGCGGGCGATCGTCCCGTGGTGGCTCGACGCCCTTGCAGACAGCGAACTCGAGAGCGCGGTCGCCCTGGCGTTACACTGCGCCGCTCCGACCAAGAAGGATCCGAGCGCCGCCCAGTATTGCCTGCTGGGGCTCGCCGACTGGATGTCGTCGAACCCCCACCACCCGGCCGCCGGGACAACCCTCGACCTGTGCCTCGCCGCCAGCGGCGGGGCGGTCCGGAAGGCCGGGACGCATCTCGCCTCGAAAGCGGGCCGCGCCGAGATCCTGGAGCGCCTCGCCGAGTCCGATCCCGACCGCTCCGTCCGCCGAACGGCAGCGGAACTCCTCGCCGGCCGGTAACGCGCCCGAACGCCCGCTTCGCGACAAGGTGGAGGGGGCGGCCCTCGACCGCGCCGACCCGCTCATGGCCTTGGTCATGGATCGACCCAGCCGCCGGTCATCAGCCGAATCGACGCGGCGCGGCGCAGATCCCGTTCATCCTCGAAGGCTCGTGACCTTCAGCCTGCCTCCGATGCCGGGCGCCACAGGTCGTCGAGCGGGCTGCGGAGGTTGAGCGCCATGGTCTGCAGGACATTG
Organism: uncultured Thermoanaerobaculia bacterium; assembly: GCA_964641415.1. GTDB lineage: Bacteria > Acidobacteriota > Thermoanaerobaculia > Thermoanaerobaculales > Sulfomarinibacteraceae > JAHECW01. The sequence continues at coordinate 645 of CAZXMW010000081.1, read as the reverse complement.
GGTGTAGATCATCGTCGTCTCGACGCTGCTGCGACCGAGCAGCGTCTGAACCCGGCGAATGTCGACACCGCCCATGAGGCGATCGAACTCCCACAAAAATCAGGGATTTAATCACCGAGCTGGAGAGGGCGGGTTTCGTGAATCGTGGCGGTAAAGGAAGCCATAGAAATTTTGTCCACCCAAGAGCACAGAAACCGATAACAATTTCCGGTAAACTTGGGGATGATGCAAAACACTATCAGGTCCGAGCAGTGCGCTTGGCCCTGGAGGAGTTGAAGAAATGAGAGACAGCGCGAAATACGCAAAGATTGTCGAGTGGTCGGAAGAAGATCACTGTTATGTCGGGAGCGCGCCTGGGTTGATTCTCGGCGGTTGCCATGGTGACGATGAGAAACAGGTGTTTGAAGAACTATGCCAAATAGTCGAAGAGGCTATAGAACTCTATCGCAAGGATAGCAAGCCTTTACCGCCAGCCACTTCCGGTCATGACCTTGTCAACCGCTTACAAAACATCGCATAACGATCAAGGGTTGATGTCGCGCGAAGCCGCGACATCACCTGGTGTTGAACGCACTCCGCCTGGTTGGCGCCGAGGCGTTTGAGCTCCTTGGGGATTCAATCGAGCGCGCTGGGGTTTCGTAGGGC
>CAZXMW010000080.1:0-14944 GCA_964641415.1 uncultured Thermoanaerobaculia bacterium | reverse complement strand
CGATCGTCCCGATGTTGACGTGCGGCTTCGTCCGCTCGAACTTCTCCTTGGCCATGTCCTCTCCTCTTACGCGATGGTCAGGCCCCTTGCGCGGGCCACGATCTCTTCGGCGAGGTTCCGGGGAACTTCGTCATAGTGGTCGAACTGCATGGTGTAGGTCGCACGCCCCTGGGTGGCCGAGCGCAGATCGGTCGCATAGCCGAACATCTCGGCCAACGGCACGTGCACCGACACGACCTGGAATCCGGCGCGGGGCTCCATCGAGATGACCCGCCCGCGCCGGCGGTTGAGGTCGCCGATGACGTCGCCCGTGTAGTCCTCGGGTGTCACCGCCTCGACCTCCATGATCGGCTCGAGCAGCACCGGCCCGGCCCGCTTGGCGGCGTCGGCGAACGCCATGGAGCCGGCGACCTTGAACGCCATCTCGGACGAATCGACCTCGTGGAAGGACCCGTCGTGAAGCACGACTCCGACCCCGAGCAGCGGGTAGCCGGCGAGCACGCCGCGCTCCATCGCCTCGCGGACCCCGATCTCGACCGGCCGGATGAAGTCCTTCGGAATGACGCCCTGGCGGATCTCGTCGACGAACTCGAAGTCGGTCCCGTCGGTCAGCGGGTAGATCCGGACCTTGGCGTGACCGTACATGCCGCGCCCGCCGGTCTGGCGGATGAAGCGGCCCTCGCCTTCGGCCTCCTCGGTGACGGTCTCGCGATAGGCGACCTGGGGCCGGCCGACGTTGGCGGCGATCTTGAACTCGCGCAGCAGCCGGTCGACGATGATCTCCAGATGGAGCTCGCCCATGCCCGAGATGATGGTCTGACCGGTCTCCGCGTCGATCATGACCCGAAACGTCGGATCCTCCTGCATGAGCTTGCCGAGTGCGTCGCCGAGGTTCTTCTGATCGGCAGTCGTCTTGGGCTCGATGACGACCGAGATCACCGGCTCGGGGAAGTGCATGGCCTCGAGCATGATCGGATGTGCGGGATCACAGATGGTGTCGCCGGTGGTGCCGTGCCTGAAACCGACGACGGCGCAGATGTCGCCGGCCGAGACCTCGGAGATCTCCTCGCGCTTGTCGGCGTGCATCTTGAGCAGCCGGCCGATGCGTTCCTTCTTGCCGGTGGCGGCGTTGATCACCACGGTTCCGGTGCTCAGCGTGCCGGAGTAGACGCGGATGAACGCGAGCTGGCCGACGAAGGCGTCGGACATGATCTTGAACACCAGCGCGGCGAAGGGCTCGTCGTCGGACGCGGCCCGAGCGTCGATTTCGTTGCTGTCCGGCTTGAAGCCCTCGATCGGCGGCACGTCGGCCGGCGACGGCAGGTAGTCGACCACGGCGTCGAGCAGCGGCTGAACGCCCTTGTTCTTGAACGCCGCACCGCACAGCACCGGGACCAGCGCACCGGACAAGGTTCCGGAACGCAGCCCGCGCTGGATCTCGTCGACCGCGAGGTCGCCCTCGGTGAGATAGGTGTCGAGCAGGTCCTCCGAGGTCTCGGCGACCGCCTCGAGCAGGCGCTCGCGACACTCCTCGACCTCGCCCCGGTAGTCGTCCGGGATCGGTTCCTCACGGAAGTCGGCGCCGAGGCTTTCGTCGAGGTAACGGTAGGCCTTGAACCGCACCAGGTCGATGATGCCTGCGAAGCTGTCCTCGCGGCCGAGGGGAATCTGGATCGGAATCGGGTTGGCCTTCAGCCTGGCGCGAATCTGGTCGACGACCCCGGCGAAGCGGGCGCCGACGCGATCCATCTTGTTGATGAAGGCGACTCGGGGCACGCGGTAGCGATCGGCCTGCCGCCAGACGGTCTCGGACTGGGGCTCGACGCCGCCGACCGCGCAGAACACGGCCACGGCGCCGTCGAGGACGCGCAGGCTCCGCTCGACCTCGGCGGTGAAGTCGACGTGACCCGGGGTGTCGATGATGTTGATCCGATGATCGCGCCAGAAGCAGGTGGTCGCCGCGGACGTGATCGTGATGCCCCGTTCCTGCTCCTGCGGCATCCAGTCCATGGTGGCGGTGCCGTCGTGGACCTCTCCCAGCTTGTAGTTGATGCCCGTGTAGTAGAGCACCCGCTCGGTAGTCGTCGTCTTCCCGGCATCGATGTGGGCCATGATGCCGATATTCCGGACACGAGTAAGCGGGATGAGGCGGGACATGTTGTCAAAGAACTCCTGCGCGTCGCCAAGGATTACTTTTCGGTCACTCCATTACCAGCGGTAGTGGGCGAACGCCTTGTTGGCCTCCGCCATGCGGTGCGTGTCGTCACGCTTCTTGACGGTGCCGCCGCGGTTGGAGGCGGCGTCGATGAACTCGCCCGCGAGGCGCAGCATCATGGTTTTCTCATGCCGTGACCGCGAGTAGTTGATGAGCCAGCGGATGGCCAGAGACTGCTGGCGATCCGACCGGACCTCCATGGGCACCTGATAGGTCGAGCCGCCGACCCGGCGGGACTTGACCTCGACCAACGGCCGCGCGTTCTCGACCGCCTTCTTGAAGACCTTCAGGGGATCGTCTCCGGTCCGCTCCTCGATGAGGTTGAGCGCGCCGTAGAAGATCCGCTCGGCGACGGTCTTCTTGCCGTCTTTGGCCACGTTGTTGATGAACTTGGTGACCAGACGCGAGTTGTACACGGGGTCCGGAAGCACTTTCCGTTTGTCGACACTGGATCGGCGGGGCATCTTCTGACTCCGATCAGCTCTTCGGCCGCTTGGCGCCGTACTTGGAGCGCTGCTGACGACGGCCCTCGACACCCTGGCAGTCCATGGTGCCGCGGATGATGTGATAGCGCACACCCGGCAGGTCCTTGACGCGGCCACCACGGATCATGACCTGCGAGTGCTCCTGGAGATTGTGGCCCTCTCCGGGAATGTAGGCCGTCACCTCGATGCCGTTGGTCAACCGGACGCGGGCGACCTTCCTCAGCGCCGAGTTCGGTTTCTTCGGCGTGGTGGTGAAGACGCGGGTGCAGACGCCGCGGCGCTGCGGGCAGGCCTGCAGCGCCGGGCTCTTGGTCTTCTCCGACGCCATTTTGCGGCCCTGGCGGACCAGCTGCGAGATCGTGGGCATGGTCGCTCCCTGATTCGGCTCTCGTCCGCGTGGATGTCCACTCGGTACGGGTGATTGAAACGCGGCCCCGGCGTGAACAGCCAGAGCCGCGGAAGAATACTCGAGAATGCGCGGGCTGTCAACCGATCTCGTCGCGAAATCGGCGCCTATTCGGACAGAGGACGATCTCCCTTGGCATCGATCAGCGCGGCGGCAGCATCGGTCATCTCCTGGTACAGGCTGTCGACCTCCTCCTGGACCTCGAGCTCCTCTTCGGGCACCGGATCGATGATCGTGCGCCGGTAGCGCGACGCGCCGGTTCCCGCCGGGATGAGCCGACCGACGATGACGTTCTCTTTGAGCCCGTGCAGGTTGTCCACCTTGCCCGAGACCGCGGCCTCGGTGAGGACCCGCGTGGTCTCCTGGAACGACGCCGCCGAGATGAAGCTCTCGGTGGCGAGCGAGGCCTTGGTGATGCCGAGCAGCAAGGACTTGGCGGTTGCCGGCTCGCCGCCGGCGGCGATCACTCGATCGTTCTCGCGCTGGAACAGATAGCGGGGAACCTGCTGGTCGAGCAGGAAGTCGGTGTCGCCGGGGTCGACCACCTTCACGAAACGCATCATCTGGCGGACCATGACCTCGATGTGCTTGTCGTTGATGGCCACGCCCTGCGACCGATACACCTCCTGGATCTTGTCGACCAGATGGCGCTGCATCTCCTTCTCGCCGAGGATCGACAGAATGTCGTGCGGATTGACCGCCCCCTCGGTCAGCGGATCGCCGGCCTGGATGAACTCGCCCTCCTGGACCGAGACGTGGGCATACCGCGGGATGGTGTACTCACGCTGCTCGTCGCCCTCGCCCTCGACCATGATCCGACGCTGGCCGCGCACCGGTTCGGTGATCCGGATCGTGCCGTCGATCTCCGACACCACCGCCGGGTCCTTGGGCTTGCGCGCCTCGAAGAGCTCCACGACCCGCGGCAGACCGCCGGTGATGTCCTTGGTCTTGGACATCTCGCGCGGAATCTTGGCGATCACGTCGCCGGGCGCGAGGGCATCGCCCTCGTTGACCGACAGGTGCGAGCCGATGGGCAGCTGGTAGCGTCGGGTCTCGTCCTTCTTCGATCCGACGATCTCGATGGTCGGAATCCGCCTGCCCGCGCCGAGCGGCTCGATGACGATCTTGTGGGCGTGACCGGTGAGCTTGTCGATCTCCTCGCGGACGTTCTCGCCCTCGATGAGGTCGTGAAAGTGGACCTTGCCCTTGATGGCGGTGAGGATCGACGAGGTGAAGGGGTCCCACTCGACCAACGGCGTGCCCGGATCGGCGTCGGCGCCATCCTCGACCAGCAGGTGCGAGCCGTAGGCCACCGAGTAGCGCTCCTTCTCGCGCTGGCGCTCGTCGAGGATGACGAGCTTGCCGGTGCGCGAAATGGCGACCGTCTCGCCGTCCTTGTTGGTGACCGCGGCGACGTTGAGGAATTTGACCTTGCCGTGGTGGTTCGCGACGTGGCGCGACGAGTCGCCGCCGCGGGTCGCGGTGCCGCCGTAGTGGAATGTCCGCATGGTCAGCTGGGTGCCGGGCTCGCCGATCGACTGGGCGGCGATGATGCCCACCGCCTCGCCGATCTCCACCGACCGCCCGGTCGCCAGCATCCGGCCATAGCACAGCTGGCAGACGCCGCGCTCGGTCTCGCAGGTGAGCACGGAGCGGATCCGAACCCGCTCGATGCCGGCCTCCTGGATCTGGCTCGCCAGAACCTCGGTGACCTCGGTGTTCATGGGACAGATCTGTGTGCCCTCGAGCGGGTCGTAGATGTCCTCGGCGACGACGCGGCCGACGATCCGGTCGCGCAGCTGCTCGAGGATCTCACCGCCCTCGGTGATGGCGGTGACTTCGATGCCGTTCTCGGTGCCGCAGTCGTGCTCGACGACGATGACGTCCTGGGCGACGTCGACCAGCCGGCGGGTCAGATAGCCCGAGTCGGCGGTCTTCAGCGCGGTGTCGGCGAGGCCCTTGCGCGCGCCGTGGGTCGAGATGAAGTACTGGAGCACGCTCAGACCCTCGCGGAAGTTGGCGGTGATGGGGGTCTCCATGATCTCGCCCGACGGCTTGGCCATCAGGCCTCGCATGCCGGCAAGCTGGCGAACCTGCTCCTTCGAGCCGCGGGCGCCCGAGTCCGCCATCATGAAGATCGGGTTGTACTCGCCCGACTCGAGGTCGATCTCGGACATCTGGGCGAACATCTCCTTGGCCACGTCCTCGGTGACCTGGTGCCAGATATCGATGATCTTGTTGTGCCGCTCGCCGGCGGTGATGAGACCCGTCGAACGCTGTTTCTCGACCTGGTCGACGTTCATGTATGCCTGCTCGAGGTGCCGCTGCTTGGCCTCTGGAATGACCATGTCGCTCGATGCGAGCGACAGGCCCGAGGTGGTCGCGAACTCGAAGCCGGTCGACTTGAGGTTGTCGAGCAGGCCGATGGTCGGCTCGTGGCCGAGCCGCATGTAGCTGAACGCGACCAGGTTCTGCAGTCCCTTTTTCTTAAGCTGACCGTTGATGAACGGCATGTCCTCCGGCAGGTGCATGTTGAACAGCACCCGGCCGGCCGTGGTCTCGAGCAGCATGTTCTCGACATCGATCTGGTCGGCGTGCGTGAGATCCTGCGACCCGCCCTGGGCGACCAGGTCGATGAGCTGTCCGGTGTAGCGCAGCTGAATCGGCGCCTGGGTCGAGACGACGCCCGCCTGGTGGGCGAGGAAGACCTCCTCGGCCGAGGCGAAGGTCTTGCCCGCGCCACGGGCCATGTAGTTCTCGGTGGTCAGGTAGTAGATCCCGATGACCATGTCCTGAGACGGCACCGCCAGCGGCCGGCCGGACGCCGGCGACAGGATGTTGCGCGACGACATCATCAGGACGTGGGCCTCGAGCTGGGCCTTCTGCGACAGCGGCACGTGAACCGCCATCTGGTCGCCGTCGAAGTCGGCGTTGTAGGCGGCGCAGACCAGCGGGTGGATCTTGATCGCCTTGCCCTCGACCAGCACCGGCTCGAAGGCCTGAATGCCGAGGCGGTGCAGGGTCGGCGCGCGGTTGAGCAGCACCGGGTGCTCGCGGATCACCTTCTCGAGGGCGTCCCAGACCTCGGGGGTCTGGAGCTCGACGAGCTCCTTGGCCATCTTGATGGTGGTCGCCAACTCGCGCCGCTCGAGCTCCTGGTAGACGAAGGGCTTGAACAGCTCGAGGGCCATCTTCTTCGGCAACCCGCACTGGTGCAGCTGGAGCTCCGGACCGACCACGATGACCGACCGGCCCGAGTAGTCGACGCGCTTGCCGAGCAGATTCTGGCGGAACCGGCCCTGCTTGCCCTTGAGGTTGTCGGACAGCGACTTGAGCGGCCGGTTGTTCGAGCCCTTGATGACCCGGCCGCGTCGGCCGTTGTCGAACAGGGCGTCGACCGCCTCCTGGAGCATCCTTTTTTCGTTGCGAACGATGACCTCGGGCGCGCGCAGATCGAGCAGCTTCTTGAGCCGGTTGTTGCGGTTGATGACCCGCCGGTAGAGGTCGTTGAGATCCGAGGTCGCGAACCGCCCGCCGTCGAGGGGCACGAGCGGGCGCAGCTCGGGCGGCAGGACCGGGATGACCTCGAGGATCATCCACTCGGGCCGATTGCCGGAGCGACGCAGAGCCTCGATCAGCTTGAGGCGCTTGGCCGCCTTCTGGCGTCGCATGATGGCGGTCTCGGTGCGCATGACCATCCGGAGCTCGGCGGCCATGTCGTCCAGGTCGAGGATCTCGAGCAGGGAGCGGATCGCCTCGGCGCCCATCCTGGCGACGAAGGCCTCACCGAACTCGTCCTTGGCGTCGCGGTAGTCCTCCTCGGTCAGGATCTGCTTCTCGCCAAGGGTCGTGTCGCCCGGATCGAGGACGACGTAGGCCTCGAAGTAGAGCACCCTCTCGAGCTCGCGCATGGTCATGTCGAGCAGCAGCCCGATGCGCGACGGCAGGCCCTTGAAGAACCAGACGTGGGACACCGGCGCCGCGAGCTCGATGTGGCCCATGCGCTCGCGGCGGACCTTGGACTTGGTGACCTCGACGCCGCACTTGTCGCAGACGACGCCGCGGTACTTCATCCGCTTGTACTTGCCGCACAGACACTCCCAGTCGGTGACCGGGCCGAAGATCTTGGCGCAGAACAGCCCGTCACGCTCGGGTTTGAAGGTCCGGTAGTTGATGGTCTCCGGCTTGATGACCTCGCCGTGGGACCACGAGCGGATCTTCTCGGGACTCGCGAGCCCCAGACGGATCGCGTTGAAGTCATTGAGGGGCTTCGGCTTCTCGAAGAAGCTGCGGACCTCGGTCAGGCTCGATCGCTCCATGCTCACCCCCCTACTCGTCATCCTGCTGCAGCAGCTCGACATCGAGCGCGAGCGCCTGCAGCTCTCGAACCAAGACGTTGAACGACTCGGGCAACCCCGGTTCCTCGGGCACCTGACCCTTGACGATCGACTCGTAGACCTTGGCGCGGCCCTCGACGTCGTCCGACTTGACGGTCAGCAGCTCCTGCAGGGTGTTGGCGGCGCCGAAGGCCTCGAGGGCCCAGACCTCCATCTCACCGAGCCGCTGGCCGCCGAACTGAGCCTTGCCGCCGAGCGGCTGTTGGGTGATCAGCGAGTACGGACCGATCGACCGCGCGTGGATCTTGTCGTCCACCAGGTGGCTCAGCTTGAGCATGTAAATGTAACCGACCGTCACCCGTTGCTCGAAGGGCTGGCCGATCCGACCGTCGTAGAGCAGGCTCTTGCCGTCCTCGGGCAGGCCCGATTTTTCGAGCATGTCGCGGATCTCGCCCTCGTTGGCGCCCTCGAAGACCGGCGTCGCGAAGGTCAGGTCGAGCTCGTGCCCGGCCCAGCCGAGGTGGGTCTCGAGGATCTGACCGACGTTCATCCGCGACGGCACGCCGAGCGGGTTGAGGATGATCTCCACCGGGTCCCCGTCAGGCAGGAACGGCATGTCCTCCTCGGGCAGGACCTGCGAGATCACCCCTTTGTTGCCGTGCCGGCCGGCCATCTTGTCGCCGACCTGAAGCTTGCGCTTCATGGCGATGAAGACCTTGACCTGCTTGATCACGCCGGGTTGGAGGTCGTGGCCCTCGCGGAGCCGCTCGATCCGCTGCTGGTTGATCTTGTCGAGGACCTCGATCTGCGACTCGGCCTGGCGCACGATCAGCCGAACCTTGTCGAGCAGCACCGCGTTCTTCAGCGGCAGGCCGAGCAGATCCTTGCGCTTGAGCTGACGCAGCGCGTCGGCGGTGATCTTGCCGCCCTTCTTGGCCAGTACCTCGCCGCCTTTCGACGTGACGTCCTCGGTCACCGTCCGGCCGGCCAGCAGGGTGTGGATCTTGGAGTCACGAACCTCGAGGATGATCCGTTTCTCGTCCTCGGAGTTGGTCCGGATTCGGTCGATCTCATCGTTCTCGATCGCGAGCTGGCGCGAGTCCTTCTCGACGCCCTTGCGGGCGAAGACCTGGACCCCGACGACGACGCCTTCGATCCCCGGCGGACAGCGCAGCGACGCGTCCCGGACATCGCCGGCCTTCTCGCCGAAGATCGCCCGAAGCAGCTTCTCCTCCGGGGTCAGCTGGGTCTCGCCCTTGGGCGTCACCTTGCCGACCAAAATCGAGCCCTGGCGGACCTGGGCGCCGATGTGGATGATCCCGGCCTCGTCGAGCTGGGCCAGCGCCGACTCGGAGACGTTGGGAATGTCGCGGGTGATCTCCTCGGGCCCGAGCTTGGTGTCCCGGGCCGAGGTCTCGAATTCCTCGATGTGGATCGAGGTGTACTTGTCTTCCTTGACGAGCCTCTCGGAGACGACGATGGCATCCTCGAAGTTGTAGCCGCGCCACGGCATGAAGGCGACCAGAATGTTGTGACCGAGAGCGAGCTCGCCGCGCTCGGTGTTCGGCCCGTCGGCGAGAACCTGGCCCTTGACCACGACCTGGCCTTCCGAGACCAACGGCTTCTGGTTGATCGAGGTGTTCTGGTTGGAGCGCCGGAACTTGGTCAGCTGGTAGATGTCGGCGCCGAACTCGCCCTCGACCCCGCTCGAGCCCTCGACCCGGACGATGATCCGCTGCGAGTCGACCTTGTCGACGACACCGTCGCGGTGGCAGACGACCACGGCGCCGGAATCCTGGGCGACGACGCGTTCCATACCGGTGCCGACGATCGGCGCCTCGGGGCGAACCAGCGGCACCGCCTGGCGCTGCATGTTCGACCCCATGAGCGCGCGGTTGGCGTCGTCGTGCTCGAGAAAGGGAATCAACGACGCAGCCACTGAAACCACCTGCCTCGGCGACACGTCGATGTAGTCGACCTGGTCGCGGTCGATGACCAGAAACTCGCCGCCGGAGCGGGCGATGACCTTTTCGTTGACCAGGTTGCCCTTATCGTCGACCTTGGCGTTGGCCTGGGCGATGTTGAGGTTCTCCTCCTCCCAGGCCGGAAGGTAGAACGCATGCGGCCGAGCCCACGCCTGGACCTTCGACGCTTTCTTGAGCCTGGCGTTGGTCTTCTCGAACTCGCCCTCGACCACGACCTGGCCGAGCTCGAAGCCCGAGTCGCCGACCTGGGTGATCTGAACGTGCTCGAGCACGGAACCGTGTTCGACCCTCTTGTAGGGCGACTCGATGTAGCCCATCGAGTTGAGGCGTGCGTAGCACGACAGCGACGAGATCAGACCGATGTTCGGCCCCTCGGGAGTCTCGATGGGGCAGATCCGGCCGTAGTGCGTCGAGTGAACGTCGCGGACCTCGAAGCCGGCGCGCTCCCGAGACAAGCCGCCCGGACCGAGCGCCGACAGACGGCGCTTGTGAGTGACCTCGGAGAGCGGGTTGGTCTGGTCCATGAACTGGCTGAGCTGGGATGATCCGAAGAACTCGTCGACCGCCGCCATGACCGGCTTGGAGTTGACCAGGTCGCGCGGCATGGCCGAGTCGATGTCGGGGTGGATCGACATCTTCTCCTTGATCGCTCGCTCCATGCGGACCAGGCCGATGCGGAACTGGTTCTCCATCAGCTCGCCGACCGTTCTCACCCGCCGATTGGCCAGCGAGTCGATATCGTCGACCCGACCGAGGTCGCGATGCAGGCAGAGCAGATAGCGGACCAGGCGAAGAAAGTCCTCGACGTCGAGGATCCGCTGCTCGAGGTCCTTGTCGAGGCTCAGCTTGGCGTTGAACTTGAAGCGGCCGACCGGCGACAGGTCGTACTTGCGCTCGTCGAAGAACAGGCCGTTGAACAGGGTGGTGGCGGACTCCTCGGTCGGCGGGTCGCCCGGACGCTGGCGCCGATAGATCTCCATGCGCGCGTCCATCTGGGTCGTGCTGGTGTCCTTCTCGAGGGTCTGGTGGAGAAGCTCGCCGGTCGGGTCCCAATCGGGAAAGGCGAGGGCGAGCCGATCGAGCCCGGCCTCGTCGGCCTGGGACAGCAGCTCCTCGGTGACCCGTGTGTTGGCAGCGGCAATGACCTCGCCGGTCTCGGGATCGACCAGATCGTCGACGATGATGGCGCCGATCAGTTCCTCGCGATCGACCCGGATCTTGGCCGGCTTGGCGGCGGTCGCCTTCTCGAGCTTGGCGCGCATGGCGTCGTCGAGCTTGAGCCCGGCGAACAGGTTGGGCTCGGCGATCCTGCGAAAGCGCAGTGCTTTCTGCCGGTCGTTCTCGATGTCGACCAGCCGGCGGTCGAGATTGAGCGTCGCTTTCTTCTGGGTCAGCGTGGTGTCGACGACGGTGTAGAACGCGCGCAGGATCTCGGCATTGGACTCGAGCTCCGGGCTCAGTGCGCGCAGAAACACCGAACCCGGCAGCCGCCGCTTGCGATCGATCCGAACCCACAGAATCTGCTTCGAATCGTACTCGAACTCGATCCAGGAGCCGCGATAGGGCACCACCTTGGCCAGATAGTGGTTCGGACCCTCGAGGGTGAAGAAGACGCCCGGCGAACGGTGGAGCTGGGAGACGATGACCCGCTCGGTACCGTTGATGATGAAGGTGCCGGTGTCGGTCATCAGAGGCAGCTCACCGAAGTACAGCTCCTCCTCCTTGACGTCGCGGACCTGGCGCGTCCCGTCGTCGTCGGTGTCGAAGGTGACCAGCCGGAAGGTCAGGCGCAGCGGCACCTGGTAGGTCATGCCGCGCTCGCGACACTCCTCCGCGGTGAACGGCTGCCGCAGCCCGACCGAGGTCCCGCAGACGTCACAGACCTCGATCCGGTTGGCGTTGGCCTTGCCGCACGACGGGCACACGACCTCGGACTCGTGAGGGTCGCCGGCCTTGAACCGGGCGCCGCAGTGCGAGCACTCGAGCCTGAGGTGGTCGAGACCCTCGAGGATCCCGCACCGACACGACCAGTTGCCGATCTCGTAGCGCACGAACTGGAGCTCGCAGGTCTCGCGGAAATCGGTGAACGGGAAGATCGTGGTCAGCACCGATTGCAGGCCGGACGTGCGGCGCTCGGTCGGCAGCAGGTCCATCTGCAGAAAATCCTCATACGAGGAACGCTGGACCTGGATCATGTTCGGCAGCGGAATCGTCGACGGGTTCTTGGAGAAGTTCAGCCGCCCGTTGGGGCTCGTGGTCATGGGCGCTCCCTCCTGACCAATACAGACACGGGGAGACACACGCTCCCCGGGTCGTCGGTTATCGGCTCTTCAAAGCCAGCGGGCCGTTCAAGGCGTCTCGTTACTTGATCTCCACCTGGGCGCCGGCGTCCTCGAACTTCTTCTTGATCTCTTCGGCCTCGTCCTTGTTGACGGCTTCTTTGATGGCCGTCGGCGCGCTCTCGACGAGTTCCTTGGCCTCCTTGAGACCGAGCGATGTCACCTCGCGGACCGCCTTGATGACATTGATCTTCTTGTCACCGATGGAGTTCAGCATAACATCGAACTCGGTCTTCTCCTCGGCCGCCTCGTCGCCACCGGCCGCGGCGCCGGGCATCCCGCCGGCCATCATCATGGGAGCGGCGGCCGCTGCCGACACACCGAACTCCTCCTCGAGCGCTTTGACGAGCTCGTTGAGCTCGAGCACCGTCATGCCCTTGATCTCTTCCATCATTGTCTCGATCTGCGCCATTTTCGAATCCTCCTTGGGGAAAGACGAACCCTACTCGTTCTCCGGATTTTCGTTTTTCGAGTCGGCAATCCGCGCCATCACGGTGGCGAGCTTTTGAATCGGACTGTTGACAGCGACAGCCAACCGGCGGATCGGCGACTGCAGCAGGTACACGAGCCTGGACAGCAGCTCTTCCCTGGTCGGCAGGTCAGCGATCTTCGCCGCGTGGGCGGCATCGAGCAGCTGGCCGTCGAGATAGGCGTGCTGAATCGTGAGCTCCGGGTGGTCCTTGATGAAGGTCTTGAGCACCTTGGCCAGTGCCACCGCATCGCCCTCGGTGAAGGCGAGGGTCTTGGGACCGGTCATGTGCGGCGTCAGAACCTCCAGGTCGGTGCCTTCGACCGCGAGCTTCACGACCGAGTTCTTGACCACCTTGTAGGTGCCCTCGGTCTGTCGGATCGCCGATCGCAGCACGTTGACCTCGTTGACGTTGAGCCCCGTGTTGTCCAGGAGAAACAGCGTCGAGACGTCGCTCAGGGCGTCTCGCAGCTGGTTGGACTGTTCGCGCTTCTGCTCCTTGGTGAGCATGTCTCCCCCCTACTTCACGTCGAGTGAGACCGGGTCGACCTGCACGCCGGGGCCCATGGTCGAGCACAGGTAAATCGTGTGGACGTACTTGCCCTTGGCGGCAGCGGGCTTGGCCTTCTGAACCGCGTCGACGAAGCTGCGCGTGTTCTCGACGAGCTTGTCGATCGAAAAAGAAGTCTTGCCGACCGGCGCGTGGATGATCGCGGTCTTGTCGACCCGAAACTCGACTCGACCGGACTTGATGTCGCTGACCGCAGATCCCACGTCCTGGGTCACGGTTCCCGATTTGGGGTTGGGCATCAGGCCCCGGGGTCCGAGCACGCGGCCGACCTTGGACAGGTGCCGCATCATGTCGGGCGTCGCCACCACCGCGTCGAACTCGAGCCAGCCGCCCTGAATCTTGGCGACCGCATCCTCGGCGGCGAGGACGTCATCGGCGCCGGCCTCTTCAGCCTGCTTCTGGGCCTCGCCCTCGCACACCGCGAGCACCCGGACCGACTTGCCGGTGCCGTGTGGCAGGACCACCGTGCCGCGGACCATCTGGTCGGCGTGGCGTGGGTTGACACCGAGCCGCATGGACACCTCGACTGTTTCGTCGAACGATGCGAAGGCCGCCTGCTGCACCAGGCCGAGCGCCTCTTCGACGGCGTACGGCCGCCGCTCCACCCTGGCAGCCGCGTCGCGATACTTCTTGCCTCTGCGAGCCATCGGCCACCCCCCTTCAGTCCGCGATCTCGATCCCCATCGAACGAGCGGTGCCGAGAATGATCTGCACCGCGCCCTCCAGGGACGCCGCGTTGAGGTCTTCGAGCTTGGTCTTGGCGATCTCCTCCACCTGGGACATGGTGACCTTGCCGACCTTGTCGCGGTTCGGCTCACCGGAACCCTTCGGGACGCCGGCCGCCTGCTTGAGCAGGAACGACGCAGGTGGCGTCTTCGTGATGAACGAGTAGCTGCGATCCGCATACACCGTGATGACGGCGGGAATGATGATCCCCACCTGCTTCTGCGTTCGGGCGTTGAACGCCTTGCAGAAATCCATGATGTTGAGCCCATGCTGACCGAGCGCGGGGCCGACCGGCGGTGCCGGTGTCGCCTGCCCCCCGGGCAGCTGGAGCTTGATCTCGCCGATTACTTTTTTGGCCATCGATAATCCCTCACGAGAGCTTCTGGACCTGGCGGAACTCGATCTCGACCGGTGTTTCGCGCCCGAAGATGGTGACCATCACCTTGACCGTCGAGCGGTCGAAGTTGACCTCCTCGACGACTCCGTTGAAGGACGCGAACGGTCCGTCGGTGATCCGGATCCGCTCGCCCTTCTCGAAAACTTCCGTCGGCCGAGGCTTCTCCTGGGTCGCCACCGACTGATGGAGGATCTGGTTGACCTCGTCCTCGGTCAGCGGCGTCGGCTTCTTGCCGGCGCCGACAAAGCCGGTCACCTTCGGGGTGTTGCGGACCAGATGCCAGGCGTCGTCGGTCATCTCCATCTCCACCAACACATAGCCGGGAAAGAACTTGCGCCTCACCTCGCGCTTCTTGCCGTTCTTCACCTCGACCACGGTCTCGGTCGGGACCTGCAGCTCGCCGAAGAAATCGGTCATGCCGAGCGCTTCGACGCGCTGCTCCAGGGTCTTCTTGACCCGATCCTCGAAACCCGAGTAGGTGTGGATGATGTACCACTGCTTGGCCATGACGATCCTTCCGGTCAGGAGAACACCCCGAACACGTCGAACAACCTCTGGGTCAGGAACAGGAAGATGAGATCACAGAGGTAGAGGTAAATCCCAAAGATGAACGACGCGATGACGACCACCGTCGTGGTGTTGATGACCTCCTGCTTGGTCGGCCAGGTGACCTTCTTGGTCTCCGTCGCGACCTCGGACAGGAAGCTTCTCAGGCGTTTCCACCAATCCATACCGCCGACTCCAGTCCAGCGAAGATGGCAGGCCAGGAGGGACTCGAACCCCCAACAACCGGTTTTGGAGACCGGGACTCTACCGATTGAGCTACTGGCCTACACGAAAGACCCGAAGGGCGCTCGTCCTGGAGCCGGAGTCGATTCCTCGGTGCGGACACGGTCGCACACCCGGCGTCGAGGAGACGCACCCACCATGAGGTCTCCCCGTCCTACTCCAAAATTTCGGTGATGGATCCGGCGCCGACGGTGCGGCCGCCCTCACGAATCGCGAAGCGAAGCC
>CAZXMW010000079.1:0-15981 GCA_964641415.1 uncultured Thermoanaerobaculia bacterium | reverse complement strand
GGGCTGGAGCTTTCAAGCTCCAGCCCGTTTTCCGGAGGTTGGAGAGTGTTAAAGTCTGCTGATGGATGATGAACCGACGCTGTCTTTTGCCGAGTTCTGGGCCTGGCTCGCCACCCACCCGGACTGCATCCTGCGCGCTGGAACGCCGGAGGCGATCCTGTACGACGACGAGGAGCTCCACTGGCACTTCGCCGAGGAGGAGCCGCAGACGCTCGTGGTTCAGGTGCTGCGGGGAAAACTGCTGGTCGGGGAGCTGCTCATCGCGCCCGACCAGATCGCGTATGTTCAAGCGGGCGTCGGAGACCGCAACGACGAGTTCGTCTTCGAGCTCATCACCGAGACCGAAAACGACCGTTTTGCGGCCTATTTCTTCGTCCTCGTCCACGGCTATGACGAGGGCGCCGAGGTGGCGACGGGCCGGGTTCACTGAGATGAGAGATTCTCGCCAGCGATCCGCGCCAGCCCAAATCGCCGCGAACAAACCAGACATCCCGAAGGACGTGCCCTTGTCGTCCGCGACGACCAGCGGATCAGGGTCCCGGTGCGCCGCCCTCGGCGGTCAGGTCCGAGACGGCGGCGATGGCGACCATCCTGGTATGGTGGATCAGGACGGCTCGGTGGAGCGGATGTCGGAGAGATCATGGCGCGGAACAGTCGACACAGGGTAATCAGGGGCGTCGGGGTCGCGCTGGCGATGCTCCTGTTCACGGCCGTGTGCGGTGCAGAGCCGGGGACCGGCAAACCGCTCCCACCCGCCGATCCCGATGTCTTTCCGATCGGTGAGCGGTTGGGCTATGCGGTGTCTTGGATGGGCATCCGATGCGGCGCGATGGAGATCGTCAGCTTTTCAGAGCAGGCGCAGAACGGAGGCTCGATCTACCGGATCGTCGTCTTCGCCCGCACCAGTCCGTTCTTCGACGGCGTCTACCGCGTGCGGTCCCGTCTGGACTCGTACTTCGACCCGGTGCGATCGTCGTCCGTGCGCTACGAGGAGCACGCCTCGGAAAAGCACAAACGCAAGGAAGAGATCTGGCGCGTCGACGACGAGGCGTCCGAGGTCGTGCGGATCAAGAACGGCGACACGACCAGGATTTCTCTCGACGCCGAACGGGCGTACGATCCCGTGGCTTTCATCTTCCGGCTGCGATCGATCCCTCTCGAGACCGGGCAGCGGATCGGGCTCGGCCTGATGACCAGCAAGGGAGTTGTGGAAACCGATGCCGCGGTGACCGAGCTCAAGCAGGTGCGCACCAAGCTCGGGCGCTGCGACGCAGCGGCCGTCGTGCCCGAGCCCAGGGACCGGATGCTGTTCAGCAAGTCGGGCGCGATCGCGGTCTGGATCGACCGGGTGGCGCCGCACCGCCCGTGCCGTATCGAGTTCGACCTTTCGTTCGGCAACCTGGTGGCGAAGCTCCAGTCCGTCGGTCGATCCGAGGGTGTGGACGTCGAGGCCGAGTGGGCCGTATGGAGCGCTGATTGATGCCTGAGATGAGAGGCAACGCAATGACGAGTTCGCAGCCGAACGGGGATCGCCGGGAGAGGCGGTCTCTGCTGCGGTGCTCGGCGGCGGCGCTGGTTCTGTCGGTGGCGGCGGTGACGGCGGCGCCCGTTTGTTCGGACGAAGCGACGTCCGGCTTTCGCGCCCTCCAGCTCGGCTACGTCGCCCTCGACGAAGGTGATTTCGAGGCTGCGCTCGGACACTACTCGCGTGCCGTCGAGCTCGCCGTGGGCGATGCCCAACGGTTCAACGCCCTGCTCGGCTACGGCACTGCCGCCCTCGAGCTCGATCGTCTGGATGAGGCCAGGGAGACGCTCGAGGACGCGCGCCGGCTCCGGCCGGGTGAGGCCGGGGTCACGATGCTCCTCGGTGTGGCCTGCCGGCGCCAGGGCGAGCTCGACCGCGCGGTGAGCCTGCTCGCGGAGGCCGCAGCAGCGGACCCGGGGATGGTGCGGGCGCTGGTCGAGCTCGGCATCGCGTATGGCGCTCAAGGCGAACACGCCCGGCAGGAGCGAGTCAGTCGCGACGCTCTCGAATTGGATCCGGACCATCTCGATGCACGGCTCGGCCTGGCGGTCGCGCTGTTCCACCAGGACCGGTACCAGGCGGCGGCGCCCGAGTTTCGAGCCGTGATCGAGCGCGACCCCGACCATCTCCGCGCTCACTACGGGCTCGGTCTGGCGTTGCTGTTCTCGGGCGATCGCGACGGCGCGATCCGGGAGATCGTCTACCTCAACCCGCGCGCACCCGACCTCGCGGCCGATCTCCAGCTCTGGGTGTATCCCGAGGACTGAGCTGGCCGGTCGCGGTGCGGTCAGCGCGACGCGATGATCGCCTCGACGTCGGCGAGCGCCCGGTCGAGCCGCCGCTTGACGTGAGAGACCGAGGGCTCGGGTCGACGATCGAGTCGAACCGACTCCCAGAGATCCCGATCCGGATCCTCGAGCAGGTCGGTGCGCAGGGTGATCCCGTGGCGCGCGAGCGCCGGCTCGAGACGTCGCCGATTGCGCCAGAGCTTGCGTCGGGTGCTGCGATAGGCGTGCTCGCACACCGCCTTCCGATTGCCGAACGAGAACACGTTCGAGAAGAACATGGAGTAGTCATCCCGGCGCGGCTCGAAGACCAACACGTCCCGATCGCGGTAACGGGACTCGTAGGCAGCCAGGCCGGCGCCCATCCGAGAGTGGATGATGGTCCGGAAGGTCTGGGCGAGGACCGTGGGCAGACCGCGCTCGGCGAGGCGACCGCGGCGCATGATCCCGAGCTCCACCGAGCGGATGGTGTCGACCGGGACGATGGGGTTGACGCACAGGACGAGGTCGGCGCCGGCGTCGAGGGCGACCGAGGCGTGGACGGTCTTGAGCAGAACGCCGTCGACGTAGTCGCGCCCGTCGATGGTCACTGGTGCGTACAGGCCGGGCAGAGCGCTGGAGGCCTGGACGGCCCTGGAGATCGGAACGTGGTCGAGGCCCGGCTCCCCGAAGCGGATCGATCGGCCCGAGTCGAGATCGGTGGCCACCACGACCAGCGGACGCCGGAGGCGGCGGAAGTCGTCGGTCCGGCCCGGGCGGGAGAAGATCTTCTCGAGGTAGACCCGCAGGGGGTCGTTGCGGAAGATCCCCACCGGCATGGCGCGGGCGAGCCTGGTCAGGGGCTCCGCGAGTCGCCGCGTCCGAGGCCGTCGCAGGACGTCCAGCACGCCGTTGAAGAACAGCCCCGGCACCCTCATGCCGCCGCGGACGAACTCGCCGACAGCGGGCGTCAGAAAGGTCTCGGGGACGAAAGGATGCTCTCCCGGCTGGTGTTTGACGATGGCGCGGCACATCTGGCCGGTGGTCAGGTTGTTGACCAGGCAGGCCGCGATGAAGGCGCCGGCACTGACGCCGACGTAGAGATGAAGATCGTTGAAGTCGATGCCGTCGAGGGCCTCGTCGAGAGCGCGCACGGCGCCGATCTCGTAGATCGAGCCCTCGGGACCGCCGCCGGCGAGCGCGAGGGCGACCTTGGCGGAGCTTCGCGCGGTCTCGATCATCGAAATGCGCTCCGATCGGTCGAGCCCGGCCCGGCCACGGTCAGTCCTCGTCGTTCCTTGCCGGGCCGTCCGAAACCGGGCGGCGTTCGCTCTCGAAGGCAGCGAGCGAGGCTTCGAGATCTTCGAGCCGCTCGCGGAGCAGCGCCATCTCCTCGCGCGCCCGGCGGACCGGACCGATTCGGTCCATGGACGCCTGAACCAGGCGATCCATTCGGTGCTGGAGCTGCTCGACGCCGGTCGACACCGCCTTCTCGCCGGCGCGGATGAGCTCGTGGAGCAACTCGTTGGGCAGCAACGACGTGCCCTTGCGGCCTTCCTCGGAGATGATCTGGGTCAGGGTCTGGGCGGTGACGTCCTCGGAGCTCTTGTTGTCGATGACCTTGATCTGCTGACCGGCGCGGATCCAGCCCGCGAGCTCCTCGAGCGCCACGTACCGGCTCTCCTCGGTGTCGTAGAGCTTGCGGCTCCCGTATCGCTTGATGAGTCGAATCATCTCGCACTCCCATCCATTGTCGTCGGTCAGGCGCGCCGCGCCGTGGAATCGTTGTAACGCGCTGCGGCAACCTTGTCAAGCGCTCGTTGGCCGAAAGTTGCTCTGAGAGGACGTTGCATGATGTTGGATCTGATGATCTTAGAGGCGAGAGGACTGAATGACGACGGGTCCCGCGTAGCGCTGGGGAGAGTCGTTGGCCGGTTCGAGAAATGCCGCATTGCGGCGACACCCGCCGGGCCTACCTGAGGCCCAGGAAGAATCGCTGCCACCGGGGCAGGAAGCGACGATCGGGGTCGACCGAACCGGCTACGGCGATTGCGCGTCCGTAGATCCGGTCCCGTTCAACCAGGCCGAAGTGGCGGGAGTCGAAGCTCTCGTCGCGGTTGTCGCCCATCAGGAAGAACCGCCCTTCGGGCAGGTCGACCGGCCCGAACGAGTGCAGGGTGCGGGCGCCACGCGTGATCATCATGGCGTGGAGCTCGCCGTCGAGTTCCTCGGCAGCGAGCACCTGGTGTGCCGCGTCGGCATCGAATGCGGCAGCCAGGGAGGGGTCGAGAGGCGAGTAGCGGACCGGCTCTCCGTTGACGAAAAGACGGTTGCGGGTCATGGCGATGCTGTCGCCCGGCACACCGATCACCCGCTTGACCAGGCGCCTGCCGTCCGCCGGCGACGACAGAACCACGATGTCGCCGCGCGTCGGGTCGCTCCATGTCGCGATTCTCCAACGGGTGTAGGGAATCTTGAGATCGTAGGCCAGCTTGTTGACCACGATCCGGTCTCCCTCGAGGATGGTCGGCTTCATCGAACCGGTCGGCACGTCGTTCCAGTCGGCCACCGCCGACCGGAAGGCGGTCACGACGACCACGATCACCAGGGCCGATCGGACCCAGTCGCGCCAGGCCCGGGCCAGCCAGCCCGGTTGTGTGTCGATCATCGGCGGACCTCCGTCGAGCTGCAGGTACGATGCGGTACGGCCTCGAGGTGCATGCCGACAGGCGGATCGCCGAGGCCCCGGCGTCCTGTTCGTGACGTCCAGAACAAAGCGCAGGCCGACATCGGCATTCCCTGCATGCCCCGATTCCTCACCGGTCGGTAAAGAAGGCGATGCGTTCGGCGCCGGCCGGGTAGAAGTCGGTGTAGACCGTGCTCGAGGTGTAGTACTCGTCGGCGAGCCCGCCGAAGGAATGACCGAACTCGTGGAGCAGGAGGGAGGCTGCGTGTGGCCCGTGGGCGGTGAATGCGCAGAACCGGTTGAAGATGCCGCCGCCACCGTAGCGGTCGTGGTTGACCATGACGATCCACGTGTCGTACGGCGCATTGGCGGCGTTTTCCCGAAAGGGACGTTCGACGCGCCTTCGCTTTCTCGTCCTGCGAGAACACCGTCACACGTGCGCCCCCCGTCGTTCGCCACGAACCCTCGTGGAGAGTCCGGGTGACAGCCCACCGGCCTGTGCCTTGGATGCTACCGCACCCGCCGAATCAGTGCTCGCGCAGGAACAAGTGCAGACCGCCAGTGAGAATCGCTCATCTTGAGTTCTGAGGTAGTTCCCATCCGGAAACCCCGATGGGGACTGCGCAGTTCTCGATTCGGAAACGAGGGGTTTTTGTGCAAGGTCAAGGAAGATCAGAATGTACGCGGAGGCGTACTTCTGTACGCCGCACAAGGAAATTCGCAATCTGACGCCGAGATTGCCAAAAAGCGCCGTTTCCGGACGGGAACGAGGTAACCGCCGCCCGGCAGGAGGCGTACATCAGGTATGAGATCGACGTGGCTCTGGGTTCCAGTCGTCGTGCTGGCTGCCGCTGCCGAGGTCGCCGCGGGTGGCTTCCCGGGCGGCTTCGGTCCGGAGAGCTGGGCCGATACTGTGCGCCGGCGGGGTCTCGATCCCGAACGGGTGGTCTACCCGTTCGAGGTCTCGGATGAAATGGCGGCCTGGGTCGAGAGCGTGCTCGACACCGTCGTCGATGGCGGAGCGACCGTGCGACTGGAGCGGTTGCAGCAGGCCCTGTTCGCGACCGGTGGTTTCGGTTTCGCCTACGACGACGCGATGACCCTGACCGCGCGCGACGCGTTTGACCAGCGGCGCGGAAACTGCCTGTCATTCACCGTGCTGTTCGTGGCCCTGAGCCGAAGCGCCGGTATCGAGACCTTTCTGGTCAGCGTGGAGCGCGATCCAGTGGTCGATCGGGTCGACGATCTGGTCATCGTCAACCGCCACGTGGTTGCCGGCTACCGTGAAGGCCCGATGATGGTGACCTATGATTTCGCCGTCGCCTCGAATTCCGTGATGTCGAGGCGGCAGGTGGCCGACGACGTCATGGCATCAGCCATGTTTCATGTCAACCTCGGTGGCGCCGCCCTGCGTGACGGCGATCCGACAGTCGCTCTGCATCACCTGGAACTCGCGACCGCTCTGGCGCCGGAGTGGCCGTCGGCCTGGGTCAATCTCGGTGTCGCGTTGGCGCGTCTCGACCGGGTCGACCGAGCCTTCGGCGCCTACCGGAGAGCGCTCGACGTCGACCCGAACAACGCATCCGCTTTCAACAACTTGTCGGTGCTGTACGCCCGGCTCGGTCGGATCGACGAGGCCCGGGCGGCACTGCGCGCCGCCGCCGAGCGGACCAAGAGCCCGTTCACCCTGATTGCCATCGCCGACGCCGAAATCACGAGCTGCCGCCTCGACGCGGCCGAGAGCTACCTGCGCCGGGCGAAACGGCTGCAGCCGAGGGCGCCCGAGGTGCACGAGGCTCTGGCCCGGCTCGCCGAGGCCTCGCACGAGCCACGTCGGGCGGCCAGACACCGCGAGCGTGCGGAGCGGCTCCGGCGGGTCCGCTCCGGCGACTGACCCGGATCCAGGGGCCGGAAGGACGGCGGCTGTGGATTGCATTCGGCTCGCAGAGGCGGTATCACTGTGGACATGGCACGCTGGTCGATCTTGGTCGTCGCGGCCCTTCAGCTGACGGTGGCGGTCTCGGCCGAGGTCCGACCGCCGGCGGCGGCCGGCAGCTTCTACCCTGGCGATCCGGCGATCCTGCTGGCCGGGGTCGAAGAGATGCTCGAGTTCGCCCGAGGGTCGGTTTCCGGTCCGGGGGCACGCGCCCTGGTCGTTCCTCACGCGGGCTACGTCTTCTCCGGTCCGACCGCGGCCCTGGCCTTCGCCGGCTTGCCGACGACCGGGGTCGAGCGGGTGATTCTCCTCGGGCCGTCCCACCATCTCAGCTTCAGCGGCGCTGCGCTGCCAGGAATCGAGATCTCGGCGTTCGCGACGCCGCTCGGTCAGGTCGCGCTGGACGTCGAGGCCCTCGGCCGACTTCGCGGACGGCCCGGCTTCGACGGCCCATCGAGCGCTCACGGCGCCGAGCACTCGCTCGAGGTCGAGCTGCCGTTTCTGCAGGTCGTCGCTCCCGAGGCCCGACTGGTGCCGATCGCGATCGGCGGGGCGACCGACCTCGAAGGCTGCACGGCGATATCCGAGGCTCTGGCTGCGCTGCTCGACGACTCGACGGTGGTGATCGCCTCGTCCGACTTCACGCACCACGGTCGACGGTACGGGTGGGCGCCCTACGACGGACCCGATCTGCCGAGGACCCTGCTCGCGGTCGGCCGGGCGACCGCGGAACGGGTCGCTGATGGCGATCCGAGGGGTCTGTACCGGCAGGTCGAGGTCAGCGGCGACACCGTCTGCGGCGTCGGTCCGATGACGGTGCTGGCGTCCCTCGTCGAGCACGCTTTCGACGGCGACGGCCGGGTGCTCGACGTCACGACCTCGGGCCACGTCACCGGGAGCTTTGATCTGTCGGTGACCTATGCGGCGGTCGCCTTCGGCGGCTCATGGACCGAGTGGCGTCCGTCCGCGCCGGAGCCGAGAGGCGAGCTCGACGATCTGCGGGGTCCGGCGGTGGTCGAGCTCGCCGAGGCCGCGCTGCGCACTCGGCTGTCCCACGACGCCAGTCTCGCGGGGTGGTTCGCCGAGCACGCTGACGATCATCAGCTCATCGCGCCGGCGGGAGCGTTCGTGACCCTCAACCGTGTCGGTGTCGACGTCGGCGAGCCGGAACGGTTGCGCGCGTGCATGGGGGTGATCGAGGCGACGCAGCCGGCCGTGGACGCGGTGGTCCAGGCCGCGGTCTGGGCGACCCGCGATCCGCGCTTTCCGCTGCTCGAGCTCGACGAGCTCGACGACGTCAACGTCGAGGTCTCGCTGCTGTCGCCCATGCGCGAGGTCGCGTCGTACCGTGACATCGAGGTCGGTCGTCACGGCGTGCTGCTGAGCAAGAACGGACGTCGTGCGGTCTACCTGCCTCAGGTCGCCGTCGAGCAGGGTTGGAATCGAAGCACCATGCTCGAGCAGCTCGCGGTCAAGGCCGGTCTCGACCGGAATGCGTGGCGGCAGGGCGCCAGGCTCGAGGTCTTCACAGCTCGGATCTTCGGGGAGCATCCGTGATGCGGCGGTGGACGCGACGCGAGCTCGGCATGCTGGTCGGCGCCGCCGCGTCGGCCCACGTTCCAGGATCTGCGCAATCGGCGGCGGCGACGGTGCGCCCGGGGCGGGTCGGAGTGGCCCGGCTGTCAGCCGACAACCAGGGCGGGCTCGATCCAACGCGGGCCGACGCAGCGGTCGCCGAGGTGCTGATTCGGGCGACCGGGGCCGACACGGCGGCTGCTGCCGTGCGGTTGCTGTTCCGGCCGTCCGACGTCGTCGGCATCAAGCTCAACTGTCTCGGTGGCAGGCGTCTGTCGCCGCGGCCCGAGCTGGTTGCCGGGCTGGTCCGGGGTCTGGTCGAGGGCGGCGTGTCCCAGCGCAGGATCATCCTCTTCGAACGGTCGAGTCGGGAGCTCGAGCGGGCCGGTTTCGCCGTCCGACGTTCGGGCGACGGCCCGCTGTGCTACGGCACCGACAACGACTACGACCGACTGCCGTCGGAGTCGGGGGCCATCGGTTCGTGTTTCGCGCGCCTGGTTTCGACCACGTGCACGGCGCTGATCTCCTTCGGGGTCGTCAAGGACCACGATCTCGCCGGCGTGTCGGCGGGCCTGAAGAACTGGTACGGCGTCATCCACAACCCGAACAAGTACCACGACAACCAGTGCGATCCCTACGTCGCGGACGTGGTCCGGCACCCCTTCATCCGCGACAAGCTGCGGCTGACCGTGCTCGACGGGGTCACGGCCCAGTGCCACGGCGGCCCGGCCTACCGGCCCGACGGCGTCTTCGACCTCGGGCGGGTCGCGGCGAGCACCGACCCGGTGGCGGCCGATCTCTGGGCGTGGCGGGTGATCGACGCCGAGCGGCAACGGTGTGGCCTGCCGACCCTGAAGGCGGCGGGCCGGCCGCCGCGGTTCATCGCGACCGCGGCACGCTACGGTTTGGGGGTGGCCGCCGATGACGATCGCGTGGAGGTCACCGGATGACCGTCGACCGCAGACGCTTCGCTGTTCTGCTCGGCGGCGGCGTGGCCGCCGCCACGGTGCGTTCGGCGTCCGCCGCTCGTCGGATGCGGGTCGGTGAGATCGTCGACGGGGACGAGCTTCCGGCCCGCGAGGCGTCGTGGTACCGCAGGCTCGACGAAGGGCGCGTCGAGTGCGAGCTCTGTCCGCAGGGGTGCACCGTGGCCGATGCCGAACGGGGCGCCTGCGGGGTCCGGGAGAACCGCGACGGGACCTACGTCACCCTGGTCCACTCCCTGGCGTGCAGCGTCCACGCCGACCCCATCGAGAAGAAGCCGCTGTTCCACGTCATGCCCGGTGAGCTCGCCCTCTCGTACGCGACCGCGGGCTGCAACGTCGAGTGCAAGTTCTGCCAGAACTGGGAGATCTCACAGTTCCGGCCGGAACAGGTCCGGTCCCGGTGGCTGCCGCCCGAGGCGCTGGTCGAGGTCGCCCGTCAACACGGTGCGAAGCTCACTGCCGCCACCTACTCGGAGCCGGTGGTGTTCTGGGAGTACGTTCGCGACGCCGCCGAGGCCGCGCGCCGGGCCGATCTCGCGCCGACCGTGGTCAGCAACGGCTTCATCCGAGAGCGGCCGCTCAAGGAAGTGCTGCCGCTGCTGCGGGCGGTCAAGGTCGATCTCAAGAGCTTCCGCGAGGCCTTCTACCGCGACCAGGTGCGCGGCACCCTCGCGCCGGTGCTCAAGGCGCTCGAAATCATCCGCTCGGCCGACGTCTGGCTCGAGATCGTCGTGCTCCTGATCCCGACCCTCAACGACTCCGAGGCCGAGGTCCGCGATCTCGCCCGCTGGGTGAAAACCAACCTCGGCGCCGACGTGCCGCTTCACTTCACCCGGTTCCACCCGACCTACCGGCTCACCGACCTGCCGCCGACCCCGGTGCCGACCCTCGAGCGGGCGTTGACCATCGCCCGTGCCGAGGGGCTGCACCACGTCTATCTGGGCAACGTCCCCGGTCACCCCGGCGAGAGCACGGTGTGCCCCGGCTGCGGCGAGACCCTCGTCCATCGGATCGGGTTCAGGATCCTGGAGAACCGCCTGACCGACGGCGCGTGTCCGGACTGCGGCCGCGCCATCCCGGGCGTTTGGAGTTGACATCGCGCTCTTCGCACCTTCGCGGTGAAATCCCTATTCCCCGATGATCTTGACCATGACGCGCTTGGGCCGGCGGCCGTCGAACTCGCCGTAGAAGATCTGCTCCCACGGCCCGAGATCGAGCCGCCCGTCGGTCACCGCGACCACCACTTCGCGGCCCATGATCTGGCGCTTGTGGTGGGCGTCGGCGTTGTCCTCGCCGGTCCGGTTGTGGTGGTACCGCTCGGGCGACGGATCGAAGGGCGCGAGGGTCTCCAGCCAGCGCTTGTAGTCGTCGTGCAGCCCCGGCTCGTCGTCGTTGATGAACACCGAGGCGGTGATGTGCATGGCGTTGACGAGGCAGAGGCCTTCGCGGACTCCCGACGCCGACAGCTCGGCCTCGACATCGCTGGTGATGTTGACGAGATCCATCCGTCGGTCGATCTTCATCACGAGCTTGGCGGTGTGCGATTTCATTGTGCCTCCAGAGAACAACGTTTCGATCCGAACCTCTCCCGGGCTCACTTCAGGGGCGTCTGGTGGCGTTGGACAGGTGCACGTCAACCCACTTGGTGAGTACGCGGACCGCGCGATCGGCCGACCGGAAGACCGGGAGCCCGCCGTTTTCGAGCACGCCGGCCATGGCGTCGAAGCGCTCCCCTGAGTCGACCACCGCGACCAGCGGCGTGTGGTGCTCGGACGCAACCCGGGGCAGCTGCATGGCGATGGAGCCGGCGTCGTACACCGATTCCGCGTGGTCGTCGCCGGGAGCCAGCGTCTGCATGGCCGGCGTCAGCGGCACGAGTCCGGCGACCATGACGTCGACCTCAGGGTCGTCGAGGATCGCATCGACGAGCGCGGCGAAGGTCGCATCGTCGGCCATCGGCGTCACGTCGAAGGGGTTCTTGACGTCGACCAGCACGTCCAGGTGGGACGACTCGAGGATCGTCTGGAGCCGGGCGCGGGTCGCTTCGGTCAGTGATGACAGCACCAGCCGGGCACGATCGCCTTCGATGGAATCGGCCATTCCCACCGACTCGAAGCCGGCGTTGGACATGGCCGCCAGTCGGCGATCGTCGATCCGCTTGCCTCGCAGCATCACCGACAGCCGGAGCAGGTCCGAGAACTCGGTGAAGTCGGCCGCCACGTGGGCGCCGGCCTCGGCGACCGCAGCCTCGCAGACGGCGTAGTCGCCGGCGACCGACGCGGTGTGGCCGGCGGTCGCCGAACGGCCGGCGGAGGTTCGTCCCGCCTTGTAGAACACCACGTCCTTGCCGCGCGCCACCGTCGACCGGACCGCCTGGGCGAAGCGGAGCCCGTCGTCCGGTTGAAAGCCCTCCATGTAGACCGCGAAGACGTCGATCGCGGGGTCGCTCTTGAGATGCGTCAGAAGGTCGGCGGCGGTGAGATCGATCTGGTTGCCGATGGACAGTGCGTACGCCGGGTCGAACCACGGCATGCGGCTCAGGTTGGCGATGATGTACGCTCCGGACTGGGAGATGAAGCAGGCCGAGCGCGGATGGTCGCCGCGCGACTTGGCGAGCTTCGTCTCGGGGATGAACATCGTGTCGTAGCGGCCGGGGTGCGAGATCACGCCGAGGGAGTTGCCACCGATGAACACCGGCCCTCCGTCGTCGCTGTCGTGTGCCGCCCGGATCCGAGCCTTGAGCCGTTCGGCGAGCTCCCCGCTGCCTTCGGTCTCGCCCAAACCGCCCGGAATCAGAATCACAGCGTTGGCGCGGTCGGTGTCGATCAGCTCCTCGAGGACCGCGGGAACCTGCGCCGCCCCGACCGCAACCACGAACAGGTCGACCTTCTCCGGCAGCTCGGCGATGGTCGGTGCACAGCGCACGCCGT
Organism: uncultured Thermoanaerobaculia bacterium; assembly: GCA_964641415.1. Lineage (GTDB taxonomy): Bacteria > Acidobacteriota > Thermoanaerobaculia > Thermoanaerobaculales > Sulfomarinibacteraceae > JAHECW01. The sequence continues at coordinate 3,579 of CAZXMW010000079.1, read as the reverse complement.
CGATCTCATCCAGCCCCGGCCGGACGACGTAGGTCCGTGAGGCGTCGAAGCCGCCGTTGATGATGTTGCGGAGGATGATCCGACCCATGTTCATGCCTTTGGACGACACGCCGATGACAGCTGCCGAGGCCGGTTTGAGCAGACTGTCGATCTTGGCGATCGGCCGGGCGCCGGCCGAGGTCGTGGCCGGTTGAAACACGCACATGCCGTCGAGCGGTCCGAGCCGGCCGTTGGTCACGGTGAACGGGTTGACCTCGAACTCGAGCAGGTGGACGTCGGCGTAGGGGTTGAGCTCGGAAAAGTGGTTGGCAAGGCTGATCGTGGCCTGGAAACACTCGGTGAGGACCTCGTCGGTGACCAGTCGGCGCGAACCGCGCATGGCCCCCGACAGTCGGGTGTAGGACAGGGTCCGCTTGAACAGCTCGAAGAACTGACGACCGTCCACCAGGCCGGTGGGGGCGATGGCCACCGCTGCGCCCTTGCGGGTCTCCCTGGCCAGGGTCTCCATTTCGACGCCGCCGAGACCGGCGGTGATGATCGGCCCGAACTCGACGGTCCGGCGCACGCCGACGAAGAGTTCGGTGGCGAAACCGCCGGCATCGGCTTCGACATACTCGCAGAGCAGAATGCCGATGATTCGCCGCCGCAGTGCGTCGGCGGTCATCGCCTCTTGGTCGGCGTGGGCGCCGCCCGTGGAGGCCAGGAACGCGGCGTACGCGTGCGGAGCTTCGTCGAGCATGGCTTCGAACGCGTCGGTGACCGCTCCGAGCTCGCGGTCGACGATCCTGACGCCGCCGGCCTCGGTTTTATGCACGATGTCGGGGGACACGACCTTGAGGACCACGTTGGCGCCGGGCAAGGCGTCGATGTCGGACTGAGACGGTCGGGCGTCGGCCGTGACGAGCCGGCTCAGCGGCACGGCCTCGGCGCCGGTGGCCCGTAAAAGCTGGTAGCACTCATGTTCGAACAGACGCGACCGGCCGTTGCGCCGCGCATGTGCGAACAGCCGCTCGATGCCGGAAAAGTCGATGGACGGCATGCGTACTTCCCTTCAGAGCGCGGTCGGCGGCTCCCGCAGGGCCTGTGGTCAGGCTCGGGTCGGGATCTGATGGCAGGCGACTGCGCCCTCGGTTGACAGAACGGCATCGAGCCATGAGCTGTCGGCCACGGCCGATGCCGCCCAGTCCGCGGCGACGGAGGGGTCGAAGGTGTCGGGAGAGATCTTCTGGGAGAGCTTGAGAGCAGCCGGAATGGCCAGCCCGTTGTCGACGAGGCCGCGGAAGAACAGCCCTGCGGCCCGGCCGTAGCGAAACGCCCGTTGATTGACCGCGACGATCGCATCTCCCTTGCGGGAGAACAGCGCCCGGACATGGAGCAGCAGCTGGTCCTCGGTGAAGTCGAGCCTCGACGATGCCGCTCCGACTGCGACCATGTTCTGCGCACGGAGGTTGCCGGCCGCCTTGGCGATCTGTCCGGCGTCGAACAGGATGCAGTTCGGAAAGGTCGCGAGCTCCGACAGCAGCCGTTCGTCGTCCGGATAATCCGGGATGTTGACGTACGGTGTCACGCTGCCGACGACCCAGCCGCCGGGTTTCAGGAAGTGCCAGTAGCGCATGACCTCGAGGGGCTCGACCGAGAGCACCATGTCGGCGGCGCCCGTGGGGATCAGGTCCGAGAAGATCTCGTGATCCGCGTAGCGCAGATGGGACTGGACCGCCCCGCCGCGCTGGGCCATACCGTGGACCTCGGCCTGCTTGAACTCGAACCCCGCGTCGAGAGCCGCGTTGTCGATCACGTAGGCGATGGACAGGATGCCCTGGCCGCCGACACCGGCGAGGATGATGTTCTTGTCCATGGCGCCTCCTACGCGTTCCTCTTGAGGGCTTCGAGACAGCTGCGTCGAGCGATGATCACGCTCGGCCCGTCAAAGGCGAGCTCGTCCCTGATGATCTCGACGTTGACGTCGTGGTTTCGCGGCGTCGGCGTGATGAGGCGCAGGTGTGCCCTGTCGACGCCGGCGCCGAGGATGATCTCATCCAGGGTCTTGCCGGTGGACATCGATCGTTGGGTGCCGGTCATCCCGACCGTGTCGTTGTCGAGCACGAGCACGTTGAGGTTGACGCCCTGCTGGACTGCGGACAGCAGCGGTGTGATCCCGCCGTGCGAGAACGTGCTGTCGCCGATCGCGGCCACCGCCGGAGTGTAGCCGGCGTGGGCCGCTCCGGCCGCCATGCCGATCGACGCACCCATGGCGACGCAGCTGTGGATCGCCTCGAGCGGCGGCAGCGCGGCGAGAGTGTAGCAGCCGATGTCGGAGAACACCTGGGGGTTCTCGAACGTGCTGAGGGCCTCGTTGAGGGCCCTGAAGCTGTCGGTGTGAGGGCAGCCCTTGCACAGGGCCGGCGGTCGGGCGGCGATGTCGGTGGCCGGTTCATGGGCGCTGGTTCGTGGGGCCAGGCCGAGGGCGGAACGGACGATGTCGGGATCGAGCTCGCCGGTCCGCGGCACCTCGCCGGTCATCCGGCCCTTGACCTCGACCCCGGCGATGCCGAACAGACCCCGGATCATGCTCTCGACCAGCGGATAGCCGTCCTCGAGCACGAGCAGCTCGTCGACGTGTTCCACGAGCTGCCGGATCTTGTCCGCAGGAACCGGGTACTGGCGGATCGACAGCACGGAGTCATCGCCGTCGCTGACGTTCTCACGGAAGTAGTTGTCGGCGAGACCGCAGGTGATGACTCCTCGCTTTCCGGCCAGGAACAGCTGGTTGTGGGCGCTCGCCTCGGAGAGTCTGAGCAGCTCCGGCTGTTTCTCGGTGAGGTGACGGTACTGGACCCGTGCGTTGACCGGCAGCAGGGTCCACTTCTTGATGTCGCGCGCCGGGCTGAGCTCGTTCTGCTCCCGTGCCGTGCGGGTCTCGACCCCGGCGCGGCTGTGGGCGATACGGGTGACGAGGCGGATCATGACCGGGAGCTCGAGCTCCTCTGACATGTCGAATGCCTCGAAAACCATGTCGTAGCAATCCTGTTGATTGCGCGGTTCGAAGCACGGAATCAGCGCGAACTGTGCGAAGTAGCGGCTGTCCTGCTCGTTCTGGCTGGAGTGCATTCCGGGATCGTCGGCGACCGCGAGCACGAGACCGCCGTTGGTTCCGGTGACGGCGCTGTTCATGAAGGCGTCGGCGGCGACGTTGAGCCCGACGTGCTTCATGCACACCAGCGCCCGTTTGCCTGCCCAGCTCATGCCGAGTGCTTCCTCGTACGCCACCTTCTCGTTGGTCGACCAGAATGCGTGGACGGTACCGACCTCTTTGGTGACTCGCTCGACGAACTCGAAAATCTCGGTCGAAGGCGTTCCCGGGTAGGCGTAGACGCCGCTCAAACCGGCGTGAATCGCGCCCAGCCCGACCGCTTCGTCACCGAGAAGAATCTCACGAGACATGTTTCTATCTCCCTTCGGACCTGAATGGTAACGCAGTTCCGATTCTCACCATCGGCTTCAGAAGCCGATGGTGAGAATCGGAATCTGGGGTTTGGCCCAATTGCGATCAGGCGACGGCGTAGAGGACGGCACTTTCGA
>CAZXMW010000078.1:0-15993 GCA_964641415.1 uncultured Thermoanaerobaculia bacterium | reverse complement strand
CCGCTACTCTAGTAAATGGCCAAACCCCAGCGGTGGGGCAAGCCCCACCCTACGGCGCAGGTCGTCCTCGAAGGGTATGGCTGACCGGCGTAGCCTCTCGACTTGACGGTACCGGGTGCGCACCCCGCCGCGGTGTTGCAGAACCGTAGGGTGGGGCTTGCCCCACCGTCCAACTCATTCACCACTCCAACCCGCCCCGGCGCTCCATCAACGCCCCCCTCTCCACATCGCCCGGGCAGGCAAGCAGGGATGCTTGCCGCTACAAACACCGAGAGCCTCCAAGGCACGAGCGCCCTTGGAGCGCCGAGCTCCAGCTCGGCGACGGTGGTCACGGCGGCACGCCCAGCTGGAGCTGGGCGCTACAATTCGCAGCCACGCCCGGGCAGGCAAACAGGGATGCTGGGCGCTACAATTCGCCGCCACGCCCGACACCTGGCCCTGGCCCAAACGCCGGCTGGTCCACCTCGCCAGGAAGCCCCGTCTCATTAGAAACTGAACAGCGCCCGTCGGCTCGATGTGACCAGCCTCTTCAGGCCCTCCAACCCAACCCGACGGCGTCGAGATCGCCCGAGCCAACTTGATGACTGCTCAATCCCGAGCTCCCGCAGCCATGCTCAGCGACAATGTCTCGTGTGCTGCAAAGAGTTTTGGTTGACGCCGAGCACAGCTCCCAGCGTCACTCCTCCTGAGCGGGCTGGCGCCATCGCAAACGGCTCAGCCTCTTGGTTTCAGGATCGGCAACGGCTCCCATCTGATAAACGGGGAAATCCTCCTCTTGTAGCGGCCCAGATCGTCAAAGTGCATGACGTCATAGACTTTCTGCTCTTTCGGAAAACGTTGTTCGGCCCTGTGCAGCGTTTCGTACGCGGGAACGATGCCGATATTGTCCAGACCCAGCAAGCGTGATCGTATGCCTTCCGGATCAGAAACGGTGATCGGCAACCCCGCCTGGTGAATTCCAAGCACCATGTTCAGCACTTCCGCCATCCTCGTGATTGCGGGGCCGTGCAGTTGGACTTTGAATTTGCCCCCAAGACGACCGGAAGGCCGGTAAACCTGAAGCTGAATATTGGTTGTATTGCCGCCACGTTTGATCTCCCAGGGGTGGCCTCCGGTGCTACGTTTCGGATGCTCATGGTCCACCCATGCGGCAAACTCCTGCTCGCAGTTCTCGTCGATCTCGAGCAGTCCCTCATCCCGCCCATCCGCGTATCGTTCATACATCTGACGACCGGAAAGAGACTCGTCAACATCGTCTCCTTCTCGCTGGCCGGCAAGGTACGCGATCTTGCAGTAATTGAAGTAGTCAGCTGCGGTCATCCCGGTCTTCAAGCTGTTCTCTTCCTTCAAGAAAAACCCGTCTTCCACCAACCGGACGAACTGCCTGGTCTTTTGTTTGCCGAGCTCCCTGTCCAGCCTGTAGACACCCGACAGAGATTCGCGCACCAGGCTATGGGGCGCGATTCCCGAGCGGCAGTTCAGCGGATACTCCAGCTGTACCCGCTTGTTGGCCTTGATCCAGTCCCGCCTTGTCGTCTTGAGCCATTTCGTCGCCGAGCTCGTGAGCCACCACCATCGCTCCATTGCCTCATCGTCAGAAACACCTCGGAATCCGGGAAAACCCCGGTTGTCTTCCAGTGTGGGCGACCTCTTCGGTTCCACAACCAGGCCCGGGATCCGGTGATCCGAATTGATGTGGACAATGTAGGAGGTCTTCCGGTACCTGTTGACGTGAAGGTGCTGCCACTCCCCGTTGGCATCAGGGAACCGAACCGCCCAAACGTGATCCAGTACGGAGAGACTGTAGTCAAATCCGGCAAGCTGCTTGACGAAGCTCTCGATGGGATTTTGTAAGGTCATTCTGAACCTCCGATCTTTCCCGGCGCCGGCTTGGTTGAGCTTGCCTTTAATAATGCCATGATATCATGGCAAATAGAGAGGCATCAATCATGTCATCTGAAAAGATCAAAAAACTCAACCTTCCCTTGTCGGAAGGAACCCACCGCACTCTTTTCGAAGAAGCCCGGCGGACCGGCGTGCCGGCAACCCGCATCGTTCGCACCGCACTTGAAGAATGGCTTCGGCAACGCCAACGAGAGCGCCGACGAGATGAGATTCATGAGTTCGCCACGCGCCATGCCGGCACCGAGTATGATCTCGACCCCATTCTGGAAAGCATCGCCGCCGATGAGGCCGTTGTCTTCGACGAGGACGAAGATGCAACGCGGTGATCTCTACTGGGCCGAGCTCCGCCCCCGTTCGGGCTCGGAGCAGCGCGGGCGTCGTCCGGTGATCGTCATCTCCAACGACGGCTTCAACGACGTGCCGACCTGGCGCTCGGTCATCGTTGTCCCGGTGACGACGTCCACGCGACAAGCGCTCCGCGGCCCGACCGTCGTGCCGATCTCGGCCCCGACCGCCGGCCTGGGCCCAGGCTCCGTCGCGGTCTGCCACGAGATCACCACGCTCGACCGCGCCAGGCTCACAGCCCGAATCGGCAGCCTGCAAGATCAGGAGCTGGCAGCCGTCGAGCGGGGCGTCATCGCCGCCTGCGACCTGCCGTTGTAGGTGCCGCTCTGCCATGCCCCCATCGCTGCCGATTCGCGATTGAATTGCGGATTCGCACGAACCAACTCTCATTCACAGCTTCCGCTCGACGGACAATCCCATCCGAAGCCTGTAGAATCACCCCACCATGGCCCGCTCGAGAAGGAAGACACCGATTACCGGCATCACGACCGCGACCAGCGAGAAGCAGGACAAACGTGTCGCCAACCGACGCCATCGCCGCGTCAACCGCCAGATCCTGACGGCTTCTGGCAGAGACACCCTTTTCAAGGACCGAAAGACGACCAGCGACCCCTGGCTCATGGCCAAGGACGGCAAGCAGCGCTTCGTTCCGGGCGACCATCCAGAGCTCATGAGAAAGTAACCGGCATTGCAGGGCGGGTGCCTCCGGGGCGCCCCCGAAGCCCGCACAGCGGAACCGCCCCCTATCCGCAACGCCCTCGACGCCAGCGCTGCAATTCGCCGCCACGCCCGAGCAGGCAAGCAGGGACGCTTGGCGCTGCACAAACCAGCGGCCCCGAAGACACGAGCGCCCTTGGAGCGCCGAGCGCCAGCTCGGCGACGGTGGTCACGGCGGCACGCCCAGCTGGGGCTGGGCGCTACAATTCGCCGCCACGCCCCTGTCATCCCGGCCGTGGGGATCCGAGCGCCTCCCTTTTCTGTCATTCCGAGCGAGGGAGTCCGACGACCGAGTCGAGGAATCCCCAACGGGTACCGAGCGCGTAGCTCAATTCACCGTCGCTCTGAGCTTCGGGGGATCTCTCGACTCGCTCCGCTCGCTCGAGGTCGCTTCGTGAAGCTTCTCGTCGCCGAGCAGAGTCAACTTGAGTTATACGCATAATGTTGCTACTCTGCGTATAACAGAGATCATTGTGAGCTATCAGCGCATACCCGAGTCGAACCTCACGCTCTACTCCGAGCTGCTGGACCAGTCCATCCAGGCCGCCGCATCGGAGGCCGCGAACGGCGTACCGCTCGGTTCGTTCACCTCGAAAAAGATCAAGGGCCGTACGTACTGGTACCTGCAACGAAGCCGCGGCGAGGGCAAGCACCAGGCATACCTCGGCCCGGACTCCCCTGCCCTGCACGAGTGGATGGAAAAAGCCCGCGCGAGCGCGAGCGAAATCAAAGTCGATCGCGAGAACCTCGCCCGGCTTTCAAAGATGCTGGTCTCCGGCGGAGCGATCCACGAGCCGGCAGCGCTGCTCATGGCACTCCGGCTCCTCGCCGACTCCAGAGTCTTCCAGCTCGGCGGAATCCTGGTCGGCACCCTCGCTTTCCGCTTGTTCGCCAACGCGCTCGGCGTCAAGTTCGCACGCTCGGCGCTTCAAACCCAGGACCTCGACATCGCCCACGACCCCGCCATCGGTGTCGCTCTCGCTCGCGAAAGCGAGCCGGTCGATCTCGACCACTCCATCGGCTCGGCGGGCATGGACTTCCACCCTGTGCCGCCCCTCGATCCGAAGCGACCGTCGACCTCGTTCAAGGTGCGCGGCCGGGACCTTCGGATCGACTTCCTGACGCCCATGCACGGCCCCGACTCCCACGAACCGGTGTACCTTCCAGCCTTCGGCCTCTCCGCACAACCGCTGCGCCATCTCGGCTACCTGCTCGACCCCATTATTCAGGCGGTGGCGCTTGGCAGCGCCCCGGTTCTCGTCAACCTCCCCGAGCCGGCGCGCTTCGCCCTTCACAAGCTCTGGACGTCGACTCGAAGGCCGGCCACCTTCCAGGCGAAGGCTCGAAAAGACCTCGTCCAAGCCAGCCAGTTGATCGAGATTCTGCTCGACGACCGCCCGGGCGACCTCGTGGACGCCTGGTCCGCGCTACCCACCGACAGCGCTCGCACCAGCGTCGCGCAAGCCGCCACACACCTCGACTCTCAGATCAGAACCGCGCTTGGGAAGACCCTGGACCTTTTGTAACCGGACGGTTCGTTCGCTTCGGCCACTGCCCACGCAATCGAAGCAGCCGCATCACCAATCAAACAGAAGGTACTCAACTCCGTGGTGATTGAATGACTCGAGAAACTCTCTGAAGTCGGGTGGAAGCCGGATCGTAGCCATAGATCACCTGCCTCATGAGCTCAAGGGCCTCGAGTCGTTCCGCCGGGCTCCGGGTCCACCAGTAGGAGCGTTCGTCGGAGTCATCATGCAGCCCCGTGATGACCACCTTGGACCTGTCAACCCGCGCATCATCAACGAGTTTCATGCGAACATTCTACCGTACACAGCCCAAGACACCTTGAAGCGGAGGCGTCCCCGCCTGCGATGGGCTTCGACCTCGACGGTTCCACATTCGTTACCGACAAGTGTTGCAGGGCGCTGAACTCAAAACCCATCTGCGATGGCCTACGCCAGTTCAAAAAGACGTGAACCCATGACCCCGCCAGACAACCCACAACCAAGAACTCAGAACTCAAAACTAGAAACTGATGCGCGATGCGCGATGTGCGATGTGCGACGGCAATTCACGGCACGTCATTGAAAATTGAGAATCAATCAATTGACGCCCCTGCAACAACCCCATACCCTTGCGACGTTACCTTGCATATGACGCGCCCTGCTTTTCCCTTCGCTCCCGAGCTCCGCCCGCTTGCCGCCGGGCTGGCCGGCGACCCGGTCGCCCTCCAGCGCCTGCTCGCCTCATCCGGCCTGCAGACCTCCATCACCGAGCACCGCCTCGGCCCCGCGCTGGCCATCCGCGCCGCCGAGCGCGACCTCAACGGCGGCCAGATCGGGCTCTGGAACACCCAGATGCGCGCAGCCGCCGGCCAGCGCCTCCAGCTCGAGGCCGCCCGCCGCTCCATCGCCGCCGCCCTCGCCGACGCCGACATCCCCTGGGCCCCGCTCAAGGGCATGGGCCTCGACCCGCGCCTGTACCCCCACCCCGAGGAGCGGATCTCGACCGACATCGACGTCCTGGTCGCGCCCGAGCACCTCCGGCAGGCCGTCGCCGCCCTCGAGAGCGCCGGCTGGGAAAGCCTGACCACAAGCCCCCGCCAGCAGCGCCAGGCCCTCGACGAGGGCTACAACTGGAAGCTCGCCCTCGGCAACACCCTCCTCGAGCTCCACTTCCGGCTCTGGGGCGGCGTCCCCGAGCGTCTCGCCGAAGACATCCTCGCCCGCACCACCCCGGCGCCCGAGATCGGCCCCACCGCCCGCCGCGTCGACCTGCCGGACGCCTACCTCATCGCCGCCGTCCACGTCTGGCAGACGCCGCCGCCCCGCTACCTCATGCTGTGGTGGGACCTCCAGCGCATGGCCGAGACCATGACGCCGGAGGAGTATCAGGCCGTCATCGACCGCACTCTCGAGCACGACCTCGGAGCCTTCGTCGCCCTCTCCGCCGCCACCGCCGCCGACCTCTGGGACCACCCCGTCAACCACCAGATCGCCGACGCCCTCGAGCCCCGCCTTGGCGCCGCCGAGCGCTGGGCCGCCGCGCGACTTCACCGCACCTCCCCCATCACCGCTTCCCTCGGCCTGCTCACCCTGGGCCGCCTGCTCGCCCGCCGCCCATCACGCTCCGGCTGGCGCGCCGTCCCCCGCCGCATCTGGGCCCACCCCGGCACCGTTGACGCCGCCACCCCCGACACCTGGCCCTGGCCCAAGCGCCGCCTCACCCACCTCGCCAGGGCCCTCCACATCATCAGAGATTGACCACCTCCCTGATCGCGAACGCCATTCATCATTCGGCCTCCTGCGATCGTCTGTCGGGCAGCCATCGCCGGCGACGACGCCGGCGCGACAATTCGCCACCACGCCCGGGCAGGTAAGCAGGGATGCTTGCCGCGGGCGGCCGCTACGCCGACGCCTGGGCCGGCCACCAGATGGGCGGACGGCCGGCGTCCGTGTAAGAGATCCGGGCGAGCCGGAACGCTTTGGACGGTGGGGCAAGCCCCACCCTACGGAGGTCGACCACCGGGATGGGGTATGCAACCGCGTGGATCCGGGCCCGGAAACCCGATGCCGGAATCGAACGCAGCCCCGCGCTTCCGAGCCTTCCGACGGTCCTCATCGTCCTGGACGGTGGGGCAAGCCCCACCCTACGGAGGTCGACTACCGAGATGGGGTATGCAACCGCTTAAATCCCGGTCCGGAAACCCGATGCCGGAATCGAACGCAGCCCCGCGCTTCCGAGCCTTTCGACGGCCCTCATCGTCCTGGACGGTGGGGCAAGCCCCACCCTACGGCGGAGGTCGTCCTCGGTGGGTATGGCTGACCGGCGTAGCCTCTCGACTTGACGGTGCCGGGTGCGCACCTCGCCGCGGTGTTGCAGGACCGTAGGGTGGGGCTTGCCCCACCGTCCAACTCATTCACCACTCCAACCCGCCCCGGTCGACGCTCCACCCGGCCGTCACGCATTCAGCTCGGTCGAGAACCCAATGATCGCCTGAATCATCACGAGCGATCACCCTCGAACCCCTCATCACCCTGAGCCCTTTGCACCGTGTGCCGTGATAACCCAGGGGCCACCTGGCATCGCTCGCCCCGTGCTTCCGAGCCTCCCGACGGCCCTCATCGTCCTGGATGGTGGGCTCAAGCCCACCCTACGGAGGGCGACCACCGGGATGGGGTATGCAACCGCTTGGATCCGGGCCCGGAAACCCGATGCCGGAATGGAACGCAACGCTTTGGACGGTGGGCCGAGACCGACCTACGGCGCTGCTGAGCCGAGCTTCCGATCCAGGGTGGCCAACGGGGCGTTGAGCCGGCGCGCAAGCCACAAATACGCCGCGTCGTGGGCCGTCAGACCGGTTTCCAGAGCCCACCTGGCGGCATCCTCGCAGGGCACGTCAACCAGCTGGACATCCAGCATCTCGAACAACGAGAACGCCTGACCGATCTCCTTCGCGAACTCCGGATACCTTCGCATCTTGACGACGAAGACATTGCCGAGCTCATAAGGAAGCAACGACGGGGCAAACAGTCGGCGGTCTCCGAGCTGATCCAGCACCGCATCGGCCTCCGGTTCGTTGAACACGACCGCGGCAACGGCCGACGCATCGACGACAACCGCGTCCTCACCGGCCATCGCGCGCCGCCCTGACCGCTGCCTCGGCGTCCGAGCCCGTGCTCAGCCCAAGCGATCGAACCGCGGCGAGCACCTCCGCCGGCGACATCTTGCGACCGTCCCCGACAGCCTCCTCGAGGATCACCATCAGCTCGCCCTGAAGCGAACGGTGGGCGTTTCTCGCCCGCTCGCGCAGGCGCTCGGCGAGCTCATCCGGCACGTTCTTGATCGACAGATTGACGGGCATGACAGTGTCTCCGGGTTCCGTAATAGCTCCATAATAGAACCACACCGCTCATGCGTCAACACCATCGCCCGACAGCCCCCCAACCCTTCCACACCGTGAAATCCCGACTCCTGAGCGACTTGACTTCACCTTATTTGTCACACATAGTGTATGTAAGGAGTGGTGATATGAAGTCATCAAGGTCACCGGTTCGCCGAAGCGTGTCGTTGCCCCCCGACCTGGTCGAAGCGGCTTTCGAATCGGCGCCCGAGGAGCTCAAGCAGAACTTCAACCGGCTCGTTCGCACAGCCCTCGAGCAGTACATCGAGGCACGGAGGGAGAGTGAGCTCGAGGAACAGATGCGGGCGATGGCCGCCGATCCCGACGTGCAACATGAGATCGCGGCGATCAATCGCGAGTTCGCGGCGGCCGAGGCCGACGGCCTCGGGACAAGCGAATGATCCGCCGCGGCGACATCTACCTCGTCGATCTCGATCCGACCCGCGGGCGCGAGCAGAAGGGGCGACGACCGGTACTCGTCGTCTCCGTCGACGCCATCAATGCGCAGCCTCTCGTCGTCACCGTCGTGGTCGGAACCGACGCCGCCAACGTCCCCCGCGACTATCCGGTCAACGCACGAGTCCCAGCGGTACAATCGGGGCTACCGAAAGACACCGTCTTCCTCTGCTTCCAGGTCCGTTCTCTCGACCCAGCACGCTTTCGGACTCCGGCCGGCGAGCTCAGACCCGCAGGCCGGCTGTCCCCCGAGCACATGCAACCCGTCGACGAAGCGCTCCGCAGAGCCCTCGGGCTGTGAATCGACCAGACAGAACTGCGATAGGATCGATGACAGAGGAAAGACCGCAGGTGCGCAGAGAAGACGTTACCCGCATGCTCGATGAACACCGCCTCGTACTCCGAGACGAGTTCGGGGTTACCTCGATCCGCCTCTTCGGATCGGTTGCCCGTGACGAGGCTTCGCCCGACAGCGACATCGACATCCTCGTCGACTTCGAAACGCCGCCAACCCTGTTCGGCTTCTTCAGGCTCCGTGGCTACCTGGAAGATCTACTGAACGCGAACGTAGACCTCGTCACCGAATCGGGTCTCAAGGACCGGGCGAGGGAACAGGTTGAGAAGGACGCCATTCGTGTCGCGTGACCCAACCGATTTCCTCCAAGACATCCAAGACAGCTGCCAGCGAGTCGTCGAATACACTACTGGGCTGAGCCGCGATGAGGTCTTCAGCGATAAGATGCGAGTCGACGGGATTCTGTTCAACTTCCAGATCATCGGCGAGGCTGTGAAGAACCTCCCGGCTCACCGGGTTTCTTTGCGAGGTCGGCGAGGTGCTGTGCCCGGCTGGGTTTTCGATCCGAGGGGCGCGGCGGCGTACCTGACAGTACGTCGAGCACCCTGAGGTGAGAAGACCCAGCTGGTTGCCGTGCATCGCCGGCCGCAGCAGACAGCCGGCCAGAAGGGCGGGCTAGAACCCACCCCGCCGATTCAGGATGGAGGGGTCGCGAACCAGACGAGCGAAATGCCTCACACGGCGAACCGCGCGGCTGCTGGTTGTCGGAAACTGCGACGCCAAAGTGCCCGGATGGGGCCACACGGATCTCACAGGGGCCATCCATCCGGTTCGGCTCGGCCGACGATCGAGGAGCCGCGCCAGAACGATCCTGCCGAGAGTCAGTCGATCCGGTTCCACGCGCGAGCAACGTGAGAGAACCCTGCGTTCGAACCGGCCGCAGACGCCCTCGAGCTCACACAGCAACCCAGCCGCAATCTCCGACGGCCAGAGGGCGTTGACCAAACCCATCGACAGCGCCATGTACAGCTGGAGGCCGGCATCAGTAGCCCGTGCCACCAGCTCCTCACGCTGCGTCTCGGTGAGAACTACAGCGGCCAGCCGTTCGAGGTCCCAAAGAAACAGCAACGGCCGAGGGGTCGGGGTTTGCCAGTAATGGACCGCAGCGAGGATCGCAGCGTCGGCGGGGTCGATGGTGCGGGCGAAGCTCCCACGGGCGGGGTCGGGCCGGGATCGGTCGAAGAGGTCAACCACGAAGGTCTCGGGGACCGATCCCCAGAGCCGAAAGTGGAGCTCGAGGATGACCGGGGACGGGCCGACGGCCTGCCAGTTGTAGCCCTCTTCCTTGAGAAAGCGCCAGCTGAGCGGATCGGGATGGGCGTCCTTCCAGCCGGCCTTCCGAAGCACACCGACGGCGCGATCGAGGTCGGCCGGTCGGATGAGCACATCGAGGTCGGTGGTCGGCCGCTCTTCGAGCCGCTCGTAAGTACCGGGAGGCAGCCCCATGCCCTTGATGGGAAGCCACGGGATGTGGGCGGCGTCGAGGATTGCCCCAACCTGCTCGAGGGCGTGATTGAGAGCCAAGCGGCGCGCGGTCGCATGGATGAGCGACCGGCGCCAGGCGTCAACGGCGGCGCCGCTGATGGCGAGCCGCGAGGCGTGGCCGGCGAGAAGGGGGCCAACGCGGTTGGCGGCGACAAGGGGAAGAGAATCCGTGGCCGAGGCGAGCTCGTCGAGTGTTTTTCGTTCGCCGGTCATGGCCTTGGCGAGGCCGAGACGGCGACCGCGGATGAAACCGGCATCGGGTCGGGCGCGGGGAGTCATCTCCGGGCGCCCCCCAGAACCAACGGTCGACTGTCACGGTTCATCGGCATCGGCCGATGGTCATCCCAATCCCGAAAAGGGGGCAAAACCGGCCCGATTGTCGGCGTGTTCAGCCGGACCGGGCTTCGTTGAGAAGCCCGGTAATGGGGGTCCGATCATATTCCGCATCGATAGCGCCGTGGTGTCGCGGGGCATCCTTTGCCGGAGACTCAGACCTAAGGTGAGCGGTTCTGCTGGATGAGATGTGCCAAGATCCTGATGCGCTGGTGGTTGCGAAAAACGGAGGCATACCCGTTGGTATGTCGAGTATTTTCGCAACCATCCAGAGCGCAAGAGCTTGGTGCAGATCGCCAGTGAGAATCGCTCATCTCATCTCAGGTCAGAGACAGGTGCCGCTCACGCACCGCCCGCTGCAGCACTGGGCGTCCGAGCCGCAGCTCGCGCCACTGGCGAGGCAGGTCAAGGCCTCGGCCGGGGTCGGAGCGAGGATCGACAAAACGAGTGGAGCCGTGACAGCCGCAGCAAGCCCGGCGCCGACATGCCTGACTGCGGCGCGCCTGCTGAGGTCCACATCATCCGGAACCCAGTCGACAAGACCGGCGTCCTTGAGCTCGGTGAGAGCGCGGCTGGTGAGATCGAGTGGGTCGCCGTCCGAAGAGCTCACGGAGAGCCTGGACGAGATCCTCGACGGGCTCGAGGCGCCGTCGGCGGCTGCCCACACCTGGGCGGCGACCGGATTGAGGCAGTGGGTCTCGTGGGTCTCGCGGTGGTAGGCGATGACCTCGCCGGACTCGAGCTCCTGGACGACGAACGTGTCGCGGTTTGCTCGGGGGAAGCTCTTGGCTTGTGGCATCGGGCGGCTCCTCTTCGTCATCCTACTGTCATCCTACCGTCATTGGCGAGAGATCGGCGTTGAAGGATCACCGATCAAAACCCAGCCCTGTCGCCGGTCCGGCGTCAAGACTGTCAATGCCTGTCCGATCGCGTCGCCGAGGGTGGTGACGCTCGGGTCTGAGAACAACGCCTCGTGAAGGGCGTGCATCATGGGTCTCTGCTCGGCGGTGTCCTGCTTCGAGCTCGCCGCCCAAACCGCGATGGCGCCGGCCGGGCTCTTGACGAGCGCCTCGCCGAGGCCGTCGAGAAGCGGCTCGTGGAACATTCCGTTGAGGCAGCTCATGACGGAGAAGAAGCCGAGGCGATCGTCGTTGGCGAGGCCGGGAGCGTCGTCCGAGGTCAGCAGGTTGGCGTTCCAGAGGTCGATCGAGCCGTGGCCCGAGTAGTGGACGAAGGGCACTCCTTGATTGAGGCGAGCCTGAACCGCGACCCGGGCTTCCGGCCCGGTGAGCGGCCCGACTGCAATCTGCTCGGAGGCCACGCCAGGCGGCAGGGCCTCGGCGAAGCTCCGGTTTATTACCTGGAAGTTCGCGCCCACGGCCTGGTCGGCGACGAACAGAGCATCGTTCATCGCGACCCCTGAGGTGTCGTAGCCGATGATCTTGGCGCTCGCTGCCTCAGCATCGACGGCAGAGACCACCGGCAACCGGCCGATCACGACGGCATCGGGCTCGACATCCGAGGCGAACCACCCATCCGCCGCGGTCTCGAAGTCGCCGATCTCGAGGAGCTTGGTCGGCACGATGTCCTGGCCGAAGCCGAGGTAGTTCCGGGGGTCGTAGGACCCGTCGCCGGCCAGCAGTACGTACTTCGGTGGCTGCGCCCAGTTTGCGGCCGCGGTCGTGATGAAGTCCCGGATCGCCGCCGGGTCCTTCGATCCGTAGCTGAACTCGTCATACACATCCTGGATGTCGACCATCGCAACCGTGAGCCCCTGGCTCCGCCGGTGGGCCGCCAACGGCTCCATGCCGGTGAGAGTGTCAGATGAGCCGAGGATGACCAGGTCGGCCCGGTTGTTCACGTTCGCCCAAGTCGTCGGGGCGTTGGCCGTGATGGCTGCCGGAGTCGTGAACGCCGCGGTCGATACCGCCAGAATGCGCGACGAGGGCAGCGCCAATGCCTTGGTATGGGCGCGCCGGGAGAAATCGCGGATGTTGATCGCGTACCCGTTGGCCGTCGAAACAGGCTCGGCGATGTACGCGACAGGGTTCGTCGGGTTGGTCACGTCCACGAGCCGGATCTCGGGCGACGAGAATCCGTCGAGAGTGATGGGGCGCTGGCCCCGGACCTTGAGCGCGACGTCAAGAACATCGTTGTCGGTCACCGTCCAGCGGGAATACGACAGACGAATCACATCAATGGCGCTGACACCGCCGGCCGCTCCCGGGCTGATGGTAACTGTGTTCTCGCCATCGGACAGCGCGCCTTCCGGAATCGGGAAAGTACGAACCAGGTATTCGTCGGCCTCGAAGTCGACGGTGCCGACCTGGACGCCGTTGACGGCCACGCCGACCTGATGGGGGTCATAGCTCAGGCCTTGAATGGCCAGCTCGAGAACGGCGTTGGGACTCTGGGTGGGGTTGTGGGCGGTGATGACCTGCTCGACCGGCTCCGAAATGACGACGGGGCCGAAGAAGTTCTCCCGCTCACCATTGAGAATTCCCATGATGTGGGTGACCCGCTCTTTGCGTTCGACGGTCTCCTGGAAGGCGGCGATGGCCCCCTGGGGCAGAGCCGGCAGGGTTCCGAGCTTGATTCGCCGGCCGGGGCTTTGTCCATCGACCAGCCAGTAGACCTGCCCTGAGGCGTACATCGTCTCGGCGCCCTGGCCGAAGAACTCGATCGAGTCGCCCACGTCGAAGCTGCCGTCGCCGCTGTCGTTGACAACGATCGGCACCTCGACGCCGGCGAGCCAGAGCTGGAGATAGCTGGACGCCGAGGACGGTTCCAGCACCCCTGCCGCGAAGACGTCAGCCGCCGCCACTCGGTACCAGCCATCCTCGGTGACGGTGATCTGCGTGGCAGGGTTCGCGCCGAACGTCGTGGAAGGCGCAGCGACCTTGTTGAACGCGCCGTCCAATGAGAACGCTTCGGCAGTGGAGACAACCCGCTCCTGGACCCAGTCGCGGCCGACGGTCGTCCAGCCCTTCAGCTGGATGCCGGGAGCCGTGACCGCGCCAAGCCGCGCGGGCTCGGCTGCCAGATCGGCGCGGAAGGGGCCGTGGAGGCTCGTCGAGCCCGAGCGCTCGATGTCCTCGATCCAGTAGGTCGAGTCGGCGGTGCCGCGCGGGTCGTACCAGGCGTAGGAGTACCCCGCCTCGAGGCGGGTCCTGGGCGAGGTCAGGGCCGAGCCCGGAATCAGGCCTGGACCCACAGGCACGCGATCGCCGCCACCGTCGTCACGGAAGACGCGGAAGCCGAGGTTGTCGGTCTCGAGGCCGGTCCGCCAGCGCAGAAGCATGCCGGGAGCATCGGACAGGGTGCTGACTGAGGCCCGGTCGAACTCGACCGCGGTGGGGGAGAAGGGGGCAAAGACCGCGAGAGCGAGCACATAGGTGGCATCCGGTGAGAAGTTGTACCGTGTCGGCTGTTGGTCAATACCACCGGTATACGTCACGTCTTCCGTCGAAGCGATCCGACTCGAGTGTGTGCAGACATTGGCGGTTGTGGCCATGTTGCCGGTGAAACCGAACATCTCCGCCATGTAACTGAAGGCCGCAGTGTGCGCGATGTCGTCGTTCACCGCGAGAAGGTCCACCGCCATCGCGCCATCGGCGGTGTCGACCTGGATCAGGCCGCGGTTGACTTCGGTGTTGTTCTTCCCCACATTGGCCGATACCAGGGCTGTGGCCGAGAGCGTTTCCCCGAGGGACACGCCACACAGACTGACGCCCCCGAGCACGAGCTCGTGCTCATCGACTGCGGCATTGGCCGGATCGGATACTGGCATGCTCACCTTGATGACACCGCTGCCCGTGTGAGGCGGCTCGTCGGTGTCGTGTGGATTCGGGGTCTGTACAGGGTCCTCCACCTCGTTGATCCCAAGGCCCCAGACCCCGACGCATTTGGGCACGGCGTCGTTGGTGCAGTCGCTGGTGAGAATCTCGAGCGTCACCGGGCTGCACGTCGTACCGGTGCCGTCACAGTCCCACGTCACCACGATGTCACCCGCGTTTGCCGGGGTGTTGTTGGTATCGCCAGTCCGCAGAGGGTTGTGCCACATGAGCGGCACGGCGAGATAGCGATAGTCGCCGCCATCGCAGGCCGCAATCGTGAACGAGAGCTCCAACGAGGTCTCTGCATCCGGGGACGGAGTCAGTGTGTAGTCCGAGTCAATGTACCGAATCCGCCCCGGGTCCATGGCGAGAGCCGACTGAGCGCCGAATAGGAGCACGATAAAGAGAACCAGCGCGGTCGATCCAGCGAGTTTGACGGGGCGTGTCGTCCTGGTCATGTCAGCTCTCCCTTGCGTCGGCCTAATGCACCATGCCCGTGTGCTTTCGGTCTGCCCATCGCCACGGATGGCGGTACATTGGGCGGACACAGATTCCCGTCATCAAACCGTAGCCTTCTCAAGTCATGAAGTCAAGGTGCAAACCTAGCCGTTTACAGAGGCTTTGGCGGTTTGGATGGTCGCGCGAACGGGTCCTGGATGGGCTTTTACACCCTCGATCTCGCTGCCGACCCCCCAGCTAGCCGATGCCGCCGACCGTCTCCCCCGACCTTCCTTCGACCTCACTCCACTGACGCGAGGCGCAGAATGGCCCGCGCGGCGGCATCCGCGTCACCCCGCCTCCCCCGGAATCCGGCCGCGCTGCCGCAAGCCTCCGCGATTGTCCTGAGAACGCGCTCCGGCGCTTCCCTGATCGCGAGGCTGTTGGCGACCAGCTCGAGAGCGGCCTCTCCGGCCCCCATGGGCGCGGCGGTCCACGACGCGTCGGCATCATAGGGAGCGGCGATCACCCAGCCCAGGGGCAGGGGCGTCCGGCGTTGGCGGCCCCCGAGCGCCTCGACAGGAGTCGGCCGGCCCTTCTGCTCGCCCGGCCCACGGAGCCCGAGCGGCCGGGGATACGGATGAACCCGGCCACGGCCGTCCAGGACCGCGAACTCATCTGACAGATACGAAGCGCCCTGACAAACCAGAGCTGCGACCAGGGTCGACTTGCCGGTAAAGCTGCGGCCGGGCAGGACGATGGCCCGGCCTTTCCAGCCCACGACGCCGGCATGTACGAAGACGTGGCGCGGCGCTTTGGTGCCGACCAGGGAGATCACATCGTGCTCGAGATCCTCCATGAGCGCTGTCAACGAACGCTGGCGCGCCATCAGGTGAGTGCCGGCGAACAGCAGGTGGAGCTTGCGTCGTCGACCGGCGCCGAGCCCGCCGGCAACGATGACCGAGTAGAGATGGTCGACGACGGGCGCTGCCACGGCCTTGGCGCCGACCGGCAGCGCGCGGCGGAGCTCCGGCATCGCGGCCGGATCTGTGGCCCGAAGGCCGATCTTGACGCCGAAGGAGCGGATGGCGCATCCGGCAGCCCAACCCAGGCTGTCGAGGTTGACCATTCACGTGTCCGGCCTGCGTTGACGGGGCACGTCTACCCCTAGCGCGAGTTTACTGAAGCGAGACGAATTCTTCGTCTTAACCGCTGCCATC
>CAZXMW010000077.1:0-16671 GCA_964641415.1 uncultured Thermoanaerobaculia bacterium | reverse complement strand
GTCGCATGCCGAATCCCCCGCCTTCAGGCGGGGGTGGCCGCAGGCCCCTCAATTCTTAGTTTTCAGTTCTGAGTTCTTGGTTTTTGGTTTTTAGTTTTCGCTGCAGACGCCCGTGGAGGTTCGACCGAACCGCCGCGGGCGTGTCGCGTCGTTCCGGATCCCGAGCCCGGTCGGGGAGAATCGAACCTAAGCTGGGCGATTCTGCAGGATGAGATGTGCCAAGATCCTGATGCGCTGGTGGTTGCGAAAAACGGAGGCATACCCGTTGGTATGTCGAGTATTTTTCAACCATCCAGGGCGCAGGAGCTTGGTGCAGATCGCCAGTGAGAATCGCTCGGCTTCGGTTTGACATAATGCCCGGACCGACGAGGAGGCTCGAATGGACGCTGAAACCTACCGCGCGCGACGCGAGGCGCTCCGAGCGAATGTCGAGGGTGGAGCGATCCTGATCCTTGGCAACGACGAAGCGCCGAAGAACTACGTCGACAACCCCTACCCTTTCCGCCAGGACTCGCACTTCCTCTACTTCGCCGGGGTCAGCGAAAGCGGGATGGCCATGCTCATCGAGCCCGACGGTCGAGACCTGCTCTTCGGCCGGCCCTCCAGCCCCGACGACCTGGTCTGGCACGGACAGCGGCCGCACGTCGGCGACCACGCCGCGGCTGCCGAATTCGCCGCCGGCCGCGACATCGGAGAGCTCCGCGCGAAGCTCGACAGGCTCACCGCGTCCGGGGTCGAGATCCGCTACCTGCCGCCGTACCGCGCCGAACGGAGCTTCCGGCTCGCCGAGCTGCTCGGGGTCAGCCCGGAAAAGGTCGGGAACGGCGTCTCTGCCGAGCTCGTCCGCGCGGTGTGCGACCAGCGCCTGATCAAGACGACGGACGAGATCGCCGAGATCGAGGACGCGCTGGCGGTCACCGCCGAGATGTACGCGGTCGCCATGGCCGAGGCCCGTTCGGGCCGTCACGAGTACGAGATCGTCGGGCTGGTGCAGGCCCGAGCCCTCGAGCGCGGCCGCCAACAGGCCTTCCCTCCGATCGCCACGGTGCGGGGCGAGGTGCTGCACAACCACAGCTACGACAACGTCCTCGCCGACGGCGACCTCATGTTGATGGACTCGGGCGCCGAGTCGCCGCGCTTCTACGCGTCGGACATCACCCGGACCTTCCCGGTATCGGGCCGGTTCACCGAACGGCAGCGAGCGATCTACGAGATCGTTCTGGCCTCTCAGATGTCGGTCGTTCACGCCGCCTCGCCCGAGCACGACAACAAGGAGATGCACCGCCTGGCCTCGCGCACCATCGCCGGCGGATTGACCGCCCTCGGCCTGATGAAGGGCGACCCCGACGACGCTGTGGAGGTGGGCGCGCACGCGCTGTTCTTCCCACACGGAATCGGCCACATGCTCGGTCTCGACGTTCACGACATGGAGGACCTCGGCGATGTCGTCGGCTACCCCGAGAAAGAGCAGCGGTCGACCCAGTTCGGGCTGTCATTCCTGCGCATGACGCGTCAGCTCGAGCCCGGCTTCGTGATCACCGTCGAGCCCGGCATCTACTTTATTCCGGCGCTCATCGATCAGTGGCGGGCCGAGTCCAGACACGAAGAGTTCATCGACTACGACCGGGTCGAAGAGTTCAAGGACTTCGGCGGCATCCGGATCGAGGACGACGTGCTCATCACCTCAGACGGCTGCCGCGTGCTCGGCCCCGGCATCCCCAAGACCGTCGCCGAGGTCGAAACGGCCTGCAAGGAGAGTTCTGAGTTTTGAGTTCTTAGTTTTGAGTTTCATCGCAAGGCCCCGCCCTTCCGCGGAGATCTGCTGCGATGACAACTCATGACCAGAACCTAAGCTTGGGTAAAAACTAAGAACCGAAAACTCAGCGTCGGAATGGCCCCGCAACCCCTATCGGTTGACCGGTGCATGTGCTCGCGAACCGACCCGCCCTCCGTTCATGAGTCGATTGGAGCCGTCATGACCCACGCTGTCCGACTTGAAAAGAAGAACCGGCTCGCGAAGGAGAAGAGCCCGTACCTGCTGCAGCACGCGGGCAATCCCGTGGATTGGTTCCCTTGGGGCGACGAGGCATTCGAGGCCGCGCGGCGCGCGGGCAAGCCCATCTTCCTGTCCATCGGCTACGCCACCTGCCACTGGTGCCACGTGATGGAGCACGAGTCGTTCGAGGATCCCGAGGTCGCCGCGCTGATGAACGAGACCTTCGTCAACATTAAAGTCGACCGCGAGGAGCGGCCCGACATCGACCAGGTCTACATGACCGTCTGCCAGATGATGACCGGGTCGGGCGGCTGGCCTCTGACCGTCCTGATGACGCCCGACAAGAAGCCCTTCTTCGCCGGCACCTACTTTCCCCGTGAGACCCGGCACGGCCGGATCGGGATGCTCGAGTTGGCGCCTCGGATCGGCCGGCTGTGGGCCGACGAGCGCGACAAGGTCAGCGGGTCGGCGGAGCAGATCACGGCCCGCCTGGAGGCGGTCGCCGGGGGCCGTTCCGCTGGTGCGGTCGACCGCACCCTCCCCGACCGGGCGGTCCGCGAGCTGGCCGGTCGGTACGACGCGGTCCACGGTGGCTTCAATTCGGCGCCCAAGTTTCCGTCGCCCCACAACCTGACGCTGCTCGCCCGATACGCCGCGCTCGAAGACGAGCCGAAGACCCTGGAGATGGTCGACCACACTCTCGAGCGCATGCACCGCGGTGGCATCTTCGACCAGGTCGGGCACGGCTTCCACCGCTACTCCACCGACGTGCGGTGGCTTCTGCCCCACTTCGAGAAGATGCTCTACGACCAGGCGCTGCTGGTGTTCGCTTCGGTCGAGGCGTCCCTCGCGGGCGGGCAGGCTGATCACCGGAGAACCGCGGAGGAGACCATCACCTACGTGCTTCGCGACATGACCTCGCCTGACGGCGCCTTTTTCTCGGCCGAGGACGCGGACAGCGAAGGCGAAGAGGGAAGATTCTACGTCTGGACCGCCGACGAGCTCGAGGCCGTCCTCGGGCCCGACGACGCGGCCGTCGCCCGCGGGGTCTGGAACGTCGCCGCCGACGGCAACTTCGCCGACGAGGCGACGGGCGAAACCTCCGGCGTCAACATCCTGCACCGGACGGAGTCGGAGGCCGAGCTCGCCGAACGCCTGGGGGTGGACGTCGATGTCTTCCGGGACCGCATCGAGTCGATCCGGAAGCGGCTCTTCGCAAACCGGGAACAGCGGGTGCACCCGCTCAAGGACGACAAGGTCCTCGCCGACTGGAACGGTCTCATGGCCGCTGCCCTCGCCCGCGCCGGCCGTGTCTTCGACAGACCGGAGTGGGTCGACGCGGCCGGCCGGGCGGTCGATTTCGCGGTGACGCGGATGCGGGACGCCGACCGCCGTCTCCACCACCGGTGGCGCGACGGCGAACTCAGCATTCCGGGCTTTCTCGACGATCACGCCTTCCTGATAGGGGCCCTGCTCGAACTCTACGACGCGACACTCGACTCTCGCCACCTGGAGCGCGCCGTCGAGCTCCAGGCCGCTGCCGACTCGTTGTTCTGGGATGCCGAGCACGGCGGCTGCTTCTTCGCGGCCGCGGACAACGAACCGCTGCTCGTGCGCCAGAAGGAGATCTACGACGGGGCCATTCCTTCCGGCAACTCGGCAACGGCCGCCAACCTGCTCCGTCTGGCCCGACTGACCGGTAACACCGATCATGCCGAACGAGCCGACCGGATCTTCGCGGCGTTTGCTTCCGATACCGCACGGGGAGCGTCGGCCCACAGTCATCTGGCCGACGCGATGCTGCTCGCCCGGACACCGTCGATGGAGATCGTGATCGCCGGTGAGCCGGAGGCGAGCGACACCGCGGCACTGCTCGAGGTGATTCGCTCGAGATACCTGCCGCAGGCGACCGTGCTGCTCGTGTCGCCCGGTCCGGAGGGCGATCGGATCCGGAGGCTCGCGCCGTTCACCGAAGGCCACATGCTCGTCGACGGCCGGGCCGCGGCCTACGTGTGCCGGGACTTCGCCTGTCGGCAACCGGTCACCGAGCCCGCGGAGTTGGCGAGGTTGCTCGATGGGGACGAGGGGCCGGGGGCCTGAAGCCTCCGCCCTCTTGCTTTCTGGTCCACGGCCGCACCCGTGCGCGGATCCAATCCCGACTCCGATGCCGGTTCCGGTGCCGATTCCGATGCAGAACCCGTGTCCGAGGCCGATCCCGTGCCCGATCCCGAGCCCGAGGCCAGATCTCCTGACATGGTTTACGTAAACACGAATTCCACGACACTTAGGTCCGCGCAGGTGTTACGCTTGGATGAGACATTTTTTGGGCTCCGGGGATGACCATCGTGTCCCCCCAGCGGTTCCCGCGCGGGCATGAGTCTTGCCGGAGAGTTTGGTATGTCTCCCCTGATGTCAGGAGGTCTGGAGGCCGATCCCGCGTCCGGGGCCGATCCCGAGTCCGATCCCGAGTCCAATCCCGTGCCCGAGGCCGATCCCGTGTCCGGGGCCGAGACCGATCCCGTGTCCGGGGCCGATCCCGATCCCGAGGCCGATGCCCGTTGCTGAATGCTGGATGCCGGAGAGGCGATGGAGTCCCTCCCTCTCCCGAATGCAGCGGCAGGCGCAATCGCAGGGGCAGCAACAGCGGCAGCGGCAGGATCAGTGACCGCGATGCGCTCCAGTCCCCCGGTCATGGTCGCCTCCGGGACATCAGCGGCCGCGACAGCGATCAACTGCCATGGTCCCGTGCAGCGCCGCACCCCTCCTGTCACCCCGAGCGAGAGAGGCCGCCGACCGAGTCGAGGGGTCCCCTCCGGCTCGGCAGCGCGCCCGGCTCGGCAAACCGATCGGCAGCCGGGGATGGCTGCCGCCACACGTCACCCGACAGCGATCATCGGATCCGGCAGGCACAATGGAACCGCAAAGACGCAACGCACGCCAAGATGCCGCAGAGCATCGCACCGAAGGTCGGGCTCCACACCGGCCTGTAAGAGCCCCGATCCCCGCGACGGGCGCGCCTCCGGCGGACGTGCCGGGCTGAGGCTCTCCGGCCCTCCACGACCGTCGGCAGGCGAGGACGCCTGCGGCCACAAACAACATCCGACATCGAGCACGGGAGCGCGTACGGGACCGGGAACGGGGAAACGGGGACTGAAACGGGAACGGGTACGGGTACGGGTACGGGTACTGGAACGGGTACGGGAACGGGTACGGGTACGGGAACGGGTACGGATACGGGGACGGGTACGGATACGGGGACGGGTACTGAAGCGGGTACTGAAACGGGTACGGGTACGGCTACGGGTACGGGTACCGCTACGGGCATGGGTACCGGAAAGGAAGCGAAAAAACCCGCGGCGAAAACCGCCGCGGGTGAACTCACTCTGAACTCTTCACTGTCAACTCAGCTTCGCGATCTCGGCCGAAATCGACTGCTTGACTCCGTCGATGCTCCGGGTGCCGTCCACGGTCACCAGCTTCGGTCCCTCGGCTTCGGCGTAGAACTTCGTCAACACCTCGGTCTGGTCGTGATAGGTGGCGAGCCGGTTGCGCACGGTGGCCTCGTTGTCGTCATCGCGTTGGATGAGATCCTCGCCGGTGACGTCGTCCTTGCCTTCGACATTGGGCGGATTGAAGACGACGTGATATGTGCGCCCCGACGCCAGGTGGACCCGCCGCCCGGACATCCGCCGCACGATCTCGTCGTCGGGTACCGCAATCTCGATCACGGCATCGATGTCGACGCCGGCCTCCTGCATCGCCTCGGCCTGAGCGAGGGTGCGCGGAAAGCCGTCGAACAGAAATCCGCCGGCGCAGTCCGGCTCGACGATCCGTTCCTTGACCAGTCCGATGATGATGTCGTCGGAGACCAGGTCACCGGCGTCCATCTTTTCCTTGGCCTTGAGCCCGAGCTCGGTGCCCGCCTTGACCGCGGCGCGAAGCATGTCGCCGGTCGAGATCTGGGGGATCCCCAGCTCCGAGCAGATGTGGGCGGCCTGGGTTCCCTTGCCGGCCCCGGGTGGTCCGAGAAGAATCAAACGCATACACTCACCTCCAGATGATTGACCCTTTCCAGGGCCTGACACGCGTCGAGAACAGATCATGCCATGTCCGAACTCTTTTTGAAACCGGCACGCGTCGATTTATTGAGACCGGGAGTCAGCCGCAGCCTCTCGTCACTTCTCAGTAACTGTCGCCGAGCCGAAGTTCTCGGTGACCCGGGCAGACCCCGCCCACGGCCGTCTTCAAAACCGCTTTTCAGAGACCTAAACACATTGATCAATGATGCTTAACCTAGGCCCATCCGGACGCGATTCGTGCAGTTCAGAGCCTGTTTTCGGGTCCGAAACCGGGCGATCGAGCACGGCCACCTCTCCGCGGTCACCTACCGGTAACGAGCGGAAGATGAGACAAACAATGGGCTTGGGGGACCGGAATCCGGCCACGTAACGCTGATGTAACAGATCTCGAGGATCACGAGGTGCAAATGTCTCAAAACCAATCAAGTGAAAAATTTCACGCGTCCGGAGAAAGCCTCTTCTCTCTCGCCGGAAGTCTCGATTCCAACTCCACTTAGGCCTCCGGATCTCAGCGTGGCCCCGCCCTCCGATCTTCGGTCGCAGAATCGAAACCCCTTCTCGATGGCAGACCCAAAGCCGACCAGCTGTCATTTCCAGGCTTGCCGGGTCCCGCCGCCTCGAACCTGAAGACACGAACAAACAGAGACTTAGATGTTTTTGAGACGAGCTCTCTGCGGTAATTTGTGAAGATGGGCACAAGACTTGCTTCAATGCCGCTTTGATGACTGGAAGACGTGGACTCGGACATCACGCATTGCAACGAGAATTCGAAAGGAGGATGTGTACATGCCGAGTTTTGTGAATGTGGAGAAGTGTGACGGATGCAAGGCGCTCGACAAGACCGCCTGCCAGTACATCTGTCCAAACAATTTGATGGTGCTGAACAAGGAGAGCATGAAGGCTTACAACCAGGAGCCGGAAATGTGCTGGGAATGCTACAACTGCGTCAAGATCTGCCCGACGCAGGCTGTGGACGTCCGCAGCTACGCGGACTTCGTGCCCATGGGGGCCTCCGTGGTGCCGCTCCGCTCTACCGATTCGATCATGTGGACCGTCAAGTTCCGCAGTGGTCAGGTGAAGCGGTTCAAGTTCCCGATCCGGACGACACCGGAAGGCCAGGCCGAGCCCACCGGTGGTTTCAACACCGACCCGGACCTCGAAGGGCCGGTTCTGTTCACCGAGCCCGACTCCCTGGGCTGCGACGTGTGGACGAAGTAGGGAGGGGAACATGGAAAACTTCGAAACCGTTCAAGTCGAAACTGATCTTCTGATTCTCGGTGGTGGGATGGCCTCGTGCGGCGCAGCCGTCGAGGCGGCCCACTGGGCCAAGAAACACGACCTCAAGGTCACCCTGGTCGACAAGGCCGCCGTGGACCGCTCCGGTGCGGTCGCCATGGGTCTGTCGGCGATCAACCAGTACGTCGGCCTCAAAGAGGGCGACAACACCGTCGACGACTACGTCAACTACGTGAAGCAGGATCTCATGGGCGTCGCCCGTGAAGACCTGGTCGCTTCCATCGCCCGCCACGTCGACGGCTCGGTCCACCTGTTCGAAAAGTGGGGCCTGCCGATCTGGAAGGCCGAAGAAGGCGGCTACGTCCACGAGGGACGCTGGCAGCTCATGATCAACGGTGAGTCCTACAAGGTCATTGTCGCGGAGGCCGCCAAGAACCACCTGGGCACCGACAACATCTACGAGCGCATCTTCATCGTCGGCCCAATCATGAACGGCGACCAGATCGCCGGCGCCTACGGGTTCTCGGTCCGCGAGAACAAGTTCTACATCTTCAAGGCCCGGGCGATCTTCTGCGCCATGGGCGGCGCCGTCCACGTGTTCAAGCCGCGTTCCTCCGGCGAGGGTCTCGGCCGTGCCTGGTACCCGCCCTGGAACTCCGGCTCGTCGACCTACTTCACCCTGAAGGCCGGCGCCGAGATGACCTGCCAGGAAGTCCGCTTCATCCCGGTCCGCTTCAAGGACGCCTACGGTCCGGTCGGCGCCTGGTTCCTGCTCTTCAAGTCCCGCGCGACCAATGCCTTCGGTGGCGAGTACATGGTCGAGCGGCGCCCCGAGCTCGAGAATTGGAAGCCGTACGGTCTGGTGAAGCCGATCCCGGCCAACCTCCGAAACTGGCTCGGCATGCTCGACGTCATGGAGGGCAAGGGCCCGATCTACATGCGGACCGAGGAAGCGATCCAGAAGATCGCGGACCAGTTCAAGGACGATCCCAAGGCTTACAAGGCCAAGATGAAGGAGCTCGAGAGCGAGGCATGGGAGGACTTCCTCGACATGACCATCTCGCAGGCGTTCCTGTGGGCGGCGTCCGACGTGCAGCCCGAGGAGAAGTCCTCCGAGATCGCCGCCGCAGAGCCCTACTTCATCGGCTCGCACTCCGGCGCCTCCGGTGCCTGGGTGAGCGGTCCAGAGGATTTGGCTCCGCCCGAGTACTTCTGGGGCTACGAGAACATGTGCACCGTGAAGGGCCTGTTCGCGGCCGGTGACGCCACTGGCGCCTCGTCGCACAAGTTCTCCTCAGGTTCCCACGCCGAGGGCCGGATCGCCGCCAAGGCCGCCATCCGCTATCTCGTCAACGAGAACCCGCCGATGCCGACGGTGGACGACGCCACCATCGAGTCGCTCAAGGAGAAGACCCTGAAGCCCCTCAAGACCTTCGAGGAGCACAAGGACTTCACCTCGCAGGTCGACATCAACCCGAACTACATCCTGCCGAAGATGTACATGTTCCGGCTGCAGAAGCTCATGGACGAGTACGCCGGCGGCGTGGGTGCCCAGTTCACCACCTCCAAGGTGCTCTGCGAGCGCGGCCTCGAGCTCCTCGAGCTGCTCAAGGAAGACTCCGAGCTCATGGGTGCGGGGGACCTCCACGAGCTCATGCGCTGCTGGGAGAACTACCACCGCACCTACCAGGCGGAGGCCCACGTGCGGACCATCCTGTTCCGCGAGGAAACTCGCTGGCCGGGCTACTACTTCCGCGCCGACTTCCCCAAGATCGACAACGACAACTGGCTCTGCTTCGTCAACTGCACCATGCATCCGGAAACTGAAGAGTGGACGATGCTCAAGCGTGACATCCTTCCGATGAAGTAATCTCTTCTCTTATCGGCCCCGGGCGCTCCCGCGTCCGGGGCCGTATTTTCCTCAAAGGCATCCGATTTGATGACACAAGATCAACACCCTGTCTGTCCCTACTGCGGCGAAACCCTGCAACCCTTCGAGCTGCCGGACAACACCGGTTGGCAAACCGGGTTCCAGCTCGCCTGCTTCAACGACGAGTGCCCCTACTTCCAGCGCGGCTGGATTCACATGGAAGAGCACTATGCGGTCAAGGCGTCCTACCGCTACCGCGTCGATCCCCAGACCGGCAACCCGTCGCCCCTGGCGGTCTGGTCGACCGACGCGCTGAAGGACCGCATCCTCGATGCGACCGTCACCCAGGACTCGACGCCCGATCCCGGCGTCTCTCTCGAGGAAGGAAGCTCTTCATGACTGAAACCGCAACCAGCCTGCCTCAGTTCCTCCAGGGCAAGCGTCAGCTCGCCAAAGGCGAGAGCTTCGCCTTCACCTGCCATCCCGGAGTCCCCTGCTTCAACGCATGCTGCGCCGACGTCAACATCATCCTGACGCCGCTCGACGTCCTCGAGCTCGCGCGCCGCACCGGTCTGCACACCCGGGTCTTCCTCGACACCTACACCGGCAACCCGATCACCAAGGACCTCCAGCTGCCCATGGTCCTGCTCAAGATGCTCGATGACGAGAGCAAGAAGTGCCCCTTCGTCGGAGCGAACGGCTGCACGGTGTACGACAAGCGACCCTGGGCCTGCCGGATGTACCCGCTCGGAATGGCGATCCCGCCGGCCCGCGCCGGAGTCGAGCCCGAACCGATCTTCTTCGTCTTCGAGGACGACCACTGCAAGGGACGCCTTCAGGACGATGCAATTGCCTGGACGGCGGAGAACTGGCGGACCGACCAGGGCCTGACCGACCGCGACGAGGCCGAGGCCGGGTTCCGGGATCTGGTGAGCCACCCCTGGTTCATCGGCGGCCGGCAGCTCGATCCCAAGCGGATGCACATGTTCTACACCGCCTGTTATGACCTCGACACCTTCCGCGAGTTCGTCTTCGAGTCGACGTTTCTCCAGCGATTCGACCTCGACGAAGGGTTCGTGGAGGAGATCAAGACCAACGATCTGGCGCTTCTGAATTTCGCCTTTCGTTGGCTCCGTTTCGCGTTGTTCAAGGAGCCGACGGTCACGGTCAAGCCGGAAGCGACCGAACGGAGTGTTCAATGAGCGAAACCAAGGCGTCTCCCCTGCTCGTCATCGGCGCCGGCATCGCCGGTGTCTCCGCAGCGCTGGAAGCCGCAGAAACCGGGGCGGAGGTCGTGCTCGTGGAGCGCGAGACCGCGATCGGCGGCCGGGTGCTGCGCAACAAGAACTACTTCCCCAAGCTGTGCCCACCGTCCTGCGGGATGGAGATCAACACCCGACGACTCGAGCGCAACCCCCGCATCCGGGTCCTCACCTCGTCGCGGATCACCGCCGCCGAGAAGACCGACCAGGGCTGGTCGGTGACCGTGACCACCGATCCGGCATGGGTCAACGAAAAGTGCACGATCTGCGGTGACTGCGAAGCGGCCTGCGAGACCGAGGTTCCGGACCCGTACAACATGGGAATGGCCAAAGCCAAGGCGATTCGACTGCCGCATCTCAACGCGTGGCCCCGCCGCTACGTTTTCGACCGCGACGCCGTGGGCGACGCCGAGGCCAAGAAGATCGCCGATGCGTGCTCGTACGGCGCCGTGGATCTCGAGGCCGAGGAGACGACCGAGACCATCGACGTCAGCGCGGTCGTGGTCGCGACAGGGTGGAGGCCGTACCCGCTGGAGAAGCTCGATGATCTCGGAGGCGGTGTCTACGACGACGTCATCTCCAACGTTCAGATGGAGCGGCTCGCGGTCGCCACCGGGCCGACCGGCGGCCAGATCCTCCGGCGCTCGGACAACCAGGCGCCGAAGCGCGTCGCCTTCGTCCAGTGCGCCGGATCGCGCGACGTCAATCACCTTCCCTACTGCTCGGGGATCTGCTGTCTCGCATCGCTCAAGCAGGCGACCTACGTCAAGGACCAGCTGCCCGACGCCGAGGTGACGATATATTACATCGACCGCCGCACGCCGGGCCGCAACGAGGACTTCCTGCTCAAGACCGCGGCCATCGATGGCGTCAAGCTGGTCAAGGGCAAGGTTGGCCGCATCGAGCAGCTCAACGACTCCCTGACGCTGCACGTCGAAGACGTCGAGAGCAACCGGCTGGTCGAGGCGGAGGCCGATCTCGTGGTGCTTGCAACCGGAATGGTGCCCAACGCCCTGGACGACGATCTCGCGCTCTTCACCCGGAAGGACGACGACGGGTTCGTCCTCGATGACCTCGATTCGAAGGTCACCGTCGCCGGTGTCGCCCGTCGGCCGGAGGATGTCGCGTCGTCAGTGCGCGACGCGACGGGGGCCGTCGCTCGGGCCCTGATCGCAGCGGGAAGGAGGGCGTAATGGACAAGCTCGGAGTTTTTCTGTGTACCGGGTGCGGCATCGGTGACGCCCTCGACGTCGATGAGGTCATCTCGGCCGCCAATGAAAAGGGCTGCGCCGCGGCCGTCACCCACGAGTGCCTGTGCAATCCCGAGGGTCTGGCGACCATTCGCAGCGCCGTCAGCGACAACGCCCTCGACGGTGTCCTGCTCGCCGCCTGCTCGGAGCGGGCCAAGGCGACCGAGTTCGCACCGCTGACCGAGGAGGTCCCCGCGGTGTTCCGAACCGCGATCCGCGAGCACTGCACCTGGTCGCATCCGGCAGACGCAGAGGGCCAGAATGCCGAGGACACCACGGCCCTCGCCCAGGATCTCGTGCGAATGGGGCTCGCTCGCCTCGCGGGCATGAAGCCCGTCGTTGCCCTCGACGAGCAGATCAACGACGCCGTCATGGTCGTCGGCTCGGGCCGAGCCGGACTCGAGGCCGCCCTCGCGGCGTCGGGTCTCGGCCATCCGGTCGTCCTCGTCGAACGGGCGTCGAAGCTCGGCGGGCTGCTCGCCGAGCAGGTCTCGATCCTCCCCGAGGAACCGCCCTACGACGCGCCGATCGCCAACCCGATCCCGGGCCTGATCGAGAAGGTCGAGGCCGACGACAACATCAAGGTGCTGACCGACACCACGATCACCAAGATCTCGGGCCAGCCCGGCCAGTTCAAGGCCGTCATTGACGGCGTCGAGACCGTCGAGATGACCATCGGCGCCATCGTCCAGGCGACCGGCGCCCGGCCGTACAGCGCATCCAAGCTCGGCCACCTGGGCTACGGCCAGTCGGCCGACGTCGTGACCTCGCACGAGTTCGAGTCGATGCTCGCGGAGGGCGCCATCGCACGTCCTTCGGACGGACGGAGGCCGGAACGCGTCGCCTTCATCCAGTGCGCCGGCTCTCGCGATCCCGATCACCTGATCTACTGCTCGTCCGACTGCTGCACGAACACGCTGCGGCAGGTCGCCGAGGTCTCCAAGATCGACCCCGGAATCGAGTGCGCAGTCATCCACCGCGACCTGCGCGCCCCCGGGCTCATGGAGCACTTCTACGCCAGCGTCCAGAAGACCACCGCGATGATGATGACCCGCGGTGAGGTCGCCAAAATCGAGGCCAACGGAAAGCTGTCGATCCACCTGTCCGAAAGCCTGCTCGGTGACAACGTCCAGATCGACGCCGATATGGTCGTGCTGGCCACCGGCATGGTTCCCAACTCGGCCGACGGTGAGCTCATCCGCGAGCTTCACGACTCCCGCAACCAGGCGGTCAACAGTGAAAGCTCGCAGGTCCGCGAGCGGTCCGCTGCCCGCGCCGACGAACTCGCCGAGCATGAGGGCACTGAGATCCTCAACCTGACCTACCGTCAGGGTCCGGATCTGCCGACGCTCAAGTACAGCTTCCCGGATTCGCACTTCATCTGCTTCCCGTACGAGACCCGCCGGACCGGAATCTACGCCGCGGGCGCGGTCCACGCGCCCATGGACTCGATCCAGGCCGCGGAGGACGGGCTCGGCGCTGCGATGAAGGCGGTGCAGTGCATCGAGATGGCGAAGCGCGGCGAGTCGGTTCACCCGCGGTCCGGCGATCGCGCCTACCCGGATTTCTTCCTCCAGCGTTGCACCCAGTGCAAGCGCTGCACCGAGGAGTGCCCGTTCGGCACCATCAACGAGGACGAAAAGGGCACGCCGCAGTTCAACCCGCTGCGCTGCCGCCGGTGTGGGATCTGCATGGGCGCCTGCCCAGAGCGCATCATCAGTTTCCCCGACTACTCGGTCCACATGATCGCCGAGATGATCAAGGCGATGTCGGTGCCCGAGGACTACGAGGAAAAACCGCGAATCCTGGCGCTCATGTGCGAGAACGACGCGGTGCCGGCCCTCGAGGCCGCCGCCGCTCACGGCGCGACCTGGAACCCGTGGGCCCGGATCATCCCGATCCGGTGCCTCGGCTCGACCAACATCGTCTGGATCGCCGAGGCCCTGTCGGCCGGCATCGACGGGGTCATCCTGATCGGCTGCAAGTACGGCGACGACTACCAGTGCCACTATGTCCGCGGCTCCGAGCTCGCCAACACCCGACTCGGGAACGTCGGCGAGACCCTCGAGCGGCTCGCCCTCGAACCGGAGCGCGTCAAGGTCGTCGAGCTCGCCCACGACGAGTTCGACCGGGTTCCCACGGTTCTCGACGAGTTCGCCGAAGAGCTCGACGAGATGGGGCCCAACCCCCTCAAGGGCTTCTAGGGAAAGGGGCTCAGAATGGCATCGATTCCCATCGAATCAATCCACGAGGACCGCGAACGTTTCTTCGCTCGCGGTGGCGAGAATGCCAACCGTTGCTACCAGTGCGCCACCTGCTCGAGCGTGTGCGAGCTGGCGCCGGCCAACGCGCCGTTCCCCCGACGCCAGGTTCTGCTGGCCCAGTGGGGGCTCTTCGACCAGCTCATGGGCGACCCCGGTCCCTGGTTGTGCCACCAGTGCAACGACTGCAGCGTGCGGTGCCCGCGCGATGTCGCACCCGGCAACATCATGGCGTCGCTGCGGGCGATGATGGTTGAAAAGCTCGCCTTTCCTTCAGGCATCGGACACATGGTCGGCAACGTCAAGAAAACATGGCCGCTGCTGGTTCTCGGTCCGATTCTGGTCTGGGCCATCCTGATCGGAGCCGTCACGGGCTTCGGCGAGATCGAACCCCACCACGGTCTCATTCCGGGACCGACCATGGGCCAGTACTTCTACGACGCCCTGGTCCCGCACTGGTTGATCTATGCCGTCAACTTTGCAGCGGTGGGCTTCGTCTCCGTGGTGCTGTTCGTGTCGGGGACGAAGTTCTGGAAGCTGATGGGCGACCAGCAGCAGCGTCAAGGGAGCTTCGTCGGCGGTCTCATCGGTGTCGTCACGGACATCGCCCTGCACAAAAAGTTCTCGAGTTGCAGGAGCGGGGTGCCGAAACGCCGCTGGGGGCACTTCATGGTGATGTGGGGCTTCGTCGGCGCGGCGGTCGCTTCGGGCTTCGCCGTCGTCTTCCTGTACGCGGACACCCCGCCGTTCTCGTGGTTCTACGCGCTGCCGTTCTTTCAGGACATCGGATACCCGGTGCCCATCACTCACTGGAACAAGTGGTTGGCCAACATCTCGGCGGTGCTGCTCGTGGTTGGCGGGATCATGCTCTTCGCCAACCGTCTCAAGAGGGGCGACAAGCTCGTCGGCGCCACCACCGCCTTCGACCGCTTCTTCCTCTGGCTCGTGCTCGCCGTCATTGCGACCGGCGTCGCCACCGAGATCTTCCGTTACACCATCCCCAGCCCGACCGCGGGCCTGGTCGTGTACATCCTTCACCTCGGAGTGGTGCTCAGCCTTTTCCTGACCCTGCCCTACTCCAAGTTTGCACACATTTTCTACCGGACGTTGGCCATGGTGCACGAACGGATGACGAAGTAGAACACACCTCCCCTTGATACGGGGTCGTGAAAAGACAAGGAGATTCAGCACATGATCAAACCGCACGGATCCGACCAACTCAACCCCCTGTATGTCGCCGACGACGCGAAGCGCGCCGCGCTCGAGGACGAGGCCAAAGGCCTGAATTCGATCGTCGTCTGCTCGCAGGCCGCCGCCAACGCCGTGATGCTCGGCTCCGGCTACTTCAACCCACTCACCGGCTTCATGAACCTCGACGACTCGATGTCGATCGCCGAGAAGATGCACACCACCGACGGTCTGTTCTGGCCGGTCCCCATCGTCAACGTCGTCGAGGACGCGTCAGGCATCGAGCCCGGGATGCGGATCGCGATCAAGGACCCCAACGTCGCCGGCAACCCGGTGCTCGCCATCCAGACCGTCGAGGCCGTGGAAACCGCCACCGACGAACAAATGGCGCTCATGACCGACAAGATTTATCGCACCAAGGACATGAACCACCCTGGTGTCAGCGCCTTCAACAGCGTCGGCAGGATCTTCATCTCGGGTCCCATCGAGGTGCTCAACTTCTCGTACTTCGTGACCGAGTTTCCCGAGACCTTCCGCACGGCCACTCAGATCCGCGAGCTCATCGAGAGCAACGGCTGGTCGAAGGTCGTGGCCTTCCAAACCCGCAACCCCATGCACCGCGCCCACGAGGAGCTGGTTCGCATGGCCATGGAGCGCGAGAACGCCGACGGCGCAGTGATCCACATGCTCCTCGGCAAGCTCAAGCCCGGCGACATTCCAGCCGACGTCCGCGATGCCGCCATCCGCAAAATGGCCGAGCTCTACTTCCCGCCCAACTCCGTGGAGATCACCGGATACGGCTACGACATGCTCTACGCCGGCCCGCGCGAAGCCGTGCTGCACGCGGTCTTCCGCCAGAATATGGGCGCCACGCATCTCATCGTCGGCCGCGACCACGCGGGAGTCGGCGACTACTACGGTCCTTTCGACGCTCAGACCATCTTCGACGACGAGGTGCCCGATGGCGCGCTCGACATCGACATCTTCAAGGCCGACCACACCGCGTTCTCGACCAAGCTCGGCAAGGTCATCATGATGCGCGAAGCCCCCGAGGGCCACACCAAAGAGGACTTCGTCCTGCTGTCCGGTACCAAGGTGCGCGCGATGCTCGCCGCCGGTGAGGCACTTCCGGGCGAGTTCGCACGGCCCGAGGTCGCGGAGATCCTCATGGGCTTCTATCAGACACAAAACAACTCCTAGGTCGTTTCAGTTTTCATCAAATCGGCGCAAGCCGGTGCCACCCCCGCGCGAGAGCACGGGGGCTTTTTGATGTCATTCGCTGGCGAATGACATCAACCACGGCTCCGCCTCCCGCCCGTGCGGGAGGCGGAGCCGGGTCTTTCGCGCGCCCGCGTCCGCGTCCGTGGCTGCAGCGCCGTAGGGTGGGGCTTGCCCCACCAGATCGCCATCCGGAACTCGAACGAGCTCCGGAGTCGGCCGCAACCTGCAGCGCCGTAGGGTGGGGCTTGCCCCACCACTGGGGTTTGGCCCAATTGCGATCAGGCGACGGCGTAGAGGACGGCACTTTC
>CAZXMW010000076.1:0-16701 GCA_964641415.1 uncultured Thermoanaerobaculia bacterium | reverse complement strand
CCGCGCTCGCCGGCAGGCGAGGGCGGACCAGAAGGCCGGTGCGGTAGGACCGTAGTCGTGGCCAGCGGCGGCGTTCGAACCCGGAGCGCCGGCCGGTCAATCCTTCTTCGCGTACCGCTCCATGAAGCTCGTCGAGAAGTCGCCGCTTTGAAAGTCCGGGTCGTCGAGGATCTTGAGGTGGAGCGGGATCGAGGTCGCGATCCCCTCGATGACGAACATCTCGAGCGCACGGCGGCCGCGCTCGACGGCCTGCTGCCGGTCGCGGCCCCAGACCAGGAGCTTGGCGATCAGGCTGTCGTAGTGAGGCGGCACGGTGTAGCCGGAGTAGATGTGGGTGTCGAGCCGGACTCCGGGTCCGCCGGGCAGCGCCAGGTGCGTGATCCGGCCCGGTGACGGTCGCAGGGTTTCGGGGTCCTCGGCGTTGATCCGGAACTCGATGGCGTGACCGGTCGGCCGGACCTTTCGGCGCTTGGGAATCGAGATCGGCTCGCCGCCCGCGATGAGCAGCTGCTCGCGCACCAGGTCGACGCCGGTGACCAGCTCGGTGACCGGGTGCTCGACCTGGATCCGCGTGTTCATCTCCATGAAGGTGAAGCTGCCGTCGTCGGCGAGCAGGAACTCGACGGTGCCGGCATTGAGGTAGCGTGCCGCGCGGGCCACCGCCACCGCGGCTCTGCCCATCTCGGTCCGCAGCTCGGGGTCGATCGCCGCCGACGGCGCCTCCTCGAGGATCTTCTGGTGACGGCGCTGGATCGAGCACTCGCGCTCGCCGAGGTGGACCACCCGTCCGTACGAGTCGGCGAGGACCTGGAACTCGATGTGGCGGGGGTTCTCGACGAACTTCTCGAGATACAGGGTCGGGTCGCCGAACGCGACCCGGGCTTCGTTCCACGCGGTGTCATAGGCCTTGGCGAGCTCGTCGGCGGTGCGCGCCAGCCGCATGCCGCGGCCGCCACCGCCCGCGGACGCCTTGAGGATCACGGGGTAGCCGATCTCCTCGGCGAGCCGGACGGCCTCGGCCCGCGACGCCAGAGCACCTTCCGAGCCCGGCAGCACCGGGCACCCGGCCTCGGCCACGGCGACGCGGGCGGCGGACTTGTTGCCCATGAGGCGAATCGCCTCGGCCGACGGCCCGATGAAAATCAGCCCGCACTCCTCGGCGATCTCGGCGAAGCGCGCGTTCTCGGCGAGAAATCCGTAGCCCGGGTGGATCGCCTCGGCGCCGGTGATCTCGGCCGCCGAGATGACCGCGGTGACGTCGAGGTAGGAGTCGGTCGACGCCGCCGGCCCGATGCACACCGACTCGTCGGCGAGCCGGACGTGCAGGCTCTCGCGGTCGGGCTCGGAGTGGACCGCGACGGTGGCGATCCCGAGCTCGCGACACGCGGCGATGACCCGAACGGCGATCTCGCCGCGGTTGGCGATGAGGACCTTCGACAGCACGGCGGCTCCGGCCCGGGCCGCTACGACGCCCGGATCGCGAACAGACGCTCGCCGTACTCGACCGGCTGGGCGTTCTCGGGGAAGACCTTGACGATGGCGCCCGCGACGTCGCTCTCGATCTCGTTCATGAGCTTCATCGCCTCGACGATGCACAGGGTGTGTCCGCTCTCGACCGTGTCGCCGACCTTGACGTAGGGCTCGACGTCGGGGTTGGGCGCACGGTAGAAGGTGCCGACGATCGGCGACGTGACGTAGTGCAGGTCGGCCTCGTCGTCTCCGGCGGCTGACGCTGCCGGGCCGGCCGGGTTGTCCGCCTTCGGCGCCGCCGGCGCGGGGTCGGTCGCTTGGGCCGGCGCGGTTGCGGCGGTCGCGACGGACGCCGCGATCGGCGCTGCTCCGTCGATCCGCAGCCGGCCCCCGGCGTGCTCGATCTCGACGCTCGCCACGCCGGACTCGCCGACGAGACGGATCAGCTCACACAGCTCTTCGAACTTGAACATCTCGGTGGTCCTTCAGACGAACTCGGTGTAGAGCCGCTCGCTCATCAGGCGGCTGAGCAGACGGGCCTTGCCGACGAGGCCATCGCGGCCGACGGTCAGCATCAAAAAGTAGCCCGCTGTGATGTTGGTCAGGATCACGACCGTCCGGTCGGAGAACACCGACAGCTGCTGGAGCTGCCCGTGCTCGAACTCGCGGCCGGCCTGCTCGAGGCTCTTGACGATCGAGGCAAGCTCGGCGCCCAGCGCCTCGAGACTGCCGTCTCTCGGCTCGACCACCACCGGAATCCCGTCGGGGTCGACGACCGCCGCTCCGGCGGCATCGGGGCACCGGGACAGCAGCTCGACCATCGCGTCATGGAAATTCACGGTGCTCATTCTCCGCGGCCAGTCTAACCGCGTCGAGCCAGGCCTGCAACGCCGCGATTCTGACCGTTGCGCGGGCCGCGTGGCGCCGTTCCGCATCGCTTTTGCGGTCCTCGGCGCGCAACCGCTCGAGCAGGGCGGCGGCCTCGGCATGGCCCGGATCGCGCTCGATGAGGCTCTCCAGCGTGATCAGCGCGAGCGGGCGATCTCCCTGATCGAGGGCGAGCCGGGCCAGGGTCATGGTCGGCAGCGGGACGCCTTCGTCGAGATCGTGGCTCAGCCCGCCGTCGGGCTCGGCCTCGTCGGCCTCGTCGGCCTCGTCCGCCTCGAACACCGCATCTTCGGTGGCTTGTGAGCTCGCCGCCGCGGCCTTGGCCGCCGCATCGGCGTCGGCGAGCTCCTTCAACCCGATCCTGACGGTGGACCGCGTGAGGTCGATGGGCTGGGTGACCTCGATCTCGCCGGGACCGCGGTCCTCGCCCGGCAGGGCGGCGTCGCCGAGAATCGCATCCGGTTCCGTGGCCGAATCCGTTTCCGGTTCCGTTTCCGGTTCCGTGTCCGTGGCCGTATCGAGAGCCGTATCCAGAGCCGTATCCGTATCCGTGGCCGGTTCCGTGGCCGGTTCCGTGGCCGTTTCCGTGGCCGTGGCCGGTTCCGTGGCCGTTTCCGTGGCCGTGGCCGGTTCCGTATCCGGTTCCATGGCCGGTTCCGTTTCCGTTTCCGTGGCCGCATCCGTCGCCGGTTCCGCGGCCGTATCTGTGGCCGTGTCCCAATCCGTGGCCGTGGCCGGTTCCGTATTCGTGGCCGGTTCCGTGGCCGTTTCCGCGGCCGCATCCGTGGCCGTGGCCGTGGCCATATCCGGTTCCGTGGCTGAATCCGCCACCGCCTCGGCACCGCGAAGCTCCGAGCGAACCGCTTCTGCACCGTCTTCACGCTCCGGTTCGGGCTCGGTTCCGGCCTCCGCCTCGAACACGGTTTCGGCTTCGGCGGCGGCTTCGGTCTCGGGTTCGGTCTCGGGTTCGGTCTCGGCTTCGGCCTCGGACACGGACACGGTTTCGGCTTCGGTTTCGGTTTCGGACACAGCTTCGGTTTCGGCCTCGGCTTCGGCTTCGGTCTCGGCCTCTGCCTCGGACACGGACACGGCTTCGGCTTCGGCGTGGACTTCGGGTCCGGCTTCGGGCTCGGTTCCGGCCTCTGCCTCGAACACGGTTTCGGCTTCGGTTTCGGTTCCGGTCTCGGCCTCTGCCTCGGACACGGACACGGCTTCGGCCTCGGGTTCGGCCTCGGACACGGTTTCGGTTCCGGCCTCGGCCTCGGAAACGGCTTCGGTTGCGGCTTCGGCTTCGGCCTCGGCCTCGGCTTCGGGTCGGGCCTCAGGCTCCGGCTCGCGGGTGATGATGATGGAGTCGAACCGGACCGGCGGCGGCGGGATCAACGCCTCGAGCTGCGCCTCGTCGCCGGCGATGTCGTCCGCCTCGGCGGCCACCGGCGCGAGCTCCTCCTCGGCGACGGCACTGTCGTCGTCCCCGGGCATCGCCGCCCCGGCACCGCCGGGCTCGGCGGTCTCGGCAGCCCGGTCTGTCTCGTCGGCCCGGTCGGTCTCGGCCGCGGGCGTCGGCTCGGCCCACGCCTCATCGCCATCGGCGTCGGCCGGCCCGAGGTCGATCTCGGCGCCCGGCAGCCGCCACGCCTCGGCCGACGGCACGTTTGCGGGCGCGGCGCTCGACCACGCCCCCACCGAGCCGTCGTCGGAGACGGTGGCCGCGGCCGGTTCGGCATGCGCATCCGGAGCCGCATCCGTATCCGTATCCGTATCCGTATCTGTAGCCGTAGCCGTGGCCGTGGCCGTGGCCGGTTCCGGTTTCGCATCCGTAGCCGGAGCCGTAGCCGGTCCCGGTTCCGGTTCCGTAGCCGGAGCCGTAGCCGGTTCCGCATCTGCATCCGTAGCTGTATCTGTATCCGTATCCGTTGCCGGAGCCGTGGCCGGT
The DNA here is from genome assembly GCA_964641415.1 of uncultured Thermoanaerobaculia bacterium. Classification (GTDB taxonomy): domain Bacteria; phylum Acidobacteriota; class Thermoanaerobaculia; order Thermoanaerobaculales; family Sulfomarinibacteraceae; genus JAHECW01. Next base: position 12,407 of record CAZXMW010000076.1, on the reverse strand, counting down.
TCCGGTTCCGAATCCGTAACCGGAGCCGTAGCCGCATCCGCATCCGTAGCCGGAGCCGTGGCCGGTTCCGTGGCCGGTTCCGGTTCCGGTTTTTTGTGCAGTTCCGTCTGCCACGGCGGCGCCGTGGAAAGCCGGGGTTCCGGTTCCGGTTCCGCGTCCGATACCGCGATCGGCGCTCTCTCAGCACCCGGCTCCACGATCGCATCCGCCGCTGGCTCTGCTTCCGCTGCCTCTGCTTCTGCCGCTGCTGCCGCCTCTGCTGCCGCCTCTGCTTCTGCTGCTGCCTCTGCCTCTGCCTCTGCCTCTGCCGCTGCTTCTGCCTCCGCGGCCGCCGCTGCTTCTGCTGCTGCCTCTGCTGCCGCCTCTGCCTCCGCGGCCGCCTCTGCCTCTGCCGCTGCCGCTGCCGCTGCTTCTGCTGCCGCTGCCGCCTCTGCGGCCGCCGCTGCCTCCGCGCCGTCCTCGACGACGGCGAAGACGTCGCTGCCGCCGTCGTCGGCGGCGCCGTCGTCGAACGGGTCGGCAAACGGGTCGTCGGCGGACAGGCTCACGACCTGGAGGTGGCGGGCGGGCGGGCTCGGCCGGATCGGTGGCGGCGGCGCCGGTGTTTCGAGGCGGCCGTCCTCGGCGAGGCGCCGCTCGACCTCGGCGATGGTGTCGTCGAGCCCGGAGTCGAGCCCGGTCAGGCCGCGCGCGAGCTTGAGCGCCTTGACCGCCTTGAGCCAGTCGCCGCGCTCGATCGCGGTCTCGCCGAGCAGCCGGGCCGCCTTCGGGTTCTCGCGGTCGAGCTCGAGGGCGGTCTCGAAGGCGGTCTCGGCCTCGGCGTGGGCGCCGAGCTCGTGCCGGGCGCGGCCGAGCGAGACCCAGGCGGCGACGTAGCGCGGGTCGCGCTCGAGGCCGGCGGTCAGCACCTCGACCGCCTCGGCGGGCTCGCCCTCGCGGCGCAGCAGCTCGCCGAGCTGATAGAAGACCCGGGAGGACGGATCCTCCCGGAGCAGGTAGCGGAGCTGCTCGATGCGGTAGTCCATAGGCAATTAAAGCGGCCCCGGGCCACGAGGCCCGGGGCCGGGGATGCGTCTCAGTTGGCGGTTCCTGCCAGGTCGATCACGATCGGGTCAACCTGGACCGCGTCGTGGTCGATGGTGAGGGTCGCGGTGCGCGCGCCGGCCCCGGAGTCGTCGGGACAGAACTGCAGCTGCAGGTCAAAGTCCTGACCGGGCCCGAGGGTCGCGGGCGGGGCGACCACAATCTGGAACTGGGTTGGATCGGAGGACACCACGCTCTGCAGAGCGAGATCACTGACCCCGGTATTCGAGATCGTCAGCGGCGTCGGGTCGAGCCAACAGGCGGGGTTTGCGGTCGCCTGGAAGGTCCAGGTGTCGCCGTCGCCGTAGGGCGCGGTGGCGATCTCGGGCGGGGTCGCCTCGTTGCCGGTCAACGGATAGTTGTTCGGACTGCCCGGGTTGTTGCTGGTGATGACCAGCTGTCCGTTGTACGAACCGCCGGTCGGCTCGTCGGGACAGAAGTACAGGTTGAGGCTGTCGTCGAAGGCGAACGGCGCGACGGTCAGCGGTCCCGCATCCTGATCGAAGCCGGCCTGGAAGAAGAACCTGCCCTGGAGGAAGAGGGTCTGGATTTCCAGCGTTCCGGATCCGTTGTTGGTGATGAGCAGCGGTTGCGGCAGCGAGCAGGCGCCGGCGGGGATGTCGCCGAAGTCGGCGGCCGAGGGCACCGTGACGCCCATGACGGGCGCGACCTGGCAGCTCTCGTCCTCGGGCAGGTAGACCAGGGTCTGGCGCAGGGTGTCGTCGCAGCCGACGGGCAGGTTGCGCACGGTGACGTCGACCGGGGTCGCGACCTGCCGCACGCCCTGGAGCCCGCTCTGGGTGGTGCACGAGGTGGTGTTGAAGGTGAGGCCGAAGTCGTTCGGCGCCGGGATCTGCGACACGTGGACGAGCTCGGGCGACTCGACGGTCACGAAGCCCGGGTCGATGGTGAAGTTGTCGATGAGCACCAGCAGGTTGTCGGCGAAGCGGACGCCGTTGATGTCGATCTCGGCCGGCACGACGCCGTTGCCGAAATCGGTCTCCTGGACGAAGATCGGTTCGACGCTGGTGATCGTCGGGTTCGAGCCGAGCAGGGTGTAGGTGCCGCCGGTGGCCTCCTGGCCGGTCTCGTTGAGGACGAGCCGGAAGTCGCCCGAGCGGTCGTTGCAGGTCGGGGCGAGGTCCGACGGCGAGCGCAGGGTGAGCTGGGTGCCGGTGACCGAGATGACGTCGAACTCGACCTCGCCGCCGGCTCGGAAGAAGACCGTCAGCGGGTCCTCGAAGCCGGCGCCGAACAGGGTGAGCAGGTCGCCGATCCGGCCCTCGGTGGGGTTGGCCTGGGTGATGTAGAGGGTGTCGCCGAAGGTGAAGGTCTGGGCCGAGGTGTCGGACAGGCCGTTCTGCAGGTTGGTGACCTGGACGTTGACGCTGAAAGGCGGCACCTGGCCGCTCTGGCTGTAGTCCGGGGTCCGGCAGGTGATGACGTCGTTGTCGGCGATCGAGGTGTCGTTGAAGACCTGGACGTCGGTCGCCTCGAGGGTGCCGAACAGGACCTGCACCGGGAGCTCGAAGCCGCCGCCGCTGATGGTCACGATGGTGCCGCCGTCGAGCGGCCCGGCGGTCGGCGAGATGCCGGTGATGTCGGGCTGGGCGACGTCGGACTGGACGATGAAGATGTCGTTCTTTTCGACCGGGTCATCGCCGGTACGGGTCAGCCTGACGCCGGCGTTGGTGTCGGCGGTGAGCGGGGTCAGGCTGAAGCGTGGGGTGATGACCTCGATCTGACTCTCCGACGAGCGTTCGACCTGGGCGAGCAGCTCCTGACCCTGGAACAGGAAGTACACCTGGTCGAAGGTCGGCTCGATCGCCTTTGCCGGGTTGTCCCACTCGAAGTTCGTGCCGAGAATGGTCACCGCCTCGCCGCCGGCGGAGCGGCCGACGAACGGATCGACGCCGAAGATCACCGGGGTCGGCGGCTCGTCGGGCGGCGGCTCTTGGGTGCCGATGTAGGTGTAAGCATTTGGCAGCGTTTGTGTTTGCTCTTCAGTGGTACCGACTCCGACAACAACACGCACGTTTGCTTGGCTTGTCTGGGTCGGATCAGCCGCAGTTGGTTCCGGGGTAAGAACAGTGATCGTACCTTGTGCTTCCACTGGTACGCTCGGTACAACGTCGATGACCTGTGCCGGGTAGATGGCGACGCCGCCTTGGATATTCTCGAAATATACTTCCGCCGGTGCTCGGATCCCTTTGCCCGTGATCTCGACGGTCTGGCCGCCGGAGTACAAACCCGAAGCAGGATTCAGGTTAAAAATCTGCAGGGCGACGATCTGATCGGGATCCCGGTAGGCGATCGAGATCTGGGCGGTCACCGACTTGACCCGCGCCCGGATCTGGTACAGCCCGGCCTCGAGGGCGCCGAACTGAACCGACGCCGTCCCGCCGGTGGTGGCGACCGTGATGTCGGTGCCGCCGTTGGCGGGAAACAGCCCACCGTTGGCGAGGAACTCGACATTGGTCCCGTCGGGCGCCGCCTCGCCGTTGACCGTCACCGTCGCGGCAACCACGATGGCGGTGTTGACGAAGGGGTTGTCATTGCTGGCCGCGAGCGAGGTGATCTGCCAGGCGTCCGACGGCGTCGTCGGCGGTTTCGGCGCCTTCTGGCTGTCGCCGGAACAGCCGACGGCGCACACCAGGCCGCAGAGAATGAGACAGCTGAGGAATCGCTTCATGGCTTCGGCCCCCCCGTCACGGAGTTCCGCAGAAGAAGTTGTACTGGATCGATTGCGGGATCGAGGCGACCTGCTTGCCGGCCATGGTCTCGCCGAAGAGCTGGAGCACCAACCGCTGGCGGATGTTGTTGTTGCCGGTCTCGGGGTCGTAGCCGCCGTTCTGGGGCAGCAGGTTGCCGAGCGGCACCTCGTCGAGGAACTCCACCGGGTAGATGCGCCAGTTCTCGAGGTTGGTCTCGCCCCCCGCGGTGACGATGATGCCCTGGTCGAAGATCGCCTGCGGCGACGCCGTGATGCCGCCGTCGTTGCGCTCGGGAGTGATCACCCACCGGGTCAGGCGGACGTCCTGGGCAGCTCCGAGCCCCGCGCCCGGCGCCTTCGGGTTCGAGATCACGTTCATGGTCTCGATGCTGATATCGGCGCCTGCGGCAAGAAAGGAGCAGATGTCGATGTCGGGGTTGTACTCCTCGATCTCGACCGTGATGAAGACCGCCGCCTCGGTGTCGTCGAGGGTGCTGTTCCCGCCGCAGGAGCCGAGCGCCAGCACGGCCGCGAGAACCACTCCGATAGTCGAAAAACGCTTCATCGCATCCTCCCTCAGTACTTCACGATGCGTGGCGTGATGAAGATGAGAAGCTCGTCGTGCCGGTCGAAGACGCCCTTGTTCTTGAACAGCGCGCCGAAGACCGGAATCTTGCTCAGACCGGGAATCATGTTCTCGTTGGTCTGGTCGTTGATCTGGTAGATCCCGGCGATCACCGTGGTGCCGCCGTCGCGGACCAGCAGCTGGGTCTGGGCGTCACGGGTGAAGATCGGCACGTTGTTGCCGCCGACCACGGCGCCGGCGAGCACCGCCTCCTGCTTCTTGATGTCGATGTCGAGGTTGACCGTGCCCTCGGCGGTGATCTGCGGCGTCACCTGGAGCCTCAGGGTCGCGTCGACGTACTGGACGGTCACCGTGTTGTTGGCGACGGTCTGGACCGGGATCTGGAGACCGGACCGGATCGAGGCCTGCTGCAGGTTCTGGGTCGTGACCCGCGGCGTCGACACGATCCGGGTCAGACCGTGGGTTTCGGCGGCCTGCAGGGTGAAGTCGAGGTTGAAGGTGTTGAGGATGTCGCCGAAGCTGAAGCTCAAAAAGCCCTGGTTGCCGCGGGCGAGCTCGGTACGGCCGTCGACTGCGATCGAGTTCGGGAAGTCGAGGCCGGTGTCGTTGCCGGTGGCTGAGCTCATGATCCCCGAGAAGCCCCAGCTGATGCCGAGCTCGCGCGAGAAGTCGCGCGTGGTCTCGACGATCCGGCCCTCGATGACGACCTGGGGCGTCGGCTGGTCGAGGCTGTCGATGAGCCGCAGCGCGCCCTCGACGCGATCGACGACGTCACGGATGATGAGGGTGTTGGTGCGGTCGTCGACGGTCACCGAGCCGCGGTCCGACAGCAGGTAGTTGTCGCTCGACAGCAGGCCGGCGACGTAGCTCGACTTGGCGTAGGACAGGGGCTTGAGGACGGTCTTGAGCGGCTTGGCCTGCTCGCGCTGCTTCTCGAGGGCGACCTTGGCGGACTTCTCGGCCGCAAGCTTCTGGCTGGTGGCGACCCGCAGCACGTTGTTCTCGAGCACGTAGTCGAGGTTGTTGATCCGGAGGATGAGATCGAGCGCCTGGTCCCACGGCACGTCGCGCAGCTCGACGGTGACCGAGCCGCCGACCCCGGGGTCGACGATGATGTTGAGCTGGGTCAGAGCCGAGAAGGTCTTGAGCACGTCGCGGACGTCGGCGTCCTTGAGGCTGAGACTGATGGGCTCGCCGGTGAACTGCTGCTCCTCGGTCGTGACCTCGGTGGTCTCGTAGGTGTCGGCGCGAACGGTCGGCGCGTCGAGGACCTGCGCCGCCGGCGCGTGCTCGATCATCTGTTTCGGATCGGCGACGAACGGGCTGCGCTCGGTGGTCGGCTCGGGTTCGACCGAGGGCTCGGGCCGGGACCACTCAGCGGCCGGCGCCGGCGCCGGTTCGGCCCATGACGCGACGGCGACAGCGGGGGGCTCGGCGAGCTCGACCGGCTCGGGCTCGGGCTCGGGCTCGGGTTCGGGTTCGGGCTCGACGACGGACATGGCGTCGTCGCGGGCGACGACGATCTCGGTCTCGGGCACGATGCCGGTCGCGGCGATGACCGCCGGCGCGGGCAGCGGCGAGCCGGCGTCGGTCACCCGGAGCACCGCGCCGTGCGTGGTCTTTGTGAAGTCGTAGTCGATCCGACCGTCGAGATCGACGACCAGCCGGGTCACCGGCTCCGGATCAGTGCGGTTCTGCGCCACCCGGACCTGGCGGACCGGCCCGGAGTCGATCCGGTAGACGGTCCGGTCGAAGCGCTTGATGACGCCGTCGAGGTCGACGACCAGCCGAGCCGGATCGGGCAGGGTGAAGATCGTGCCGGTGAGGGCGCCGTCGCCCCTGAGTTCGATCACCGCGGAGCTTCCCGAGGCGGTCGGCACCACGTCGAGGAGGTTGACCGCCGGCGCGGTCGCCGGCGGCGCCGGCTCGACCGGCGCGATGAGCGCGACCGCGGGCCGGGGGGCCGGCTGGTTGCCGGCCGCAGGGCGGACGGCCGACGGCGAACCGAGCGAGGAGAACACCAGGTCGAGGCCGTCGTCGACGGTGTCGAGCCGGAGCCGGCTCGGCTCGTCGAGCCACACCGTCAGCCGGGTGACCCGCTTGCCGAACTCGTCGACCTCGGTCAGCTCGGCCCGCTCGATGCCGAGAGAGGGTTCCGCGAGGGCCCCTGCGGTACGCTCCCACACGGCCGCGGGCATCTCGACCACCCACACGCCGGGCTGGGGAGAGTAGTGGACCGTCTCGAGAGCGTCGTCGGTCCGCAGGTGGATGACGGGCCCGGAGAGTCCGGCCTCCGCCGTCAACCCGTGGAGCGTTGGCGGGGACGTCGCGGCGATGTCGGGAACCGCCAGCCCCGACAGCACACAGATGGCCGCCACCACCAGGACGCGGACGTTCATGTTCATCATGCCATCCCCCAATTCGATCTCAACCGAACGGCTAATCCGTGATCTCGCGTACGACGTCCTCGTACGGCTTGAGCTGTTTCGGGTCATTGGTCTGCTTTCTGAACACCACTCGATTGAAGTAAATCTCCTTGACCTCGCCGTCGTACAGCTTGGTCCCGGGCCGGATGATGTACGAGATGTTGTCCCGCCCCTGGACAAAGGCCAGAATCCCGTTCGGGGTCTCGATGATCCCCCCGAGGTTGATCTCGGCGACGGTCATGCCGGGCAGCCCGGGCGGTCGCGGTTCGGCCTCCTCGTCAAGCCTCTCCTCGAAGCCCGCACGCAGCGAGCGGAAGGGATCCCGGCGGCCCGCCGGGTCGTAGGAGAAGGTCTCGCCCTCGAGCATCTCGCGCTCGCCGCGGAGGATCTGCTCGATGGCCGAGGTGTCGATCTCCTCGCCGCCCAGGGTGTCGGCCGCGACCGGCCTGTCCGGGTCAGACTCGGTGTCCTGCGCCGCGGCCGGCGCCGCGACTCCGACCGCCGCCATCGCCAAACCGCACACAAACAACCGGATGATGTTCATCTCTCAGCCTCGCTCATTCCTTGTAGATGAAGGTCCGCTGGGTGAAGGTGGCCTGAATGGTGTAGCCGCCCGCGCCCCGGCCGCGAACCGGCGAGATGACGAGATTGTCGACGTTGATGATCCTCGAAAAGCCGCTCAACCGGTCGAAGAACAGACCGAGCTCGTGGTAGGTGCCGTCCAGAGCCACCGTGATCGGCCGCTCGAGGTAGAACTCGCGCTCGATGATGTTGCCGGGCGCGAAGCGGGTGAGGCGGAAGTTGCCGCGCTCGGTCAGGTGTTTGAGCCGCTTGATGAGGTCGTCGGTCTCGCGCTTGGTCGGCAGAATCCGGCGCAGGCGGTCGAGGTCGAGCTCGTAGTTCCGGATGTCCTCCTCGAGACGCGGCAGGTCGGCCTTGGCCGCCAGCCCCTTCTCGATCTCGCGCTCGAGCTCGGCGATCTTGTTCTCGGCCTCCTCGCACTCCTCCTGGATCGGCTTGAAGACATACATCTGGAGCACGACGAAGAGCGCGATGCCGATCACCAACCCGACGATCAGGGCGACCCACCAGGGCTTTTCGTTGAGATCAATGGCCATGGCGCTTGACCCCCGCTTCCTCAGCTTCCGCCCGCCGGCGCGTTCGCCTTCTGGATCTCCGGCGGCTCGTAGGTGAAGACCGCGGACAGCGAGAAGGAGAAGTCCTCCTGGCGGCGCGACAGGTCCTTGACCTCGGGCTCCTCGAAGAAGGGCGATGCGTCGAGGTTGGAGTAGTAGTTGGCCACGGCGTTCTCGTCCATGGCCTCACCGGTCAGCTTGATGTTGTTGCCCGACAGCTCGAGCTTGGTCAGCCAGATCAGCTCGGGCAGCGCGCGCGAGATTTCGTCCATGATCCGAACCGGACCGCGCTGCTTGTTCTTGAGATCGTTGATGACGTCGACCTTGCGCTTGAGCAGCGCCCGCTTCGCCTCGAGCTCCTCGACCTTGTCGATGAACGGCTGGAGCTCGTCGCGCTCGACGGTCTTCTGGCGCTGGGTTTCCTTCAGGTCGGCCCGCTTGGACTTGAGGATGAACCACCACGTGCCGGACACCGCGACCGCGATGGCGAGCACCGTGACCAGGATGATGTCGCCCTGCTTGGCGCCGAGCGAGAACTCCGGGCGCTTCTTCCTGGAAACCGCAGCGGTCGGCGCCTCCGAAATCAGATTGATCTTGATCATCGGCTCAGTCTCCGACGTTCCGAATCGCCAGCCCGACCGCGACGGCCATCGCCGGAGCGTTGGTGTTGATCCACTCCGGGTCGAAGTCGGACTCGTTGTAGCGGATGTTGCGGAACGGGTTGAGCAGCTCGACGCTGACCTGGAAACGCTCCTGCAGGATCGACTCCAGGTTGGCAACGAGAGCGCCGCCGCCGGACAGCATCACCCGGTCGAGCTGATCCACCGACGAGGTGGCGACGAAGAAGTCGACGGTCTTCTGGAGCTCGGCGGCGAGGTCTTCCGAGGCTGCGCTGAGCACGCTCTCGACCTGCTGCGGCGACACCTGGCCGACCTCCTCACCCAGCTTGAGCCTTTCCGCGTCATCTCGGGGCAGGTTGAACTCTCGCTGGATCGCCTCGGTGTACAGATTACCCCCGAAAGCGACATCGCGCCAGAACACGGAGTTGCCGTCGTGCAGCACGTTGATGTTCATCACCGACGCGCCGATGTTGACCAGGGCCACGGTCTCGCCCTTGGAGCTGTAGTTGGACTCGAAGGCGTTTTGGACGGCGAAGACGTCGACGTCGACCAGCACCGGCTCCTTGCCGGCCTGAACGATGACCGACGTGTAGTCGTTGATGCGGTCCTTCTTGACCGCCACCAGCAGGACGTCCATGGTGTCCGCCCCCCCGGTCTCCAACACCACGTAATCGAGGTTGACGTCGTTGATGTCGAACGGGATGTACTGCTCGGCCTCCCACTGGATCGACTCGGCCAGTTCGGCCTCGGTCATGGACGGCAGTTGGATCTTCTTGATGATCACGGAATGCCCGGACAAAGAACCACCGAATTTCGTGTTCTTGATTCCGTTTTCCGAGATGATTCTGGTGAGAGCCTCGACGACCAACGACGAATCCATGATTGCGCCGTCGACAATGGCCTCGGGAGACAGCTCCGCGACCGCGGCGTGGACCAGCTGGAATTCGTCGTTTTTGAGCGGCTTGAGCTCAACGATCTTGATCGCCGAGGAGCCAACATCACAGCCGACAACTTGCTTTTTTCGCTTTCCAAACACGGTTCACACCTTATGTCGGAAGGTTTCGAAACTGCTGATACATCACACCTCTATGAGCAGGCTATCAAAGGGGGTTTGGAGTGTCAAGAAAAAGTGAAAGTCGAAAGATGCAGCAGAACGAGTGTCTCATTGTTCAATCATTGCCCTCCCGATCCTGATCTCCAACGACAACCGAATTGGGAATTCGACGCGCTGTTTTCTGTCGATTTCTGAACCAATTTTTTTCTGTCTCGTGGGGCAAACAATGGTCGATTTTTGACGCGAATGAGGAGGAATCAAGGGGTATCGGTAACGCCCGACCTTGCCGGTTGAAGCCGTCTGTGGTAGGTTCCGCGCATCCGTGCGCCGGCCGAAGGTCCAAACCATGGGTGATCTTCCGGGGCCGGTCATGTCCGCTCATGTCCGCACCGCCGCCTGACCGCGGCGCTCGACGCGACGCATTCCCTTGACGTGCCCGAGTCGTTGGAGAATGCGGTCCAGCTGCGCCGCATCCCGAACCTCCAGGGTCATGGCCGCGAAACCGCGCTCGTCGTGCTCGGTGCGGAGCTGACAGCTCAGAATGTCGCTCCCCTCCGAGGAAATGATGTTCGAGATCGACGCCAGCATTCCCGAGCGATCGTCGAAGGCCATGTCGAGCTCGACCTGGCTCAGCGACTTCGACGACGTGGCCGCGTCGGATGCCCAGCGGACCTCGATCTCGCGCTCGGGGTGGTACATCAGGTTTCGGACGTTGGGGCACGACCTGGAGTGGACCGCGACGCCCTTGCCCCTGGTCACGAAACCGACGATGGGCTCGCCGGGCAGCGGCCGGCAACAGCGGGCGACGTAGACCAGAAAGTCGGCATCACCGGTGACCTCGAGGGCCGGGCTGTCCGCCGGCGGCGGAGTCGGCCGCGCCGGCAGCGGCTCGGCGGTCTCGGCGGAGCTCGGCTCGGGGTCGGGCGGCACCAGCTGCGCAACAACCGCAGCCGCCGCGAGGCGACCGAAGCCGATGGCGGCAAGGAGATCCTCCTCCCTGGTCAGACCGTGGGAGGTGAGCATGGCCTGGAAGTCGTCGCCCGCGGTCACCCGGCGCCAGGACGCGCCGGCCCGGCGGACCTCGCGCTCGAGCAGCTTTCGTCCGACCTCCACCGCGCGCTTCTTCTCCTCCCGCTTGAGCCAGCTGCGGATCTTGGACCGGGCCCGGTTGGTGACCACGATGTTGAGCCAGTCGTGGTGCGGCTGCTGCTGGGGCGAGGTCGAGACCTCGACGATGTCGCCGTTCTTCAGCTCGGTGCGCAGCGGCACCCAGCGGCTGTTGATGTGACCTCCGACGCAGCTGTGGCCGACCTCGCTGTGGACCCGGTAGGCGAAATCAAGGATCGTGGCGCCGAGCGGGAACGAGAAGACATCGCCCCGGGGCGTGAAGCAGTAGACGTCATCGGGGTAGAGGTCGATCTTGATCGAGTCGAGGAACTCGCGCGGCGTCGACCCCTCCGAGTTGTCGAGCAGGCTCCGCAGCCACGAGATCCGGGAGTCCTCGTTGGCCGCCCGCGACCCCTTCTCCTTGTAGCTCCAGTGCGCCGCGATGCCGAACTCGGCGATCTTGTGCATGTCCCAGGTTCGGATCTGGATTTCGAACGGGTGGGCCTCCGGACCGAGCACGGTCGTGTGAAGCGACTGGTAGGCATTGGGCTTGGGGATGGCAATGTGGTCCTTCATCCGGCCCGGCACCGGCGGCCAGCGCTGGTGGATCAGACCGAGCACCGCGTAGCAGTCCCCCACCGAGTCGACGATCACCCTGAAGGCCAAAAAGTCGAAGACGTTGGCAACATCGACGCCCTGCCGCCGCAGCTTCTGGTAGACCGAGTACATGTGCTTGACGCGGCCCAGCACCGTACCCTTCACGCCGTTGGCCCGGAGCAGCTCCTCGATGACCTCCTGGATCTCGGTGAACCACCGATCGGCAGCGTCGGCGCGGTCCCTGATCTCGTGCTCCAGGCGCTCCCACTCGTCGGGGTGGAGGTAGCGGAAGCACAGGTCCTCCATCTCGATCTTGATGCTGCCGATGCCGAGGCGGTTGGCGATCGGGGCGTAGATGTCGAGGGTCTCCCGGGCGATCGCAACCTGACGCTCCGGACGCAGGAAGGAAAGCGTCCTCATGTTGTGCAGGCGGTCGGCGAGCTTGACCAGAATGACCCGGACATCGTCCATGGACGCGAGCAGCAGCCGCCGGAAGTTCTCGGCCTCGGTGGCCTCGCGGGACGAGAACGTGCTCTCGTAGTCGGACAGCTTGGTCAGCGCGACCACGAGCCGGGCGACGTCCGGGCCGAACTGGACCTCGAGCTCCTCGGCGGTGGTCTCGGTGTCCTCGAGGAGGTCGTGAAGCAGCCCGGCGGCGATGGCGACCTCGTCGAGCTCCATCTCGGCGAGGATCCAGGCCACCGTCAGCGGGTGGGTGAAGTAGGCCTCTCCGGAACGCCGGACCTGGCCCTGGTGCCGGTTGGCGGCAAACACGTAGGCATGGCGCAGCAGGTCCTCGTCGGGCTCGGGGCGGTAGAGCTCGACACGGTTGAGGATGTCCTCGATGCGAATCCTGGACGGCGCGTCCATCCAACCATTGTACGTTCAAGGGTCAAGCCGGCCCCTGTCCGGGTCCGGGTCCGTAGCCGGATCCGTAGCCGGATCCGTTTCCGTATCCGTTTCCGTATCCGTTTCCGTAGCCGTATCCGTTTCCGGACCCGTAGCCGCATCCGTGCCCCCGGGCTCGGGTTCGGGTTCGGATTCAGTAGACCGGCACGTGGTCGTTCCTCTCAAGGTCGTGGACG
>CAZXMW010000075.1:0-16884 GCA_964641415.1 uncultured Thermoanaerobaculia bacterium | reverse complement strand
CCGGGCAGGCGGGCAGGAAGAGTCGAAGCGACTCACCGCGTCGAGGCGACGCGGACCCGGTGCCTGGCTCGCTTTTCGTCCGACGAAAAGGTGCCTGGCACCGCTTCCATCGCGCCAATAGAAACGAAGGAGAAAACCATGACGAACGCACGAACTCTCACAGCACTCGTCGCGCTCGCGTCGCTTGCGCTGGTTGCGACCCCAACCACCGCCACTGAAGGCGTCTCCCCAGGCGCTCTCGACCGGATGGCGCAGGTCAACAACGCCTGCCCCACCTTCAGTTGGGGCATCACCGACGGTGCGGCTGCTTACGACCTCGCCGCCTACGTCCTCCCCGAGAACGCCGCGCAGCAGGTCGAACTGACCGCTGGTAACGACGTGCTTTTCACGCGAGTCGCCGGCAGCGCCACGAGTTGGACGCCGTCGGCGGAGCAGTGCTTCGCGCCCGGCGGGCGCTACGTGTGGTTTGTGCGGGCGGTGACGGAGCTCGCCGGTGATCAGGTGATCGAGGCGGGGGAGTGGTCTGCCGGGCGCTTCTTCGAGGTGCCGGCGGCGCCGAGCGCGGAAGAGATGGCGCGGGCGCTGGAGGTGTTGAAGCGGTGGGAGGCGGCCGGCGGAGGCGGAGAAGAGTCGGCCTTTCCCGCCGGGACGCGATCTGGTGGGGCAAGCCCCACCCTACGGCGCTCCGGTTGGGGAGGCGTTTTGTCGGGCGCGGACGCGGGTTCGGCTGCGCCGAAGTCGGTGCCGACGGCGTCGGCGGCGATCCGGGGTGAGCACCCGGACACGGCGGGCGAGAAGTACGGCGTGGTCGGTACCTCCGCGTCGCCGGGCGGCGCCGGGCTGGCCGCGGCCAATCTCGATGGGGGACCCGACCTGGTGCTCGACGGATCGGCGGACAGCGAGCCCGATGCTCGACTTTATGAGTGGGGGCTCGAGCGGGAGTCGGCGACGGACTGGAACTTCCAGTTCATCAACCCGGGCGCCGGCGCGCTGAACCTCGAGGTCGACGGAATGGTGTCCGCGACCGGACTCGACTGCCCGGACTGCGTCACATCGGCCGAGATCGTGAACCTCTCGATCACCGGCGCCGATCTGGCGGACGACTCGGTGTCGGGCGCGAAGATCGCCGACAGCGCGGTTGGCGGGACCCACCTGGCCACCGGTGCCGTGAGCAGCGCCAAGATCCTCGACGGCACGATCGCGGCGGCCGACCTGGCCGACAACGCGGTGACGGACGTCAAGATCGCCGCCGGCGCGGTGGGAGCGAACGCCATCCACGGCAGCGCGGTGACCACCGCGGCTCTGGCCGACGATGCGGTGACCGGGGCGAAGATCGCGGCCGGCGCGGTGGCGAACGCCCAGCTCGCCGACAACGCGGTGACCGGGGGCAAGATCGAGGACGGCGCGGTCCGCAACGCCGACCTCGGCGCGAACGCGGTGACCACCGACAAGATCGCCGACGGGACGATCGCCACCGCCGACCTCCACAACGGCGCGGTGAACGGCACCAAGCTCGCCGACGACGCGGTCGCGGCGAGGCACCTCGAGACCGGTGCGGTGGACTCGGCGGCGATCCTGGACGGGACCATCATGAACGCCGACATCGGCGCGGGTCAGGTCAGCACGAGCCACTACGCGAACTGGTCGGTGACCACCGACAAGCTCAACCTCGGCGCGGTGACGACCTCGAAGATCGCCGACAGCACCATCACCGCCGAGGACGTCAGCCCCACCGGCGGGGTCTACGCGTCGAAGTCGGCGGTGTATGAGGTCACTGAAACAGGGACTCTGTTTGATTGGAATTGTAGTTCAATGACTGCCTATTGCTCCGACAACAATGACCTTGGCTTGCAGGGTTCCTGGGGTTTCCCCGGCGATGAAATGAGGATCGTTGAGATTAGAAACGTAGCCTGGGCGGACTTGGGGCAGCCGGCCGGCTTCACGTGCAGTGTCTGCAACGATAGTTCGGTTCCCCATGATTTCACCTGTTCAATCCTTTGCATCTCCGTCCCCGGGCCGTGACGCATGGCAATTTGTCGAACGACAATTCGTCGAACGACAATTCGTCGGACGAATTGTGATGGCGCGTCGGACGCGCCAAGCCGGGCAGGCGGGCAGGAAGAGTCGAAGCGACTCACCGCGTCGAGGCGAAGCGGACCCGGTGCCTGGCTCGCTTTTCGTCCGACGAAGAGGTGCCTGGCCCCGCTTCCATCGCGATGAAGGAACGAAGGAGAAACCCATGAACAACGCACGAACTCTCACAGCACTTTTCGCGATCATGCTGCTGTCGCTCGTCGCGACCCCAACCACCGCCACCGAGTCCGTCTCGCCCGGCGCGGTGGATCGAGTCGCGGTCGTTGAAACCCGGTGCCCCACCTTCAGTTGGGGCATCACCGACGGTGCGGCTGCTTACGACCTCGCCGCCTACGTCCTCCCCGAGAACGCCGCGCAGCAGGTCGAACTGACCGCTGGTAACGACGTGCTTTTCACGCGAGTCGCCGGCAGCGCCACGAGTTGGACGCCGTCGGCGGAGCAGTGCTTCGCGCCCGGCGGGCGCTACGTGTGGTTTGTGCGGGCGGTGACGGAGCTCGCCGGTGATCAGGTGATCGAGGCGGGGGAGTGGTCTGCCGGGCGCTTCTTCGAGGTGCCGGCGGCGCCGAGCGCGGAAGAGATGGCGCGGGCGCTGGAGGTGTTGAAGCGGTGGGAGGCGGCCGGCGGAGGCGGAGAAGAGTCGGCCTTTCCCGCCGGGACGCGATCTGGTGGGGCAAGCCCCACCCTACGGCGCTCCGGTTGGGGAGGCGTTTTGTCGGGCGCGGACGCGGGTTCGGCTGCGCCGAAGTCGGTGCCGACGGCGTCGGCGGCGATCCGGGGTGAGCACCCGGACACGGCGGGCGAGAAGTACGGCGTGGTCGGTACCTCCGCGTCGCCGGGCGGCGCCGGGCTGGCCGCGGCCAATCTCGATGGGGGACCCGACCTGGTGCTCGACGGATCGGCGGACAGCGAGCCCGATGCTCGACTTTATGAGTGGGGGCTCGAGCGGGAGTCGGCGACGGACTGGAACTTCCAGTTCATCAACCCGGGCGCCGGCGCGCTGAACCTCGAGGTCGACGGAATGGTGTCCGCGACCGGACTCGACTGCCCGGACTGCGTCACATCGGCCGAGATCGTGAACCTCTCGATCACCGGCGCCGATCTGGCGGACGACTCGGTGTCGGGCGCGAAGATCGCCGACAGCGCGGTTGGCGGGACCCACCTGGCCACCGGTGCCGTGAGCAGCGCCAAGATCCTCGACGGCACGATCGCGGCGGCCGACCTGGCCGACAACGCGGTGACGGACGTCAAGATCGCCGCCGGCGCGGTGGGAGCGAACGCCATCCACGGCAGCGCGGTGACCACCGCGGCTCTGGCCGACGATGCGGTGACCGGGGCGAAGATCGCGGCCGGCGCGGTGGCGAACGCCCAGCTCGCCGACAACGCGGTGACCGGGGGCAAGATCGAGGACGGCGCGGTCCGCAACGCCGACCTCGGCGCGAACGCGGTCACCACCGACAAAATCGCCGATGGGACCATCACCGCCGCGGACGTGGACCTGAACGGGGGCCTGTACGTGTCGAAGACCCAACCATATCAGCGGCAGGAGTCGACCACTTGGAACATCGCCGACACCGTCGCGCAGATCGACGTCGCCTGCGACGACGCGAACGACCTTCCCCTGACCGGCTGGTGCGAGGTCAACGACCCCTCGTTCGAGACGGTGGATTTCTACGGTGAATACTGGGACACCTACGACTCCCCGGCCGAGTTCTACTGCGAGATCCTCAACCGGTTGGGCAACAACAGCACCGCGACGGCCACGATCCTCTGTCTCTCAGTGCCGTGAGCCGCGACCCAACGAGACGCACCCGAAAGGAGCCGACCATGAAGACGACCGCCGGAATCACCGTTGTGCTGACCACCAGCTTCACCCTGGCCGTGGGCCTGCTGGCTGCGGCCCAGAACGCCCGCGCCGACGGCGAGAAGCTCATCGCGCTGTGCGCCGAGCACTGCTCGAGCTTCGACCTGATCCACGGCAACTCGATGTTCTACGGCGGCTCGGTGGACGAGGCGCGGCAGGCGCTGGCCACGATCCGGGAGGTCGAGACGAAGGTGCTGCCGGAGGTGCAGCCGATCCTGGCGGTCTTCGCGGAAAACTACGGTACGACGGCGATGGAGGTGTCGAACTTCTTCCACAAGGCGGGTGTCACGTTCGACGACAACGTCGGCAACCGCTTCGACGAGCTCTATCGTGGAGTGGAGAACGTCGACAAGAGCCGGCGCGCCTCGGCCGAGGGCATCGTCGCCCGGGTGAAGAACGACACCGGGTACCTGGACCGGCTCAGCCCCGAGATCAGGGTCAAGAAGATGAAGCAGGCCAAGGAGTACCTGCTGGTCGCCCGGCAGCTCGACCCGGCCAATGTCGACGCGAACGCCATGCTGGCCACCGTCGACGCCGACATCCAGGACCTCGAGCAGGCGGCCGCGGCCGAGATCGACGGCGCCGTCTGGGCCGGCAACGTGAGCTCGTTCGCGGGCCCGGGTTCGACGTCCGAGCTCGCCGCGGCGGCGCTCGAGTTCTTCCGCGCGCACCCCAATTGGACGGGCAAGCGTGAAAAGAAGGTCGAGGTGCTCAATGTGGCGGTGCGCGGCGACTGGGGAATGGCCGAGACCGACATCTTCGGCCGGCCGGTCTCGTGGCGGCTGCCGATCCACCTGGCGATCACCGACGCCGAGCTCAAACCGCAGGGCCTGGCCCGGGTCTACGAGCTGTCCGCGGTCACCCGCCAGGGCAACCCGGGCGCGACACCCAAGGCACCGCCGTTCGGCGGCTACTGGGTCGGTTCCTCGTGGAAGATGCGGCTGAAGAATCTGGGCTGAATAGAGTCGCAGTTTTGCATGATTTACAGATTTCTGCTACATTGAGCTCATGAGAACCACTCTTGTGATCGACGACGATCTGTATCGCCGGGTCAAGGCCAAGGCGGCGATGGAGGGGCGCAAAGTCACCGAGCTGGTCGAGGACGGCCTTCGTGCGGCGTTGGGTCTGGGTCCAGTGCGGGCCGGAGATCCCTCGGGGCCGAGCCGCGTCACCCTGCCGCTCATCCCCGCGAAGGATGGAGGGCCCGTTCTGATGGCCGGGATGACCCAGGAGGAAATCCACCAGCGGCTGGCCCAGCTGCAGCTCGAGGACGATCGCGCCCATGCCTCGTCATCTTTTTGACGCCAACGTCTTTCTCGCGGCGTCCATCGAAGCCCACGCCCATCACCACCCGGCATTGCGGTGGGTGGAGAGCATCGAGCCACCGTCTACCCTGGGGTTTTGCCGGATCACCGAGATGTCGTGCCTGCGGCTGCTGACCCAGTCCATCACCGAGGGCTTCCGGCCGTTGAGCAACCGCGACGCGGCGGCGGTGTACCTCGCGTGGCGGCAGGACGACCGGGTCGAGTTGTTCGTTGAACCGCCGGGGCTCGCGGAGCTGTGGCCGCGTCTGGCGTTGCGCGACGACTGTTCGCCAAAGCTCTGGACGGACGCGTATCTGGCGTCGTTCGCCATTGCGGGGAGATTTCGCCTCGTGACTTTCGACCGGGCGTTCCGCCAGTTCGAGGCGTCCGGGCTTGACCTCCTGCGGCTCGAACCGGTGGGTTGACCGGGGCAATTCGTCGAACGAATTGCGGTGGCGCGTCAAACGCGCCAATCCGGGCACCATCCGAGTCGGAAACGCGAACTGAAACCGTCGACGCGCGGGTCGCGTCGAGGCCACGCGGACCCGGTGTCTGGACGATTCGTCGGACGAATCGTGGTGGCGCGGCGGCCGCGCCAATCCGGGCACGAACCAAGCCAGTCTCGCGGACCGGACTCCTCGAAGCGACGCACCGCTTTGAGGCCACGCGGGACGGTGCCTGGCTCTCTTTTCGTCCGACGAAAAGGTGCCTGGCACCGCTCCCATGGCACCGCTCCCATCGCCTCGCGGGAACGAGAGAGACCCTGTCGCCGCTTCCCGCGGACACTAGTGATGCTATTCCGCATCGTCCATCGCACGCCGGGCTTCCGCGAGCCCCTCTTGTGCCGTGACCGCCTCGGGATGATCGGGGACCATCTTCGCATCGGCGATGGCGAGCGCGCGTTTGAAGAGGTCCGCGGCCTCGGCATAGCGATGCTGGTCGAGCCTGAGCTGGCCGAGGTTGTTGCAGCCGTAGGCGAGGTTGGGGTGGTCGGGCCCGAGGGATCGCTCCCAGATCGCCTGGGCCTCGAGCAGCGCCGCATCGGCGTCGTCGAGCCTGCCGGTCTGACGGTAGAGGTTGCCGAGGGTGTTGATACTGATCCCGACATCTGAGTGATCGCGCCCGAGGGCATTCGTGCGGATGGCGATCGCACGGAGGATGAGGGGCTCGGCCTCGTCGAACCGGCCCTGATGCATGACCGCGCTGGCCAGGTTGGCGAGGATCATCGCGACCACCGGGTGATCCGGACCGTAGGCCTTCTCCCCGATCGTGAGGGAACGGCGGAAGGTTGCTTCGGCCTCGGCGAAGCGGCCCTGCTCGTCGAAGACCGTGCCGAGGTTGTTGATCGTCTGGGTCAGGCGGGGGTGGTCGGGGCCGAAGGCGCGTTCCTTGAGCTCGATGGAGCGCAGGGTGACCTTTTCCGCTTCGTCGTATCGGCCCTGCCGCATGAGCAGGATGCCGAGGTTGTCCAGGGTGGCCGAGAGGCTGAGATCCTCAGGCCCGAGGGTGCGTTCGCGGATGACTATGGCCTTTCGGAAGAGCGGCTCCGCCTCGTCGTATCGTCCGATGATCGCGTAGAGATTACCGAGCTTGTCGAGATTGCCGAGCAATGCTCCCGAGTCCGGTCCGTTCTGCTCTTCTCCGATCGCCAGCGAGCGCTTGAACAGTGGCTCGGCCTCGGAGAAACGACCCTGGACGGCGTAGAGCACCCCGAGCTCGTCGAGAGATGAGGCGAGACCGCCCGGGTCGCTCGCCTTGCCGGACTCGTAGACCTCCAGCGAATCGCGGACGAGCTGCTCGGCCTCGGCGTGCATCGCCAGCTTGCGGTAAATGGAACCCAGGGTGCGCATGAGCCGGGCCTGGATCAGGGGCTGATCCGCGAAACGGGATTGGACTCGTTCGGCACCGGTGTCGAGGAGTTCGCGGGCGGTGACGATCTCACCCGCGCCGACCTCAGGGTCGGAAACCTGGAAGACGCTGACGAGAAAGTCCGTGACCTCGGTGGCCTCTCGTTGCTTCCGCTCAGCGTCGGTCCGTGCCTCGACGGCGATGTTGCGTTCCCGTTTGAGGTCGGTCGTGTATTTGACCCAACCGCCGACGGCCACGACGGCCAGGGCGAGAAGCGCCACCACCGCGGTCGCCAGAGCCGCCGTGGTCCAGGGGTTCTTCCGAGCCCGGCGGGCGAGCCGTTCGCGCATCCCGACCGGTCGCGCCTCGACGGGCTCGCCGTCGAGGAAGCGGTCGAGGTCGTCGGCGAGGGCTCTCGCCGAGGGGTAACGCCGGTCGGGGTCCTTCTCCAGGCAGGTCATGACCACCGTCTCGAGGTCGCGGGGGATCCCCGGCGCCCGGGTCCGCAGTGGCTCGGGTTCGTCCTCGATGAGGTGCATCAGGGTCTCGACGTTGCTGTCGCCTTTGAAGGGCCGGGCGCCGCCGAGCAGCTCGTAGAGAATCACCCCGAGGGAGAAGACATCCGTCCGGCGGTCGAGCGTCGCGACCTCGCCGCGGGCCTGCTCGGGCGAGAGGTAGCCGGGTGTGCCCATGACCTGCCCGGTCATGGTGAGCCCGGCGACCTCCTCGAGGCGGGCGATGCCGAAGTCGAGGACGTAGGGGTGGGGCAGGCCGTCGCGATCGACGACGAGAATGTTGGCCGGCTTCAGGTCGCGGTGGATCAGCCCGGCCGAGTGCGCCGCCTGGACGGCGTCGGCCACCTGTTTGACGAGCAGCACCTTGTGCTCGACCGAGAGACCCGCCGCCGCAATGTCGAGGGGATCGCCGTCGACGTACTCCATGGCGATGAAGGGTCTGCCCTCATCCTCGCCGACCTCGTAGACCTTGCCCACCGAGGGGTGGTCGACCCGCGCCTGGGCGCGCGCTTCACGCATGAGGCGTTCGACGAGGACCGGGTCGTCGTGGCGCAGGTATTTGAGCGCAATGTGGCGTTCGAGATCGGGGTCCCATGCCTTGAAGACCTCGCCCATGCCGCCCGAGCCCACCGGAATCGCGGTTTCGTGTTTCATCGGTGAATCTTCCTCGGCTGACGGTGCTCGATGTCAGTACAGGTCATGTCCGCCCATTCTCGACCGACCGCGCGGTGGGGGCAAGCAATTCGCCGAACGAATTGCGGTGGCGCGTCGGACGCGCCAAGCCGGGCACGCGGGATGGAGGCGTCGAAGCGACGTACCGCCTCGAGGCTACGCGGACCCGGTGCCTGGCTCGCTTTTCGTCCGACGAAAAGGTGCCTGGCACCGCTCCCATCGCCTCCCGGGAAGCCAGGAGGTACGGACGCCCGGGAACAGAACGCTTGACACTAGGCGCTCAAGAGCCTAGGCTATTACCTAGGTTGCCGGGCGGCTGCGACCGGTAATCATCAAGTTCGGGCGGTGTTTCGAGCCTCTGCCGCTCGAGGCCTCTGAACGGAAAGGGGAGCGCGATGCCGACCGCAACCGTGAGAATTCCGGAAGAAAAGCGGGACATCCTGCGGATCATCGCCGGGATCGAGAAAATCGAGATGAAGGAGATCCTTTCAGGTCTCATCGACGAGTACATCGAGCGGCACCAGGAGACCCTGGATCTGCTTTCTCGGCCCGGGTGGGTCGAGATCATCACTCGAGGCAAGCGGGAGGTGGAAAAGGGCGTTGAGGGGAAGGGGCTTGATGAGCTGGCGGATTGAGGTCAAGCCATCGGCCGAAAAGCAGTATCTCAAGCTCGACCGGACGACGCGGCAACGGATCAAGGCCGTGCTGCTGGAGATCGAAGGGGTGGAGCATGCCTTTCTCCACCCTCGGGTCAGGCCACTGACTGGGAAGCTCAAAGGAGACCTCAGGGTTCGGGTGGGAGGTTGGCGGCTTCTGTTGACGCCCGATCCGGAATCGAAGGTTCTCCACGTCTACGCCATCCTTCCCCGCGGCGACGCGTACTGAAGCAATTCGTCGGACGAATTGCGGTGGCGCGTCGGACGCGCCAAGCCGGGCAGGCGGGCTGGAGCCGTCGAAGCGACGACTCGCGTCGAGCCCACGCGGGACGGTGCCTGGCTCGCTTTTCGTCCGACGAAAAGGTGCCTGGAACTCTCGCCGGCGAAGGGTCTCTCACCCGCGATCATCTCGTAGAGGACCGTGCCGAGGGAGAAAAGGTCGGTGCGCTGATCAACCGGGTGGCCACGAGCCTGCTCGGGCGACATATAGCCGACGGTCCCCATTACCGCACCCGGCTGGGAGTGGCCGAGAGTCGGCGCAGACGTCTCCGAATCGTCGGAAACGCCCAGGGGTTGGTTCTTGGCGAGTCCGAAATCGAGGATCTTCACCAACCCGCCGGTGGTCAGAAAGACGTTCTCGGGTTTGAGATCGCGATGCACGATGCCGCGGCTGTGGGCGGCCTCCAACCCGCGGACGATGTCTCGAACAATGTCCAGGACCTTCGCCAGTCCCATCTGTCCGCCATCCATCCTCGCGCGGAGGGTCTCACCTTCCAGAAGCTCCATGACCGCAAACGAAACGCCGTCCTCGCGGCCGAAGTCATGGATCGCGAGAATGTTCGGGTGCGAGAGAGCCGCAACGCTTTGAGCCTCGCGTTCGAAGCGTGCGTGCGCCTCGGGATCGTCCCCCAGGTGTTTCGGGAGGACCTTGACCGCGACCTCCCTTTTGAGTCGGGTGTCCTGGGCCCGGTAGACCTCGCCCATTCCGCCGGAGCCCAGGAGCTCACGGATCGAATAGGGACCGAGATCCGTACCCTTTTCGAGCTTCATGTCACCGTGTTTCTTCGAGAATCGATCTCATAGTACACGATCGAAGGAAGGAAGGGTGCTACGTTCCCCATTGCACCATTGTCATCGTTCATGTGCTCGAGATTTCTGAGTCGAGGCGATTGATCTGCTCGTTGAATACTGGGTTGTCGCGCTCGTCGCAGAGGCCCCGGTTGAGCAAACACCCACAAGACGGACAGCCTGGTCGCCGATGTCCTCGACCTGCGGCCTTTCGACATCCGATTTTGTATTGCAGAATTTGCAATACTCCACTAGAGTACATCGAAAGGAAATCCGCCGTGTCTTCGAAGCCGAAACGCAAGGCCACCTACTCCCTCCCGGAGAAGCTCATCGACGACATCGCGTCTGTCGTCCGCGACGGCGCGGCCCCGTCGTACAGCGCTTTTGTCGAAGAGGCCCTGACCGAGAAGGTCCGCAAGGCCCGTGAAGCGGCCCTCGCCGCAGCCTTTGAAGAGGCTGCGGCGGACCCTGTGTTCCTCTCCGACGTCGATGAGACGATGGAGGCTTTCAGACACATCGACGTCGAGTCGGCGGGGGAGGGAGAGTGAGCACCGCGCACCTGCAGTGGTCGGTGTTCGCGGTGGATCTCGACCCGACCGTCGGTTCCGAGCAGGCCGGGCGGCGGCCGGTGCTGATCGTGTCGCGCGAAAGCGCCAACGCTGTGCTCCCGGTGATCACCGCGATCCCTCTGACGACCCGAAAGCCGCGGCGCGGGATCTACCCCAACGAGGCCCTGATCCCGAGAGGGCATGCGGGCTTGAAACGAGATTCCATCGCCATGGCCCACCAGCTTCGGACGCTGTCGAAGAAGCGCCTCGGCCTCCCCATCGGCCACCTCGACGATCCGAGCATCCGCGATCATGTACGCTCCGCGATGAGAACCCAGCTCGACCTCGACTGAACGGTCCGCCGAACCGCCAGTTTCCGGCCTGCCATCCCGACGGTAGATAGGTGCCACAAATCACAACGTCACGACTCGCGGATTTGAAGCTGTGAACTCGCCCGGCGGGCGGCGGGGCTCTACCTGGAGGCTGTCGGATCGAGGTCGTCGTCCCTCAGTAGCCGATGGCTCTCGAACACTGTCAGAATCACGATGCGTGTTGTTTCGACGAGATAGACCATAGGGTAGTTGTCGAGGATGACCTCGCGGATGTCGGCGCGGTCGACTTCGGGAACCACCCGTCCGGAAGACGGGAAGAGCGCAGTACGCTCGGCTGCCTCGACAAGGCGACGGACCCATCCGGCTGCCGCCATCGGTTTGTCGCGGGCGATGAAGTCACCGATCTCGATCACGTCCCGGCGAGCCCGTAGGGTCCATTCGACCTCCAATCTCAGCAGCGATCGGTGTCGTCGTATCGCGAGGTGATCTCGGCCACCATCGACTGGTGATCGACGACTCGACCCGACTCGATGTCGGCGATTCCTTCCGAGACGGCCTGGACGAACCGGGCGCGCTCGGTCAGCAGGTCGAACTCGGCGGGCGACAGCAGAACACCGGCAGCGCGGCCGTTTTGGGTGATCACGATCGGAGCCCCCGTCTCCGAGATCTTTTTCAGCAGCTCCGCGGCCTTTGCCTTGAACTGACTCAACGGCACGATGTCCTCGGCAACTCTGAGACTCGGCATGAAGACCTCCAAGAGGATTGAATATAGTCTGAAAAAAGATTGAATTCAAGTTTTTTACAGTCGACTCCGAAACCGAGCTCACGTCAAGTGACCGTTTCTCGCGGGAGAAGAACCGCGTTGAGCCGAAGCCGTGGTCACCGACGCGACACCGCCGGCCCTCGATTTCTAGCGCCCGCTTTTCGCGGGCGATGGGCGGCCCAGCACTTCCGTCGAACCGGTCGTTGCCCGCAGGAACGCCGGCTCCTCAGGCCCAAGGTATCGGGTAGACCCGGGCGGTTGCCCGCCCGGGTCTACCCGACACCGTTCGTTCGTTCATCGGGGCTACTCGACGCCGAATCCCAGCAACTCAACCGGGACCGTCGCACCCTCGACCCTGGTGTCCACGATCATGCCCCCGACCGCGGCACCGTTCACCGCGGCGGCCGCGGTGCTCACATACGCCTCCGCGTCGGCGCATCCCCCGGCGCCGTCGCGCGGCGTCAGGCGGGTTCGCATGAAGAGCTCGTGGCCAGCGACAGGTAAGCCGATCGGCAGGGCGAAGCTCACACTGAAGGTGGAGGCGTCGACCTCTCGATTCTGGACCACCCACTCGGAGATTCCGGAGTCGCTGTCGGCGAAGTCGCCGTCGGGACCGGGGAGCGACCCGTCGGTGAAGTCCAACCAGACGTTGAGGCACCCGTCCCCGTTCACCCCGTCGACGATGTCGAACTCCCCGCTACCGTCGGTCCAGTTCCCCGTCGGCATGATCATGCCCTCGTCGTCGACACAGCCTGTGTCGTTGGTGTCGTCGCCCTGCGCCAGCGCGTCCGGTCGCCCGTCCGACTCGAGGTCGACGCAGGTTCCGAGCATGAGCGACGCACCGGCGCCGTGGCGGCCGCCGTCCTCGGCGCGCAGGGTCAACCCGTAGATCGGAGGCAGATCGCCGTAGTCCAGGTCCTCGATGAAACCGAAGTCCCCGTCGACATCGGTCCAGGCAGCGTCGGTCAACGATACAGTGTGGGCGACGGGGGTGATGGGATTGTTGCAGGTGCCGAGACCCGCCACGTCGACCTCGACGACGTAACACGCCGGGGCGGCGACGGCGCCCACCGGCACGTTGGTGAACAGATAGGTGCCGTCGACGGCGGTGCTCTGGGTCGCTCGGAGCGCGTCGGGTGCGCCGTCGCAGTCCGCATCGTCGTGGAGAAGTACGGTCACCGAGGTCGCCCCCTCGCCGGGATCGAGCGTCCCGTCGAGATCGGAGTCGCACCACACTGTGTCGCCGATCTTGCCGTTGTCGACCGGCATCAGCGCCGCCCCTCCCGGATCGCGAACCGTCCCGTCGGCGAAGAGATCGCCGTCCCCGAGCTCCCCGTCGTACAGCCTCAGGTGCACGACCGGACGAAGCTCGCCGCAGACCAGGACGTCGTTCTCGACGACCGCCCCTACCCTCCAGAGCCAGGGGTACGACGAGCCGGGCTCCAGAACGAAATCCCAGGTGCCGTCGGGGCGAATCAACGACGGTGGGAAGTCCGCCGGGACCAGGCCTCGCTTGACATAGCCATCGACCTCATCAAACGCGGCTGCCGAGAGAATGATCGAAACCGGGAAGTAACCTCCGGCGCCCAGGACACCCCGGGAGGTTGTCACGTCGAAGCTGACGAAGGACATGGGGAAATCCCGAACCAGGGGCCCGCCTCCCTCGTCCGGAGCCGGCAGGGTGCTGACATTGCGGAGGAACGGCGTCACCCCGGGTGGGTAAAAATGTCCGAGGGATCCGATCGACTCGGTTGGAGCCACGATGGTAACGCGGTGAGGAATACGATAAAACGATGCCACATGTGATTGTATCATGTCGTCAATTCCATCGCAGTTCGCGTCACCAACCAACCACTCATCTCGATCAGACACGCCGTCGTCATCGGTGTCGATCGGCGGCTCGTAGTCACCGAAAAAGCGCCTGGTGACCGTCCCGGCGCTGGTTTCCACGACGAGCGTGTTCCGCGAGTCCTCGAGTGACAGGGCCCTGAACTCCACCTCGAAGCTCGCTGAGCTGTGGGGATCCACCGTGCTCCCGATCACCGAGTCAACGAGCTCGAGGCTCCAATCGAGCGAGTCGACATCGAACCGGATGTCGGTGACCTCGAAGGGCTCGGACCCCGCGTTTTCGATCCGGGCGGCCGTCGAGTCGGATTGCAGGGCACCGAGTGCGCTGAACGACGACTCCAAGACCGAAGCGTCGGACGAGAGCAGCGGCCAGCCTCCGAGCTCGTCGGCTCCCATGTCGACCTCAGCGGTGCCGTCGCCGTCGCCGTCGGCGACTCGCCCCTCGCCCTGCACATCCGTCGCGGGCATGCCCCCGTAGCTCACGCCGGTGTCGACGGCGGGAGAGGTGCCCATCAAGTGGAATCTGGGGTAGTGGCTGGCGATGTCGGGATCGACCGAGATGTTGCCCCCCTCGTCGAGAATCACGACGGCGGGCAACGAGTAGGTGCCGATGTCGTTGTTGCGGAGCGTTACCTCCTCGGTGGTGAAACCGTCGAGAACCAGCAGGTCGTTGCCGAGAGGCCCGTTTCCCCACATGATGTTGTTGTAGAGATCGACCTGCGGCGAGTCGATCACGACGGCGCTCGACCCGGTCTGCAGCGCGGTCGGGCACCTTGGGATGTTGAAGACGGCGGTGTTGTTGGCGAAGAGGACCCCGACGTCCAGGCTGGCGATCCACACAGCGGTTCCGACCAGTCGCGCCTGGTTGTCCGCGAAGACGTTGTTGACGAAAGTTCCAGCCGCGCCACTTCCGAAGAGGCTCGCTCGCAGTCCTCCACCTCCGGTGCCCTCTGCGGTCCCGTCGATCGTGTTGCGATCGAAGATGTTCGACTCCACGATGAGCGGACCGACCATGCGCGTGACGAACGCCCCGGCGCCCGAGCCGTCGTGCCCGAGCCCGTTCTGCTCGAAGGCATTGCCCACGACCGACACCTGGCCGAGGCTGCCGGAGCTCAGGTAGAGACCGCCACCTCTGCAACCCTCGACACCGTCTGCCGAGTGGTTGCGCCAGAAGAAGTTGTCACTGACGGTGACCGGCCCCGAGTTGCCGACCACCGAGGCGCCCCCGCCCTCGCCGCTAGCGGTGAGACGGTTGCTTGCGAACCTGTTGTCCTCGACGACGATGCCGGGAAAGGAAAGCTCCAGACCCGCGCCAGCTCCAGCGCGGTTTTCCCGAAACGAGTTGTTGACAATCGTCGCGGTACCCGAACCGAACTCCCAGGCGCCGATCCAGACGCCGCCCCCCCCACCGGGCCCAGCGTCGTTGCCGAGGAAGGAGCAGTCCTCCACCGTCACGTCGGCGTGCCGGGTTGATACCGCCAGACCGGCTCCGTCTGCGCCGCCCGAGCTGCCGTTGCGGAAGGTGACCTTCGAGATCGAAATCTGCGTCGGGTCCAACTCGGATCCGCTGGTCAGAACGATCGAGAGGATCTGCGCCGTGTCGTTGCCATGCAGGATTGTGCGACCGGTTGCCGACCCGGTGATCGCGAGATCGAAATCGCCGGTCGAGGTGTAGGTGAAGGTCGTCGTGGCGAAGAGCGAACCACCAGGCAGGCCGGTGGTGTCGGGCAGCTCGAGGACGTCGTCCTCGCTGTTGCTCTGTGCAGTGGTGAGGGCGCTCTGGAGGTCGCACGCGCCGTCCGAGCAGTCCGGATCGGGGACGACGGTGACCGTGAAGGTCGCGGCCGACACCGCTGCAGCGTGAAGGAGCACAGCTGCGACAACGAGTGTGGTTCGGGCGAGAGTCGGTTCCCTCATGACATTCCTCCACAGTCGGAGGTCAGTGCCCCGGCCGTTCCGAATCCGATTCGACGAGGAACGAACCCGGAACCGAATGGCCCTGGAGCCGCATCGGGATCGAAAGACCTCCCAGAGTTTCCCTGATCTCGTCTCAGTTTAGGTTCCTAGCTTGCGATCCGCAAGATCGAAATGGTGCAGGCTTCAGGAAGTTGGGAAGTTGAGGAAGTCTGACTCAGAGCAAACAAGGAACGGGGATCGCTGCGGTATTTGAAAAGGAACCAGGATGTCGTGAGCTGGTGGGTTGGTGACGGTGTTCGCCGACGATTGGAGAATGAGGAACTCGCGGCGGAGATCGATCGACTCGACAAGAAGCTGCCGGCATTGTCGACGTCCAGCGTGTGATGGTGCAACTTCCCAACCTCCGAAAGCCTGGCACCGTTATGAGACTCCGTCTTGAAATGATCTTTCATGTTCTCGTGTTGGTTCCACCGGCCGGCCTGGGAGAACGACACCCTGCTGATCGCTTCGCCCCGACTCCGGCAGAGGGAGGAAGGGATGGATCGGAAGAGGAGACTCTGGGTCTGGATCGCGCTGGCTTTGGCGCTCCTCCTCATCCTTCTGCTCGCCTGGTGCCGCGACACGGGCTGGGGCGAGCGGGTGGGCAGCCCGGAAACGCCCGAGGTCCGCACGCTCTATCCGGGTGCGAGCTTCGAACTCACTGTTGCTCCCGCGCCGGGGCAGACGCTCAATGCCGAACACGGTGACATCGTCAGCCTCGACGAACCGCCCGCCCTCGTCTACGTCGCCCCGCTGACTGGCGACAACGACACCTACAGGGTCTCCGACGGGAGTTTCAACAACACCCTGGCTGAAGGTCGCGTCGTCATCCCCATGCCGCCGCCGGCCGAGCTGTCCAACGTGCTCGTCGAAGGCGGGCGCGGGATCGAGGCGTTCTACGGCGACGTGCAGGTTTCCGCCTCGCTGATCGACGGTGTGACGACGGCGCGCTACGACGCCGGCAAGGAAGCCGACTCTCTCGAGATCCACCTCGTGGACAACGACGGCGAGATCACCTGGAACGGGTGACCTTCGACGGTAGAGGTCCCCTGTCCGAGGCAGGGGCGGAGGCGCTCCACGATCTCGCAACCGGACCAATGGCCCGAGCGCTGACCATGGCGCCCCTCGACCTGGGCTGTGTGGACGGCGCCGAAGAGGTGCCGCCCGAAGTCTTCGCGGCCCTCGTTCTCCCCTGGCAGATGATCCTCAAGTACGAGGTCGCGCGGCTTATAGAGGATCATGAAGCACTTGTCGCTGAGCTCGCACAGATATTTCCCAACACACCTATTATCGCTGCGAGTGCGCTGAGTGGAGAGGGTATTTCGAGCTTAAAAAACGTTCTTAAAAAAGAAACGAGTAACGGTCCGTCGGCGCTCGCGAGAATTGACCCACCGGCGCTCGGATAGAGTGACCCGGCTG
>CAZXMW010000074.1:0-17038 GCA_964641415.1 uncultured Thermoanaerobaculia bacterium | reverse complement strand
CTCCGTTTATGGCTGAATTATACCATGACCTTAAGCAACCGGAGACGCAGGTTCTTAATTATCAATGTTTGATGAATTCACATCGCAGCCAGATCACCTCGATCACGCTGTCGTACGTGCGATAAAACTCATCAGTCGCGATCTCAAAGCTGAGCTTTGAGATCGCGGAGCTTGGCCTTGATCAGCAGGACGTTGTCGGGACCCATGCGGAGCAGCTGGCGCTGCGCGTCGCTGAGCCGTTCGAGGGACTCGTCGGCGTAGGCGTAGGTCACGACCCGACGCTCGACCTCGAGCGGGCCGGTCGGCGGCGTCACCTCGAGCAGGTGGTCGATGGCGGCCGACAGCCGATCGGCAAACCGGCTGCCCGGAGGTGAGATCTCGGCGTAGGCGTCGTCCATCAGGGGCTCGAGCTCGCGATACAGCACGACTGCGCCCTCGGTGTCGAGGGAGACGAAGACCCGGGTCGCCAGGTCGTACCGGGCGTAGCTCTTCGGGTCGATGAAGAGCTCATCGCCCTTCTCGATCACCTTGAAACCGGTCTTCGGACGCAAAAACTCGAGCTGTCTCGTCGGACTGACGCCGTTGGCGGTGTTATCGGCGGCCGCGACGAATCGCCGGACCAGGTCCTCGTTGGCGAGCCAGGAGGTCAGCTCCGGCCGCGACGACAGCTCGCCGACGAGCTCGCGGATGATCGCATCCGAGGTCGCGAGGGTGGTTCCGACCAGCCGCCCGGACAGTCTCTCAGCCAGGGTCGGTGTCGGTGTGGCGGCCGCCACCGGGGTCGGTTCGACAAGCTCGACCTCGGGCGATTCGATTGCTCCGGAGCGCAGCCACAGCCAGATTCCGGCGACGAGGACGGCAACCACGGCAACCAGCACGGCGAAGATCTTGACGGACGAGCTCATGTGACACCTCCACCCCTACTGTACGCGGTCCGGTCCGCCTCGGGTTGTGCTTTGCTCCGACGCCACCAGATTGCCGTGCGGAGACCTCATCGACGCCTCGACCTCAGCTCAGGCTCGATTCAGACATCAACGAACGGAGAGGGCCATGACCGACCCGGCGCGCGATCCATGTCACTTTCGGATGTTGGCGTCCTTCGCGACATTGGAGTTCACTCTTCGACCCTGATCCTCGCGATGACGGGGTCATGGTCGGAAGCCCGCTCGGATACCGGAGCGTCCGAGTTGACGTGGACAACCTCGATCTCGGCGCCGTCGGCGAGGGACGGACTGACGATGATGTGGTCCAGCGTCTGCGAGTTGCCCCGGTAGACGTAGGTCGACCGCTCGGACGCCGACAGCCGGTCCATGAGGTTGACCATCGGCGGGGCGGCCAGCACACCGACCGCGTCGGAGAATTCGAAGTCGTTGAGATCGCCGAGCACGACGACGCGCGCCCCGGGTTTGGTCTCGAGAACCGTCTCGACCAGGGCGCGGACCCGCTCGGCCTGCGGGATCCGCTGCTCCTCGGACCATCTGACGGGCGGCTGCCGCCGGCCGAACAGCCGGTCGTCGCCGCCCTTGGAGCGCAGGTGGCAGACCACGAAGACCACCGGGACGCCGTCCACCTCGAGCTCGACGACCAGGGGCTTGCGGCTGTCGGCGAACACGGGGTCCGCGCCGCCGACGACCATCGGGCTGGCCGGAACCAGCAGGTCCGAGCCGTCGCCCGGGCGCAGCGCACGCGACGGATCGTAGAGCACGGCGACCCGGATGTTCCCACCTGGCTGGCCGCCGTCGGCACTGTCGACCGGATCGACCTGAACCCACTCATAGCGCGGTCCCCCGACGGCGACCACGACCTCGACCAACCGCTCGAGGGTGAGCTCGGCGCTCACCGTTCCGTCGTCCTCGGGCCCCGAGTCGTCCTGAATCTCCTGCACCGCGAGCACCGTCGGCGAACCCATCAGTTCGACGATCGTGTCGGCGATCGCCGCAAACCTGGCCGGGTCCGACCCCGCGTGGAGATTTTCGACGTTGTAGCTCGCCACCGTGACGTGGTCCCGATCGGCGGCCAGGGAGCTCGGGGCCGGCGGCCGGCCCGACCGTCGATCGACGCCGAGCGCCGAGGTGTTGAGCAGCTTGAACGCGCCGTAGGAGGAGTGGAGCACGCCGACAATCGGACCGGACAGCCGGGCGCCCACGGCGACGGCGGGCGGGCCCTCGACCAGCCGGTCGTCGATGATGATCCGCTCGGGGTGGGCGTTGTCGGGCTGGCGAACCACTCCGCCGCGCGAGCTGCGGGGCGCCGACGAGCCGCCGCCGTCGGCGAGCACCACGATCTCGCCGTACCTCGAGGTCGGCCCGACCACCACCGGATCCTCGACCTCGACCCGCATCCCTTCGAGACTTTCGAAGAAGTCGATGGCGTCGCGGTCGGGCTCGAAAAGGGTCAAGCCGTCGTCGTCGATGACCGGGACCGGAATCGGACGGCCGGCCGCGCCGAGCGCCACCGGGACCGGGAGCGTGCGGCCGCGGCCGGCGACCTCGAGCCCGTCGGCGACCAGCCGGGTCACCGGCAGCTCGGCGCCCCAAAACGGCTCTTCGATCCGACCGGTGAGCCGCACGTTGTCGCCGACCGCGATCTCCGGCAGCCCGTCGAGGGCGGTGACGAAGAGGCCGTCCGAGGTCGCCGGGTCGCCGTCGGTGACCGCCTGGACCCAGAACGCTTGACCGGAGCGCCGGCCGAGGATCGCGGTCACCGTGCCCCGAACATCGGCGACGCAGCGCCCGACGAGCGGCGACACGTGGCCGGCGCCCTGGACATCGGCGATCGTGGCCGGTCGGCGGCCGCCCTCGGGGGGATTGATCCCGTCGACCGCGAGCACGAGCAGCTGATTGCGCTGGACCGACGGCTGGAAGTTGTTGTCGGCGATGAGCACCAGGCTCGTCCGGCCGTCCGGCAGCCGGGGACCGATGGCCAGGCCCTCGATGTTGTCGGGCTCGACGCCGAGATCGGCGACGTCCGCGATGAGCGTGGCCGCCACCGGCCGGACCCCCGGCGGCAGCCGCTCGGCGCCGGTGACGTCGTCGCCGGTCGCCAGATCGGCGAGGACCAGTCGAACCCGGTTGCCGACGCCGGCCGAAAAGGACCGCTCGACGACAACCACCCGCCGCTCGTCCAGGACCAGCAGGTCGGAGACGCCGATCGACCGGTAGGCGATCGCCGGCCGGGGCGAGTCGGGCACCGGCCCCAGCGCGTACGCGCGCTCGGCGACCAGTCGGCCCGACGCCACGTCGAAGATCGCGAGCCTGGTCAGGCTGCCCCGCCCGAGATCGCTCGGCGGCCCGTCCTGGGCGAGAGGGGACTCGACGGCGGCGATCAACCGGGCGCCGGCGGGCGTGATGCCGAGGCCCTCGAAGCCCGCGTTGGACCGGGCCCCGGCGCCGTCGGACGGCAGATAGGCCCGAGGGGCCTGAATCTCCCTCAGGAGCGTGCCGTCGAGCCGGAAGCCGAGGATGCGCGGCGGGATCGACCGGTGGTTGATTCCCTCGGTGCCCAGCCACAACACACCGTCGGGCGCCAGCGCCAGCGATTCGCCGTCGAGCACGCCGCCCTCGAGGGGCTCGCCGTCGCGGTCGCGCAGGGTGATCACTTGAACCGGATGCACCGCCGGCGGGTCGAGCTCGAGACGAAAGACGTACACGCGGGGCGGCGCCATCGCGCCCCGGTCGTCGCTGACGGCCCAGAGCAGGCCACAGGCCGGGTCGAAGGCGAGCCCGGAAAGCCCACCCAGAGGAACGTCGGTACCGACGAGCTCGACGGCAAGCTCGAACTCCGCGATCAGGGACCCGACACGGACATCGCCGCCGGCCGGCCCGGCTGCCAGCATCGCGGCCGCGACGAGCAGCCCGGCGATCGCCCGAGAGTGTGCCGCGATCACTCGAGTGCGTGCTCGAGCTCCTCGATCACCGCCTGCTCGGCCTTGGAGATCCGCATCATCCCCAGGATGCCGCCCGCAGACTTGGCAATGCTCCGCGCCCGCTCGACGAGCCGGTATTTGAGCGCTCCGGCGCTGGCGGGATCGAGCGCCTCATGGAGCTCGTGGGCGTACTCCTTCCAGGTCGCCATAAGCTCGGGACCGGGCTTGTGGGTCAACCAGGCCTCGAGCAGATCGTGGCAGGGCGTGCCGACCTTGATCCCCCGTTCCTCGGCCGCCTTGAGAATCGCCTCGCGCTCCTGATGCTGAATCGTGCCGTCGGCCCACGCGATCTCGACCAGCGGAACCACCCCGAGGGCCGCGCAGGTCTCGGGCTTGACGTCGAGCTTGATCAGCGCGTCGATGATCTCGTCGTCGTCGAGATTCATCGCCTCCTTG
The DNA here is from genome assembly GCA_964641415.1 of uncultured Thermoanaerobaculia bacterium. GTDB lineage: Bacteria > Acidobacteriota > Thermoanaerobaculia > Thermoanaerobaculales > Sulfomarinibacteraceae > JAHECW01. The sequence continues at coordinate 12,717 of CAZXMW010000074.1, read as the reverse complement.
AGGGCCTCGCGCCGTTCCATGGTCTCCCGGCTCTCCTGGAGCTTCTTGAGCAGCCGCTCGTTCTCCTTGGCGAAAAACGACTCCTCGAGGGCCTTGCCGGCCTGCTTGAGACCGGTCGCTTCCGAACGATTGTTGCTCATGGGATCTCCTCCGACAGTCAAGCTCGTGGGACGCGATCGCGCCGACGGGGGCAATTATGCCACACGATTCGGCGATCGGTCCGGCAGACCCGGGCCGATCGCCGAATCGTTGTAGAATGCGCCGCACTACCGGTGCCCGGCCGGCCGAGGAGAGCCATGCCCGACCACAGCTACGACCCGCATGCCATCGAGCCCAAGTGGCAGCAGATCTGGGCCGAGCGAGGGACCTTCCGCACGCCGTCGGACCCCGAAGAGCTTGCTTCGAAACCCAAGTTCTACGTCCTCGACATGTTCCCCTACCCGTCCGGCGCCGGGCTCCACGTCGGCCATCCAGAGGGCTACACCGCCACCGACGTGGTGGCTCGCATGAAGCGGATGCAGGGTTTCAACGTCCTCCATCCCATGGGCTGGGACGCCTTCGGCCTGCCCGCCGAGCGCGCCGCGGTGCGCGAGGGCCTGCACCCGGCCGACATCACCCGCCGCAACGTCGAGACCTTCCGCCGACAGATCCAGAGGCTCGGCTTCAGCTACGACTGGGACCGCGAGATCAGCACCGCCGACCCCGCCTACTACCGCTGGACCCAGTGGATCTTCCTCCAGCTGTATCACAAGGGCCTCGCCTATATGGCCGACGTGCCGGTCAACTGGTGCCCGGCCCTGGGCACCGTGCTCGCCAACGAAGAGGTCAAGGACGGCCGTTACGTCGAGACCGGCGACCCGGTCGAGCGCCGGCTCATGCGGCAGTGGATGCTCAAGATCACCGACTACGCCGAACGGCTGCTCGAGGATCTCGACGAGCTCGACTGGCCCGAGTCGGTCAAGGAGATGCAGCGCAACTGGATCGGCCGGAGCCACGGCGCCGAGGTGGCGTTCAGGATTGCCCGGACGGACCGCGACTTGACCGTGTTCACGACCCGCCCCGACACCCTGTTCGGCGCGACCTACTGCGTCCTCGCCCCCGAGCACCCGCTGGTCGCCGAGATCACCACCGACGCTCAGTCGGACGCGGTCGAGACCTATGTCCGCGAGGCGGCGCAGAAGTCCGACCTCGACCGCACCGACCTCGCCAAGTCCAAGACCGGCGTGTTCACCGGCGCTTTCGCCGTCAATCCGGTCAACGACGAGGAAATCCCGATCTGGATCGCCGACTACGTTCTCATGGGCTACGGCACCGGCGCCATCATGGCGGTGCCGGGCCACGACGAGCGGGACCACGAGTTCGCCCGCGCTTTCGGCCTGCCCATCGTCGAGGTGGTCGCGGGCGGGAAGCTGCCCATCGAGGACGCCGCCTACACCGACAATGCCGAGGGCGTGATGGTCAACTCGGCCAACGACCGGGGCCTGACGCTCGACGGGCTCAAGGTGCCCGACGCCGTCGCCCGGACCACGGCCTGGCTCGAGGAACGCGGTCTCGGCGCCGGGCGAGTGCAGGTCCGGCTCCGCGACTGGCTGTTCTCGCGCCAGCGCTACTGGGGCGAGCCCTTCCCCATCGTCCACGCCGACGACGGGCAGGTCGTGGCCCTCGGCGAGGACTGGCTGCCGGTCGGCCTGCCGGTGATCGACGAGTACCGGCCGACCGAAGACGGCAGGCCGCCCCTGGCCCGCGCCGGAGAGGACTGGCTCTCGGTCGAGCTGCCCGACGGCCGGATGGCGACCCGCGAGACCAACACCATGCCGCAGTGGGCGGGCAGCTGCTGGTACTACCTCCGCTTCATCGACCCGCACAACAGCTCGGCCCCGTGGTCGAAGGAGCTCGAGCGCTACTGGATGCCCGTCGATCTGTACATCGGCGGGGTCGAGCACGCGGTGCTCCACCTGCTCTATGCCCGGTTCTGGCACAAGGTGCTGTACGACTGCGGCTGGGTCTCGACGAAGGAGCCGTTCCAGAAGCTGTTCAACCAGGGGATGATTCTCGCCTACTCGTACCGCGACGCCAGGGGCAAGTACCACCACCCCGACGAGGTTGAGGAACGAGACGACGGCACGGCGGTGCTCGAGGGCACCGGCGAGAAACTCGACCGCCAGATCGAGAAGATGTCCAAGTCCAAGCTCAACGTCGTCAACCCCGACGACGTCATCGCCGACTACGGCGCCGACGCCATGCGCCTCTACGAGCTCTTCATGGGCCCGCTCGAGGTCCAGAAGCCGTGGCAGATGAAGGGCGTCGAGGGCGTCTACCGCTTTCTCCAGCGAACCTGGCGGTTGGTCGTGGACGACAGGACCGGCGAGCTCAACCGGAAGCTCACCGACGAGCCGCCCGGCTCCGAGCCCGAGCTCGAACGCACGCTGCACAAGACCGTCAAGAAGGTCGCCGACGACACCGAGACGCTGCAGATGAACACCGGCATCGCGCAGATGATGATCTTCGTCAACGAGGCGACCACCGCGGGCACCCTGCCTCGCGAGATCATCACGACGTTTGTCAGGCTGCTCTCGCCCTATGCGCCGCACCTCTCGGAGGAGCTCTGGCAGCGGCTCGGCGAATCCGAGCTCATCGCCCACGCCGACTGGCCGGTCGCCGACCCCGCGCTCCTCATCGACGACACCATCACCATCGTCGTCCAGATCAACGGCAAGAAGCGCGATGAGCTCGCAGTCGCCAAGGACACGCCCAAGGACGAGCTCGAGCGCCTCGCCCTCGCCTCGGAACGGGTGCAGAGGTTCATCGAGGGCAAGCCGGCCAAGAAGGTCATCGTCGTGCCGGGGCGGTTGGTGAACATCGTCGTGTGACTCGTGAGTCGTGAGTCGTGAGCCGTACGTTGTGAGTCGTGGGTCGTGAGTCGTGAGTTGCGGGTTGCGGGTTGCGGGTTGCGGTCGGTCAGTCGCGAAATGTCTCCGGAATGCCGAGACGACACGGCTGGGAATGCTCGGAAAGCGACCGCTACGAACAGGGTACCCCGGTCACGGCTTGGATCGTGCTCTCGGACCATTTTGAAGACACAGTTCGGCCGCACCGTTCGTCTCGAGTCTTTGAAACCCACCAGGAGCACCCGGTCGCCTTTGACCTCCTCAGTGCCGTAACTCAGGTCACTACGGTCACTGATCGCACGGCTACGGATACGGATACTGCTACGGATACTGCTACGGATACGGCAGCGGATACGGCTACGGATACGGCAGCGGATACGGCAGCGGATACGGCTACGGCTACGGCCACGGTTACGGTCACGGTCACGGTCACCGCCATCGACCTCACCGCTGTTTCTCGACGACCTGTCAACCAATCAAGAATGATTTTCGTTTAAGATGGGTACCAGCAAACGACCGGAGCCCAGCGGAGGATCGCCCATGACGGATCGACTGCTCGACCCCGCATTCGCACCACCCCACCCGAGCCGTCCGCCGACGTGGCACGACCTGGTCAAACCCACGGCCTCGGACCGGGGCCACGCCGCCTTCCTCGCCGATCTGAGGCGGCGGCTGTCGCTCGCGCCCATGCGGCCGGCCCCCAGGGTGGACCCCTCGCCTCCCAAGTCGTCGCCACCGAACCTCGGCTCGCTGGTCTTCAGCCGCGCCGCCTTCGGCTCGACGCCCTCGGATCATCAGGACTGGCTCGACCTCGGCGCCACCGACGCCGAGCGGCTGGTCAACTGGGTCGACTGGCAGCTCGAACCCGACGCCATCCCCGACAGCGAGCTGGATGACCGGCTCGCCGACTCCCGGCTTCCGGCCCTCGGCCTCGATCTCTACGAGCTGTGGACCGGCTACCAGCTCGAGTTCGAGGACATCGACCGCCGCTTCGAGCCCATGTGGCAGTCAATCAGCGCGACCGTCCTGCGCGCCCTGTACAGTCGACGCCAGCTCGCCGAGGTGCTCGCCGACTTCTGGCACAACCACTTCTCGGTCTACGGCTTCCACTTCTACGTGGCGCCGGTCTTCCCGCACTGGGACCGCGAGGTCATCCGCGCCCACATGCTGGGCAACTTCCGCACCTTCCTCGAGGCCATGGCCGCGGCGCCGGCCATGGCCTTCTACCTGGACAACATCTACAACTCCGCCGACGGACCCAACGAAAACTTCGCCCGCGAGCTGCTCGAGCTCCACACCCTCGGCGAAGCGAGCTACTTCGGCGCCATCCCGGCCGCGGAGGTGCCGCGCGATCCCCATGGCGTACCGCTGGGCTACGTCGACGAGGATGTTCGCGAGCTCGCCCGCTGCCTCACCGGCTGGTCGCTCGACGAGCGCACCGGCGACTTCCTCTACCGGCACCCCTGGCACGACGACGGCGCCAAGACCGTGCTCGGCCTCGAGCTGCCCGCGGGCAGCGAATCCCTGGCCGACTTCCGCGCGGTGCTCGACCTGCTCGCCCACCACCCGGGCACCGCGCGCTTCGTCGCGGGCCGGCTGTGCCGCCGGCTGGTCGCCGACGATCCGCCGCAAAGCCTGGTCGACGCCGCGGCCGCCGTCTTTCTCGACCACGCCGACGCAGCCGACCAGCTCGAACGGGTCGTCCGCGCGATCCTGTTGTCCGACGAGTTCGCAGCCACCTGGGGAGACAAGGTCCGACGACCCTTCGAGACCACCGTCGCCGCGCTGCGCGCCATGGGCCCCGACTTCTCGCTGCCCGTCGACGCGACCCTCAGCCGCTACGTCTACTATCTGATCTTCGCCACCGGCCAGCTGCCCCACACCTGGGCGCCGCCGACCGGCTTCCCGGACCGCAAGGAGGTCTGGCTGACCACCAACGCCATGGTCGCGACCTGGCGGATGAGCCATCTGTTCACCGGCCTCGAGCTGAGCGGGGTCCGGCCGTGCGACCCCGTGCAGGCGACACCGTCGACTCGAACCACGGCCACCGAGATCGCCGACTACTGGATCGAGCGCGCCCTTCTGCGTCCGACCGACGCCGCGACCCGCGCCGAGCTCATCGACTTCATGGCCGATGATTCGGGCCCCGACGACGACCTCGACCTGGGCTCGAGACGGGTCCGCGACCGCCTGCGCGCCATGGTCGGCCTGGTACTGACCTCGCCCGACTTCTACCGGCGGTGACGCCATGATCCGGGAGACCTTGATGACGCCCTTCGCCCCGACCCGCCGGACCTTCGTCAAAGGATGCTTCGCCACCGCCGCGGCGGCCGCCGCCTCGCCGCGCCCCCTGTGGGCGGGCTCGGACGACGACACGCTGCTCGTGGTCTTCCTGCGCGGCGGCATGGACGGCCTCGATCTGGTACCGCCGGTCTCCGGCCCTGACCGCGCAATCTACGAGGCGTCGCGCCCGACCCTCGGTGTGCCCCTGTCCGGCGCCGGCTCGGCGCTGACCCTCGACGGCGGCTTCGGCCTCCATCCGGCCGCCGCGCCCCTGATGCCGCTCTTCGACGACGGGCGCCTGGCGGTGATTCACGCCTCCGGAATGCACGATCCGACCCGCAGCCACTTTCAGGCCCAGGACTTCATCGAGCTCGGCACACCCGGCGACTCGACCGTCGGCTCGGGCTGGCTCCACCGCCATCTGGCGAGCGCCTCCAACCTGCCCGGCGAGATCCTCATCCCGTCCCTGGCCGCCGGCCAGCTGCAGCCGACCTCGCTGCTCGGCAGCGGCGACACACTGACCCTCGACGATCCCGAGTTCTTCACCTTCTCGACCGGACCGTGGCTCTGGGTCGACGAGCAGCGCGCCGCCATGGAGCGGCTCTACGGCCTCGAAACCAGCCTGATCCACGCCGCCGGGGTGCAGAGCATGAACGCGGTCGACATCGTCGCCACCCACGTCACCGGCGACTATCAGCCGGCCGGCGGCGCGATCTACGCCGGCGACGAGGCCGGCAACCGGTTCCGGCTCGCCGCCCAGATGCTCAGCCTGTCGCTCGGCATTCGAATCGTCACCGTCGACATCGGCGGCTGGGACACCCACGAGAATCAGGGTACCGGCGAGGGTGGGACCTTCGCCGGCCTGGTCGGCTCGCTGAGCTCGGCCCTCGCCGCCTTCATGACCGACATGACGGTTCGCGGCCTGAGCCAGCGGCTGACGGTGGTGGTGATGACCGAGTTCGGCCGCCGGCTTGCCGAGAACGGCGACCAGGGCACCGACCACGGCCACGCAGTGCCGATGCTCGTCCTCGGTGACAACGTCGTCGGCGGGATCCACGGTTCGTGGCCCGGGCTCGCTTTCGACCAGCTCTTCGAGGGCGTCGACCTCGAGGTCACCACCGACTACCGGAACGTGCTGTCCGAGATCCTCATCAAGCGCCTCGGCAACCGGAGGATCGGCGAGGTCTTCCCCGGCTACACCGGCTACCATGCCCTCGGGGTGGTCGAGGGCGCCGACCTTCAGCCGATCTACGACGAGGTGCGCGGGGGAGGCAGCGGGCGGGTGACTCCGTAGAACCCGCGTCAGGTCCCGGCAACCCCCGGAGCACCTGAGGTCGTCCTCTGCCTGCTCCCACTGCGGGCGGGACGCCCGCACCACAAGCAAACATGCCGAACGGCCCCGCGGCAGCAACAGCTGCAGGTACCGGTACAGCGATCCGGGTCAGCGAGCAGCATCAGCGCCAACCCGCTGCTGTCCGAAGCGCATCGGATCTTCATCGGAAACCCCCGGGAACGGAGTCAAAAAAAACCCTCACCCCTTCAGGAATTCGGAGGCGGCGGAGCCCCGGCGACGCCGACCCGAATTCCTGAGGGCGGGCGGGTGGAGGGGTGGGGGGCGGGGCACCTCGAGAGACGACGGCCATGCCATGGCGCGAGACCCACCTCCCCGCGAAGCGGGGCTCGGATTCGGGCGCAGGGGTTTCCGAGCGCTCGCGTTCGGAAGCCCCGAGCATCGAAAACGATAGCCGCCGGCCGAACGGCCGGCGGTGGTGGGTCGGATCATCACCCAAGGAGCAGACGGCGAGGCCCGGTCATCTCGTGGATGTCGGCGACGACCCACTGCCCGACCGCGTCGACGGCGGCAGCCGGTCCCGCTTTGCCCGCAGCTGCCAGCGCTCGGCGCCGGCCTTGATGAACCGCGCCTGATCGGTGCGCCGGTAGCGTTCGCGGAGCAGCAGGCGGACCTCCGGCGGCAGCCGGGTGCCGCGTGCGGTGGTCAGCCAGATCACCTCGGGAGGCGGGTCGCGGTCGAGCAGCTGCTGCACCTCGGCGACCATCTCGTCGGCGAGCTCATGGTCCTCGAATGCATACCGTTGTCGCGCGGCGGGCTCGGTGAGCGCCCGCCGGAGACCGTCGGGCGAGGGCGGCCCGATCGGGATCAGGTGATTGAAGACGGGAGCGAGCTGGCGAAAGTGGTGGCAATTGAAGAAGAAGTCATCCCGCATCACCAGCATCACCCGGATACCCGCAGCGTCCACGAGACTGCGCAGGAGCTCGACGAAACGCCGTTGGACCGGCTCCGGGTTGAGGGTGAAGAGCTCCTCGAACTGATCGACGACCAGCAGCGCGTCGTCCCAGCGCGCCCGCCACCGGCTGCACACCGCCAGGGCGGCCTCCGGATCGTGAAAGCTCAGCAGTTTGCGCAGACCATCGGGGTCGTCCGCCAGATCGGGAGCCAGCGATTGAGCCACTGCGAGAAAGGGCTCCTCGCTGGGTTGGCAGATCACCGACCGCCATCCGTCCGGCGCCTGCGCCATCACCCCGGCGCGGATCAGCGAACTCTTGCCCGAGCCCGATGGACCGATCACCGCCAGCAGGCTGCAGTTGCTCAGCTCGCGCCAGATCTTCGCGATCTCCTCCTCACGACCGAAGAAGAACTCCGCGTCGTCCTCGGTGAAGGACGCCAGACCGGGATAGGGGTGGGCCTCGTCGTCCGAGCTCGTCTCGGAAATCGGGAACTGCGCGACCGAGCCGCCACCTGGGTCATCGGGAACCATTTCCTCAACGGGAGCGATGATTCGGTAGCCCCGTCTGTGGATCGTCTCGATGAACGAGGGATTCCTTGCGTCGTCGCCGAGGGCGGTTCTGAGCTCGGCGATCGCGTGCGTCAGCGTGTTGTCCGAGATGAACTCGGTGGCCCAGACCTCGTCGATGATCTCTTGCCGGCTGACCACATCACCCGCTCGCCGGGCGAGACAGACGAGCACATCCATCGCCTTGATCTCGAGCTGGATCGATTCGCCGTCGCGGGTCACCCGGTTGAGCCGCGGCTCCACCAACCGATCACCGAGGCGAAACGACGTCTCGAACGCGATCGCCTTCTTGAATTGTTGGGGCATCCTGTAACGATGGTATCAGGAACCACACGCGATGCGATCCGGGTCGACCCGCGGCATTACCACTCCGGCACGGTCTCCCACCCCGGGAAGGGCCCGACCTCGATCTTCCACCCAGCGGCGGTTTCAGAATCGCGGATGGCGCGAAGGTTCGTCAGGGTCTTGAGCTTCGCGATGAGCTCGTCGTGGGGAAGGGTGTGGAGGGGAGGCTTCGACATGTCGGGCATCGGCCACAGGCGGATCTCGCCGAACTCGTCGCCCGAGGCGATCCACCGGCTGTCGGGAGAGATGGCGATGGCGATGACGTTGCTCGTGTGTCCGTACAGCAGGTGGGGCTGGGAGCCGTCCGCACTGCCGACCTGGAGCACGCCCTCGCCGGGCACGCTGGAGACCACGATCGTGCCGGTCGGATCGAGCACTGCCTCGGAAACCTGCTGGCCGTGGCTGGTGATCGGTCGGGAGGCGCCGGTGGTCAGATCGCGGAGTGTGAGCGCCTCCCACTCCACGGGGGGGTCCGGCGTCGCCACGGTCTCGGCGGTGAGGAGGGTGCGGCCGCTGGGGTCGGCGGACATGTGCATCCAGCGTTCGTCGACGGTGCGGACGATCCACTCGGCCTCGCCGGTGGCCAGGTTCCACAGGCGGATACCGCCGGAGCCGGCGGTGAGCAGCCCCCCGTCCGGCGTGAACTGGAGGTCGCTGACACCCCCCAGGTACTCGCCCTCATAGGCACCGCTCCACTCGGCGTCCCGCAGGTCATAGACCCGCTCGCTCCAGGTGGCGGTGTCCCAGACACGCATCACCATGTTCCCGGACTCGAAGGCGATTGACGCGGCGGCGGCAGCCTGCCGACCGTCCGGGCTGAAGGCGAGCGCCGTCCAGACCAGACCGGCACCCGGAGGCCACACCAGCTCCGGGCTGCCGCCCGAAAGCTCCAGGCGGTGGACGCCGGTGAAGATCCACCGAGCGATCAGGAGCGTTTCCCCGGAGGGGCTCGCCGCGACGCCGTTGGGATTGAGGGTCCCCTCGATGAGCTCGCTGGCGAGCTCGCCGCTCGCGGTCGACAGGGGCCAGAGGCGGATCGAGTCCTTCGTCGCCGACACCAGACGACTGGCGTCGCCGACGAAGGTGAGGGCCGTGATCTGTGAGGGGTCCCCCTCGAGGACCCTGGGATGGGGCCCACCGAGGGGCCAGAAGAAGAGCGTGCCGCCGCCCTGGCCCACCAGCCAGCGCCGTTGCGGGTGAACGCGGTACTTCAGGTAGGCCACGCCGCCCCCCCCCTCGGGCATCGGGATGACCAGGGGCTCGGCGTCGGGCGGGGCGGTGGTGTCCCAGATCTCGAGCGCCCGCTCGTCCTCGGAGTCGGCGACCAACAGGGTGCCCGTGGGATCGGTCCAGAAGCCGCGGCCGGGGCCGCGCAACGTTGCCAGCGGGTGCTCCGGGTCGGGATCGCGGGACCAGAGACGGACGAGGCCGTCGCTGTCCAGGACCGCAACGGGGCTTCCCGCGGCGCCGGAGTCGAAGTAGACGGTGTCGGCCGGATGACGGGCGAGGACCTCGTCGTGTCGGTCCGACTCGTGGTCTTCGATCGGTCGGCGCACCAGCTCGCGACCCCGGGTGAACAGCACGGATTTACCCGAGGTGTCGAATCTCCACCCTCTGGCGCCGAGCCGCTGCCAGCCCCTCTGAACCGTCGGATCACCGCCGTCGAAAGGCCACGCATAAATAATAAGCTCCTCATCCTTCCAGTCCCAAATGAGGATCCCGTCGGGCACCGCTTCGGCCGCCCTGTAATCGACGACGGGGCACTCGAGGTCGCGCAGCAGCTCGAAGCCGGGCACGGTCCGCAGCCTGAAGGTGTCGCCGACCACCTGCACGAGCACGGTCTCGCCGGTCGCCATCGTGGTGAACCACACGTTGCCCAGCCACGTCCTCTCGTCGTCGCCAAGCACCAACGGTCCGCCGCCGTCCTCGGACCACACCAGGAGCTCGTCCGACGCATACGAGTTGGCCGCGAGCAAGCTGCCATCGGGGCTGAGAGCGATGTTGTCGGGCCGCGGCCCGTTCTCGGGCGGCTCGACCTCGAAGCGCGTCGGCCCCCGCCACAGCGCCTCGAGGGCGAAGCGACGGGCCTCGGGGGTGTCGGCGAGCTCGAGGCTGGCGGTGGCCCAGGCCAGGGCCGCGGTCGAGTCCTCGTCCAGCTCGAGGCGGGCCATGGCGAGCAGTCGCGCCCCCTCGGCGCGCAGGGTCTGCTGCTCGCTGCGCCGCCACAGGCCGGCGAACACGGCCGTCATCACGGCGGCAACCAGGAGCGCGGCTACGACCGCCATCCGACGGCGACGTGTGCGTCGCCGGGCGAGCGCCGACATGGAGCCCGCGAACTTCTCCTCGAGCTCGCTGAGGCCTCCGGGATAGCGCTCACGCCACAGGGCATATTCGCGGTAGGCGGTGCCGCTCCACAAAAGGTCGTCAGGACGACCGCGCTCCTCCCAGGTCCGAGACGCCTGCCGCAGCTGGTCGCGAAGCTGGGCGGCGTCGGCGTCCTGGGTCTGCCACCGGACGAGTCGCGGCCAGTTGGCGAGCAGCGACTCGTGGACAATCTCGACCCGGCGGGTCACCTGATCGTCATCGGATCTCTGTTCGTAGGAGGTCAAGAGCCTGGATTCGATGAGCTCTCGCACGACTTCATCGGCGGTCTCTCTGTGTGGTTCGTCAAATACCGACAGCAGTTCGTCGGTGTCGCGGACGGCGCGGGTGCCCTCGGCGGTCACCAGATTGCGGAAGATCTCCCGAATCATCGGAACGCACTCGGCTCCGATCCGCGAGATCGTCGCCTCGGCGTGCTGAGCAATGGCGCCGTGGATCCCGCCGATGTCCTCGTACGCCGCCCTGGTGATCGATCGATCGTTCCGGTCGCGCTCCTCCCACAACCTCGCTGCGGTAAAGGCCAGGAGGGGGAGGGCGGCGCGCTCCTCGGAAACCTGGCGGATCATCTCGTCCACGAGATCGTCATCGTCGAAGGTGTACCCACACCTTTCGGCCGGCTGGATCAGCGCTCGTGCAAGGTTTTTCGCCGAGGGCTGGGCCATCGGGGTCAGATCGGCGAAGACCTGCGCCAGCGCCTCATGCTCGTGGCATCTCAAGTGAAAGTCATCGCGCATACTGAGCAGCACGTGGACATCGGCTTCCCGGGCGAGCCGTCCCAGGATCTCGGCGAAACGGTTGCGGACCTCAGGCGGGCAAAGAGTGAAGAGCTCCTCGAACTGATCGACGATCAGAAGAGCCTGCTCATGTCCACCTCGCCACCGAGCGATGGTCCCCAATCCGCCATCGTGCGTCCCAAGCTCGTAAAGCGATGCGACGGCATCCGGGTCGTTGCCGACATCTGATGTCAGCGACCGGGCCAGCGCCGAAAACGGCGCCTCGCCGGGCTGACAGTAGCGGACCACCCACCCCTCCGGCGCCCGGGCCATGACGCCGGCACGGAGCAGCGAGCTTTTCCCCACCCCCGACGGACCGATCACGGCAAGGAGGCGGCGGGCGGTGATCTTGCGCCACAGCCGGTCCACCTCGGCCTCGCGACCGAAGAAGAACTCCGCGTCGTCCTCGGTGAAGGACGCCAGACCGGGATAGGGGTGGGCCTCGTCGTCCGAGCTCGTCTCGGAAATCGGGAACTGCGCGACCGAGCCGCCACCTGGGTCATCGGGAACCATTTCCTCAACGGGAGCGATGATTCGGTAGCCCCGTCTGTGGATCGTCTCGATGAACGAGGGATTCCTTGCGTCGTCGCCGAGGGCGGTTCTGAGCTCGGCGATCGCGTGCGTCAGCGTGTTGTCCGAGATGAACTCGGTGGCCCAGACCTCGTCGATGATCTCTTGCCGGCTGACCACATCACCCGCTCGCCGGGCGAGACAGACGAGCACATCCATCGCCTTGATCTCGAGCTGGATCGATTCGCCGTCGCGGGTCACCCGGTTGAGCCGCGGCTCCACCAACCGATCACCGAGGCGAAACGACGTCTCGAACGCGATCGCCTTCTTGACGGATAGGAATTTTCTTTTGGACACCACCCGGCCTTACACCACCCGGCCTTTCCTCCTCCAGTGAACTCCAAACACCGCCGCAAGCCATCATTCGAGCCTCCATGGCCCGCCGAACCGGCCACGGCCGACCGCTTCGTCCTCTCTCGACCGAAACCTCTCCGGATGACCCATCATAGTCCGGATTCCGGACGCAGCTCATCCCTGAACCAAGATCACCCGGCCAAGCATCACGACACCGCTTCGAGCTCCTCGCGCCCCGGCGGCCCACGACCCCTCCCCTCCTCGTCGCGCCGTCTGAGGTGCCGGAGAATCTTGTCGATCACGTCGTGCTCGGTGATGAACGCGATGACCTTCATCTCCGAGCCGCACGAGGGGCACACCAGCGGGTCG
>CAZXMW010000073.1:0-17408 GCA_964641415.1 uncultured Thermoanaerobaculia bacterium | reverse complement strand
AAACCTCCTCCGTCGTGAAGTGGTACTTTCCTTGTTGAAGGAAGCTGTCGATGAGTTGAGAGAGCGCGCCCATGTGGTACCTTTCGTTGGTTGAAAGTATCACATTTCGATACCTTCAGCAAACGAGAGGTGCTCGCGCATCAACGCCCGTCTACGGATCAGGAGCTTTGGGATTCGAGTTCCTCCAGGCGCGCCATAGAATCAACACCTTACGCTCGGCTCCGGCCGCGCGGAGTTTTCTCGGCACACGTTCGGCACGCAGTGAAATACCCGAAGATTCCTTCTCCGATTGGGTCCCCGAGGCCAGCTCCTCCTGTCGGGCGTCGCCCAGAGCGATATCCCGCGGTTCCGAGACGAGCTGGAGGAAGGGGACACTCTCCGTTTCTCACACCACCCATTCACAATGGCGGGGCCAACAGGTGGTCGGCCCAGAGCTGTCAGCCAGGGTGGTAGTCTTGGCAAGAATGACGAAGATGATTGACAGGAGGAACCTCAGGTGGTGACCGTCAGTGTCGATGCCTTTCGCGACGATCCCATGTTTCCGCGGGTAGCTCGCGCCGTTGACAAGCTGCTCGCTCGCGGCAGGGTTGTGGCTCCTGTGGATGTATTGGTCGAAATGGGTCTCCTCGATCCGAAACACCTCGAAGACTGGCGGCGCGGCCGCGTTCCATATCTCGAAAGGGTCATCGACTGCAATCTGAACCGGCTGTCGAGACTGCTGCGGATTCTGCGGTTTCACGCCCACGACTTGAATCTCAAGCCTTCCATCACGGTCTACATGCGCTGGGGCAAAGGTCCCAAGCGACGGGTGCGATTCACCAAGGCCGGAGACCCGAAGCTCGAAGAGGCATATTCCAGGCACTTCGTGTGGCCTGGCAAGGGGCCGTTTCATCCGCCGGCACAGAGGGATATCCAGGATAGTTGACCCATCATTGCAGGCCCCCCTGAGTCAAAGCTGAATGGGGGTCAGGGAGTTAGCGGCAGGCGCCCCGTTGGCTACTCGGCTGGTGGGATCCATGCCGATGTGCCCGAGATACGCCCCCCTGCTCAGCGACAATCGCTCGTGTGCCGCACATTCCTACTTGACGCCGGGCACCCCCCGGCGGTAGGCCCCTCGAAGATAGAGATGGGAAAGTCCTGGCACCGAGTGATGGGTGACGCCCGCAGTATCCGGCATGGGACAATGGCTCTGAGGAGTTCGATGGACGAAGATCGTCTCGATGAAGAACGGCTGAAGAGAGTGTTTCGGGCGCTCGCCGAGCACGAGGTCGAGTACGCCGTATTCGGCGCAGTGGCGCTGGGTCTTCACGGATTGGCCAGAGCCACCGGGGGCCTTGCCCTCTTCATAGCTCCTACCGCGAGTAACGTTGAGAACCTCAAGCGGGCGCTCATGTCCGTGTTCGACGATTCGAACATCAGCGACATCTCCAGCGAAGACCTTTGCGGCGACTATCCGGCGGTACGGTACATGCCTCCGGACGGGTTTGGATTCGACATTCTGACGCGGCTGGGGGAAGTCTTCTCCTTCTCCTCGCTCGAAACGGAGGAGAAGACGTACGACGGAGTGCTGGTTCAGGTGGTAACCCCGAAGACGCTCTGGATGATGAAGAAGGACACTGTGCGCCCTGTCGATCGTCTTGACGCGTCGCTTCTCGCAGAGCGATTCGGGTTCAAGGACGAATGACGATGGGGGTGCAGAGATACCGCTCGGTCGAAGATGTGCCGCCGCCTTGGAGATCCGCCGACGACCCGGCGAATCTCCGGACTGTGGCCATGATGATGCGAATGTACTCCAACCTGACATCAGGCTCTCCCAGGGTCTGTGGAGTTCGACGGTTTCGCACGATTCAGGAGGCCAACGAACATCGCGGAGACCCCTACCGAACAGGACCCTCTCAGGTCCCTACGGAGCAGGCAGGAAATCGCTGACGGAGTGGAAGTTGGTCTAAATATCTGCCAAATAATCGTTTATGACGTCATCGCGAGGCTCTTTGAGCCCCCAATGCATGGGGTTCAGGGGGTCCGGAGTTCAAATCTCCGCGTCCCGACCACTAACACCGCCGACCGGCGGTGTTTCCCTCTCCCTTTCCGACCGCCACCACCTTCGGCCAGTTTTCACGCCATGCATACACAACAATTGACCATAGCTCGGCCGCGAGACCGTGCGTCGGTACCGGAAGGCGCCGAGGCCACCCCGGCCCGGCGACGAGGCGATGGGCAAGCCGCGAGTGCTCCGCGCCAAGGGCGTCAACCACATCTGGACCGCGGACCTCACCGAGATCCGGGGCTTTCTCGGGCTCTTCGCCTACAAGCTGGTGGTGGTGCTCGACCTCTTCTCGCGGTTTCCGCTCGCGTTCGGGGTCTTCAGGAGGGAGCCGACCGCCGGGCAGGTCGTCGGCGTCCTCGATCGCGCCATCCGGCGGCACGGTCGACCGCGACACTTCGTCAGCGACCAGGGGGCTCAGTTCACGGCTGGCGTGTTCCGGGAGAGGCTCGAGGCCCTGTCGATCGGCCAGCGGTTTGGAGCCATCGGTCAGTACGGGTCGATCGCGGTGATCGAGCGGTTCTGGCGGACGTTGAAGGATCTTCTTGGCGTGAAGCTCTGGCCGCCGCTCTCAGCCGAGCATCTCGAGGCCCGGGTCGAGCTCGCCCTGGCCTACTACTCTCACCTTCGTCCCCATCAGGGCCTCGGCGGCGCCACCCCAGCGGAGGTCTACCGCGGCAAGACACCGGCGGCACAGCTCGCGGCGCCGCCGCCGAGGAAGACGCGAGAATCCACCACCGGCGAGGCGCCGCTGCCGCTCGAGGTCCATTACCTCGACCACGAGCGGCGGATGCCGGTGCTTGTCCCGGCCAGCAAAGCGGCCTAACCTGGCCCGTTCGACCGGCTGATGAACCTCGCCGATGATTGATCGGCAGATCGGGCTCTACCCGCTTCCTGACCTCGACCGACGCGGACATCTCCGGGCCGAAAGCGTCCACCTCCGGAGCGGCGATCTGTACTCAGTCTCAGAGAGATTTCGCCTCAATTACACCGCCGCAATTCCCATTGGGGCAGTACCCCCGACACCACTCCGTGCCCGAGGCTCTCATTGCCTTTCTGGGCGCCGATCACCTTGAGCACGCCCTGCGCCTCCACGCGCGCTTCACCTTCGGCCCCTAGGATGCAGCCTCCAAAGGAGGATCTGCAATGGCACCAGCGACCTCGACCCTGCCCGAAACCAAGCGCATCGCTCTCATCGCCCACGACAACCGGAAGGTCGACCTGCTCGAGTGGGCTCGCTTCAACCGCGGCACCCTCTCCCAGCACCGGCTCTTCGCCACCGGCACCACCGGCGGCCGGCTCGCCGGCGAGCTCGATCTCGATATCCACCGCTTCCAGTCAGGACCGCTCGGCGGCGACCAGCAGGTCGGCGCCAAGATCGCCGAGGGCGAGATCGACCTGCTGATCTTCTTCTGGGACCCGCTGCAGCCGCAGCCGCACGACGTCGACGTCAAGGCGCTGCTCCGGCTTGCCGTGGTGTACAACATCCCGACTGCCTGCAATCGGGCGACCGCAGACTTCCTGATCTCGAGCGAACTCATGCACACCGCCTACAACCGACGGCTCATCGACTACGGGAGCCGTATGACCCTGCCGAAGCGTTTGCATGAGGACGCCGACGATCAAGTGACGAGCAGATCTTTGCCGGCGCGGGCGGGCGTGGTGTGACAGTCGCCGACCGACCCTGCAGCCTCGACGATTCCGAGCAGAGAATCGTCTCGAACGTTTTGACACCGGTACTTCACCGCGGCTTCATCCGGCCTCGGTGCAATGCGATGCGAGCGCTGCCTCAACGGCGCGCGGTCACGGAGAAGGGGAGGAACGTATGCGCGTGTGTCGGCCGATCAGACTTGGTTTGGTGTTTCTCCTCGCGGCTGCGACGATTCCGTCAATCAGTACGGCACTGGTCCAGGAGGAAGTCGCCCAGTTCGGCATGATCACCGCTGCCGAGATGGTCGATGAGATGACGGATGAGCGGACGCGGCGGTTGATCCTCCCGACCTCGCTCAACGATCGGCCCTTCGCACAGATCCAGTTTCTCCATGCCCAACCGGTTGTGTGGGAGCTGGATCGGGTTCTCAAGATGTTTGTCTTCACCTCGATCTCGGAGGAACGACCGGTGGACAGCACGCATGCTCGCATGAGGGTCGACGACAACCCGTTCATCGATGTCGAGGGAATGGTGCGCAAAGGCCACCTGCACATCTTCATCAACAGTGCTGAGGCCGAGCAGATCCTCACCGAAATGAAGACGGGCAAGGAGCTGAAGATGCAGCTCAGTCAGGGCGGTGAATCCGTCATCTGGAAATTCGATCTGGCAGAGCTCACCCCGGCGCTGGCCTGGTTGGAGGAGGGCGAGCAGCTGCGGCGTGCCGCCGAGGCCGAGCTCGAGGCCTCCCGACCCAAGGTCGAAAAGACTGAGCTGCCTCTCCGCCTCGAGGCCAAGGACGGTTCGGGATGGGTCGATTTCCGGCTGGTGAGCGACCGTGTGCGGATCATGCTCACGCGCCGCAACGATATTCTCGACTATCGAGTCGACATGAGCGTCGACGGCAGGAGGATCGAGGAGTATCGGGCGAGCAAAGGGTTTGACGAGCGCTACACGGGGGCGACGGTCATGTTCACGCCGATGTTCGAGGAGCGCGATGCGATCCAGAAGGGCGAGGAGATGTGCCTGACGGTTCGCTCGGTCACCACCGGCCCGCGGCGAATGTGTTTCGACGTCAGCAAAATCGTGTTTCACTGATGGTGCCGGGCCTTGAAACCTGAGAATGTTCAGGTGTGCTGTTGTCGAAGGGATCCGGCAATGGTGAGACGGCCGACAACCGTGACGGAGCTCGCTTGCGAATTACTTCCACACCTCTCAATTCAGGCCGGGCCGTTGCCCTCGGAAGCGATGCTGCTCAACGCGGCATCGTCGCCCCGGGTTCTGAAACGGCCGGGCAGCAGCAGGTAGGCGCAGGGCAGGAAGACCAGGGTCATGAACAGGCTGAACGCCAGCCCGCCGATCACCGCCACCGCCATCGGCACGAGCATGTCGCCCCCCTCGCCGATGCCGAGAGCAAGCGGCAGGAGGCCGAGGACGCTGGTGGTCAGGGTCATCAGAATCGGGCGCAGGCGGGCCTCCGAGGCCTCGAGAATCGCGTCCCGGAGTGATTTTCCGGCCGCTCGCAGCTCGTTGACGAACTGCACCAGGACGACGCCGTGGTTGACCTCGTTGCCGGCCAGGATGATGACGCCGATGAGCACGGTCACGCCGACCGGGAAGCCGGTCAGGAGCAGCGCGACGACGATGCCGATGAGCGACAGCGGCACGCGGACCATGATCAGGAACGGCTGCACGAAGGACTCGAACTGGATGGCCAGCACGACGTAGGCGAAGAACAGCGCGAAGCCGAGGATCAGCCCGAGGCTCCTGCGGTTCTCCGCCATCATCTGGGCCTGGCCCCCGAAGCCGATCTCGACGCCGGGCGGCGCCGACAGGCCGGCGACGGCGGCGGCGGCGCGGGCGGTGGCCTCGCCGATGCTCACCCCGGCCGAGTCGGCGCGCACGATGACCTCCTTGGCCTGGTCCTCGCGGACGATCTCGACCGGCCCGACCGCGCGCTCGACCGTGGCCAGCTCGCGCAGCGTAACCGGCGTGCCGCCGCGATCCGCGACCACCAGGCGTTCGAGGTCGTCCTTGCCTGTCAGCCGGCTCTCAGGGACCATGACCCGGATCGGGTAGTACTCGCTCCCTTCCCGGTATTGGGTGGCCACCTCGCCGCGCACCAGGTTGCGCAGAGTCAGCGCCACCTCCTGCACCGAGATCCCCAGCGCCGAGGCGCGGGCGCGGTCGACGAAGATCCGGTACTCGGGCTTCGAGATGTCCATCGAGAGGTTGACGTTGCGCAGGCCTTCGGTGGACCCCAGCGCCTGCGCCGCCTCGCGCGCGAAGGCGAAGATGGTCGGAATGTCGTCTCCCTTGACCTTGACCTCGACCTCCTGCACGCCGATCTGACGGATGCCCTTGACCTTCATCTGCATGATGCTGACCCGGCCGCCGGGGGCCGGAACCCGTCGTACGAGGGGGGTGATCTTGGCGACGAACGCGGCGGTCGAGATCGCTCGTTCGGACTTGGGAACGAGCTGGACGTCGACTTCGCCCTCGTACGGGATCTCCATGGTGGCCAGGCCCCATACGCGGCCGCCCGCCATGGTGAACACGCTCTCGATCTCGGGAAGGCCCCTGAGTTCGACCTCGATGGCGGACAGGACGCGATCGAGCTCGGCGACCGCTGTCCCGGCCGGCATGCGCACCTTGACCATCACCCGCCCGTCGTCGAGCCTGGGCAGAAACTCCGAGCCGACCCTGGGAAGCAGGACGATGCTCGCCGCGAACAGGACGAGGGTGGCCATGACCACGGTGCGCGAGTACCCGAGGAGGCGGGCGAGCACGCGCCGGTACCATCCGGCCAGCCGCTCCACCCCCCGCTCGACGATCGTGGCCCGGCTCCGCCTCTCCCTGCCGACCCCGAACCACTGTGCCGCCGCCGGAGTGATGGTCAGCGCCACGAGCAGCGACATGATCAGGATTCCGGCCACCACCAGGATGAGCTCGCGGAAGAGCAACGAGGCGAGGCCGGGCACCATCAGGAACGGCAGGAACAGCGCCATGAAGGTCAGGGTGGCGGCGAGGATCGCGGTCGCCACCTGCTCGGCCCCGGCCAGCGCCGCCCGCGCCCTCTCGCCGCGGGCGGCGAGTCGGGTGATGTTCTCGATCACCACGACCGAGTTGTCGATCACCACGCCCATCGCCACCACCAGACCGCCGAGCGAGAAGATGTTGAGCGAAAACCCGGCCATCCGCATGACGAAGAAGTTCGCGAGCACCGCCAGGGGCAGGGCGACGAACATGACCGCCACCTGGCGGATGCGGCCGAGGAAGAGGTACACCACCAGGATCACGAGCACCGCCGCGATCAGCGCCGCATCGCGGACGCTGGCGATCGCCGCCATGACGTAGTCGGCCTGGTTCTCGACCACGCCGAAGCGGATGTCCGGCGGCGACACGCCGCGCAGCTCCTCGACGCGCTCGGCCACCGCCCGCGAGACCGCCACGGTGTTGGCGTCCGCCTGCTTGAGCACCGCGAGCTTGACGCACGGTTCACCGTTGAAGCGGGTGATGACCCGCGCCTCCTCGTGGCTGTCCTCGACCGTGGCGACATCGCGCACGTAGACCAGGCGACCCTCGGGCCCGCGGGCGACGACCACCTCGCGGATCTCGTCGAGGCTGTCAAACTCACCCATGGTTCGGGCGATGATCTCCCGGGTCTCGACGGTGACGCGGCCCGCGAAGGTCTCCAGGTTGGCGAGCTCGAGCGCCTTGCCCACCGCGGCCGGGGTCAGGCCGACCCCACGCAGGCGGACAGGGTCGAGGTGAACGCGAATCTCCCTTTTCAGTCCACCGACGATTTCGACCCCGGCCGTGCCCTCGACGGTCACCAGGCGGTCCTGCAGCCAGTTGTCCGCCCAGTCCCGCAGCCAGGTGAGGCTGCGCTCGGGCGACGACAGGGTCAGCTCCATCACCGGCAGCTGTGACGGGTCGGCCTTGAAGATGACCGGCGGCGCCATGTCGGCGGGAAGCTGGCGCGCCACCCTGCCGTAGGCCGCCATCACGTCCTGGTAGGCGACGTCGACGTCGGCGCCGTAGCGGAAGTTGACGAGAAGGGTGTACATCCCCTCGGTGATGGTGGACTCGAGGTAGTCGAGGCGGTCGACGGTGGCCATCACCCGCTCGAGCGGGTCGGCCACGTTGGTGTCGATCTCCTCCGGCGTGGCCCCCCGCCAGTAGGCGTGGATCTTGACCATCGGGTAGGTGATCTCGGGCAGGTAGTCGACCGGCAGCGTGAACAGCCCGTACAGCCCGACCACCGTCACCGCCAAGGCAAGCACGATCACCGCCACCGGCCGGGCGAGCGCAGTGCGGCTGAGGCCCATCAGCTTGCCCCTTCCCGATTTTCACCGCTCGGAGTCGATGCCTGCCCCGGACCTTGGCTGTGGCCGCCCGCCGGCGCATCGGTTTGCCCGGTGGCCGCGCCGCCCATTCCTTTCAGAGCCACCGGCGCGCCGTCCTTGAGCCGCTCCTGGCCCTGGAGCACGACCAGCTCGCCCTCGCTGAGGCCGTCGAGCACCTCCACCCGGCCGTTGCCCTCGAGACCGGTGGTCACCGAGCGCTGCACTGCAACCTTGCCGTCGACCACGAACAGGGCGCGGCTGCCGTCGGGACGGGTCAGCACCGCCTCGGCCGGCACTGCCAGGACGTCCTCTCTGCGACCGAGAGTGAAGGTGGCCTGCACGAGCATGCCCGGGAGCAGCCGGGCGCCTCCCGCTGCCGGCACCACCTCGACCGCGGCGGTGCGGGTGGCCGGATCGACCTGCGGGCGGATGCGGGAGACCTTCGCGAGGAGCTCGCTCCCCGAGCTGTCCACGGCGAGTTTCACCTCGTCGCCCGGGTTCAGGCGACCCAGGTCGACCGCGGACACCTGCACCAGAATGTGCGCCGCGTGGGAGGCTAAGGCGAGCAGTGGCGACCCGCTCTTGACGACGTCTCCCAGTTCCACGTGCCGCTCCAGCACGTAGCCGTCGAACGGCGCCCTGACCTCGGTGTCGGCGAGCTGGGCTGCAAGCCCGGCCAACCTGGCCTGGGCGCGGATCACCCCGGCCTCGAGCCTGCGCACCGCGGTCTCGGAACCCTCCAGCCGCTCCTTGCCGATCCCCTGACGATCGAACAGCACACGGTCGCGCTCGAGCACCCGGCGGGCGTCGTCGAGGTCGGCCTGCACCGCCATCTCCTCGCCGCGAGCCTCGTCGAGCGCCGCCTGCAGCCGCGACGGGTCGATGCGCAGCAGCACCGCGCCGGCGCGCACCGCATCGCCTTCGCGCACGGCGAGCAGCTCGACCTCGCCCTCGACCTGAGCGAACAGCCGCGCCACCTGCTCAGGCTCGACCGTGCCGGTGAGGGCCACGCCCGATATCACGGACTGCCGCGCGGCGGGCTTCGCCACGACCGGCGTCGCGGGCCTCGGCTTCGCCGGCGGCGGGGCGCCGCAGCCGGTCACGACAAATGCCCAGGCGGCAACCCAGCCCAGCAACCGAAAGCTCATCGTCATACCCCTTCTCCATGTTCCCCGGCGAGCAGCTCCGCGACGTTGCGGCCCGCCGCCTGTGCCACGGCCACCGCGGCGAGCGCGAGATCGTGGCTCGCCTGGGCATGAGCCAGCTCGCTCTCCAGCAGGGCCGCCTGAGCGTCCAGAACGTCATTGACCGCGCTGCGCCCGAGCTCGTAATTGACCCGCTCGATGTCGAAGGCCTCGCGTGCCTGGTCCAGGGCGCGGCTCGCCACCACTTCCCGCTCCTCCGCCTCGGCGCGGGCCGCCAGCACCATGCGCACCTCCTCGGTGACCCGTAGCTCGACGGCTCGCGCGCCCTCCCGGGCCTCGTCCAGCCGCGCCCGCGCCTCGACGGCGCGCGCCTTGAGCTGCCCCCCGGTCCACAGCGGCAGCCTGAAGACCAGCCCGCCGGCCCCGTAGTGGTCGTACCCGCGCAGGTCGTCGCTCTCAGGCGGGACGACGCTGCGCGCCGCGTAGCGCGCGTAGACGTCCACTGCGGGCCGACGCTCGCCGACCACGACGGCCACGTCCTGGCCGGCTCGAGCAACCTCGTGCCGCGCCGCTCCGAGCTCGGGGCGCGACTCGAGCGCCTCGGCCACCAGCTCCTCGGCGCTGCTCTCGACGGGCAGCGGCGGCGGCGCCTCGCCGACCTCGGGCGTCGGCTCGTCGGGGCCGCGGCCGAGCAGGGTGGCGAGGCGGTGCAGAACCAGCTCGCGGTCGCGGCGGGCGCGTGACAGCTGCTGGCGGACCGACGCGGCCCGCACCTCGACCTTGATGCGATCCAGCGGCGCGATGCGCCCGACCTCCTCCATCGTGGTCGCCACCGCCAGCTGTGCTTCGAGCGCCTCCAGCGAACCCTGGACGGCGCCGATCCTCGCCTGCTGTTCGACCGCCGCGAGGTAGGTCGCGGCGACGCCGACGACGAGATCCTGCCGCGTGCCGGCGAGCTCCAGCCGGCTCGCGGCGGCGGTGAGGTCGGCCGCGCGAGCGCCGGCGGCCAGTCGTCCTCCGGCGTACAGCGGCATCCGCAGCTCGACCGCCGCATCGACGATATCGTTGTCGTAGCGCAGCATCTCGCCCGGAAAGCTGGGTTGGACCGCTCGCTGGGCCCGCTCCGAGTAGAGGTAGCCGGCAGTGAGGTCGAGGCGCGGCAGGCGTCCGGCCGCGACCGCGGTTGCGGCCGCGTCTGCGGCGTCAACGCGGGCCGCGGCCACGCCCAGGTCGGGGTTGGCGGCCAACGCCTCCCGTACACACGCGGCCAGCGACAGCGGGGGCTCGGATGCGGCAGCCGGCACCACTGTTGCCAGGCTCGCCAAGATCATTCCCGTTGTCGCCAGCATCCTCATCCTCGTCTCCTTTTCTTTGCGGGTCACCAGCTCCAGGTAAGCTGCAGCATCTGCCACCAGGCCTTGTCGGCGAGGCCGGCTACCTCGCTCCGCTGCGCTTTGCAGAGACGCCCGGCGCTCCCATGAGGTAGAGGTAGGCGACGCCCCAGTTGGCGAGCAGGGTGACGATGCCGAACAGGAAGTTGCCGACGCTCATCAGCGCCCAGCCGGAGAGGATGTTGCCGACCACGCAGCCGGTGGCAAAGGCAGCGCCGACGCCGACCAGGATGCCGCCGACAAAGGCGATGACGGTCTCCTCCGGCGGCTTCGGCAGCAACTTCGCCTGACCCGAGAGCCTCGCGGCCGCCCATGCGCCCGGAACCATCGCGACCACCAGCAGCATCAGCCAGCCGCTGACCTTGCGTCGGGGCGCCGGCGCCGGAGTGGGCTCCTGCGTCGCCGGCGCGGGCCGGCCGGTCATGACCTCGACGTCCTGGGTGACCAGCTCGTAGGTGTGCAGCACGCCGTGGGTCACCCCGAGGGGGTAGCCGCGGCCGCTTGAGACTGCGGACAAAAAGCCCGGCACCGCGAGCAGGCCGATGGCGATGCCGGCCTGCCACGGCCGCCAGGGCCGGGCGAGGAAGGGCCGCTCATCGGACGAGCGGCTGTCGCGATCGCCGGTGCGCCGGCGCCGCAGCCTCCACGCAATCGCGACAGTGGCGCCCGCGATGAGCAGTGCCAGCAGCCAGTAGGGGAGGCCGGTCACGGACGACAGCGTCACCGGGCCACCGTCGGCGGCGGGGATGACCTGGCCCTTGAGCCACAGGTGCATCCGATTGAGCGGCCCGTGCTCGACGATCGCGATGCCGAGCGGCATGCCGATCAGGGCCGCCATCGAGTTGAGGTTGCCGGCGCCGGCCTTGTACAGGCAGCCCGAGATGCAGCCGCCGGCGAGCACGGTGCCGGCGCCGAAGATCGCGCCGCCGACCAGCGCGCTCGCCCAGATCAGCGGCTTCGGCTTGAGCACCACCCAACCGAGCTCGGCGATGATCGCGAATCCGACCATCGACACCGCGATCGCGACCCACACTCCCGCGAGCTTGCGAGCGTCGCGGAACACGAACACCTCGCTCATCGCCGACGAGCCGCACAGATCGCCCTTCTGGAGGAAGAAGCCGAACAGAAAGCCGACCGGCGCCGCCGTCAGGAACCAGGATCTCGTCGCTGCCGCGTACGCCGTGATCGCCGCCAGCACCACGAGCCACGCCAGCGCGTGGAGCTTCCAGCCGTTTTCTTCTCGTTGCGTCATCTTCGAGCTCCTTTCGGCGAGGCGGCACGCGCCCCGTGATCACTTTCAACCCGGTCACCAGCCCGACAGGGTTCGCCGCAGAGCGGCGTACATGCGCCGTTGACTCTGCAGCCCCTCGGCCACCAGCTCGCCGTGGATCACGAGCCGCGGTTTCGGCCCGTCGCCCCGCGCGAAGGTGACCACCGGTTGCAGCTCCATCTCGGCGAGAGCGGCGCGGACCAGGTCCGCGAAGCGTTCGCGCTCGTCGCCGGGCTCGCCTCGCACGGTGACCTCGACCTTCGAGAACAAGGCGCTGAAGTCCTTGCCGAGGCGACGCAGATACTCGCGCCACAGCGCCGACCGCAGCTGTCGGTCTCGTGGATCGGGAATGTAGTTCTTCGAGGCCAGCTCGCCCACGATCAGGTCGACGAGCCGGTTGCGCTCGACAAGCCCGGATCGGGCCGCCGCGTCGAGGGCGTCGCTCAGGCCGACGAAGCCGATCCGGTGGAGGCCGACCATCACCTGAGTGACGGACGAGTCTCTGAAGCGCATGCCTTCGGTCATGACGTCAGATTAGGTAGAAGGTCGAGCGCAGGGTCTCGTAGACGCCGACTGCGATGAGCACGACCGCGGTCGCCGGGCGCGCCCAGCGCTCGACCGCCTGCACCCTGTCGAGGGCCGAGCCGAGCCAGCTCACGCCGGCGGCGAGCAGCACCGCGAACACCGCAACCGGCAGCGCGGTCCCGACGCCGAAGGCCGCGGGCAGCAGGAGGGGCGAGCCGTGCTCGGTCGCCAGCGGCACCAGGCCGCCGAAGAACAGCCCCGCCGACACCGGACAGAACGACAGGGCGAAGACGATGCCGAGCAGGCCGGCGCCCCAGATGCCCGAGCTGTCGACCGAACGCCTGAGGCGGTCGCTGAAGCCGAGACCGGGGAGCTTGAGCTTGACGATGCCGAGCAGCAGCAGCCCGAGCACGATGAGCAGCGGTCCGATGAGCCTCGGGAAGGTTCCCTGAAGGAAGCTCGACACCGCGACTAGGGACATCAGCGACCAGACCGCGGCGGCGCCGAGCGCGACGTAGGCCAGGGTCCGCCCGAGCGTGTACAGGACGCCCGAGGCAAGGGTGGCGCGGGCGCTGCCGACCTGGCGGCCGACGTACGAGACGGCGGCGATGTTGGTCGCCAGTGGGCACGGGCTGATCGAGGTCAGGACCCCGAGCCACAGGGCCGAGCCCAGCGCGAGCCAGAACGGGTCCATCAGCCCTCCTCGAGGAACTCGCGGGTTTCGTTGCTGATGTAGTCGGCGAAGTCGGCCTGATTCCGCACCAGCTGCCAGACCTTGTCGAGGTTCTTGAAGCGGACGACGGCGCCGTTGCGGTACTCGGCCAGCACCACCGACCGGGTGACGAGCTGGAAGTCCCGAATGAAGTGCCTGTTGCCGGGCTCATCGACGTTGGTCGCGCTCCAGCTGAAGGCGCCGCCTTCGAGCTCGCCGGCGAAGCCGGTGTGGATGGCGTCGTGAGCGTAGCTCTCGATGGTGCGGCAGGTCGCGCAGCGGACGTTGCCGTGGAAGTAGAAGACGACCACTCCGTCGGTCACGGCGCCTGGGGCGGGCGCTGTCGCGTCGTCGGCGGCTGCCGCGCCCGCGGTTCCGAGGGCGAGCACAAGGCAGGCCAGCGGGAGGAGCATGGCGAGGTCCGGGCGCCGGCTCATGCCGCACCGTCCGTCAACATTGTCTTGACCTCGTCGAGTGACGGGACGTTGCCCTGGACTCTGAGCTTTCCGTCGACGACCAGACCCGGCGTCATCATCAGGCCGAAGTCGATAAAGCGCTTGATGTCGCTGATTTTCTCCAGCTCGTACTCGATTCCGAGCTGGTCTGCGGCCTGCTTGGCCGTTGTCGCCAGCCGCTCGCAGCGCGGGCATCCGGGACCGAGAATGATAATTTTCTTCACAGCGCACCTCCTAGGCGATGAACGTTCCGTAGATCAGGCCGCTGACGGTGGCCATGACCACCACCAGGCCGATGTAGACGCCGGTCTTCTTCCAGCCGATCACGCTCGCGATGACGATCATGTTGGGCAGCGACAGGGCGGGTCCGGCGAGCAGCAGCGCGAGCGACGGCCCGGCGCCCATCCCGGCGCCGATCAGGCCCTGCAAAATCGGCACCTCGGTCAGGGTCGCGAAGTACATGAGCGCGCCGGCCAGCGAGGCGAACAGGGTCGCGCCGAAGCCGTTGCCGCCGACCGCGCCCGCCACCCAGCCCGACGGGATCAGCCCTTCGTGGTCTGGGCGGCCGAGCAGCAATCCGGCAATCAGCACGCCGCCGAGCAGCAGCGGCAGGATCTGCTTGGCGTAGCCCCAGCTCGAGGCGAACCAGGCGCCGAGCTCACCCTGGTCGCGGGCGGTGACGATCGCGAGGCCGATCACGCCGGCGGTGAAGGCGAGCTCCGGGTGCTCCGGCCGCAGCAGGGCGAGCGCCAGGGTCGGCGCCGCGATCGCTGCCGCCTTCCAGGCCGCGAGCGTGTACCAACGCACCAGAATCACGCCGAGGGCGACGGCGCCGGCGCCGGTCAGCCACCACTTCGCCTGCCAGATCGCGAACCAGACCCCGCTCGGATCCTCGGGGCGCGCCCAGTTGGCGAACACCAGGATCGCCACCTGCGCCGCGAAAAAGGCTGCAACCTGACCGAGCGGCCGCACCCCCTCGGGCTCGGGGAGGGCCATCGCGGCGTCGACGCGCTGCTGCTCCGAGCGCCGGAAGATCAGTGCCATGAGCACCCCGACCACGACCGCGAACAGCACCGCGCCGATCGCCCGCGCCGCGCCGAGCTTGGCGCCGAGGACGCTCGCCGTCAGGACGACGGCGAGCACGTTGATTGCGGGTCCCGAGTACAGGAATGCGGTGGCCGGCCCGAGGCCGGCGCCCATCTGGTGGATGCCGGCAAACAGCGGCAGCACGGTGCACGAGCACACGGCGAGGATGGTGCCGCTCACCGAGGCGACGCCGTAGGCGACGGCCTTCGGCGCCTTGGGCCCGAGGTACTTCATGACCGCGGCCTGGGACACGAAGGAGGCGATCGCCCCGGCGATGAAGAACGCCGGCACCAGGCACAGCAGCACGTGCTCGCGGGCGTACCAGCGGGTCAGGGCCAGGGCCTCGGTGACCGCGCCGTCGAAACGTGGCCAGCCGATCGGCAGCCAGAAGAAGACGGCGAACAGGGCCGCCATCCAGGCCAGGGGCTTCCACTCGGTCTTCCAGTCAAGCAACAGTCGCCTCCAGCCTTGACGTCGAAGAAATTTGGCGAATCAGCCAAGAAATAGTCGAAAAAATCCGTCATGCAATCTGCGCGAGCTCGCGCCGGCCGACCTCGTCGAGCACCGCCTCGACGCAGCCGAAGAAGTTGAGGATGCACGGCACGCGCAGGCGGTAGAAGACCTGCTGGCCGCGGCGCTCGTCGAGCACCACGCCGGCCCTTTTGAGGACTGCGAGGTGCTTCGACACCGTCGACACGTCGGCGCCCACCATCTCCGTGAGCTCGCAGACGCAGCGCTCGCCGCGGGACAGCTCGTCGACCATGAACAGCCGGCTGGGATGCGCGAGGGCCTTCATCACCCTGGCGCGAGCCTCCATGTTGACCCTGGTGTCACCCTCGAGCTTCCGTCGCTCACTCATAGCTTGGCAATATAGCCAAATTTCTGTGGTTGTCAAGCAGGAATCCCTCCGCCCGCGTCGGGGGGCTGGTACGCCGATGAAGCTCACCACAACAGGGGTCTCGGATGATCTCGGAGATTCTTCAACCTCGTTTCTCGGCGCCTCGCCCAACCGCTTTGCCCTACGAAACCCCAGCGCGCTCGATTGAATCCCCAAGGAGCTCAAACGCCTCGGCGCCAACCAGGCGGAGTGCGTTCAACACCAGTTGATGTCGCGGTCGCGCGACATCAGCCCTTCATCGTTAGGCACCCTTCCGGTACTCCACCGATGGATAGCCCAGCACGAGGCCACGAACGCTGATGTCCTCGTCCACTTCGGGCCAGTGGATGCCCTCACCGTCTCCGATGAGCTCGAACTCGGACCGCTGTTGGGTCGAAGCATGAAGTAATCGAGGGAACCAAACCAGGGGGACAGAGATACAGCGTCCGTCGACAAGGGTCACGACCAACTCGTGGTCAGTGACGCTGACCTCGGCCGCGAGGGGTTCGATGTTAGTCACTGAAGAAGCCACGCCATGCCTCCATCAACTCGTCTACGTGCTCTCGGACGGTGACTTCAATCCGGGTGAGCTCCTGAGCGCCGAACCGCTTTGATCTTGCGAGCGCCACCGGATCGAGCCAGAACTTCGCGACGCTACGATCACGCCGGACGTGGATATGAGGAGGTTCACCAAGCTCGTTGGCGTAGAAGAAGAACCTGTAGGGTCCGACGATCTTGACCGTTGGTGACACCTTCTAGTCTACTCGATCGCCCTGAGCCTAAGATTGCTGTTCAGCGGACGCGACCCGCGCTCGCGCGGGTCGCGTCCGCTGGAATAGCTAGGTTAGGGCGCGGGTCAGTCGATGTATCTGACCTCAGTCTTCTTGAGCTCATCCAATAGCTCCTTGGCCGCGATGCCGACCTCTATGTCGTCAACAAGAATGGTCGCACTTTCGATCATGCAGGTCTTGAGATGAGTAAGGTGTTTGGTTGCCTCGACGCCAAACTGAGAATCAGCGTGGTCGAACACCGTAAACGTGTGGTCAGCGAGTCGATCAACCCACGATTCGAGATTGGCTGGATCGACGGATAGGACGGTGAGAACAGCTTTCGGGTGGACGCAGAACGAGTTTGATAGGGCAGACCCAAACTTCCAGAACGCTTCACCGTCGCGGTGTTCCCAGTGTGAGACAAGATCCATGACACATTCGTCTGGAGCCGATGTCTCGTTGTCGCAGTAGGGTCCAATTTGGAATTCACCGGACATAGCAGCCGATGCAAAGACCATATAGGCTGCGAAGGCGACGGCCGTCAGTTTCATCCCATTCATCGTGTTGCCCTAACGTCAGCCTTGAACCGCTTCGGGATGGCCGCAGAGCGTAGCGGCGCGGCTATCCCGAAGTCGGTTCTGAGGCTTTGTTCTGCGACTTATTATCTCATTGTGTGTAAAATGTGTATCCATGCTTTCGTAACCAACGCTCCAATTTCCTGAAAAGCTCAACAACAGTTGGTGCCGAGATAGTGTGTTCTTCTGGTGGCATGGGCGCGACAAAAGGAGGGATGCCGTCGAACTTGAGCTTGATGGATACGGGGTTTTTGCCTGTATCCGTTATCGTGATGATGGATGCGTAATGCACGTACTCCTTGGCGTGAATGAAGCGAGCTACGACATCATCCTTGGATTTGTATACGGCTTTAGCGCGTGCCATTGGATTCCTTCTGTCTTTTGCAGAAAGACCTGAGCTCAGCGGACCCAGCGTTCGGCCGAAGGCCGACGTGGCGTGGCCAATGCAGCGGAGCCGAAGGCGGAGTGCATTGGACATGACACGAGCTGGGGTCCGCTGAAGCGATCTGTTGAACGCAATCCGCCTTCGGCGGATCGAGCGGTCTCGTTGAGGCCGGCTCG
>CAZXMW010000072.1:0-17418 GCA_964641415.1 uncultured Thermoanaerobaculia bacterium | reverse complement strand
GCATCGCGGTTCCTGGGGGAGGTGTGCTCGGGCTCCTCGTCGGCGGTCCCCAGAACCCTGCTCATCGTCGCCGAGCACGCGGACTGGCGTCCCGCACCCGCTGTCGACGACCAGAACCCGGCGTCGGTACCTCCTCCCGTACAGATCCTGAGCCTGAGGCCGCTGGTAGACTACTGGCAGTGCGAAAGAAACTTCCTATCCCCCAGTCCGGCCGCTTTCCGAGGTTTCCCGAGCAATGCTGCCAAGGTGCCGGCCCCTGCACCCCGGCTCGATCAACCGTGCCCTGAACGCCGACTCGGAGCGCCAGCATCCTGCCGGTAGGGAACGCAGGCAGTCCCTCGGACGCCCTGCGAATGCCCGGTGGGGCCGGGCTTTACGCCCGGCCGTGTGCTGGCGCTACCAAGCTGTACCCGATTGCCAACTGTCGCGCTGCACACCCAACCCCGCTGTCGTTGCGCGATCGCGTAAGACTTCGTAAACTCTTACCGGAGGTCTGAATGCAGGTCACGAGCAAAGGCCAGGTCACGATCCCGGTTGAGATCCGCGAGCGACTGGGCATCCTGCCGAACACCGAGGTCGAGTTTGACGTCGTCGGCGACACCGTCGTGATGCGGAAGGCCAACGGGGCGCGGCGGCGTGGTCACTCGGTCGTCAGCCGGATGAAGGGCCGGGCGACGGTGGCGCTGAGCACCGATGAGATCCTCGAGCTGACCCGGGGGCGGCGGTGACCACGATCCTGGTCGACAGCAACGTGCTGCTCGACGTGTTGACCGAGGACCCCAGGTGGTTCGAGTGGTCCGCCGAGCAGATCGAGCGCCTGGCAGACGACCACATCCTCGCCATCAATCCGATCATCTATGCCGAGGTCTCGGTCGGGTTCGACCGGATCGAGGAGCTGGAGCAGGCTCTGCCGTCGGACGCCTTCGCCCGGCTCCCGCTCCCCTGGGAGGCCGCCTTCGCGGCCGGAAAGTGCTTCCTCGAGTATCGGCGGCGGCGCGGCGCGCGGCGTTCGCCGTTGCCGGACTTCTACATCGGCGCTCATGCCGCGGTCGCCCAGCTCGAGCTCCTCACCCGCGACGCGACACGGTATCGAACGTACTTCCCGGCGGTACACCTCATCGCACCCGAGTAGCCGACCGCCAGCTGCCCCACGGGGACGGGCCCTGGCCCAACGCGCTCCGCCCTCCTGCCACATGCTCAACAGGAATATCGTGGTCGGCGATCTCGGCACTCAGTCCGGCAGGGGTGTGACGTTGCACGGCTGCTGGCAGCGAGCTGAGCGCCTGGTTGCAGCCTGAGCGGCAGTAGAGTACAGCGAGGAGGACGGCGAGCCCGCCTGGGAGGCGGGCTCGCCACTCCGCGGCTGTAGCCAGCAAGCACGCCCGCGGAGTGCTGATGCCAGCTGCAGCAGAATGCCATGCTTCGCCGTTGTTCGTCCAGGACTGGATTCGTCGTCGTCGAGTACGGTGGTGATGAAGCCGGCCGGATGGCGCCTGCCTGGGTACCGGACAGATGCCTGGAGAGCCTGGCCGGAAAAGCCGGCAGATGTCGGATTCACAAGACGGGGTGGCGAGAGCGGAAGACGGGTCCCTGCCACCGTCTCCGGAAGGCCCGGTGCCGTACGCATGGCGTGGCGTTCACGCTGTACCCGGTCGGTCACCTTCCGTACGGCCGCGAGGCGGTCTTGGGCCAGTCTGCCGAAGGCGGGGAGGATCCTCGAGCGAGCCTGGTCGGCGCGGCGGTGGCGGCATGTCGGGGAGATGAGTGGCCCGAGGAGCTGATCGAGGAGGAGGCGGGGCCGGTGCGACGGACCCAGGCGCGGCGCATTGCGCGAGTCGCCTTCATGACCGGTCTCGACGAGCCGCGAGTGGACAGTCGGATCCTCGACGAGCTGGGGCTGGAAGCCATTGAGGTGCAGGGAAGCCTGAGCCGGCGGGTCGCTGCATTGAGCCGTCTGGGCGCGGGTCTCGGGCCGTGGCTGCGGGTAGCCGGGGCGGTGGATCGCGTCGGCCGACTTGGGATCGTGGGCGTGCTGCCGGGCGTGGTGCGATCGCGATTGACCCGGCCATCCGGTGTGCGAGCACGGCACTACCGAGGCCCCCCCTGCGGTGGTGGTCGAGGGCACGAAAGTGTCCTGGATCGCTTCTCGGGTGGTCCATAGCCTCGGGATGAACTCGGGAGTGCCGAGGTCTCGAGCCGCGAGGAGGCCCGATTGCCCCACAGGACGATGTGTGTAGACGAGGACGATGCGCTCATGCGCTACCTGGTCGTGTCGCAGGTGTGTGCAGCCCGGGCTGCGGGCATTCCGACGACCCAGGCCGTGGGGGAGGTGGCGGGGAGGACGCACCTGGACCGGGAGGGTCGGCCGAGGCGCGTCGCCGTCCGCACCCTGTGGCGGTGGCTCGGGCGATGGGAGTCCGCGGGCTTCGACGGTCTTCGGACTGAGCTGCGGCAGCGCCCGGGCTCCGGCCTGCCCGAAAGCTTCCTCGCCTTTCTCGAGGAGCGCAAGGGCGAGGATCCGACGGTGTCGATCCCCGAGGTGATCCGGCATGCACGGGTGATCGGCGTGATCAGCGACGACGCCACCGTCGACCGGACGACGGTGTGGCGGGAGTGCCACCGCCTGGGCCTGCCCACCCGGCGTCGATGCTCCTCGAAGCGGAGCATGCAGCGGCCGTGGCGCTATCCCCACCGGATGCAGTGCGTGCTCGCTGACGGCAAGCACTTCAAGGCCGGAGGCCGTCGCGCGGCCCGGGTGGCGGTCCTCGACTCGCTGGAGGTCGACCCGAGCCAGTTCGTCCAGTCTGCCGGCGGCCGGCTACTCGTACCGTCGGAAAACGGCCTCGAGGTGATCGCCATCCGCGACACGGTGTTCGACGACGGCTTCGAGACCGGCGACCTGTCGAGCTGGTCGGGAACAGGCTGAGTAGCCGGGCTGGGGTCCCGCTTCGCTCCACGTCGAACGCATGGCAGGTGACTGGAGCAGGAGGACGTGGACGTCGCGGAGACGCGGTCCGGTATTCCCGGATCGGCCGGCGGGCCGCGAAGCCGGGGATCGGGATCAAGGTGGGCTGGAAGATCCACGTGTCCCCAAGCTGCTCGCAGTTGGGCTGAGCCGCCCTCGGCTCGCGGGCGGTTGAGATGGCCGCCGGGTGTTCGACCGACGGAGTCGCAGGGGGAATCTGAGGGGACCGGTCTCGCCTCGGTCCGTCGGTCGACCTTGCCCCGCCTCCTCCGTGAGTTGGATCTGGCCGCAGCTCTGTCGCACACCCCCCGATGGCTGTCGTCGCGTGATGGTCCTTTGCCGATCTGCTCGGCTGCGTCATTGACGTGGTGTCGAAATGCAACCATAATGGTTGCTCGGAGGCGTTCATGGGCACGAACCTCACGATCAAGGGCATGCCGGAGGATCTCTACGGAAGGCTCAAGATGGCTGCCGAGATCAACCGAAGGAGTGTCAACAGCGAAGTGATCCACATGCTGGAGAGGAACCTGCGGTCGACCAAGATGTCGCCCGTCGAGCTCGTGGGGAGGATACGGCGCCTGCAGCAGGGCTACGGCGACCGCACGGTGACCCTCGAGGAGATCGAGGAGGCGATCGACGAGGGGCGGCCGTGATCGTCGCTGACACGAATGTCATCGTCGCTCTCGTGGTCCCGGACCACGAGCATCGGGACGCGGCGCGTGCGCTGTTGGAGCACGACAACGACTGGAGAGCGCCTGTCCTGTGGCGGAGCGAGGTGTGCAACGTCTTGGCCACCCTCCAGCGGAACGGTGTGATCCACGAACGAGAAGCTCTCGAGGCCCTCGAGCTCGCAGAGCTCGCGTTGCTGGACGGAACGTACGAGGTCGTTGCGTCTGAAGTGCTGCGGACGGCCATGGCGAGCGGCTGCGCAGGCTACGACGCGGAGTTCGTGGTGTTGGCGAGAGATCTCCGGACCAAGCTGCTGACGAACGACCGCGCCCTCCTGACGAGGTTCCCGGATCTCGCGGTGAATCCAGAGGATCGCCTCGCCGGGGATGCAGCCTGAACGTGGGTTGTCGGCCGCGATCTCCCGACCGTCGGCCGGATCGCCGACACGTCCATGACCGAGGACCTGTCCACGGTCCCGGGTGACACCTTCACCCCTGATCGAGGCCGCGGAGTGGTACAACGCCGGGGCCCGCGACGTCGCCCCGGCCGCGTCTTCCCGGCGATCCTCCGCGGTCGAACCGCCACGGGAGTCAGGGTGCGCGGAGCGTCTGAGGGTATCGTCTACCTTGGATCGACGGGGTGGGTATGCACGTGCGAGCCCAACTGCGGAGTGATCGATTGAAGTCGAGGGCAATCCTGGCGGCGTGCGCCGCGTTCTGTGTGCCCGCCGGCGATCAGCGGCACGGGGTACGTCGTCGGGAGCCTCGAAGCGGCGCTGTGGGCATTCGACCGGTCGACGAGCTTCGAGGAGGGGTACCTGCGGGCGGTCAACCTCGGGGACGACGCCGACACTACGGGTGCGATCTTCGGGCAGATCGCCGGGGCGTTCTACGGCGCCGAGGGGATCCCCGGGCGGTGGCGGAAGCGCGTCTGGATGGGCGACGAGGTCGCGGCGATCGCGGATCGGTTGCGAGGGGCGCGGCGCCGGTAGCAGCGGGTCACCTCACCGAGAGCTTGATAACGGGACCCTGAGGGTATAATTTCTATACCGTGGAGTTCGAGTTCAACGAGGCGAAGAGCCGCTCGAACCGGCACAAGCACGGAATCGACTTCGACCAGGCCCAGGCGCTGTGGGACGACCCGGATCTCGTCGAGATCCCGGCCCGGACGGTGGACGAGCCGAGGTTCCTGGTCGTCGGGAGAATCGGATCGGAATACTGGTCCGGAATCATCACGTACCGGGAGGACCGCATCAGGGTCATCTCGGTTCGGCGATCGCGGCGCGAGGAGATCACGATCTATGAAGGCTAAGACGCTCGACGCGAAGTTCAACGCGGGCGAGGACATCACGGAGCACCTCGACCTGTCGCGGGCGCGGCGGCGGGGCCACGAGCAGCGCCGCGTGAACGTCGACTTCCCGGTCTGGATGATCGAGGCCCTCGACCGCGAGGCGTTGCGGCTCGGCGTTCCCCGCCAGTCGTTGATCAAGGTACTGATCGCACGGCATCTCGAGGAAGCGTCATAGCGCAGGCGACGACGCCTGGTGGAGGCCGACGTCGGCGACGACTGCGACACGACGGGGGCGATCTTCGGACAGATCGCCGGGGCGTTCCACGGGCCGAGGGGATCCCCGGGCGGTGGCGGGAGCCCGCCGAGTACCGGGTCTAACGTCAACCCTGGGTGGCCTGACTTCCGGCGGAGCACTACACATCCCGCATCGAGACGATAGACGACTCACGACAAAGCCGAGCTTGGGACTTCGTCGAGTGCGCGACAGCCAGAGGACTGTCGATGCGACCTGCAGCACGGCGGCGATTATCGCGGCGGTCCAATCGCTGACCAGGACGTGAGATCTCCAGATTCGAAGCCGTCAACGAAGAGGTCCCCCGATCCGGTCACCAGATACGGGATGCTCAGCTCCTCGAGTGTTCGTGTCACGTGCTCGAGAAGCTCAGCAAGATCCATGGGACAGCCGGCGGGCGACCTCGTCGGAAACCTCGGAGCTCGACCACTCGGGGTGCTGCTGCCGGAGAACCGCTTCGATCATGCCCCGCGCCGAGCGCCACATCCCGAAGGCGATCTCCAGCCGTTCCTCCGAGCTCTTCCCGCGCAGGACCTCCACCATTGCACGGTCGGGCGTCTCGATCACCGTTCGATGATCCACGAAGCGAGTATAGCGTCAGGCGTGCCGGTCTCGCGACCCATGGCGGTTTCGATGACGGGAACGTCCCCGTGTTCGCGGTTTGCGATCTCGTGCAGGTCCGCGAGCCGAGGCGGCACCGTCGATGCACTCGCCGGCTGGCTCGAGCCGAGCTGGCGGGCATTGCGGGAGTACACGCTGGGAGCGGACTGGGTTCACTGCGACGAGACCCGCTGGCCGATGCTCGACGGTCCGGGGTCCTGCAAGTGGTGGACCTGGTGCGTGGCCAGCTCCGACGCGGCGTTCTACGACATCCACCGGCATCGCTCGGCCAAGGCGGCTGCGGCGGTGCTGAACGGATTCGAGGGCGTCCTCATCACCGATGGATACGACGCCTACAGCTCGCTGACGCGGGCGGGCCCGGGGATCAGGCACGCTCACTGCTGGGCCCACGTCAGACGGAAGTTCCTCGAGGCCGAAGCGTCCTACCCCGACCTGGCCGCAACACCGATTCGCCTGATCAAGCAGCTGTTCGAAGTTGAAGGCAAGCTCCCCAAGCTGCCCCGTGGGGCCTCGCTGGCCGAGCGGCAGGAGATCCGCGACGTCCGTCGGAGGGCTCGCGAGGAGTG
This sequence comes from uncultured Thermoanaerobaculia bacterium, assembly GCA_964641415.1. Taxonomy (GTDB): domain Bacteria; phylum Acidobacteriota; class Thermoanaerobaculia; order Thermoanaerobaculales; family Sulfomarinibacteraceae; genus JAHECW01. Next base: position 11,015 of record CAZXMW010000072.1, on the reverse strand, counting down.
GTCGCGCCCGGTAATCGACGAGCTGCGCAACTGGGGGTACGAGACGCTGCCCGGGCTACTGCCGTCCACGGGCATGGAGAAGGCGGTCACATACATGCTCGAGCTGTGGCCCGGCCTGACTGTCTTCCTCGACGACCCGCGGGTACCGGTCGACAACAACCATGCTGAGCGCGAGCTGCGGGGCGTGGTCGTCGGCCGGAAGAACCACTACGGCTCGAAGTCCAAGCGCGGCACCGTCGTCGCCGCCGTCTTCTACAGCCTGTTCGAGTCCGCCCGCCTCGCCGGCGTCAATCCGGAGACCTACGTCCTCGAAGCCGCACGCCGCGCCATCCGCTCCCCAGGCGCGGTCACCCTGCCGCACGACCTCGTCAGCTGACGACCACCGGATCGGCTCACAACACTCAGGCCGCCGTCAAGACGGGCAGGGCGAGCACTTACACCACCTCGAATCGCGATCACTCACCGGCGGGGGCTGCGGCGGCCCCCGCCGGTTGTCGTCTTCGGGGTCAGGTTGCGGCGATCGGGCTGCCGGCTTTCAGCCTGCTGGCGTTCGCAGGACTTCGCGGTAGGTGCGTACCGCTCGGGTCATCGGTTTGAGGTCGACGAAGCTGAGGAGCTGCTCGTGGTCGAGCCCCGGCAGCTTCTCGCTCGTGGGGATCTGCTCGTACCTCTCGTCACGGAGGGCGAACAGGGAGAGTGCTCCGCCGCGCCAGATCCAGACCTCGCCGACGCCGAGCTTTCGGTACACCTCGAGCTTGTTGATGCCTCCAGAGGTCCAGACCACCTCGATCGCCAGGTCGGGGCGCTGGGGCTCGTCGGGGTCGCCGAGCACGTAGCACTCGTCTGGCTCGACGCCGCGCTCCGCCCCCTTGCTTTCGAGCGTCCAGGATCCGTACGGGGTGATGTCGAGCCCCCGCTCCAGACACCAGGTCTCGACGAGGCGGCCGATCATCGACTTGACGGACTCGTGCGATCGCGACGGCGTCATGAGCTCGAGAGCTCCTTCCAGGTACGCAACGCGGGGAAGGGGCCGGTCTCCCCGCATCTCGAGCACGCGTTGAAAGTCGGCCCACGTCGCGTCGGCGAGGACCACGATGTGGTCGTGGTCGGCCACGCCGGGTGCGGTCGGCACGGTGGCGGTAGAGGCGGCCATGGCAGCAGTATACCGAGTTGATGAAAGCACAACGCGATCGAACGGTGCCGCCGTTTGCATGACAGCGTCGCGGGGGCTTACGGGTGCCAGGTGGCGGTGGGTGATCGGTCCCGGGCCTGAGGCCTGGGCCTGAGGCCTGGGCCTACCAAGGACCGATAAGGGCCCAGACGTCGACGACGTGGCGATTGCGGACCACTCCAGATCGCGATCACTCACCGGCGGGGGCCGCGGCCCCCGCCGGTTTCGTCGCTGGAGAGCGTATGGCGAGTTGACGGGTGAACGCGTCGCTGGCAGGTTGGATCTGACCCGTCCGCGCTGCGGCAGGCTGGGAGACCCACCTGTCCGCAGACTGCGTGCCGGTCGGGGTGTACCGCCCCCGGCGCCCTCGCGCCTCGCCCCTGTGCCGCCTCGTCGAGACCCACTACGACGAGGTCAAGGGGCAGTGGGAGGGACGCTTCGGGCGCCGCTACGGGTTCTGGCGCGGTTTCGTCGACGAGCAGGTGAGGCGCTTCCTCGACTGCGGGTTGTTCGACAACGGGTTCGCCCGGATCCGATGCCCTGACTGCCACGAGGAGTACCTGCTCGCGTTCTCCTGCAAGACCCGGGAGCTGTGCCTGTCGTGCGCGGCCAACCGATCGGCGGCGACCGCGGCGCTATTGGCCGAGGACGGGCTCGAGGACGTGGGTCGCGCGCAGTGGGTCCCGGCGTCATACGTCGACGAGCACGCGGCCGAGATGCTGCTCCGCCACAAGGTGCTGCGGTTGCTCCAGGGCGCCGGGCTCCTCACCGAGGAGCGCACCCATCTCCTGCTGTCGTGGCGCCACACTGGTTTCTCGGTGCATACGAGGGTTCGGGTGGAGCCGGAGGACCAGGGTGGGGTAGAACGGCTCGCGCGGTACATCCTCCGGCCGCCCATCAGCCTCGAGAGGATGAGCTGGGACGGCCGCGGCGAGGTGCGGTACCGGCGCAAGACCGGCCACGACGGCGGCGCCGGGCTCAACCGTCAGCCCGACGAGCGCTTCGACCCGGCCGACGTCCTGGCCCGCGTGCTCATGCACATCCCCGAGCCCCGCCGCCACCTGACCCACTACTACGGCGCCTACTCCAACGCCTCCCGCGGAAGGCGTCGCCGGGAGCTCGAGGCAGCCGCCGAGGCCGGCGAGCCCCCAGAGCAGGGCGCCCGCCAGGCTGCGCCCGCCGACGAGCGCCGGCTGCGGCGCCGCTGGTCACAGCTCGTCAAGCGGGTCTACGAGGTCGACCTTCTCGTCTGCCCACGATGCGGGGGCGACCTGCCAGCCGGCAGGCAGGGATGCAAGTCATCGCCTTCATCCTCGACCCCCAGGTCGTCGACCGGATCCTGCGCCACCTCGAGCGGTGCGGGGAGCGGAGAGAGCGGGCGCCGCCGACGGCGTCCTCGCTCCAGGCCGTGTCGTGATGCCCGGGAAGGTCCAGGTCGTCTGCAGCGCATCGCGGTTCCTGGGGGAGGTGTGCTCGGGCTCCTCGTCGGCGGTCCCCAGAAACCTGCTCATCGTCGCCGAGCACGCGGACTGACGTCCCGCTCTCCCTGTCGACGACTCGAACCCGGCCTCGGCGCCTCCTCCCGTACAGATCCTGAGCCTGAACCCTGTGGTAGCCTACCGGCAGTGCGAAAGAAACTTCCTATCCCCCCGGGATTTGCCCCCGCAGTGGATGAAGCCGAGGAAGACGTCGTCGTCGATGCCCAACCGTGGTTGACGCCGGCCACTTACGCTCATGCCACTCTACGATGGATGACACCCTTCAACCGATGCCACAATGCACGAGGTGGCACCCCTCGAAGACGATCACTCGCCGGAATTGTCCCACGAGATGTTCAGATCGAGTATTGCCTGCCCTGCAGGTGTAATGGCATCGCTTCTATAGAAGCGGAAACCCATATGAGAAAGTCCATCTGGGCAGTCCTCTAACGGAGGGAGAGGATCATCCGGAAACGCCTCCCAATCGTCGTAGCAACTCCAGTCTTGGCGATACAACCACTGGAAGGCCGCACGAACGCCCCACTGCCTCGCTTCCGAGAATCCATCATATATGCGAGCGCCTTGGGTTGCCCAGCCATCGTCGTGGCCATAGCCGTACTCACCCACGAAGATCTTGCTCTTGGGGTACTGTGATTGCTGTTTGACGTAATCGAGCATGTACGAGATCGAGATGCAACCGCTCGGATGGTTGGACATCCACGTCGACACGGAGATCAGATCAGGCTTCGGGTTGAGCAACGGGAACAGATCGGTAATCGTGTTCCAGCCACGATCAATGTGGCAATCATCTGACGGATCAAAAGGGTCACCATCCTCGTGAATGGGCACGTGGCTGACCTCGAGTGCGTGATACACGCGAAGAGGCTTGTGCAGGTTCGCTTGACGTGCTGCCTGGATGGCCGTCTGACGGTATTCAAACAGCGCCTTCATTTGCGCCAACCGCAGAACGTCATCAGGGTCATAACCGGGCTGCCCAGGATCAACCACGAAGTCAAGAGGGTCAAAACAGCCAGCACCACGAATCTGGTTGTCAGCTTCCCAGCCCGTCAGGACAATCACCTTGTCTTCATCGCCGACCAACGCATATAGGCCATTCGCAAGATCGCCATAATCGACCGTTTCATCTAAGCCATAATGGCCATTACATCCTTCAACAGTCTGAGCTCCCTGAATCGGACGCAGCACGATGAGATCGATTCCGGGATTTGTATAGACGCCAAGCATATCCGAACCTAGCAGATCAACCTGAGGCCAGATCTTGACGGCCTGAAAACCAAGGGCAGCAAGATCATTTACTGCCTCGGTATTGGTTTCAATACTCAGCGGATGGTTGGGATTGGGATGATCGTGGTGGGCGACAATCGTGGAGATCCTCTCTGGAAAAAAGTAGGACCACACAGGAGGCGGGGGCCCAATTACCCTGCCGGGCAGAACTTGGGCAGACCCACTAACCGCAACATAGAAAAAATATATATAGGAAAAATATTTCTTAGCATCGGCACCTCCGTATAGACGATGCCACTGCAAGACTAGAGATGCAACTCAATAGCTTAAAGCGCGACTGAAAATCAGAATGGAAGCCCGGAAGACATCCAGCTCGTCCCACTGCCCAATCACGCGTCGCGCCTCGGAGCCGGTGTTCGGCTTGTGCAGGTACACGCCGTCGTACTTCGAAGACCGCCAGAGGCGCTCTATCTCTATGAAGATGCAGTCCAGCCATCGGCCCCTGCCGTCCATCGAGATGTCAGCTCGCCGATCTTCGCTTGCAGCTCCTTGACCTCCGCTTCGTGCTGGGCGTCCCTCAGCAGGCTGTCCGAGATCTGGGGATCCACCTCTCTCGGTTCAGCGCAAGACTAGGCTAGGATTCAATGGTGCGCTTGAGGATCCGGAGGAGCCACGATGTACGGGTGGATCAGGTCGCACTGGCTGGTTATCGGAGTGGGCGCGTTCCTCGTGCTCCCTCTCCTCGTTGCCCTTGCAGCGAACGTGAAGTGGTGGACGTTCTCGGTTCCGATCGCTGATGATCTGGGCGTCATCGAGTTGTACACCCTTCGTGCTGCTCGAGCGGAGCAACTCGTGGGGCCGTATTCGCGGTTCGGGTTTCACCACCCAGGACCGCTGCTGTTCTACCTCCTGGCGCCGCTGTATGCACTCTCCGGGCAGGCTGCCGGTGCGCTCTGCATTGGCGCGATAGCGATCAACCTCACAAGTGTCTGCGTCCTGCTGTCCGCAGTCTGGGTTCGCCGGCGATCTGAGGTGGTGGTTTGTGTGGCTCTGGTTGCTCTGGTACTTGTCGGGCACCTGGGGCCAAACAGAGCATACTCGTTTTGGAACGGCAACATCGGAGTGCTGCCGTTCTTCTGCGCACTACTGGCGATCTCGCTCACACCGTACCACGTGGGCGTCGCAGTTGGATCGGTCGCGCTCTTATCCCTCGCAGCCCAGTGTCACTGGATGTGGATCCTCCCAGCTGCCGGCGTCGCGCTGGGGTGGGCGTTCCTTGCATTGTACTGGGGCCATAGACGATCCGAGGATCACGATCACGAGCAGGGGCCCCGAGCGGTAGTGGGAGTGGCGCTGTCCTCATTGAGTATGGTGGCAGTGTTGTGGGCGCCGGTCGCCCTTGAGGCAGTGGCAGGGGGCGGAGGGAATCCACTCGCTGCGGTCGAGGCGGTTTCCAGGGTCTCCGCGGCGTCCGGCGAAGCGACCGGAGGTTCGTTGAACATCCGAGGGCTTGGGGATTGCCTACTGTGGCTCGCTGGCTATGCAGGTGCGTCTGGCCTCCCCCCGGGCGCGTCATCTGCACGCGTTTGGCTGTCCGTCTTGGTGGCCACAGCCTTCGGGACGGCGGTCGCCACGGCTCGACGGGCCGACAGTCCCGCCTCCCATGTGATCGTCGCGACAGGCACCGCCGGAGCGCTCCTATGGTCCTGGATAGCCGCCGGCCAGCCCTACGAGTACCTGAGGCTGCCGCTCGAGGCTTCTGGCGCTGCGCTACTGGCTACAGCGGCCATGAGACTCGTGGGAGGTTGGCTCGATGGCATCGGGTGGGCCAAGCGTGTGGCCTTCGCACTGGTAGCGGCGCTCAGCATTTCCGTGTCGCTGCAATTCGTACGCTACCTCTCGGTCAGGGACTATCTGGCTACCGGCTGGGGGCCGGCCGCATACGGCTGGGAGGCAGAATCCTTCGCAGCTGACGTCCGTCGCGTCGCCTCCGAGAAGGCCATCCCAGTCGCGATCTTCGAGCACGAAGCCTGGCGGATTGCTGCCGCAGCCGCGGTAATGATCGAGAAGCAGGGCGGCACGCCCCGGGTGCAACATAGGTGGGAGTGGATGTTCGGGCGCGCACGAGCTCTACGTCTAGCAGAATCAGCGGTCGAGATCTCACGTCTGCCAGCCGTTGGGTCCACGCCTCCGGGATGGCGAGCCGTTGTTGCGGACTGGTGCGAGCGAGCCCCAGGTTCTTCCACGCCTGATGCGTATTGGTTCGACGGCTTCTATTCGACTGAGCATGATCCACTCCATGGTGCGGTGCGGTGGTCAAAGGGAGACTCCAGCGTCGCGATGTTCTGTGGGATGGAAGACAACGGATCCGCAGTCCGTCTCACGGTGCGCCCGTTTTCACCGGATGGAGGACCGGTACATATGGATATTCGCCGCGATGGGGCGATGGTGGGAGGCGTTGAGCTCTCGCCAGGGTGGCAACAACTGCTGCTCCCATTTGACGAATCCCATCCAAGGGGTCCGACGACGTACGAATTTCGCTACGACAGGGTCCGCAGACCATGCGAAGTCACAGTGTCAACTGACTGCCGCGACCTCGCCGTCCTCTTCGGAGGGCCGTACCCGGCCGACACAGCGGAGCCAGTCAACGTGAATGAGACACGGGCTGGCGACAATTACTGAGTCTCCTGGGGTGTCGGCGCCACGGGGGTGCCGGGCACAGGAGGGTTGATGTAGACCGCATCGGGCAGGCAAGCCGGCGAGGGGATGCCGTTGACGAAGCGGTTCGGATGAGTGCGATGAGCCGCCAGGAGGATCGCGCGGCATTGAGGACGACGTCGCCTCGATCCTCGCGGACAGCCCGACAAGCTTCACCTTCAACCAAGTTGCCGACGGTCTACTCGAGGTCCGTGACTTTCAGACATCCGGAGTAGTTGCATTCGCGCGGGGCGCTCCTTTTGCGACGATGAGCGCGGGTACACTGAGCGTCGCAGGGCAGCGCGTCAAGGTGAACGCGGAACAGCTTGACAACAACCGCGGAGTAGTCGACGAACTCGCCAATCGCCTGTGGGGCAACCAGAGCACTCGGCGACGGTCTGCCCAACAACGGCATGCAGCGGACGGCGCTGCGCGCCGCCGCTGATGCTGAGCGTTAGGCGACCCAACGAGGGAACTCGATGAACATCACGATCTACCAGGAAGTCATTATCGAGACCCAGGCGAGCCACCTCCTGGTCAGGTGCGGCCGTTGCCGGGGTACCGGTACTCGTGATCGAGATGGCCGGGATCCGAAGTGCTCCGTTTGTGACGGCGCGGGCCGTGTGCTGGTGCGGCTGCGGAACGGGGCCTTCATCCGCTGTGGCTTCTGCAGAGGCGACGGGACACGGGACCGCGATGGCCGTGACCCGGCATGCCCGGTCTGTCGTGGCGTTGGGGGTCTATTCCGTGAACTTCCCGCTGTCGCATGCTCAAAGTGCAACGGCACAGGGAGCCGGGACCGCGATGGCCGCGAGCCCATCTGCAAAGCTTGCGCTGGAAGTGGCGTCGTGCCGTTGGCCGAACTTCGAGAGTTCTAGATTCGTTTCTTGAGGTTCCGACACCATGCTACGAAGGAAGCGCCAAAGTGCCGGCCTTGGCACCCGGTCAAGAGGTGATCACAGTCGAGGAGAAGGCCCGCCGCGGCCACGCAGAGAAGGAGGCGCGTCGCGCGGCCAACTCCGAGCCGGAGCGGGGTGTCGAGCGGTACCACGAGCTCACCGCGGGTGAGGAGGCCTCGGTCGCGGTGGACCGGCTGCTCGGGATCCTCGAAGAGCTGGGCCTCGAAGTGCTGTGGGCGGCCGAGTACGACCGCGCGGCTCGCGACGGCGTCGAGCTGGCGATCCGACGAGCGGCGCAGCGCGCGCGGATCGGAGCTGGCTGAGCCGGATTCGACCGATATGACGAGTTGCCAGTTGACACCATGATCCGCCCGCCTTACTCTCGAGTAAGGAATGTGAGGGATCGTATGGCAACTGCGACTGTCACCAGCAAGGGCCAGATCACTATCCCGAAGCCGATCCGTGAGGCGCTGGAGCTCGAGCCTGGAGACCGGGTCGCGTTCCGACTGAACGACGAGGGCAAAGTGATCCTTGAGCCCGAGACGCTCGACCTCATGGGGCTGTTCGGAAGCCTGAAGTCGGCCGTGAGCGGCGTGTCGGTCGAGGACATGCGTCGCGCGATCCGCACCAGGGGAAGCGGCCGGTGATCGCCCTCGACACGAACGTGATCGTCAGGTTCCTCGTCGAGGACGACGCCGAGCAGGCGGAGCGGGCGCGGGCGTTTCTCGAGCGGTGCGCCCGCGAGGGGACGCCGTGCCTGGTGAGCGACATCGTGGTGTGCGAGACGGTGTGGGTGCTGGAGTCCTGTTACCGGTTCGGCCGGGCGCAGATCGCCGGCACGCTCCGGTCGCTGCTGCACGCGCGCCAGCTGCGCTTTCAGTCGCCGGACCTCGTCGCCCGTGCGGTCGACCGCTACCGGCGGGGATCGGGGGACGTGGCGGCCTACCTCGTCGATGAGGTCGGAAGAAGTCTCGGCTGCGACGCGACCGTCACGTTCGATCGCGCAGTCTCGGACGACCCACGCTTCGTGTCGCCCTGAGGATCGTCGCGGGGATCGAGCGGCGGGGTTCGAACATGGCTGCTCCCGGGGTGGTTTCGGGGGCCGATGATCCGCTCCTGTCCATGGTCGACGCGATCTCCTTGGTCGGGCTGCTCGCGGAGCTGGGGGCCGACGAGCTGGAGCAACTACGGAACTGCGGACCAGGCACCTATGCGCCGGCGGCGACGGCGAGCGGCGGCTGGTCGTCGAAGCCGCACCGCCTCCCCACGGCAAGTGATAGTGTCGGCGAGATCAGGCGGCACGTGTCCGTGTCCGGTGTCCGCGTTCCGTCGAGCGCCACATGTCGGCATGTCTTGACCCTCGGCGCCGGTTGAATCATGCTTGAGTGATCCCACCACGCTGCGACAGGGAAGGAGCTTCCCCTGCTCGCAGAGTGTGCCGCCGTCGTCGGTCGGCTTCTACCGGTCCGCCGGCCGGGCCTCCCCTCTCTGCCAACATGAGTGAGACACTGGAGTGCCCGGGAATTAGCCGGACGGCGTGATCGACGGCGCGCATGAGCGCGCGGCGCTCCTCGTCTGAGGCCTCGAACCAGGTGGCGACGTGGCGCTTGGGGATCAGCAGGACGTGCCCGGGGCTGACGGGGAAGCGGTCGTCGAAGCCGATCACGAGATCGGTCTCGATGATGCGCTCGGCCTCCGGAACCTCGCAGAACGGGCACGGCATGAGGTGATGGTAGACGAACCAGGATAGGGCGGTATGTTGGCGGCGGTTTCATGCGCTGCAGCGGCCGTTCATGCGCTGCAGAAGGCCTTCATTCGCTGAAAGGGCGATTCATGCGGGAGGCCGCTCAAAAGGCGCTCAACGGCACGCCCGGTGGGCGCTGCGATCATCGCAAGCTGGAGCCGAGATCCGTGCCGATCTTGGCCAGCGTCGTCAGAACGCCGAGTAGCCGGCGCTTCCGGACCAGCCTGTCAGGTCTCCGGTCTCGAAATCGCTGCTGAAGATCCCGAAGGACTCGACCCGGAACGGGAGACCCTGGGGATGGCCGTGGTCATCGACGGTCTGCCACGCCCCGTCGACGGAGACAAGTCCGTTGCCGGTGTCGGCGACGCCGTCGATCGTGATGAACGGGGTCATGAAACCCTGTCCCCCGGGGGTGGCGTTGACGTTCCAGTCGAGCCAGTAGGTGCCGCTCGCCAGGCTGGTCCCGACCGCGATCTCGACCCTCATGATGGCGCGCTGGTCGTTCGTCCCGGAGTCGTCGTCCCAGAGGCGGTAGGCGCCGATCCAGGAGCTGCCCAGGAGGCGGTTCGTCGTGCCGTCGCCGAACACGACGGTGCTCGCCGGGTCGCCCGGAGGGCCGTCCCAGATCCGCAGGGTCGCGCGGGTCACCGTCGAGGTGGTGCCGGCCAGGTTCTCGAAGCCGTAGACCACGATCCGGTCGACCTGCCCGGGCCCCGCCTCGATGGAGAAGTCGTCCGCACAGCGGAAGCCGCTCACGCTGCCGGTGTGGCAGTAGACGCCGAAGTACGAGAGCCCGAGGTCGGTCTGGACGAGGCTCTCGTCGGCGCCGCCGACCCCGGTGCCCTGGCTGTTCACGACGGGTCCGTTGTCGTACAGCAGCGTCTCGCCGCTGGCGAGGACGGGGAGCAGGAGGAGAGCCATCGCAACCGCGAGGCAACCGGCGAGTCGTCTTTGGTGTGTCATGGCTCCATCATGCTATGCCAGCCGGGCCCCGCAGACAACCTGATTCACCGCTCAATCTCATGTTCCGGAGCCATGTTCGTGATGGTACAGGCCGACCCTCATCCGTCTCTCCCGGCAGCGCCTGTCGCACGCTGCCCGTCAGCTCTTCGGTATCCGACGCAGGCGGCGGATGCACCCCACGACGGCCGCACCCGCCAGCACGTAGAAGGTCCACCGCACGATCGGCAGGACCTCCTCGAGCAGGTAGATGTTCCCGACGTAGACGGTGGGGTAGGCCTGGTTGGTGTGCACGATGATCTCGTGGACCAGAAGCGTGGACCCACCGATCACGGCGAGCACCGCCACCGTACGAACCACCTCGTCGAAAGCCTCACCGGCGGCCGGTAGAGGCCGGGGATCCTCGCGCTGCGCATCCGATTCGACGGAGGCGCTGTGGCCGCGAATGCGTACCGGGATGGCTCGCACCTGTTCTCCTGCACCCATCGTCTCATGGCAGTGGTTGCCTGCCGGAGCCGGGCTCGAGAACGGCCGCCAGTGCGACCAGAGGGCGATGGTGCGCTCGACCTGGACAGCGGACGTGTCGCTGGCCTCGACACCGTTGCGCCGTCGATGCCGCCGGGACGGAGGCGTCACGAGTCAACCGCCATCGGGCTGCAGCGCGGCCGCTCCCGACGCATGCCACGACAGACCTTGCAGCCTGGGGCTGCTTCGACTGTCCCGACCGACGACAGTGTGCGTTTCGAGCCGGAGGATCGGAAGTCCATGGAGAAGGTCGCCCGCTACCTGCTCCGGCCGCCCCTGAGCCTCGAGAGGATGAC
>CAZXMW010000071.1:0-17611 GCA_964641415.1 uncultured Thermoanaerobaculia bacterium | reverse complement strand
CTCGGCAAAGGCAATCGTCGGCTCGTCGGCGAGGCTGAGCATCCGCAACCCGGTGGTCCACTGACTGCCTGCCTGGCCGACGGCGCGCGACATCACCGGAAAGAAGAACACGGTTTCGGTCGGCCGCAGCTGGCCCCGGATTGCGCCGGCGGGGTGATCGGCGTTGTGGACGTTGACGTAGAAGCTCTCGGGGCTCGACAGCACCTCGGAGACGAGATCCTCGTCGACGGCGACGCTGGCGACCGAGATGCCGTCCGTGAACGAGACCATCGCATCGATCTCGACCGGTCCGTTCTCGAGAGCCGTCCCCCGGTGGACGTGGGCCGCGGTCGGCACCGAGACGTCCGAGACCTGGATGTAGAAGTGGGCCATCTGGTCGTCGAAGGTGACGACGCTGAAGCCGCTGCCGTCAAGGTCGCCGCCCGATCCGACCTGACGAAAGCCGCGCAGGGTCGCGGCGAGGGTTCCGGCCGCGGCGCCGTCGCCGAGCACCTGACCCCGGACCGCGCCGGCCGGATGATCGGCATTGTGGACGTTGACGTAGAACGCTGCGGGGGTTTCGAGCAGTGCGGCGGTGGTCCCGGCATCGGCCGACACCGCGCCATGGGCGATGTAGGTGTTGTTGTCGACCTCGGTGAAGGCCGCCTCGAAGTCGACGGCGATGCCGCCGCCGGCGCCGGCGACGCCGGAGTGGATGTGGGCCGCGGTCGGGGTCGACACATCCGCCACCCAAATGTAGTAGTGGACGGCGTTGCCGTCGACGCCGACCGCGGCAACGCCGAAGCCGTCGCCGTCGCCCGGGTTGTCGGCATGGCGGCCTCCGGCGAGCGATGCCGTGAACCAAGTGGTCTGGGCGGACGCCGGCAGCGCCGCGGCAGCTGTGACAAGCAGGGCGGCAACGATCGAAACTTGAACGCGCGTCGGCACGATCAACTCTTTCCGGCAGGCAGCCGGCAGGTGGAGATTCCAAACGGCAGGTAGGCGGGGCACCAGCCGACCAACCCGGTGGCGAGCGGAACGAGCCCGATCAGCCCAAACCAGCTCTGGTAGTAAAATCCGACTGCGCCGATGGCGAGTCCGGCGATGATTCGGATGATGCGATCGGTACTTCCGACGTTCGAATTCATTTCGTCACCTCCATGTGGTTCGATCATGAGAGTATCCGGAATGAGACCTGGGTTCAGTAACATTTGTAACCGTTGACAATTTTTGACATGATCGGATGAGTCCTGTGGCGACCACGAAACTCGTTGACGATGCCTGTCGCTTCTTCGGCGTTCTCGAGCGCCTCGAGCCGGAGGCTTTCGAGCTGCTCACCGCAAGAAGTGTCGAGGTCAGCCTGCCGGCGGGCGACGCGCTGTTTCTCCCCGGTGACAGCTGCGACGGCTTCGGCTTCCTCATCGGGGGCACGGTCAAGGTCGGTCTGCTCAGCGAGCACGGGCGTGAGATCGTGCTCTATCGGGTGCGACCGGGCGACAGCTGCACGGTGACGGTGAGCTGTCTGGTCACCGGCTCGTCCTACCCCGCGATGGGTATGGTCGAGCGCGATCTGAAGGCGCTTGTGATCCCCCGGACGATCTTCATCGACCTTGTCGACCGGTCACCGGTGTTCCGCCGGTTCGTGCTCGAAATCTTCAGCGCCCGGATGACCCTGCTCATGGAGCTGGTCCACGAGGTCGCCTTCAACCGGCTCGACCAGCGGCTCGCGGCACGCCTGCTCGAGCTCGGCCCGAAGATCGGGATGAGTCACAGCGAACTCGCCGACGAGCTCGGAACCAGCCGTGTCATCGTGTCGCGGATCCTCGAGAGCTTTGCCGACGACGGTCTGGTCGCCCTTGGGCGGCGCCGGGTGACGATCGACGATCCCGCGGGTCTCGAGCGGCGTCGCGGCTGAGCCGGGGTTCAGAGCGGTCGCGGCGCGACGCCGAATCGGGAATCCACGATCTCGGGCGATGTTAGCGTCAAGGAAGAACGAAGGAGCCGTCATGCGCATCGCGTCGGTCGGATCGGCACTGCCGCCCCACTTTTATGACCAGGACGCCCTCATCGTGGCGTTCAAGGAGCACTGGGCCGAGCGCCACTACAACCTCGACCGGCTCGAGGCGCTGCACCGCAACGTGCTGGTCGGCGGCCGTCACCTGGCCCTGCCCATGGAGCGCTACGCCGATCTGACGACCTTCGGCCGGGCCAACGACGCCTGGATCGAAGTCGCCCAGGAGGTCGGAGAGCGCGCGTTGCGCACCGCCCTCGAGCGCGCCGGACTCGGCGTCGACGACGTCGACTGCCTGATCACTGTGTCGGTGACCGGGCTCGCGACGCCGTCCCTGGACGCCCGGCTCATGAACCGCCTCGGCCTGCCGAGCCGGGTCAAGCGGCTGCCGATCTTCGGCCTCGGCTGCGTCGCCGGCACCGCCGGCGTCGCCCGCGCCGCAGACTACGTCCGCGCCTTTCCCGACCAGGTGGCGGTGCTGCTGTCGGTCGAGCTGTGCTCGTTGACCCTGCAGCGCGAGGACCTGTCGATCCCGAATCTCATTGCCTCCGGGCTGTTCGGCGACGGCGCGGCGGCGGCGGTGGTCGTCGGCGCCGACCGGGCCTGCAACGGACCCGAGATCGTCGCCAGCCGGTCGGTCTTCTACCCGGACACCGAGCGGGTCATGGGCTGGGACATCTCGGAGACGGGCTTCCGGATCGTGCTGTCGGCAGAGGTGCCCGACGTGGTTCGGCGCTACCTCGGCGGCGACGTTGACGCATTCCTGGCCGACCACGGTCTCGACCGGTCCGACATCGAGGTTTGGGTTTCGCACCCGGGCGGTCCGAAGGTGCTCGAGGCGGTTCAGGACGCCCTCGGGCTCGACGAATCCGCTCTCGAATCCGCCTGGCGCAGCCTGCGCGAGGTCGGCAATCTGTCGTCGACCTCGGTGCTGCTCGTGCTCGAGGAGGTGCTCGCCGCGCCGCCCGAGCCGGGCCGCCACGGCGTGATGCTCGCCATGGGTCCGGGCTTCTGCTCCGAGCTGGTCCTGCTGCGGTGGGAACGCGAGACTACGATGGAGATCACAAGCGGCCACGAACCGGAGGCCTGACGCCATGATCGACTGGTCCGACTCGCGCGTGCTCTTCACCGCCGTGGTGGCGGCTGCGGCCGCCATGCGGCTGGTCGAGCTCGCGGTGTCGCGGCGCAACGTCGCCCGGCTGAGGGCGCGCGGCGCGATCGAGTTCGGCCGCTCGCTCTACCCCTGGATGGTCGCGGTCCACGCCTCGTTCCTGATCGCTTGCCTGGCCGAGGTCTGGCTGATCGGGCGGCGGTTCTCGCCGGTGCTGGCGTCCTTCGCGCTTGGTGCGCTGGTCGGCGCCGCCGCCCTCAGGTGGTGGGTGGTCGCCACCCTGGGCGAGCGCTGGACGACGCGCGTCGTCGTGCTTCCCGGCGCTCTGCCGGTCGACCGCGGACCGTTCCGGCGGCTGCGCCACCCCAACTACCTGGCAGTCGTGATCGAGTTCGTCGCCCTGCCCATGGTTCACACCGCGTGGCTGACGGCGATCGTGTTCAGCGCTCTCAACGCCCTCGTGCTCCGGCGCCGGATCCGAGCCGAGGAGGCCGCGCTCGCAGAGCACGGAGACTATGATGCGGTGATGAGAGATCGGCCGCGATTCGTGCCGGGGGCCGAGTGACGCGCGCGGAGATCCTCGCCGCCGTCGAACGGGTCGCCCGGGAGCACGTCGGGTTCGCCGGCTCGCTCGAGCCCGGGATGCGTCTCGTGGAGGATCTCGAGCTCGACTCGCTCAAGGCGCTGACCCTGGCGGTCGAGGTCGAGAACCGGTTCCGCGTCTTTCTGACCCCCGAGATCGAGGCCGAGCTCGTCACCGTGGGCGACCTGGTCGACGCCGTGGCCGGGCAGCTGGGGCCGCGCGATGGCTGACACCGTTGCCGGACTGCTCGAGCGGGCGGCGGCTCGCTCCGACGTCGGTCTGCGGTTTCTCGACCGGGCGGAGCGGGCGAGGTTCGTGCCCTGGTCCGAGCTCTGGTCGCGGGCGATCGAAGTGTGCGGCCGGCTCCAGCGGGCCGGCGTCGCGCCGGGCGACCGTGTCGCGCTGGTCTACCCGACCTCGGTCGACTTCGTCGATGCCTTCTTCGGCTCGGTGTTGGCGGGTGCGGTGCCCGCGCCGCTGTACCCGCCGGTGCGGCTGCACCGTCTCGACGAGTACTCGGTGCGCACCGGCCGGATGCTCACGTCGGTGTCGGCTCGCCTGGTGCTCGCCGATTCCCGGGTGCGGCCGGTGCTCGGACCGGCGGTGGCGGCCGCGGGTCCGGACCTCGGCTGCCGGACCCTGCGCGAGCTCGACCGCGGCCCTGCGGCGCCCAGATTCGGCGCGGCCGACGACCTGGCGCTCATTCAGTACTCCTCCGGCACCACCGTCGACCCCAAGCCGGTGGCTCTGAGCCAGCGCGCGGTGGTGACCCAGGCCGTGGTGCTCAACAGCCACTGGCCGGACCGTGACGGCGTGGTCCACAGCGGCGTCAGCTGGCTGCCGCTGTACCACGACATGGGTCTCATCGGGTGCATCTTCACCGCGCTCGAGCGGCCCGGCGACATGACCCTGATCCCGCCCGAGCTGTTTCTCGCCCGTCCCGCGGTTTGGCCGCGCACCCTGTCGCGGCTGCGCGCGACGATCTCGGTGGCGCCCAACTTCGCCTACTCGCTGTGCGTTGCCAAGATCACCGACGACGAGCTCGACGGCGTCGACCTGTCGTCGTGGCGCGTCGCGCTGTGCGGGGCCGAGCCGGTGGTTGCGGGTGTCCTGCGACGCTTCACCGATCGATTCGCCCCCTTCGGCCTCCGACCCGAGGCGCTGACCCCGGTCTACGGCCTGTCCGAGGCGACCCTGGCGGTGACCTTCGGCGACCTCGGCAGGCGCTGGTCGAGCCGCCGTTTCGACCGGGGTTCTCTGAGCGCCGACGGCCGCGCCATGCCGGCGGACGACGGAACAGAGCTGGTCTCGGTGGGTCGACCGCTTCCCGGTGTCGCGCTTCGGGTGGCCGCCGACGACGGTGCCGAGCTGCCCGAGGGCCGGGTCGGCCGGGTCCTCGTCCGGGGACCGTCGGTCATGGACGGCTACTTCGGGCAGGAGGAGGCGACCCGGGACGCGTTGCGGGGCGGCTGGCTCGACACCGGCGATCTCGGCTTCGTTCATTCGGGCGAGCTTCATCTCACCGGACGCGCCAAGGATGTGCTCATCCTGAGGGGGCGCAACCACTCGCCGACCGAGGTCGAGACCGCCGTGGACGGCGTCGCCGGCGTCCGGACCGGCTGCTCGGTTGCGGTGTCGTGGCTGCCCGACGACGCCGAGAAAGAGCAGCTGTTGCTCCTTGTCGAGGCCGCGGACGCGGCGGTCGTCGATCACCCTGACGAGCCGGCCGAGCGCTGCAGAAGGGCGGTCCGGGCCGCCACCGGGCTCGAGGTCGACCGGGTCGAGGTTCTCGAACCCGGAACCCTGCCCCGAACCTCGTCGGGCAAGCTGCGGCGCTCGGAGAGCCTGCGCCGCTTTCTCGCGGGAGAGCTCGCGCCGCCCGAACAAATGACGCGCTGGCGGCTCGCCGGCGCCGCCCTGCGGGGCTCGCTGGAGATCTCGCGGGTCAACCGGAGAAACGGTGGCTGACCGGGACCTGCTGGTCGTCGGCGGCGGGCCGGCCGGGCTGGCGACCGCGATCGAGGGCCGGATGGCGGGGCTGACGGTGACGGTGATCGAGCGCCGCCGGCCGCCCGTCGACACCGCCTGCGGCGAAGGCATCATGCCGGGCGGCGTCAGCCGGCTGCTCCGTCTCGGCGTCGAGATCGCGCCCGATGAGGCCCACGTGTTCCACGGCGTCCGCTACGTCGACAAAGCGGTGCGGGCGGAGGCCAGGTTTTCGGCCTGCGCCGGGCTCGGGATCCGCCGGACCGGGCTCCACCGGGCGCTGGCGGCCCGCGCCGAAGAGCTCGGCGCCGAGCTGAGGTGGGGCGTCACGGCCACGGGGCTGGAGGGCGGCGGCGTCGCCACCGACGGCGGCCTCCTCCAGGCTCGCTGGCTGGTCGCCGCGGATGGGCGGCTGTCGCGGTTGCGTCGGTGGGCCGGGATCGCCACCACGGCGCCCCGCGAGTCCCGATTCGGCGTCAGACGCCACTTTCGCGTTCAGCCGTGGATCGATCTGGTTGAGGTGCACTGGGGCGACGACGCCGAGGCCTACGTCACCCCGGTCGGTCCCGAAACCGTCGGCGTGGCCGTCCTCACTCGCTCGAAGCCGGTCGATTTCGACGGTGTCGTGCGGAGCTTTCCCGCTCTGGCCGACCGTCTCGACGGTGCGGACGAGGCGTCGCGCGACCGGGGCGCCGGACCGTTCGGGCAGCGCGCGGCGTCGGTGATGCGGGGCCGGCTCGCCCTGGTCGGCGATGCCTCGGGCAGCCTCGACCCGATCACCGGAGAGGGGCTTTCGGTGGCCTTCGCCCAGGCTGAGGCGCTGATCTGTGCGCTGACCGACCCGTCGGCGGCGGACTACCCGGCGGCCCACCGCCGGATCATGCGGCTGCCCCGAGCGCTCACGCGCCTGTTGCTCGTCGCCGAGCGCCGGCCGCCGCTGCGCCGCCTGACGATCCGCACCCTGGCGGCGGTCCCCGGGTTGTTCTCGCGGGTGATCGGCATGGTCGGCAGCGCCGGAATGGATGCCGCCGCTCCGAGCGGCGGTGGGACTGGGAGCGTGTCGGAAGCCGCGCGCCGGGACGCGTCGCGGCGTCTTTGAAACCGGAGGACAGTCATGGTGGCGATCAGCGACATGAGCCTCAAGCTCAGAATTTTCATGCGCGGTTACCCGTGGCGGCGACTCGGCGACATCGAGCCCGCCCGCCGCTCGAAGCCGCTCGCCGAGTGCCGGGTGGCGCTGGTTTCTTCGGCAGGACTGGTGGCGCCGGGCCAGCCGCCGTATGACCCCGACGTCAGGGGCGGCGACTGGAGCTGGCGCGAGATTCCGGGCGACGTCGAGGTCGCCGATCTCGACGAGCACCACCGTTCCGACGCCTTCGACCACGCCGGGATCGAGGCCGACCGCAACATGGGGATGCCGCTCGACAGGCTGCGGGAGCTCGCCGCCGCCGGCGCCATCGGTGAGGTCGCGCCGCGCCACGTCTCGGTGATGGGCTCGATCACCGCGCCCGGGCGGTTCACCCGGACGACCGTGCCCGAAATCGTCCAGGCCCTGACCGCCGACGAGGTCGACGTCGCGCTCATGGTGCCCGTTTGACCGGTCTGTCCCCAGACCGTCGGTCTGGTTCAGGGCGCGCTCGAAAAGGCCGGAATCACCACCACCGGGATCAGCAACGTCGCCGAGGTCAGCACCAAGGTCGGCGTGCCGCGGGCCCTCGACGTGCCGTGGCCCCTCGGTTTCACGCTCGGCGAGGCGAACAACCCGACTCTCCAGCGCGCCGTCCTCGCGCAGGCGCTCGCGCTCACCGACCGCGACGACATTCCGCTCATCGAGCGGTTCGAGGAGTCGCTCTCAGCTCATGGCTGACAGCTGAGTGCTCATCACTGACCGCTTCGTGCTACCGGCTCTCGACCTGCTCGCGGATCTCGATGGCGGCGGCCAGGGCGGCGGCGCCGGTGCGGCCGTCGACGTGGGGCGAGCCCTGGCCGCGGCAGGCGGCGACGAAGGCTTCGAGCTCGGCCTTGAGCGGCTCGTCCTTGACGACGTCGACGACTCTGGGCGCGATCTCGATACCGGACTCGCCGCGCACCAGGCTCGCCGAGTGGACGCTCTGCTCGGCGTAGTCGATGGAGTAGTAGGCCTCGCCCCCGAACAGCCGCAGCTTGCGGATCCGCTCGGACGACACCCGGCTCGCGGTCAAATTGGCGACCAGACCACCGGGAAACTCGATCCAGGCGTGGCACTGGTCGACCTTGTCGGTGAGCACCGGCACGCCGACCGCGCGGATCTCGGAAGGCGTCTCTCCGGCCACCGCCAGGGTGATCTGGAGGTCGTGGATCATGAGGTCGAGAATGACGTCAACGTCCACCGAGCGCGCGGTGAACGGCGACAGTCGCTGCGCTTCCAGATAGCGCACACCGCTGGCCAGCCCGAGCGCGGCCTGGACCGCAGGGTTGTGGTACTCGACGTGGCCGACTGCGAGGACCAGGCCGTTCGCCCGGGCGAGCTCGATGAGCTCGTCGGCCTCGGCGAGGGTCGCGGTGATCGGCTTTTCGACCATCACGTGGCAGCCCCGATCGAGCAGCATGGCGGCGGTGTCGCGGTGGTTGACCGTCGGGGTCGCGACGACGACCAGGTCGGCGTCGCCCGCGGCCTCGGCCGACGCGAGGGCCGGAACCCCGTGCTCCCCGGTGATCGAGTCGAGCCGGTCTGCGTCGGCGTCGAAGGCGCCGATGAAATGGATGCCCGCCATCCGGCTGAGGATGCGGACGTGGTGGCGGCCGAGGTGGCCGGTCCCGACGACGGCGGCTTGCAGGGTGGTGTCGCTCATGGCGCGCAGAATAGCGCAGCGCGGCCGAGCGAGTACAATCTGCACTCGCGACTGCGGGCGTGCCGGACCGAGCGGATTGCTCAGCGAGCGCCGGCGCGGCCTTCGAGGCCGCCCGGAGCCCGACCTTCCGCACGCACCGCGACTGAGGATGCAGGAGGAACCGATGTTCGACCTGGACAAGCTTCTGAAAGACGTGTTCGACCCGCAGGCCGGCGAGCTCGTCACCGTGGTGGTCGACGAGCCCACCGCCGACGTGCCCGATCACGACGCCTGGCGCGCACGGCGCGACATGGCGGTCGAGTGGCGCAACGCCTTCGTCGCCCTCGGTGAGGAGCGGGGCTTCGAGGTCCGGCCGCTGGTCGGCTACCCGGCGACCGGCGCCAACAACGCGGATCTGCCGGCGACGGGCGCCATGGACGGCGCCGAGGCCGACCTCGCCGAGGTCCTCGGCGGCTCGACCCTGGTGGTCGCCATGACCGAGTTCTCGGCGACCGCGCCGCTGTCCCAGTTCGCCGCGGCCAACGACGATTTCCGCGCCGCCTCCATGCCGGGAGTGGAGAAGCGGATGGAGCACACCGCCCTTGCCGCCGACTACGCGAGGGTCGCGGCCCGTTGCCGGGCGATCCATGAGGCCTTCGAGGGAGGGCAGCTGGTTGACGTGCTGTTCTCCACCGGCCACCGGTGCTGGTTCGACCTGCGGCAGCGAGCTGCCGAGATGGATGACGGCGCTTTGCCGCGCGGCAAATCAGGCGACCGGATCATCAACCTGCCGTCGGGCGAGACCTTCATCGTGCCCTACGAGGGAGAGATCTACGGTCTGCCGTCGTGGACGGCGGGCACGATTCCGGTCGTCGAGGGCGAGGAGATGGTGCTGTTCCACATCGTCGCCAACTGCATTCAGGTGGTCGAGGGCGACGGCCCGCTGGCCGAGCGCTACGCCGAGTTTTTCAATGACGACCCGGCGCGGTCGAACGTCGCCGAGGTCGCCTTCGGGGTCAACGACATGGCCGAGGTCACCGGCTGCGTGCTCGAGGACGAGAAGGCCGGCTTCCACTGGGCCTTCGGCCGCTCGGACCACCTGGGCGGGGTGGTCGGCGTCGACGATTTTGATCATCCCGGCAACGTCGTCCACCAGGACATCGTCTACGCCGCGGGCAATCCGGTTCAGGTCGAGCGTGCCGACATCGTCCATCCCGACGGCCGCCGGATCACGGTGATCGAAAACGGCGAGTACACGCTCTGACGGCCTGGCGGCCGCCAGATCTTGGAATGATGAATGCTGAATGATGAAAAATGAACTCCATCGCACCGGAGCTGGGCCGCTGTCCGGGCGTGCTGAGATGTCATTGAATGTCGGATTTCTCTGCAGCCGCTCAGGTGTCCCCTGGCAGGTGGACTGCGATGTCATTCATCATTCTTCATTGATCATTCATCATTGACTGAAGCGGAGGACACATGAACGACGACAAGGTGACGCTCAGGCAGGCGGTGGAGGACCGGGGCCCGTTGGCGGTGTGGTACCTGATGACCGACGACGAGAAGCGGCTCGCCGCCGAGGCGTTGTGGACCAACGCCGACCGGGACAGCCGGATGGCGCTCGAGATGGCGCTCGCCAAGGAGATGAAGTTCCGGCCGCAGTCGGTGCGGAAGCTGTCGGTGGAACGGGTGGCGCCGCGGCTGGTGCAGCTCGCCGACGAGCTGCCCGAGTCGGTGCTCTTCCAGTACCTCTTCCACCTCCACATGGCCGACCGGCGCCCGCTCATGGTGGAGTACCTGGACGCGGTGAGCCTGCCCCACAACGAGGGTGTGCTCGACCTGCCCGAAGACGCCGAGGCCCCCGCCGGGGAGGCCGCCGCCGGGCCCGCCCGCGAGCTGGCGGCCAAGCACGGCCACGAGGCCCTGATCTACCTGGCGACGCTGGCCGTTGCCGACGCCGCCTTCTGGGAGGGCATGCTGCCGGCTCTCGACGACTACTCCGAGGATGGCGAAGCCATCACAAGTTCTTAGTTTTGAGTTCTCAGATCAGGTTAGAACTAAAGACTCAAAAACTCGCGACGCCATCGAGCGTCAGCTCTTCGGCGAGCGTCTGTACGTCGCGGCGTTGCGCTCGGTCTCGTGGAGGGTGACGGCGGCGAGGCGGACGCCGTCGGGCAGGCCGGGCTCGATCCGTTCGAAGAAGACCCGCGCCAGGTTCTCCGCCGTCGGGATGATCCCGGAAAGCCACTCCACCTCCATGTTCAGGTGGTGGTGGTCGACGTCGTTGACCACCGTGCCCCGGATCAGGTCCTTGAGGTCCTTCATGTCGATGAGGTAGCCGGTCTCGGGGTCGGGCTCACCCTCGACGGCGACCTCGAGGACGTAGTTGTGGCCGTGGCCGTAGAGGTTGTTGCACTTGTCGTAGACCTCGACGTTCCAGTCGTCGGACTTGTCGGGGTTGTGGAGCCGATGGGCCGCCTCGAAGTAAACCTTGACGGTGACAGTGGTCGCCATTGGATGACCTCCTGAAACGAATCTCATTTGTCACAGCAAATCCATCTCATGGGTATATTCCCCGTGGTTCGCACCCGACAGGGCCTCAGACCGGTCGACGATCGTGGTCAGCCGGCGAACCGGCTCAGTGGTCTCGGTACACCTCGAAGCGGCGGTCGGCCAGAAAGGGGTAGCGGCGGCGGACTTTGGCCACGATCTCCGGCTCGACATGTCCAGCCACCACGCCGGGGCGCTCGGCCAGGGTGGCGATGACCTCGCCCAGTGGGTCGATCAGCGTGGTGTCGCCGCGATGGGGGTGGCCGTCGGCGTCGCCGACCCGGTTGACGCCGAGGACGAAGGCCTGGCAGTCGATGGCGCGTGCGGCGAGCAGGGTCCGCCAGGCGTGCGAGCGTCGCTCGGGCCAGTTGGCGATGACGACGAAGCAGTCCGTGTCCTCGGCCGCGGCGCGGAACAGCTCGACGAAACGCAGGTCGTAGCAGATCAGGGGCGTGATCCGGACGCCCTCGATCTCGATGGCGTCAACGGTGGCGCCGCTCTCGTAGTGCTCGGCCTCGGCCATCAGCGAGAACGGGTGGATCTTGCGGCCGTGGAGCCGCTCGGCGCCGTTCGGGTCGACGAGTGTGTAGGCGTTGGCGGGTCGCCGGTCCCCGGGCTCGGCGAGCCCCGCGAGCAGCCACACCCCGAGCCGGCGGGCGAGCCCGGCGACGAACTTCCGAACCGCGCCGGCGTGGGCCGCCATGGCCTCGGCGCGCATGGAGAAGCCGGTGGCGAAGGTCTCGGGCAGGACCAGCAGCCGCGCCCCGTCCGATGCCGCCCGCTCGGCGAGCGGCTCGGCCCGCCGGAAGCTCTCCTCGGGGTTCTCCCACGCGCTGTCGATCTGGAGGCCGGCGAGGCGCATGGCTCAGGCTAACACGGGGCTCTGCCATAATGCCGGCCATGAGCTCATACCCCGGAAACGGCGCCGAGCGGCGCGACAACCCCATGAATCGGCGATTGATCGCCGTGCCGGTGATCATCGCGGTCAACGCCCTGGTCTTCATGGCCTGGCAGGCGGCGCGGGTCGACCCGACCCTCGAGCAGGTCATGGTCGCCAACTTTCTCATCAGCACCAACCACCTGCTCCACGGTTACGTCTGGACGCTGCTCACCGCGGCGTTCTCCCACATCGACCTCTGGCACGTCGCGCTCAACATGATCGTGTTGTGGAGCTTCGGTTCGGTTCTCGAGCGCTTGTGTGGGGTCAGGACCTTCGTCGTCTTCTACCTCGTCGCCGCCCTGGTCGCCTCGGTGAGCCACTGTTTCGTGTCTTCGGTGCTGCTCGGCGACCCGGCGATCAACGCCCTCGGCGCGTCCGGAGCGGTCTCGGGGCTGCTGCTCGCGTTCGCGCTGCTGTTCCCCAAACACCGGATCCTGATCTTCGGCATCATCCCGATCCCGGCCTTGATCGGCGCGCTGGCCTTCGTCGCCATTGACCTCTGGGGCTTGTTCGCCCAGAGCCAGGGCGGTGGGGTCGGCATCGGGCACGGCGCCCACCTTGGCGGTGCGCTGTGCGGATTCCTGTTCTGGGCGGTTTATCTGCGAACCCGCTTCAGCCGGGCCCGTCGAGGGTCGGCCGACGAGCTCGCCATGACGCCGGAGGAGATCGAGGAGTTCCAACGGCTGCGGGCCAAGCTCGACCTCGAGGGACCGCAGGCGCTGACCCCGAAGGAAAAAGTCTTTTTAGACGACATCCGCGATCGGGTCATGAGAGCACACGGGCGGCGGTAGGCGGCGGTCGCAGCTTCCGCGTTCTGGCCGTCCCTGATGCATCGGCCTTCCGGTCCGCCCCGACCCGCGGCGGAGGCGGCCCAGCGTCGCCGGTCGGCCCACCCATGGCTGACGAAATAGTCACCCGGCGTTCACACTTGTGCTGGTGGAGATCTGAGGGAAGAGTGACGGCGGCCGCGCGGAGCGCTCCGAACGTTCCGCCGGTAACCCCGCTCACGACGGTCGCGTACACTCAACGGAACGTTGGCGCGACCCGACCGCGGCAGAAAGGTTTGAGCTTCATGAGGGTACTCGGTCAATTCGGATGTGTTGCGGCGGCTCTGCTATTGGCTGCGGCGCCTGCCCTCGCCGACGATCAGACGGCATCGTTCCGTGGCGAGGCGACGGTCAATGTGGTCGAGGTTCCGGTCCGGGTCGTCGATCCGGAGACCGGCGAACCGGTGGTCGGACTGACCGCGTCGGACTTCGAAATTCGCGAGAACGGTGAGGTTCAGGCCATTTCCAACTTCGCCGAGCTGTGGCGCAGCGCCTCCGACGCCGCCGAGTCCGGACGACGGAGCCGGGCGGTGGCGGAGCGCGACGAGGACGGGATTCGGACCCGAACCGTCGAGCTGGTCTACCTGCTCGATCTGTACCTCATGAACAAGGAGGGCCGGAACCGCGCCGTCGACGGACTCACCGCCGTCTACCGGAGCGGCATTCCCGATGGTCAGAACGTCAGCATCGTGGTCTACGACGGGGTTCTCGAGACCCTGGTCGACCGCAGCGACGACCACCGCGAGATTCTCGACGCCGTAGAGGACGTCCGCTTCATCCGGACCCGCGGCGACCAGCAGACCATCGCGCTGACCGACGATCTGTCGCCGAGTCGGGTGTCCGGCGAACGCGACCAGAGCTTCTTCGAGCGCCGCCAACGCAACCGCGAGTTCATCTCCGAGCTCGAGGAACGGGTGCTGCGGGTCGGCAACGCAGCTCTGGCCGCCATGGCACGATACGCCGCCGTCGATGGCCGGCGGGCCCTGGTGGTCTTCACGCCCGGCTACCCGAGGACCGTGTGGACGCCGTCCTACGGCGCCGTCGATTTCGTCAACGCGGCGACCGAGTATCCGGCGCACGATCTGTGGTCGGAGGTCGCTCACGAGGCGGCGGACCTCGGGTTCACGGTCTTCGTGGTTGACTCGTCGGGAGTCCGGGTGGACTTCGGTTCGGATGTCGAGGTCGGCATTACCGACACTCTCGACAGCGCGTTCGACAGCGGGTCGTTGTTCCGCGATCCCAACGAGCTCGGGACCGAGCCGGAGACCGCTTCCGATCCTGACTTCGCCTTCGATCCGGGCGGTGAGACCCGGAGCCTTGGCAACTGGCTCGAGCGGACCCGCAAGTCGATGTTGCTTCTGGCCTCGACCCGGACCGGCGGCGACGCGATCTTCGTCAACGACGTCGGCACGGCGGTCGACCGCGTCAACCGCACTCTGAGCCACCACTACTCCCTGGCCTACGTCGCCGACCACTCGGGCGACGGCGCGACCTACGCCATCGACGTCCGGCTGCCGGCGCACCCCGGTTACCGGGTCGTCTCGCGCCGGGCGTATGTCGATCAGCCGGCGTCCGCCCGCTCGGGGCGAAACATCCGCTCCGCGATGCTGTTCGGCGCCGATGCCAACCCGCTCGGAGCCCGGGTCGAGATCGGCGAAGGCGACAGTCGATTCCGGCTCGGCGCTGCCGGCTCGAAGCGGGTCACGATTCCGCTCGACATCCAGATTCCGTACGGCCGGCTCGACATGATCGAGCGCGGCGACCTGTACTGGAGCACGGTCTGGATCACGCTGTTCGCCGAGGATGCCGCAGGCAACCAGTCATCGCTTGCCAGCCACGAGCAGCCGATCACGGTTGCTGCCGACCGTTACCGCGAGGCGTTGGCCCGGGGCTACTTCAGCTACCGCACCGGGATCGAGATCGAGGGCGGCGAACAGAGGGTTTTCGTCGGCATCCAGGAGGAGATCAGCGGCCGGACCAGTATCATCCCCCTGGATCTGAAGTACTGAGCCTTGGACCTGCCTCGGGGCGCGCTCCCTGAGGCAGGTCCAAGAAAGGTGGAGCGTTCATGTCTGTCTTGCGCCAGTTTCCGCGCTCGTTCTGGATCGCCAATGTCATGGAGATTTTCGAGCGCATGGGCTGGTACGGCTTTTATGCCGTCTCCACCCTGTATCTGACCAACGCGGTGGCGGACGGGGGTCTCGGCTTTTCTTCTGAAGACCGGGGCGTGATCCAGGGCATCGCGACCTTCTTCTTGTATCTGTTCCCGGCGGTGTTCGGCGCGCTGGCCGACCGTTACGGCTTCAAGCGGATGTTCATCGCCTCGGCGGTGGTCATGGCCCCGGCGTACATCCTGCTCGCCGCGCCGCGGACCTTCTGGGGCTTCCTCGGAGTCTACTTCCTGGTCGCAGTCGGCCACGGCATGTTCAAGCCGGTGGTGATCTCCACCGTCGCCAAGACCACCACCTCCGAGACCGGCTCAATGGGCTTCGGCATCTTCTACATGATGGTCAACATCGGCGGTTTCCTCGGGCCGATCGTCGCCGGGGTCGTCCGCGGCTGGTCCTGGACCTACGTGTTCTGGGCGTCGGCGGGCTGGATCGTCGTGATGGGCATCGCCTGCCTGCTGCTGTACACTGAGCCGCCCCGCGACGAGGAGGCCGAGAGCAAGCGCAGCCTCGGCCAGGTCTTCGACGGCATGATCGAGGTCGTGGGCAACCTCCGCTTCTTCCTGCTCGTCACGGGTTTGCTGGTGATGCTGGTCATGGGCTCCAAGTGGTGGAGCTTCCCGCGGGTCGCCGCCGTGGCCGGGGTCTGGCTGGCCTTCAACCTGATCCTCGACGCGGTGCTGCGGGCGAGCCGCCGCCGGGCCGACGGCCCCTGGTTCCTGCAGACGATGCGGGTGGGCGAGGGCCGATACCTGGTCTTCCTGCTGCTGATGGCCGGCTTCTGGACCTCGTTCAACCAGATCTTCATGACCCTGCCCGAGTACATTCGCGACTACGTCGACACCTCCGACCTGTGGGCCAGCCTGCAGGCGGTGACCGGCTCGGGCCTCGACCTCGAGGCCTGGAGCCGGGCCCTGCTCGAGAACGGTCAGATCAAGCCCGAGTACCTGATCAACCTCAACGCCTTCGGCATCATCTGCTTCCAGGTGCTGATCTCGTACCTGGTGCGGCGGATCTCACCGCTCGCCAGCATCATCGCCGGTGTGACGGTGACCGTGGCCAGCTTCCTGATCTACCTGGCCGGCGCCACCGGCTGGATCGTGGTGTCGGCGATTCTGGTCTTCTCGTTCGGCGAGATGCTTGCCAGCCCGCGCTCCAAGGAGTACGCCGGCCGCATCGCCCCGCCCGACAAGGTCGGGATGTACATGGGCTACTTCTACTGGTGTGTCGCTCTCGGCAACCTCTTCGGTGGGCTGCTCTCCGGCGTCGCCTACCAGCACTTCGGCCCTGCCGGCGTCGACGACCCCGACCTGATGTGGGTGCTGTTCGCCGCTCTCGCCGCCTCGACCGCGATCATGCTCGTGGTCTACAACAAAGTCGTTCTGAAGACGACGCCCTCCTGACCCGCGTCCGTGTCCGCGTCCGAACCTGGAGCCGAGCCCGGTCCCGGGGCCGGACCAGGACCCCGGGGCCGAACCCGGTCCCGAAGCCGAACCCGGTCCCGGAGCCGAACCCGGTTCCGGAGCCGGACCAGAACCCCGGAGCCGGACCAGAACCCCGGAGCCGGACCAGGGCCCCGGAGCCGGGCCCGGTCCCGGAGCCGGACCCGGTCCCGGAGCCGAACCCGGTCCCGGAGCCGGACCCTCCCCCCTGCCTTGTCCCACTCCCTCTCCCAAGGGGCTCCTCGCCGTCGCGAGGGAAAGTGAGAGGTTGACGCCCGTAACGGCGTTGTCGACCGTTCGCCGCAGGCGGCCCGGCGGCGCTCGGTGCAGCTACAATCGCGTGTCATGGACACCCTGACACTCTCACCCCTGACAGCCGCGCTCGGGGTCCTTGGTGCCCTCGCCGTCGGCATCGTGCTCGGATGGATCGTTGCGGCGCTGCGCGAGCGGGCCCGGGCCGCGGCCGCCGAGTCGAGGGCCGAGGCCGCCTCCGAGCGTCGGGCCGAGCTCGAGGCCGAGGTCGCCCGCCTCACCGAGGCTCGTGGCGTGCTCGAGCGCAAGGCGGCGGCCGCCGAGGCCGATGTGCGCAACGCCCGCGAGCAGCTCGACGCCCAGAAGGCCTTCGTCGAGGCCTCGCGCAAGCAGCTCGAGGACGCTTTCAAGGCCCTCGCCTCGGACGCCCTCGAGGGCAGCTCGCGGCAGTTCCTCAAGCTTGCCGAGCAGCGCTGGCAGACCACCCGCGAGGAGGCGGCCGGGGACCTCGAGAAGCGCAAGGCGGCCATCGAGACCCTGCTCAAGCCCCTCGAGCAGACCCTGAAGAGCCTGGACCAGAAGACCGGCGCCATGGAGAAGGAGCGGCGCGGCGCCTACGACGCCCTCAAAGAGCACCTGACATCGCTGCAGGGTGCGACCTCGAGCCTGCAGGACAAGACCGCCACCCTGGCGTCCGCCCTCCGCGGCACCCAGGTGCGGGGCCGGTGGGGCGAGATCGCCCTGCGCAACATCGCCGAACTCGCCGGGATGAGCGAGCACTGCGACTTCGTCGAGCAGGTCACGGTGGGGGAAGGCAAGCGGCCGGACATGGTCGTCAAGCTGCCCGAGGGGCGGCTCATCGCCATCGACTCCAAGGTGCCTCTGGCCGGCTACCTCAGGGCGGTGGAGGCGGTCGACGACGCCGCCCGGGACGCCGGTCTGCGCGAGCACGTGC
>CAZXMW010000070.1:0-17666 GCA_964641415.1 uncultured Thermoanaerobaculia bacterium | reverse complement strand
GTCGACGGCGAAGGGCGAGGCGGTGACCGAGATCTCGTCCTCGAAGCGCGCCGGTTCGAGCTCGACCGTGATCTCTCCGCTCGGGATGTCGATCGCCGCATGGTAGCTGGCGAAGCCGGCGAGATGCACGCCCAGAGTGAAGCGTCCCGTTGGCACGTCGCGCAGAACGAAGCGACCGAGGTCGTCGCTCGAGACGACCCGGTTCAGCTCGACCAGGTGGACCTGGGCGCCGGGAAGAGCGGTCGCGCTTCCCGCTTCGACCACCAGCCCCTCGAGGGTGTGGCCGGCTCGCGATGTCGCGGGTGCGACCGCGAAGACGATGGACGATAGGGACACGATGAGAAACGCTGCACACGCCAAGCGGCGCCTGAAGCTCGATGTAGGCATGGTCTCCTCCTTGGAGTTTGTTTCGTCGTCAGAGCTGTCGGACGGAACGGACTCAGACGCGAGGAGGAGCGCGCGCGCAACCGAACGGGCGGACCGGCGCCGACGAGAACCGACGTTTGATCGTTGAGTATGGCTCTCGATGGGGGGCGCTCAGAATGGTCGGAGGCGCCACAGAGATGGTGTGCTGGAGGCAGCGCAGCAGATGACACGCAGGACAACTCCGAGCATTCTCAACGTGGAGCGCGGACAGCCCGGTCTTGCTGTGACAGGCACTCGTCGAATGGCAGCCGTCGCTGTGGCAGCGAGGGATGCAGGTGTGAGCCAGCGAGCTTCCCGCGAGGGCCCAGCCGATCATTGCCAGGCATAGCCAGGCGGAGGCTAATCTCAGCTCTGTCGAGCGAAAGCTCACCCTGAGGCGTGGCAGACGCACTCCCGTGAGAGCTTGAGTCGCATGAAACGCCATCTCACACCTCGACCAACCGGTCGGCGGCGTGACGAGCCCCGGCGATGTTCCTCGCCGCCGGGCCGAGCTCCAGCTCGGCGAGCGGGCCGGACACGTGAATCCTGGAATGCCAGCGCAGCGCCGAGTCGACCACCGGGTATCCGCAACGTGCGCATGGCAATCCGGCAGAGGCGACCAGCTCGTCGACCATCGCCCCTCCCGGGCGCTCTGGCGCGAAGCCGGTGGCGAGCAGCATGCGCTCCACATCGAGGCACTCGGCATCGGCCAGACAAAGTCGGAGCCCGTCGCCCCCAGCCACGACCTCCTCGATCTCAGTCACGTGGCGGGCGATCCGCCCCTGCTCGACGGCCTTGTGGAGGGCCTGCCGGACGTCCGGCGGCACCGAACCCCGGCGACGAGCCTTGAGGATCATCGCGCGACGCCGGTCGAGGTTCCGCTCACGATGGAACTTCGCCATGAACTTCGGGCCGAGCCAGCCCGGGTCGCTGTCGAACTGATGCCGGCGGAGATGGTGCCGGGTGATGAGGTGAACCTGATGGCCTTCGTCGGCCAGCCGGAGCGCCACCTGGGTGGCCGAGATTCCACCGCCCACGACGGCCACCACCTCAAGGTCGGGAGACGGCCATCCCGCGAAGCCCGGCTCGTACACGTGGGCAATGCGAGGGTGGGCCCGCGGCGCCCACTCGGGCCACTCCGGCTGCTCGCTCGCACCGATCGCCAGCACCACGGAGCGCGCGTCGGTTTCGACCCCGTCGGCGGTGCGAACGGCCACACCATCGCGGTGGACCTCGCATGCCGCGGCGCGACCGCGAATGTGCAGGTCCTCGAGCGCATAGGCCGCCACCACCCGGTCGCTGTGCGCATTGAAGAGCTCCAACGAAGGCCGGTCGTACGGGGGTGTGAAGAGCTTGGACCTGGGGACAGTCTGCGCGCCGGCAAAGCGCTGGAGCGACCAGGGATCGAGGTCGAGATGGTGGACCGACGGAGAGCGGAGGTGGGTCATGCCCGTCGTCGCGGTGCACGTCCGCCATCGCGCGAGCAACCGGTCCGCGGGTTCCAGAATGCGCAGCCGCTCGGATGCCACTCGACCTTCGCCGATGAGCCGGGCGGCAATGTGGACGCCATGGATCCCGCCGCCGATGATCAGCCAGTCCAGCCCGGCCAGCGTGCTGTCGGTTCGAGGATGCGTGTTCATGACCAATTCCTCGCTGCCGAGAGGGCGCAGCTCCTGCTACGCCGCGTCCTCGTCCGATTGCAATTCTGGGAAGGGGTTTTCAAGCCCCGACCACGACGAGCTGTCGGCGGCGGCGAGGTGCTCGTCCAGCAGGCACGCGTCGAGCCGAGCACGGATGCCGGCCTCGTCCATGTGCTGACCGATGAAGACGATCTGCTGCGTGCGATCGCCGAAGCGCGGATGCCAGCCCGGTTGCTGGTCGGGTCGCTGGCCCTCGGGGTGACCCCAGTGCTCGTAAGGTACGGCGGCCCACCACATCCCGGCCGGTCGGACGTCGCTGACGGCGCCGGCCTGGGACCACTCGTAGGCCACCCGATGATCCGCCGCGACCCAGAAGAACCCTTTCGAGCGGAGCACCTCCTGCCAGTTGTCGTCGTCGTTGAGGAACGCCCACAGCTTCTCGGCGTCGAACGGCTGCGAGGTTCGATACGTGAAGCACGAAATCCCGTACTCCTCGGTCTCCGGGGTGTGCTCGCCCTGAAGCTCTCGAATCCAACCGGCAGAACTCGCGGCCTTCGCGTAGTCGAACAGGCCCGTGTCCATCACGCACTCGAGGGGCACCCGTCCGCGCGTCGCCATGTGCACCATGGCGCCGGGATTGAGCGCTGTGACGACGGCCGCCACTTCGCGGGCCTGTTCGTCGCTCACCAGATCGAGCTTGTTGAGCACGATGACGTCGGCGAACTCGATCTGGTCGACGAGCAGATCGGCCACGGTCCGCTCGTCGTCCTCGCCCAGCGACTCGCCGCGTTGCTGGAGTGCCTCGGCGGCGTTGTAGTCGGAGAGGAAGCTCGCGGCATCCACGACCGTGACCATCGTGTCGAGACGCGACACCTGGCTCAGGCTGACGCCCTCTTCGTCGTCGAACGTGAAGGTCTGAGCGACCGGGATGGGCTCCGAGATCCCCGTGGATTCGATGAGCAGATAGTCGAAGCGACCCTCCTTGGCGAGGCGGGAGACCTCAGCGAGAAGGTCGTCGCGGAGAGTGCAGCAAATGCACCCGTTCGACATTTCGACCAGTTTCTCCTCGGTCCGTGAGAGCTCGGCCCCGCCGCGTTCAACGAGCGCCGCGTCGATGTTGACCTCGCTCATGTCGTTGACGATCACCGCCACGCGCCGGCCCTCCCGGTTGTTGAGCACCTGGTTGAGGAGGGTGGTCTTTCCAGCTCCGAGAAAGCCCGACAGCACGGTGACGGGAAGCCGCCTGTCAGCTTCAGCATGCGCCATGGTCATGGTCATGGTGTCTCCTAATTCTTGCCGGTTCAATATCTTGGTGCATACGACTTGCATCTGCGAAATCGAGCCTGCATTATAAACGCAAGTAGGTTGCTGATGCAAATCCAGTTGCAGATGCAAGTTCCTTTCCCTACAATGACGTTGGTCGCCGGTCCATCGTTCGGGGAGGCGTTATGGACATCACCAGGGACAAAGCGCGAGCAATCCTGCACGAGCGTGGCCTGCGAGCGACGGCACCGCGCCTTGCCGTGCTTCGCGTGCTGGCCGAATCGGACGGCCCGCTCTCCTGCGGCGACGTGCTCGCCCGGATCGGGAACACGGATTGGGATCCGGCAACGGTCTTCCGCAACCTCGTGAGGCTGCGCGAAACCGGCATTGCACCCGTCGTCTCCCGCGCCGAGGGCATCGATCGATACGCTCTGGCGCCGCCCGGGGGCGCCGTGCACCGCCATCCGCACTTCGTGTGCGAAGACTGCGGTCGGGTTGCCTGTCTGCCGGTCGAGCTGACCACTTCGATGTCGGTGGACGGGCCGTGGGCCCAGTCCGTCGAGCAGGCGTCGGTGGAGATCCGAGGCCACTGTCCGGATTGTCTGGAACACGGTGATGAGCCGCCGACCAAAACGGAACTCAAGAGAGGAAATGCGACATGAACTGCAGCAGCAGGGCCGTGAGTCTGATCCTGGGCATGCTCTGCATGCTCCAGACCGTCGGTGCGGCGGCAGAAGCGGACAGGATCACCGTCTTCACCAGCATCCTGCCCCAGGAGTACTTCGTCGATCGGGTCGGCGGCGATCGGGTCCAGGCGCAGGCGCTGGTGACGCCGGGCAGCAGTCCCGCGACCTACGAGCCCACGCCGCGCCAGATGGCGGCCCTGTCCGAGGCGACGATCTTCTTCCGCATCGGCGTGCCGTTCGAAAACGCCTTCGTCCCGAAGATCGAAGGGATGGCGAAGGGACCTCGGATCGTCGACGCGCGCAAGGGGATCACGCTTCGCGAGATGAAAGCCCATCATAACGGTAACGGCGGCACTGATCCGCACATCTGGCTCAGCCCCCGGCTCGTGAAGGTCCAGGCCCGGACCATCGCGGATGCGCTGATCGACGTCGACCCGGAGGGCAGGGCGACGTATGAGAAGAACCTTGGTGCCTTTGTCGAGGATCTGGACGCGCTCGACGCCCACCTCGTCGAGGCGCTGGCGCCGGTCAAGGGGAAGGTCTTCATGGTGTTCCACCCGGCCTGGGGCTACTTCGCCGATGCCTATGGGCTCGAGCAGACGCCCGTCGAGATCGAGGGGAAGGACCCGAGCGGGCAGCGGCTTGCCCGGGTGATCGAGATGGCGAAGAGCGAAGGCGCGCGCTTCATCTTCGTCCAACCCCAGTTCAGCACCAAATCCGCCGAGCGGGTTGCCGAGGCCATCGACGGCGCCGTGGTGCCCATCGATCCCCTCGCGCGAGACTACGTCGCCAATCTGGAACGAGTCGCGGCGGCGATTCACGAGGCGCTCCAGAAACACGAGTGATGAGAGGTTCGGAGACGCTGTGAGCCAGAACGTGAGCACTCGAGCCGCACTCCAGTTCAGTGGTGTCTGCTTTGCCTATGACCGCGAGGAGGTCTTGCACAACGTCGAGCTGTCGGTGCCGGACACCAGTCTGGTGGCTGTGGTCGGACCCAACGGCGGCGGCAAGACGACACTGGTCAGGTTGGCGCTGGGTCTGCTGAAACCTCAGCGAGGGACGGTCCGGGTCTTCGGCGACGCGCCGGAGCGTCGACGAAAACGCATCGGCTACGTTGCCCAGCACCTCGCCTTCGATGCGCAGTTTCCGGTGAGCGTATTGGACGTGGTGCTCATGGGGCGGGCGGACCGACACTGGCTGGGTCCGTACCGCCGAAGCGACCGCGAAAAGGCCACCCGGGCGCTGGAGCGTGTGCGTCTCAAGCACCTGAGCCGACGTGCCCTGGCACAGCTGTCCGGCGGCGAGCGCCAACGTGCGCTGATCGCGCAGGCGTTGGCGTCGGATCCCGATCTCCTGCTGCTCGACGAGCCCACCGCCAACGTGGACACGGCCGTCGAGCACGAGATCTACGAGCTACTGCACGAACTCAATGCAAATATGACGATCGTTGTCGTCTCGCACAACCTAAACGTGGTGACCCGCCATGCCTCGCACGTCGCATGCGTGAACCGCGCCGCGTCTATTGCCCGCGTGGACGACCTCACCGAAGGCGAGCTGCATGCCTTTCACCGCGGAGACATGACGGTGCTCCAACATGATCCGAGCTGTCACGTTCTCGACCCGGTCGACATCGTGCACGAGCCGCACCACGGCGACGAGGTCCGCCCATGAGCCTGTTCTGGGAGCACCTCCTGAGACACGCGTTCCTCCAGTACGCAGTCCTGGCCGGCCTGCTGGCGTCGGTGGCGTGCGGCGTCGTCGGGAGCTTCGTCGTGGTACGACGCACAACGTACGTGGCCGGCGCCATCGCGCACTGCGTTCTCGGGGGCATGGGGGCGGCGCGGTACCTGCAGCGCGTCCACGGCATCGAGTGGTCGACCCCCCTCCTTGGTGCAACCGTCGCGGCGGTGGTCGCGGCGCTGATCATCGCGGTCGTCACCGGATCGGGACGGCAACGCGAGGACACGGTGCTCTCCGCCATCTGGGCCATCGGCATGGCGGTGGGCATCTCGTTCATCACCGCGACGCCGGGGTACTCCGAAGATCTGATGAGCTACCTCTTCGGCAACATCCTGATGGTCGGCGCCTCCGACCTCGGCCACATGGTCGTGCTGGACGCGGTCATCGTCGCGCTGATGCTGCTCTTCTACGACAGATTCCTCATCATCAGCTTTCAGCCCGAGCTGGCCCGCTTGCGCGGCATTCGCGTCGGCTTCTATCACACGCTGCTCCTCGTGTTGATCTCGCTGACGGTGGTCCTCCTGACCCAGGTGGTGGGCCTGGTGATGGTGATCGCCCTCCTGACGCTGCCGGCCGCGACGGCCCTGCAGTTCGCGCGGCGCCTGTGGAGCGCGATGCTCGGAGCGTCCGCGCTCTGCTTCCTGTTCACGCTCGGCGGCATCGTTCTGAGCTACGGTCCGGAGCTTCCCACCGGGGCGACGGTGATCCAGGTCGCCGGCGCAACCTACCTCGTGGCGCTGGGCGGCAAACGAATATGGCGTCGGGTCGAGGGATGACCTCTTCCCGACCGGCAACTCAGCCTGTTGATCCATCCTCGCATCGTGACCACCGTCCGGCATGCTGCGATACGGCGGATCTTCGGCCACCGCCTCAACCGTCCCTCTGGAGGAACGCGCTCGTCGCGTCGGCGGCCCTTGCCTTTCTGTGCCTCCCCCTGGTGGGTGGCCGGAACGCCGGTGTGCAGACCTTCGCCCTGGTCTTTTTGAGCATCGTCCTGGAGGCACTGCCCTTCATGCTCATCGGTTCGGGCGTCGGCGGACTCATCGAGGTATTCGTCAGCCGAGAGCGTCTGATGGCCCACCTGCCGCGACAGCCCTGGGCGGTGACCTGCATGTCGGCAGCCCTGGGGCTGGTCTTCCCGCTGTGTGAATGCGCCGTCGTTCCGGTGGTCCGTCGGCTGACACGGAAGGGGTTGCCGCTGTCAGGGGCCATCGCCTATCTGCTGGCCGGCCCGATCGTCAACCCGATCGTGGGGACGTCGACCGCCCTGGCGTATGCGTTCGACTGGCGCGTTGTCGCCGCGCGACTCGGCTGCGGTTACGTCATTGCAGTGGCTGTGGGACTGCTGATGGGGCGGGTGTTCTCCGATCGCAGCGCGTTCATCAAGGACGAGCACGCATCGGGGCAGTCATCCCATGGCTGCTCGCATGACCATGGGGAGCCTGCGCACGGCACTCCCCTTGCCAGGCGCATGCTGCAGGCCCTCCACCACGCGTCGGACGACTTCCTGACGGTTGCTCATTATCTGGTGATCGGCGCCGCGATCGCCGGGTTTGCGCAGACGGTGCTCGAGCGCCGATCCGTCCTCGAGTTCGCCGCGCTGCCGGTGCTTCCCTCGCTCACCATGATGGCCCTGGCGATTCTGTTGAATCTCTGCTCCGAGGCGGACGCCTTCATCGCGGCCTCCTTCCGGGGCCTCCTTCCCCTGCCCGCCCAGATCGCGTTCATGCTGACCGGCCCGATGTTCGACCTGAAGCTTCTGCTGATGTACCGCACACTGTTCACCCGGCGTGCGATCGCCGTCCTGGCGACCGCAATTCTCGTGGCGGTGCTGTTCGTGAGTGTCGTCCTCGAAATCTCGGGGGTTCTGGCGCCATGAAGGGCCTGTTCTCCGTTCCACGACGTTACTGGCGCGTGCTTCTGTACGGAGCCTGGTTCTATGCACTGAGCCATTTGCTTGGCGATCGGGGTCATGAGACGTTCTTGCGACCGGATTTTGCATGGCTTCTGGGCTTGGCCGTCCTGACGCTGATCGGCTTCGCCCTCGCGGAGATGGGTCGATCGAGCGACCCCGAACGACCCTCGTTTGCGGAGGCGATGCGGTGGCTCGTGCTCGCAGCGCCCTTGGCGTACCTCCCGATTGCCAGCGATGTCGTGCTCGACAGCCGTGCTTTCGAAAAGCGGTGGACTGGATTTGAACAGAGTGGCGCCGCGGACGGCCCGCCGCTCGTCGACCAGGCGGCTGCGGCGGCGTCGGACGGTCTGCGCGTCGCCACGCTCGCCGACCTCTGGAGGAAAGCGAGACACTACGACGGCCACCGGGTCAGGGTCGACGGCATGATCACGCGCGCACCGGAGTTGGCCGGGGATTACGGGCCCGATGCCACCCTGCTGTACCGCTTCGTCATGACGTGCTGCGTTGCAGACGCCGTACCCGTCGCCGTGGCTGTCACCGGGGACGTACCCGAGGAATGGCCGGACGACACCTGGGTCCGGGCCGACGGCACCGTTGCTTTCGAGGATCACCACGGGCGGGGCACGATCCGCCTTCGGATCGATCGGATCATGCGAATCCGGCCACCGCGAAGGCCATACTTGTACTGAGCATAGACTTGGGAGCGGCTTTCGCCGTCACCAGGTTCCGACTCACAGTACCCGCATGCGGATCCCGCCCACCCTTGCGGGAGTCTCTGTGCCGCCTCCAAAGCGTTCGTAGAGCACCGGCAGGACCATCAGCGTGAGCAGGATCGAGGTGACGACGCCGGACACCACCACCTCCGCCAGGGGGCGCTGGACCTCGACCACGACGTCGTCGACCAGATCCTGCGCCAGCTCGAGCGCCGTGGGAAGTAGAGAGAGCGGGCGCGAGTGAGCGGGCGCCACCTGACGAGCCGACTCTCGAGGCCGCGTCCTGATCACCGGAGGTGGTGGGGCGCGAGGTGCCGATCGTCGCTGATGGTCCCCACCTCCTGGCAGCGGTGTGTCCAGACCCGTCGTCATCGGACCTTCCGACCGGCACGGCGGGTGACCCCACAGCATCGGGAACCGCTGGAGCGCGGAATGAACGCGGCGTCAACCTCGGGATCTCGGGGGACGTCCTATCCATCATGAGACTCGCGAGCGTGCTGTGTGTCGTCGCCGTCGTCGCCTGCGTGGTGTCCGCCTCGGCGGCATTGCGACTGGAACGCGACCTCCAGTACGCAACGATCGAGGGGATCGACTCGAACCTCCTGTCGCTGGATGTTTACTGGGACGACCATGCGCCACCGTCCCGACCGATGATCCTGTACGTCCACGGCGGAGGATGGCAGAATGGAGACAAGGCCAACGTGGGTCTGAAGGCCGATGCCTTCGTGGCGAGGGGATGGGTCTTCGCCTCGACCAACTATCGATTGGCGCCCGATGCCTCCTTCCCTGCTCACGCCCAGGATGTTGCTGCGGCCTTCGCCTGGCTCCGTGACCACGCCGAGGACTTTGGCGGCCACCGGCGGGATATCGTTCTGATGGGGCACTCTGCGGGGGCCCATCTGGTGGCGCTCGTGAGCTGCGATCCACGTTACCTGGCGACGCACAACCTCGAGCTTTCCGCCATCTCGGCCACGGTCTCCAACGACACCAAGGCGTATGACATCGAGTGGCTCGCACGAGACGGTGATCTCGGAGACGCCTATCTCGTCACCTTCGGGGACGAGCCCGAAGCCTGGCGCTTTGCCTCGCCCCGAACGTACATCGATCCTGCTGCCAATCACCCGCCGATGGCTGTCCTCTACTCCGGCGGTTTCACCGCCGCGGGCGATCCCGAGCGCAGCACCGTCGCAACGGCGTTCGCCGACCTGCTCGTCGACGCCAACGTCGCGACGGTGCTGGTGGCGGCGCCAGAGCTGACCCACGCCGAGATCAACCAAAACATGGGGGCCCCGGGCGATCGAGTCACCGAGGAGGTGTTTGCCTTCCTGGATCGGCGAACGTCGTTGAATCGGTTACGGTTCCGGTCGGATCTCGAGCTCGGCGAGGGGATCACAGCCACCGAGACAGTGTTCCTGGTGGGCCACAAGGACAGGCTGTTCGCCGCCATGTCGACTCGGGTCGACTCCTCTCCAGAGGTACCGGGGGCTCAGATCCTGGTGAAGAACCGACCCGGCGAGGCGTGGCAGGTCGACGTTGAGCTCCCTCGCCCCGGGTTTCAGAGCCGGATGATGCTGTACTCCGTCACGGTGACCACCGATGCAGGCGGCCGGCTCCTGGACGAGCCGGTGCCACTCCTGGTGGCCAGCCCACAGCAAGCCGGGGGAGAGGCGGTGCTGTACGCTCGCGACGATCTTTCTGGACAGTGGACGGAGATGCCGGTCGATCCCAACGCCTCGCCTTCGTCTCTCAACTACGCCCGATTTATCGTCGACCATCGCGACGCCATCACCGGGGTCCACCATGTGTTCGCCGGATTCTCCTCCTCCGCGTTGTACCGAGGCGTCTACGACGCACTGGCGCCAGGGCAGCTCGTTTGGGATCCGGTTCCAGAGCTGGTCGGTAACCAGCGCATGCTCTCGGCGGCTACGGCGAACGGTCAGCTGTACGTGGCCGTGACCAGCAATGGGAACCCGCACGACCTGGACGGGGGCCTGTTCCGGCGGGTCGATGGCCCCGATCCGGGTTGGGAAGTGATCTGGGAGTGGCCTCTTGTGGAGGGAAAGACCGCGAATCTGCGGGGGCTGACAGCGGTGAGCGATCCTCTCGGTGGCGATCATGAGGTCCTGATCGGCGCCTTTGAGACCGACGCCACCGTCGTCCGCATCGACCCGATGCGGGGGCACGAGGTCACGGTCGAGGTCAACTTCAGAGACCTCTTCTTCGAGCTCTGGAATGGGCTCGGTGGGACCGCGACCTTGGCCGCCTATAACGACATGCCCGAGGTTATCGATCCCGTTACAGGAGCGGCTGTGCGTGTCATCGGGACCTGGGTCAACCCACCGCAGCGATTCCAGCCACCGTTCAACGGTGCCTACTACCTCGTTCGTTTCCAGAATGCCACCTACACATGGGGCGCGGTTTGGGATCCGGAGGACGCCCCGGTGGGAGTCTGGCTGCAGTCGATCCGAACCGTGGTGGCGACTCCCTTTCCGGAGGAGACCGGCCGCGTTCTGTACTGGGGCGGCTTCGATGCCATTCCACCCGAATGGCACGACACTGCATGGATCTGGCGAGGTGAGATCCCCGACCAAGTGATCGAGGACAGATCACCTCGCCGGCCCTCCGGCCGCGTAACCGTGCCAGACTACTAACCCAGGCTCACGATCAATCAGTGATCTAATTTTGAATTTCGAATTCTGTCTGTTTAACGACTGAACTCCTCCGCGCTTTCCCTCGATCATCTTCTGGATTGCCGCCCGGAGGTGCGACTCGAAGTCGATCAGGAACTGCGCCGAGGTCACGACCTCGTCGCCGTCGGCGACATCATCCGCCGCACCGTGGTCGAATTCGCATCCCCCTCGTCACCAACCGTCAGATCGCCGAACGCCTCGCATAGGCCCTCGAGCGCATCCTCATCGACCAGCTCCGCGTTCGCGCCTGGGGTGAGTACTGGGCGCTGCAGCGCCGTTTCGGCCGGAGGCACGCCTCTGGACGTCGTCGCGATCGATGTGGTCGGCGGGGGAGGGCCACGGTGTTCTGCGATGCGGTCGCATACATGCATCCCGCGTACTCCTGAGCTGAGCTGTGAGCGCCAGGATCGCCAAAATCGTCGGCACCCACCCGGGCGCTCACGGCCTCCGCTCGACGAAGCCAGCTGCGGTGAAGTCGCCGTCGAACGCG
Organism: uncultured Thermoanaerobaculia bacterium; assembly: GCA_964641415.1. Lineage (GTDB taxonomy): Bacteria > Acidobacteriota > Thermoanaerobaculia > Thermoanaerobaculales > Sulfomarinibacteraceae > JAHECW01. The sequence goes on along the minus strand of CAZXMW010000070.1, from coordinate 6,124 downwards.
AGGGCCGCCCAGAGGTTGAGCGCGTTCATGACGACGAACGACGTTGCGTCGACGAACGAGTACTCCCGCTCGGAACGGCGGCGGAGCCAGGTGAGTGCCCGTTTCTCCTGGCTCGGGTCAACGGAGACCACGCGCACCCTGGGGGATGCCTCAAGCACGTCGAGAAAGGCGACGGCGGCCCGATGACCGGCGCGGCGGCGGAGATACGTCCACGTCTCTCCGCGGACGTGGTTGGTGGTCACCAGCGTCTGGTCGGCGGCCTCTTCGAGGAGCTTCACCCCGGCCTCGTGGTGGCTGTCCCTTCGGTTCCGCAGCGCGATCCAGTACGAGCTGTCGACGAAGATCACCGGTAGACGACCTCGTCGATCGGCGCCGGCTCGAAGTCGTCCGCACCGGCCATCGTGCGGAGCGGATCGTTCTCCAGCGGCTCGAGAGTCTCAACGTGCATCCGGACGAACCGGCGGATGAGGTCGGCCTTTGATGTCCCTTCGGCGCGCGCCTGTCGCTCCAGCGCCTCGTCGAGCTCCTCGTCGATCAGTAGCTGCATCCTCTTCATGAATGGATCATACAGCACGCTAGCGATGTATGTGTATCGCCAGTGCCTCGCTCTGGTCCTTTGCCGCGACAGGGAGCTGCGGATGGCATCTCCCGTCAACCGCGTCGTCCCCATCGCCCGCGGCCGGCTCGCCCCTCAGTGAGCTGCCTTCGACGACTCCGGCTGACCGGATCGCCGAAAGAGGCCGGCCTACGTCTTCGCGAGCTCGAGGGGGGAGACCGTGATCGAGCTCGTGGTCGAAGGGGCCCTGATGACGCCACGCCGGACGAGCGCACCCTCCGTCGTCGCTGGTCGGAGCTGATCAAGCGGGTGTACGAGGTCGACCCTCTCGTCTGTCCGCGATGTGGCGGCGACCTGCCTGCCGGCAGGCAGGGATGCGCGTCATCGCCTTCATCCTCGACCACCAGGTCGTCAACCAGATCCTGCGCCACCTCGAGCGCCGCGGGGAGCGGGGAGAGCGGGCGCGAGTGAGCGGGCGCCACCAGAGGAACCGACTCTCGAAACCGCGTTCTGATCATTCCTGATCATCGGGCGTTGTGGGGTGCGAGGTGCCGATCGTCGCTGTTGGTTCCCACCTTCCTGGCCGCGGTGTGTCCAGACCCGTCGTCTGCACACCCCGAACGCCACCCCAACGCCACGTCGTCCGACTATCCTGCGCCTGCGACGCCGTTGGCAAACTACCGGCAGTGCGAAAGGAACTTCCTATCCCCTGGGCGGGCGCTTTTTTGCGACTGTCATGCTATGTGTACCTCCGCATGGTGCAGGAATGACGACCATCCGGCGACGCGTCACGGCTCGGCGCAGCGGTGCGAAGGCCGGCGACCCGACTTGCGCTGTTTTTATACCAGTTCACGACCCGTCGAACAAAGGCGCCCCGCCGCCGTCAATCCGGTTCGAGTCGTGGCAAGACCGAGCGCGACGAAGAAGGGATTGACCTCCGACAAAGATATGAGAACCAATCACTTGCTCATCCGGCGGTATGCGAGATGAACCAGCGTCTCCCGCCCCGCCGTTTCGTGCGTTGCGCACCATGTCAAGCGACCCCCCGACCGACAACCCGGCCGGGATCTCGGACTCAGTCGGTGGTACATGCTTTCCGACCTCCCTTGACACGTGAGCAGGAACCAGCATGATGCCTTCATCATGAATGCTGGCAACCCGACGGCCCCTGCAAATGCGTACTTCCACATAATCAATGGTTAGCAGTCAGGATTCACATGAAAGCACACTTCATCCTCTATGTATCGAATCAGCACTCAAGCGCGAAGTTCTATGAGAGTGTTCTTGGAACTCGCCCGACTCTTGACGTTCCGGGTATGACAGAGTTTCTGCTTAATGATGGAGCGGTGCTCGGCCTCATGCCCGTAGCTGGGATTAAGCGGCTGCTCGGCGAGAAACTGCCAAACCCGGACGACGCACGGGGTACTCCCCGCAGTGAGATTTATCTTTTCGTCGATGATCCGGCGCTGTTTCACAAACGTTCGTTACAGTTCGGCGGTCGAGAATTAAGCGGACTTTCCCTACGCGATTGGGGTCATGAAGCAGCGTACAGCATGGACATGGATGGTCATGTGCTGGTCTTCGCAAGGGAGAGACCTGCTAACAAATCGCTCCACCAGACCCGCGCCGAAGGCGCAGGCAGGTGAGCTTTGCCGTTAGGGCTCCAGAGTAACGCTGTACGGTGAGGAACTGACCATGGCTGATTTCGCGATTTCGAGAGCCTGAGGCATGGCAACCCAACGCTACTCCGTCACTCCGCACCCCATCGAAACCCTGCTGACCTGGGTGAAGTCGGGCGAGATCGCGATACCCGAGATCCAGCGTCCCTTCGTGTGGGAGGCGACGAAGGTCCGCAACCTGCTTGACTCCCTCTACCAGGGCTACCCGGTCGGCTACCTGATCGCCTGGCGCAACCCGACGGTCAAGCTCAAGGATGGCACTCCCTCCGCAGGCAAGCGCATCCTGATCGACGGCCAGCAGCGCGTGACCGCGCTCATGGCCGCCTTGTTGGGCCGTGAGGTGCTCACCAAGGACTACGAAACCGTACGCATCCGCATCGCCTTCCACCCTGGTGAGGAGCGGTTTGAGGTGCGCAACCCCGCCATCGCGAAGGATGCCGCATGGATCGACGACGTTTCGGCGCTCTTCCACCCCGACGCCGATCTGATCGAGCTGACGGAGCGCTACGTCGAGGGGAATCCCGGAGCCGACCGCAAGAGCGTCGGCAAACTCCTCCAACGGGTCGGCAAGATCATCAACAACCATGTGGGCCTGATCGAGCTGGCGGAGGATCTAGACATCGAGACCGTGACCGAGATCTTCATCCGCGTGAACTCGGCCGGGACCGAGCTGTCTCAAGCCGACTTCGCCATGTCGAAGATTGCGGTCAACGAGAGCTTCGGCGGCAACCTCCTCCGCAAGGCGATCGACTACTTCTGCCACCTGGCCGTGGCGCCGGAGTTCCACTCACGGATCGAGAAAGGGGACAAGGTCTTCGCACAGTCGGAGTTCTGGCCCAGGATGCGCTGGCTGAAGGACGTCAACGATGATCTCTACGACCCAACCTACACCGACATGCTTCGCGTCGCGTTCACGTCCGAGTTCGGCCGCGGGAAGCTCCAGGATCTAGTGGCTCTGCTGTCGGGCCGGAACTTCGAAACCAAGCAGTACGAGGAGGCAGTCGCCGAGCAGTCTTTCGCTCGCCTCAAGGACGGCATCCTTGCGTTCATGAGCAAGACGCACTTCGACCGCATTACCATGATCTTGCGATCCTCAGGCTTCCTCGTCAGCGACCTGATTCGCAGCCGCAACGCCGTCAACTTCGCCTACATCCTCTACCTGCGCGGTCGGCACGACGGCCTCGCCGCCGACGACATCGAGCGGATGGTGCGCCGTTGGTACGCTATGTCCATCCTGACGGGGCGCTACGCCGGAAGTCCGGAGACGGCCTTCGACGTCGACATCCGCCAGATCGATGTCCAGGGAGTCCAGGCCTACACCACGACGGTCATCGAGAACGAGCTACCCCCGACCTTTTGGATCGGGATGCTGCCCCAGGTAATGGACACGTCTTCCTCCATGAGCCCGTACTTCATCGCTTATCAGGCGGCGCAGGCAAGGCTGGGGGAAAAGGGCTTCTTGTCCACGGACATAACCGTACGCGACCTGCTGCTCAACCGGGGCGACAAGCACCACGTCTTTCCCCGGAAGCACCTCCAGAAGCGGGGCCTGACTCGGGGCCGATACAACCAGATTGCCAATTTCGTCATCGCCCAGAGCGAGATCAACATCGCCATTGGGGACACGCCGCCCGAGCAATACTTCGGCGAACTAGCCGAGCAGGTCAACGGCGGCAAGAAGCGTTACGGCGGGATCACCGACGAGGGAGTGCTTCGCGCAAATCTTTCCGAGAACTGCGTGCCCGCCAACCTGCTCAACGGCGGCCCGTTCGACTACGAAGCCTTCCTGCAGGAGCGGCGTAAGTTGATGGCGGAGAAGATCCGGCAGTGGTTCGAGGTACTGTCTTGATCGACGAGCGCGCGAGCTGGAGCCCTAACATGAAGTTGAAGCAGACGAAGGAACCTGTCACGTCAATTGCTGGCGCAATTGCCGCGCCAGAACCGCTTCGCAGCTTAACTTGGTGTTCGGGGGTGTTGGCGAATGAAAGTACTCAAGCTCGCGGTGGCCGGGCTCGTACTATGCAAAATTCTGTATCTGTGCGTCTGTTTGGCGACTGTTGTAGCGATCGATCACTTGGGTTATGCGATCACCGTCAACTTCGTATTCATGGCGTACTTCACGATCCTCGCTGAAGCTGTGATCGCGCCGAGTGCTCGCAGCGGGTACTTCGCGGCCAAGGCCTTTGAACGCGGCGGCCGGATCTACATTTGGTGCGGCGTGACGCTCTATGCTCGCGTCCTGAAGCTGATCGGCTGGGAGAGAATCATTCGAAAGGGCGAGCCGATCACGAACAACCTCGAGGATCTGAAACGATACGAGGCTTGGACCCTCGGCTCGGAGACGATTCACCTCCTGACCGCCCTGTGCGTCGCCGGGATCACGGTGTGGGCGGCATGGAGGTATTCATTCGGCCACATAGGCTGGCTCGTCGCGATCAATACCCTGGTCAACGTGTATCCCGTCATGCTCCAGCGGTTCAATCGGCCTCGCGTGCTCCGATTGATCGAGGCCTCCGAGCGGCGTCGAACATGCTCGGAACGGTGCCACTGATCACAACCTCACGACTGGGGCGATGTGGAGTCCGATCCTCTGCCAGCGATATGTACTCGACCGAGCCGTCCAGTCCAGCGGATTGTCGGGGTGACGCTGGCAGTGCTGATTGTGCTCAGCATCAGTCTTGGACTTCATTGGCAACGGGCGGAGCATGCGCGGTCCCGTTCCTGCACACGATGTACGTCGACAAGCGGCTCGCCGAAGAGGATCGCGAGGAAATCCGCAAGACGATCGTGGCCTACCAAAATCTCTATTCCTTCCTCTTGCAGCTTATCGACCTCCTCAACGAGCGCTTCGGGACCGACTTCAAGCCCGTCGACCAGCTCTTCCTGGAGTCGATCCGCGAGGACGCCCTCGCCGATCCGGACGCGGTCCGCGCGATGGTCGAAGAGAAGAACGCGATCGTCTTCATGCTCGCCGATCCGGAGATGTCGCTGCGCAAGGTGGACGTTTTCCTGACTGAAGCGCTCAGCTACGAGAACCTGGTTTCAGCCTCGCTCGCGCTCGAAATGCCAGAGATGGTGCTGAGAGTGGTCACCATTGAACGTCTGCTCGAGCTCAAGCGAGCGATCGATCCGCCGCGAGACAAGGACGTGTGTGTTCGACATCCGGGCGCTGGAGAAATTGATCGGTCAGGAGAACGACGATGGATGAGAGGTTGCGGGAGGTGATCGGGGGGATCCCCGACGATGCGTTCCGCGAGCACGGCGGTGCATTTGCGTTGCTTTCGCCCTTCGAGCGACTGCGCTGGCTTCAGCAGACGGCGCTGTTCGTCTGGAAGTACAAGGGTGCAGCCCGGCGCCCGGACCGCGAGCGGTCGAATGTGACGCCTCACGCCCCCACGGCCGACCGGCGGCCATGAGAGGGAAGTGGAGGATCCCCTCGCCCTGATCTGCGAGGTGCCGATCGTCGCTGATGGTCCCCATCTCCTGGCCGCGGTGTGTCCAAACCCGTCGTCATCGGACATTCCGGCCCCGGTTGCGGCCGGAGAACCTCGAGACAGCCCCCGGCACACCCCGAACGCCACCCCGACTCCACGTCCGCCGCCGATCCTGAGCCTGAGGCGGGAGGTAGATTACCGGCAGTGCGAAAAGAACTTCCTACTCCCCGCCCACTGAAGGGAGACCAGAGACACGGTCACGACCACAAGAAAGTATCTTTACTCATCAACTCTTCCTCGAGGGTTGGTGTTGTGTGCGCCGAAAAGTGCGGTGCGGCGGAGACCGAGTGATTTCCAGATGAAGAAGATCGCCGGATAAACCAGCAACTCGCCGAAGAAGGAGGTCACGATGCCGCCCACCATCGGGGCGGCGATGCGGCGCATGACGTCGGCGC